>JASDRC010000035.1:54030-74617 GCA_041442125.1 Polaromonas sp. | reverse complement strand
AGACGTAGATTGAAAGCTGGGCGTACTTTTGATTATTTAAACTAATCGGGCTAGGCATGTTTTATGAAAATCTTGTTGTGGAGAAAAAGTGGTGTGTGAATTACTTTCGATCCGTGACGGGAGCAAAACACCCTTGAATTTCTGGCGGGTTGGTCATGAGGCTTGAGCGTCGATTACTGCTGCTGACGGCAGGCCTCGCTTTGGTTCTGGCTGTTTGGCTGGTTGTGTCGCTGGCTCTGGTCTGGTTCACCCTTGAGCCCGCGCAGCAGCGTGACGTAGCCGACTTGTTGGGGCCGAGTTGGGTTTTGTTCAGCTTGTGTTGGTTGCTTGCGCTGATCAGCGTGGCTGTCGGGTTGCGACATTGGCTTCGGCGCTTTGCTGGGTCACCGGGCCGTTTGCTCGATGAAACTCGGGTCCTGCTCACTGCAGAAACTCCGCAGCGGATGAGTGCCGGCTTGCTGGCGCCGGGTGAACTGGGCAGTCCTGAAGCCACCCAGTTGGCCATCTCGATCAACGCGCTGGCGGCCCAGCGTGACCACTTGCGCGACAGCGTGGCCGAGCAAGTTGCCCAAGCCAGTCGCCGTTTGCAGCAAGAAAAAAACCAACTCGCGGCGCTGATGGCCGAGCTTGCACAAAGTGTCGTGGTGTGCAACCGCGATGGCCGTATCCTGTTTTACAACCGCCGCGCACGGCTGCAATTTCAGGTCATGTCCAAGTCGGCCGATCTGGCCGGCGGGGCCGAACTGATCGGCATTGGCCGTTCAATTTATGCCGTCTTAGACCGCCCATTGGTGACCCACGCGCTAGAGGCGATTCACCAGCGCATGGCCCGCGGTGCCGCCTCGCCGTCGACACAGTTTGTCACCACCACGGCTGCGGGCCAGCTGTTGCGCGTGCAAATGACGCCCGTGCGGAGCGGTGAGCCGCTGGACTCGGCCACACAGGCCGGGCCTGCAGACACTGAACCGGGAAGTCGTCTGTCGGGCTTCGTGCTCATGCTCGACAACATCACGCGTAGTTTCGAGGAAGCAGTGCTGCGCGACCAACTGCTGCAAGAGCACACAGAGGGTAGCCATTCGGCGCTGTCCCATATGCAGGTCGCCATCGAGCGACTCAGTCTGGCGGGCGCTGAACCGTCACTGCGCGAAGGCGCTCTGGCCGCGCTGCGCGACGAACTGGCCGGCATGAGTGAACGGATCACGGCCTTGGCGCAACGAGCCACCCAAGGATTGAAGACCCGCTGGCCGATGGAAGACATGTTGGGCGCCGACCTGGTCAGCGCGGCCCAACTTCACATGAAGCGGCATTGCCAGCTCTCGCTGGTGACCGAGGCGGTAGACGGCGCACTCTGGCTGAAGGCTGACAGTTACGCTCTGATTCAGGTGCTGAGCCACTTGGCCAGCCGGCTGGGCGATGCGTTCGCTGTCCGGTCTTTGCAGCTGCGCTTGGCGCCGGCCGATGGCTGGGCGCAGCTTGACCTCGTCTGGGCGGGGCAGGCCGTCAACACTGAAACCGTTATGGGCTGGGAATCGGAGCCGATGCACTTTGGCGACCAGCGCACGCCACTGACGGTGCGCGATGTGGTGGCCCGCCACGGCGGGCAGATGTGGTTCGAGCGCGAACGGGTTCGACAAGAGGCTTTCTTTCGCTTTTTACTGCCCTTGGCCAGCCCGCTCGACCCGTTGGCGTCGACCGAACTGCTGCCCACGGACAGCCGGCCCGAGTACTACGACTTTGACCTGTTTCAGCACAACGAACAGGCCGATGCGCTTGACGAACGCTTGCTGAGCGAGTTGTCTTACACGGTGTTTGACACCGAGACGACCGGGCTCAACCCGACGGGTGGCGACGAGATCATCCAGATCGGGGCGGCTCGTATCGTCAATGGAAAGCTGCTGCGGCACGAGGTGTTTGATCATTTGGTCGACCCTGGGCGAGCAGTCCCGGCGGCGTCCATTTTGATTCATGGCATCACCCAAGAGATGCTCAGCGGCAAGCCGCGCATTGGCGAGGTGTTGCCCGCGTTCCACGCCTTCGCCCAAGACACGGTGCTGGTGGCGCACAACGCGGCTTTTGACATGCGGTTTTTGCAGCTCAAGGAGGCCGCCACGGGGCTGGTGTTTCAGCACCCTGTGCTCGACACGCTGTTGCTGTCGGCGGTTGTGCATCCAAACCAGAGCTCACACCGGCTTGAAGCCATTGCCGAGAGGTTAAATGTCACCCAGCGGGGCCGGCACACCGCGTTGGGTGATGCCATGGCGACCGCTGAAGTCTGGTTGCGGCTGATCCCGTTGTTACAGCAAATGGGCATCACGACGCTGAAACAAGCGAGGGAGGCAGCGCAAAAAACCTACTACGCCCGTCTCAAGTACTGACCACCTATCGTCAGCGTCTACGGTGTTTCAAAAACGCCCGGATTGGTAGCGCTGGCCCAACACGTTTTGCATGGTCTTGACCACTGTAAAAGCGTTTTTCAGGTGGCTGCGCTCGAAGTTGGAAAGCTCTTTGAGTGCCAAGAAGTTATTCGGCGCTTCGCCGCGTGAAATCTGAAGGGCTTGGTGCGTGATGCGCAGTTTGGCCAGAAACTCAAAGGCGTCGCGCAGGTCGTGTGCGCCTTGCGCGCTGACCTCGCCCGCGTCGCTGGCTTGCGCCAGCCGGTCAGCGGTGTTGGCGGCGGTGATGCCGCCAGCCAGTGCGTAGACCCGCGCCAAATCTACCAAGGGGACGATGCCGTTGTGCTTGAGGTCGATGCTGCCAGCATAGTCGCCGCCCCGCTGGGTGACGAGTCGGCCAAACAAGCCGATGGGTGGACGGTGCTTGAGCGCGTTGCTCACCATGTAGGCCAAAAACAGGCTGTTATCCTTGGTTTGCTGAAGCACGTCGTGGCGCAGCGTGTCGATCAGTGCGGTTTGACCGTGAATCACGCGCAAATCAAAAAACACGCAAGTCAGCATCAGCGCCTTCTGTTCAGGCGTGTGGATCCATTGCTTGAAATAGTCCGCCCAGCGCTGGCGAGGCTGGCGCCACGTGTCGGTCATGGCCATCATGTCACCTGGGCAGTGGACATAGCCGCAGGCGTCTAAGCCGTCGCAGACAAAGCGCGAAAAGGCCCTAAAATACTCGCCGTGTGCCGCCTCGTCAAAGCTGTCATCCAAAATCAGGCCGTTGTCTTGATCCGTTTTGACGGTTTGTTCGTGGCGCGCTTGTGAGCCTGCCGCCACCCACACGTAGTCAATCGGTGCTGGGCCCAGTTGGTCTTCCGCCAGCTGAATCAGCTGTTTGGTGAAGGCGTCAGTCATGGCCGTGATGATGTGGCCAGTGCTGTAAGCGCTGGTGCTTGCGGCGGCCAAGTGCTGTTGCAAACATTTGATGCGCTGGCTGATTTGCACCAGGCCCTCAAGCGTGGTTTGTTTGTAGATGTCCTTGGCAAGGAAAACTGCCGAGGTGCTGCGTTGCGCAGTCAGGTCGGTCGCAGTGAGCATGCCGACGATGTGTTGACCAGACATCACCGGCACGTGGTGAATGTTGTGGCGCGTCATCAGCAGCACGGCTTCAAAGGCGGGGCTGTCAGCGTCCACCGTCATCGGTGACAGCGTGGCGATCTCGGAGACCGGCCGTTCAATGTCCAAACCCTGAGCGACCACGCGGTTGCGAAGGTCGCTGTCGGTGACCAGACCCAACAACTGAGCTTGTTCAACCAGCATCAGCGACGAGACGCGTTGCGCGCGCATGAGCTCTGCGGCTGCACGGATGCTGGCCGTTGGGGCTAGCGTGATGGGTTGCCGTTTAATCAGCGCCTGCAGGGGCGTGGTCAACAAGTTCAGGTCATCATTCATGGTGTCTGGGCTTAACGCTGGTTCAAGCATGGGTGTCAAATTTCATTGTGTCAGACGCATCAAGGATCATCAAGGTGCAACAATGATGTATGAATTCACCAACGCCCTCCAACGCTCAGCGGACTTCGTCTGGTCAGTTGAAGCCGATCGTTTTTTACCTCGACTTCATCTCTCCGTATGCGTATCTGGCCTTTGAGCGTTTGACGGATGCCCTGCGGGGTCTGAGCTACAGCCTCAGCTTCAAGCCCGTGTTGTTGGCCAGTCTGCTGAAGCACCATGGTCAGCTGGGTCCCGCAGAAATCACGCCCAAGCGCGACTGGACTTATCGGCAGGTGATGTGGTTGGCAAGCCAGCAGGGACTGCCTTTGGACATGCCGTTGGCCCACCCCTTCAACCCCTTGGGGCTGTTGCGCTTAGCGACAGCCTGCGATGAGGCTGGGACACCCAACCGCTACGCCTGCGAGACTATTTTTCGCCATGTCTGGACGGGCGGTGCTGACGCTGCCGATGCGGCCAGGCTGGCGGTATTGACGGCGCAACTGTCGCCGGTGCAGGACCCCGGCAGCGAGCGCGTCAAAGCGCAGCTCATGGCCCATTCAAAAGAGGCGATCGCTTTAGGCATTTTCGGCGTGCCGGCCTTGGTGGTCGACGGCAAAGTGTTCTGGGGGCTTGACTCGCTTCCAATGCTGCGGGATTACCTGTTGGGTGATGCTTGGTTTGAGGGCGATGCGTGGGACGGTGCAGCCCGAGTCGGTGTGGGGATCCGCCGGTCAAGTTCCGGCCCGACGTCGACCTGATTGAATCCGTCTTGACTTGGGTTCAATCAATCTTGCATATTCGGTGGTCAACAGCGTTGCGCTTGAACCGACATTCACCTAGAAAGACTGGCTTGACGTGTTGCTGACCTTGGTTGTTGTGAAGAGCCTGATTGAGCTGGCATGGCTGTTCATTGTGGGGCGATTGTTGTTGGGTCTTTTGGCTGGCAACCAGCGGCAGACCAACGTGTTCTGGCAATTGCTCGATGTGGCGTCCAAGCCTGTGCTCTGGCTGACGCGCCGCATCAGCCCCAAACAGATTCTGGACAAGCACATTCCGCTGGCCGCCGCAAGTTGGCTCTTCGTCGCATGGGCACTGGTTGTTGTTGCCAAAATTGACCTGTGCCTGCAGATCGGCATCAAGGTGTGTCAGTGAACGTGAAAGCCGCCCCAGCTACTGTGCCGCGTATCGGCTGGCTGGCGCTTTTGGTGCTGCATTCTTGCGCCAAAATGAGCTTGTTACTGGGGATGCCCGGAACCGCAAGCCAGATTTTTCAGACAATTCTGCTGCGTTCGCCGAACGACTTGCTGACCTTGAATGGCATGGCGTTTAGCGCCATGCGCGGTGGCAACTTGCCGTTGGCCTTGACTTATTTTGACCGGGTTACCGAACTCTCCCCAGCGTCCTCGAATGCCCATTTCAACCAAGCTTTTGTTGGCGAAGAACTGGGCCGTCTTGACGATGCCGAACGCGGCTTTCGGGCTGCTATTGCGATCGAGGCCGCGATGGACCGGGCTTGGTACGGCCTCGGTTTGGTGCTGGTCCGGCAAGGGCGGCTTGAAGATGCCATCGTCGCCCTCAAACGCAACACCCAGCTTCAACCCATGAGCCCCTTTGGCTGGTACCAGCTGGCTCGGGTTCATGCAGACCTGACGCAAGCCGACGAGGCGCTGGCAGTGATCCGTCACCTGAAGGGGTTTGAACCCAAGTTTGCGGCTCAGCTTGAGCGCGAGACGGGATTGCATGCCGAAAAATTGAGCTGAGTTTGAATCATTGAAACAAGGAGGCCGGCCATGAAACTCACTGCAAGACACCATGACTATTGGCGAAAAAATTCGCGCATCACGGCTCTTTTATTGAGCCTCTGGTTTCTCGTCACGTTCGTGCTGGTCTACTTTGCAAGAGACCTCAATTTCAACTTTTTCGGCTGGCCGTTCTCGTTCTGGGTCGCGGCCCAAGGCGCATTGGTGGTGTATAGCCTGACCATCTGGTACTACGCCCGCTACATGAACAAGCTCGACAGTGAATACGGTGTCCCCGAAGGCGAAGAAGATGATGCCTAAGCCCGCCAGCGCTTTGCGATTTGTGCGAATGACCATTCGGCGACCTTCGATTCTGGCCGTGCCTAGAATGTTTGCCTCATCCGCAAAGATCGCTCCCTCATGTCCCAAGGCATCATCCGCATTCGTGGCGCACGCCAGCACAACCTCAAAAACATCGGCCTGGACATCCGCACAGGCGAGTTGACGGTGGTCACCGGGCCCAGTGGGTCGGGCAAGTCGTCCTTGGTGTTTGACACACTGTTTGCCGAAGGCCAGCGCCGCTACGTCGAAACCTTCTCCGCCTACGCGCGGCAGTTTCTGGACCGCATGGACAAGCCGGCGGTCGACAAGGTCGAAGGCGTGCCGCCGGCCATCGCGATTGACCAGACCAACCCGGTGCGCAGCTCACGCTCGACAGTCGGCACCATGACCGAGTTGAATGATCACCTGAAGCTGCTCTACGCCCGCGCCACGCAACTCTTTGACCAGCAAACCGCTCAGCCGGTGCGGCACGACACGCCGGAGTCGATTTATGCCGAGTTGATGGCCCTGACCAAAGATGCTGACCCGCGCGTGGTGATGACCTTCCCGGTCGAGTTGCCCGCCAACACCAGCGCAGAAGAAGTCGCGCAGTGGCTCTCAGCCAGCGGTTTCACCCGCGTTCATGCCGAGCGCGACATGGCCACGCTGGCGGGCGTTCGCAAAATTTTGGATGTGGTGGCAGACCGTTTTCGGTTGCACACCACCGAAAAAGTTCGGGTCATCGAAGCCATTGAAATGGCCCTCAAGCGCGGCGGGCGTTTGAATGTGTATCTGATGAAGCCTGACAGCGCAGGGCAGACCCAAGCAGAGCCAAGCGTGGAGGTTATGTTCAGGTTTTCGAGTGGTCTGCATTGCCCGGCCAGCGACCTGCGCTACGCAGATCCGACGCCATCGCTGTTTTCCTTCAACTCAGCCATGGGGGCTTGCGACACCTGCCGGGGTTTCGGCCGGGTCATCGGCGTTGACTACGGTCTGGTGATTCCGAACGACAAGCTGACCCTTCGCTCCGGCGCCATCAAGGTGATGCAAACGCCGGCCTGGAAAGAAGCCCAAGACGACTTGCTGCGCCACGCCGAAGCTGCCGGTATTCCGCGCGACACGCCTTGGTACAAACTCACGCCGGACCAAAAAGAGTGGGTCATCAACGGTTCGCCCAGCTGGAACGGTCAGTGGAACCAACACTGGTTCGGCATCAAACGCTTTTTTGAATACCTTGAAAGCAAGGCTTACAAAATGCACATCCGCGTGCTGCTGTCGAAGTACCGCAGCTACACGCCCTGCGAAAGTTGCGGCGGCGCGCGCTTGAAGACCGAGGCCTTGCTCTGGCGTTTGGGTTCCAAAGTGGCGGCCGATGCCGTGTTGCCGGCGGCAACGCGTTTCATGCCAGTCGGTGCCGGATGGACGCGGGCGCAACTCGAAGCCATGCCAGGGCTGTCGCTGCACGATTTGATGCACTTGCCGATTGACAAACTGCGCGACTTTTTCACGCAGATTGGGCCGACCACGCTGGCCGACGAATCAGACCGCCAAGCGCTGAAATTGTTGTTCGAAGAAATTCACCAACGCCTCAAATATTTGTGCGACGTCGGCATTGGCTATCTGACGCTCGACCGGCAGAGCCGCACGCTGTCGGGTGGCGAGGTGCAGCGTATCAACCTGACCACGGCCTTGGGCACCTCCTTGGTGAACACGCTGTTCGTGCTGGATGAGCCGTCGATCGGCCTGCACCCACGCGACATGCACCGCATCACGCAAGCCATGCACCGGCTGCGCGACGCCGGCAACACGCTGGTCGTGGTCGAACACGACCCGGCCGTGATGCTGGCCGCTGACCGGATGATCGACATGGGGCCGGGGCCGGGTGAGAAGGGCGGTCAAATTGTCTTTGATGGCACACCCGAAGACCTGCGCCATGCCGACACCTTGACCGGCGATTACCTCGGTTCGCGCAAGCGGGTCGGCATGGGCTTCAAGCGTGCCGTCACCGACAACACGCCGCGCCTGATTTTGGAAGGCGCCCGCGACCACAACCTGAAAAACATCAGCGTTGATTTTCCCTTGCAACGCTTGGTGGTGGTCACCGGCGTCAGCGGCTCCGGCAAGTCGACCTTGATGCAAGACATTCTGGCGCCGGCCTTGCTACGTCAGTTTGGCAAAGCCACCGAAACACCCGGCGAGCACGACCGTTTGATGGGCGCTGATCATTTGAGCGATGTGGTTTTTGTTGACCAGTCGCCGATTGGCAAAACCGCGCGTTCCAATCCAGCCAGCTATGTCGGTGCCTGGGACGCTGTACGCGAGTTGTTCGCGGTGTCGCCACTGAGCCGTGAACGCAGTTACACCGCCTCCAAGTTCAGCTTCAACAGCGGCGATGGCCGCTGCCCGACCTGCGGCGGTTCTGGCTTTGAGCACGTTGAGATGCAGTTCTTGAGCGACGTTTATTTGCGCTGCCCGGACTGCGACGGCCAACGCTACCGACCCGAAATTCTGGAGGTGACGATTGAACGGCGATATCCGGATGGCCGTGTCGCGGTGATGAATGTGGCCGATGTGCTGGCGCTGACGGTGAGTGAGGCCAGCCAACTGTTTGCCTATGATCGGGAAGTGATTCGTGCGCTGCAACCGATCGTTGACGTCGGGCTGGAGTACGTCAAGCTGGGTCAGCCGGTGCCGACGTTGTCGGGTGGCGAGGCGCAGCGCTTGAAGCTCGCCGGGTTTTTGGCTGGCAACAGTGCAAAAGGGGCCAAAGGCGCCAACAGCGCCAAAGCCAAGCCGACCCTCGCCAGCCTGAGCCGCCAGCCGCTGGCGCTGCGCGCGCACCGCGGCACCCTCTTTTTGCTGGACGAGCCGACCACCGGCTTGCACTTTGACGACATCGCCAAGCTGATGCGTGCGCTGCGAAAACTCATCGAAGCCGGCCATTCGCTGATCGTCATCGAGCACAACCTCGACGTCATCCGCTCGGCCGACTGGTTGATTGACCTCGGCCCTGAAGGCGGCGAAGCCGGCGGCTGGTTGGTGGCTGAGGGCACGCCCGAAGCCGTGCGCGAACACCCGACATCGCATACCGCCAAGGCCTTGCGCGAGTACGAAGAGGCCATGGGCAGCGTGCATGCGGTTGAAGAGTCCAAGCCCAAAGCCTGGGTCACGCGGCCGGCTGCGTCCAACATGATTCAGATCGTCAATGCCAGAGAGAACAACCTGAAAAGCTTGTCGGTCGAGATTCCGCGCGGCAAGTTCAATGTGGTGACGGGTGTTTCCGGTTCGGGCAAGTCGACGCTGGCGTTTGACATCTTGTTCAACGAAGGGCAACGGCGCTATCTGGAGTCGCTCAACGCCTATGCGCGCAGCATCGTGCAACCGGCCGGTCGGCCGGAGGTGGACGCCGTCTACGGCATTCCGCCGACGGTGGCGATTGAGCAGCGCTTGTCGCGCGGCGGCCGCAAGTCGACGGTCGGCACGACGACCGAAGTCTGGCATTTTTTACGCTTGCTCTACGTCAAGCTCGGCATCCAGCATTGCACCCACGACGGCGCGGCAGTGATGCCGCAAAGCGCCGAAAGCATCGCCGCGCAGCTGATCAAAAACTTCCGCGGTCAACACATTGGTTTGCTGGCGCCGCTGGTCATCAACCGCAAAGGCGTCTACACCGAACTCGCCGATTGGGCCCGACCCCGCGGCTACTCGCACCTGCGGGTGGACGGCGAGTTTTTGCCGACCACCGGCTTTCCGCGCATCGACCGTTTCAAAGAACACACTGTCGAATTGCCAGTGGCTGACCTGCTGGTCAACCCTGCCAACGAAGCCGCTTTGCGGCAAGCCCTGAAGACTGCGCTGGAGCACGGCAGGGGCGTGGTCCATGTGCAGGCACCCTTAGAAGGCTTGGCGGCTGCCATGGCCGAGGGTTTGCCGACCAGCGGCATCGGCCGCTTGGAAGTGTTTTCGACCAAGCGCGCCTGCCCGGTCTGCGCGACGTCTTACCCCGAGTTGGACCCGCGCCTGTTCAGCTACAACAGCAAGCATGGTTGGTGTCCCGATTGCGTCGGCACCGGCGTCGCCCTGACGCGCGAGCAGCGCAAGGTGTTTGACGATTCGGTGCGCGATGAAGACCACAAAGACAAAGGCCGCGAGCAAAGCTTTGCCGAGCCTGAAGTCGACGACGTGCTCGACACCGCTTGCGCGTCCTGTCACGGTACACGCTTGAACAGCCAAGCGCGTGCCGTGCGCATGGGGCAGTTCAGCGCGCTGATCGCGGCTGAAAAAACCAAGAGTTGGGCCATCACCGACATTGCCTGTCTGAGCGTCACCGATGTGCGCGCTTGGCTTGAGCAGTTGACGCTGTCCGGTCGCGATGCTGAAATCGCCCGCGACTTGGTGCCTGAAATCAAAAGCCGATTGGAATTTCTGCAAGACGTCGGGCTTGGGTATCTCACGCTTGACCGTGGCGCGCCCACGTTGTCTGGCGGCGAAGCGCAGCGCATTCGGTTGGCGGCGCAGCTGGGCTCAAACTTGCAAGGCGTCTGTTACGTGCTGGACGAGCCAACCATTGGTTTGCATCCGCGCGACAACCAGATTTTGCTGCGTGCGCTCGGCAAGCTCAGCGAGCGCGGCAACACGCTGGTGGTGGTCGAGCATGACGAAGACACCATTCGCCGCGCCGACCACATCATCGACATCGGCCCCGGCGCGGGCTCGCGTGGTGGCCGCGTGGTGGCGCAAGGCAGCGTGGCCGACGTCTCGGCCGCACCCGAATCGCTCACCGGCCGTTACCTGTTAAACGCCATCCAACACCCGCTGCAAGCGCGCCGTGAAACCGCGCCGCACCGTCCCGGCGAAGTGGACGTGGCGGATGCCGCGGTGGTTGTCGTCAGCAAAAAACCAACGGCCAAAGCCAAGGCAGAAGCCTTGAAGCTCAAAGCCGCGCAGGCCAGTGTCGAGGCGAATGCCGACCGGGTCGACCAGGCCGTGGGCGCGGTCGCCGTCAACCCGAACACCCCATGGCTCACCGTCAGCGGCGCCAGTTTGCACAACCTGCAAGACGTCTCGGTGGCCGTGCCGCTGAACCGTTTGGTGGCTGTCACCGGTGTCTCCGGTTCGGGCAAGTCGACCCTTGCGCGCGACGTGTTGCTGGCCAATGTGCAGGCGGCGGTTCAGCAGCGCAGCACCAAGGCCGGCCGCGACGCCGACGACGCCGGCCAGCATCCGGCATGGATCGGCTGCAACGGCATCAGCGGTTACCGCCGGGTGGACCGCGTGTTGGAAGTCGACCAGACGCCGATTGGCAAAACGCCGCGCAGCTGCCCGGCCACGTACATTGGTTTTTGGGATGTCATCCGCAAGCTGTTTGCCGACACGCTGGAAGCGCGTGCGCGGGGTTACGCGGCGAACCGTTTTTCCTTCAACACAGGCGAAGGCCGCTGCCCGACCTGCGAAGGCGCGGGCGTGCGGACCATCGGCATGAGCTTTTTGCCCGACGTCAAAGTGCTCTGCGAAACCTGCCACGGTGCGCGCTTCAACCCGGAGACGCTGGCGGTCACTTGGCGCGGCAAAAGCATTGGTGAAGTGCTGCGCATGGAGATCGACGAGGCGGTGGTCTTCTTTGCATCGATGCCGAACATCGCGCACCCGCTGCAACTGCTCAAGGACGTCGGCCTCGGCTACCTGACGCTCGGTCAGCCGTCACCGACGCTGTCGGGCGGCGAGGCCCAGCGACTCAAGCTGGTGACCGAACTCAGCAAGGTGCGCGACGACATCACCCGACGCGGTCAGAAAGCACCGCACACGCTCTATGTTCTGGACGAGCCGACGGTGGGTTTGCACATGGCCGACGTTGAAAAACTCATCCACGTGCTGCACCGACTGGTCAACGGCGGCCACAGTGTGGTGGTGATCGAGCATGACCTGGATGTGATTGCCGAAGCCGACTGGGTGATCGACCTCGGCCCCGACGGCGGCAACGCTGGCGGGCGTGTGGTCGCGTCAGCGCCGCCCGAAGCCGTGGTGCTGCTGGGCACGCCGACCGGTTTGGCTTTGAAGCCAGTGCTGGCGCGTTCAGCGGCCAAAAGTTAATCAGGCGTGCACAAGCGCGCATCGGTGTCACCGCGCTGCCAGCAGGGGCTGGCCGTGTGGCGTTGGCGCTGCGGAATGCCTTCCATGTCGATCTGCACAGGCACGGTGTCAAAGTGGCTCACGCCTTGGGCGTCCAGCTGCAGCCGCAGCACCCAGCCGCGTCGTTGCGCTGCGTTGTCGGTTTCCTTCATGACGAAATTGCCGACGCTGTAGATGATGGGTTTGCCCCTGTACTGGGCCGTTTCCTGGGTGACGTGCGGGTGGCCGCCAATCACCGCGTCGGCGCCGGCATCAATCATCAGCCTGGCCAACTGGCGCTGTCGGTCGTTCGAGGTCAGCTCGTTTTCCCAGCCCCAGTGCATCACCGGAATCACCAGGTGAGCGCCATGCACAGCGCGGGCTTTGCGGATGTCACTCGCCACTTGCTCGTCCTCGCTCCAGGCGATGCCGGGCGCGTTGTAGTCGGCCTCAAAACTGCGCGGCATGAACTCGCTGTAACTGAGCAACGCAATGCGCAAGCCTTTGCGTTCGATGATGAGCGGTGTGTGCGCTTGCGACAGGTTGTGGCCGCCGCCGAACTGCGCCAAATCGGCCTCTTTGAGCAGGCCAAGCATTTGCGCAAACGCCTCGCGGCCGTAGTCGCCGGAGTGGTTGTTGGCCAGCGCAACCGCGTCAAAGTGCCGCTTGAGCACCGGCAGCGTGCGCGGGTGCGCCCGAAAGGTGTAATTCTTGTTGCCGGCGGAACCGATGCTGGCGACCACGCATTCCAGATTACCGATGCGAATGTCGGCGCCAGCAAAGACATCTGCCAAGCCAGAAAACGGGTCTTCGCCCCGCGCTATCATGGCGCCGGCCGTGTCATCGAGCACGATGTCGCCGGCAAAGACCAAGCTGACCGGGCCGGCTTGTTCAGGGGCTTGAGCGCTGAAAGCGAGTGGACACCAAGCCATGAAAAATGCCGGCAGCAAAGCGCTGATCCAACGACCCAAAACGCGCTTCATGGCTGAACCCCTTCCAGCGTGCAGCTGTAGATCAGTTCGCGCTCAGCCGTGCCGGCATACAGTCGCTGCTCGCCGGTGAGCGGGTAGGGTGTTGCCGAGACTTTGAATGGGGGTAAATAGTTGACCTGCTGGATCAAGGCGGGATGCACGCCGGCAGCTGTTTTTGCATTGAAATAGGCGTAGAGCACGATGCGGTCTAGCTGCGCAGCGCTGCCAACCATCACGGCCTTGAAACGAAAACGCCCGGCGATGTCGACAGATGGCACCGGATAAGGATCGGTCACCGGCGTCGCTTCAATCGACTGACTGGCACCCGCATAGGTCACGTTGCAGCGCAACAGCGGTGCGGCTTGCACGCTGTGGGGGAACACAAGGCTGGCCAGTCCGAGCAGCACGGCAAGTGCGAGGGTCTTGGTGCGAGGGTGATTCATGGCAGTTATTTTGCCTTGCCGGCCGGCTCAGCGCGCCGCCAGAATCGCGCGGACCACTTCGGCAAATCCAGCGCCGCGCTCAGCCGCTGTGATGTAACGGGGCTTGTGGGTGAGCTGCGCCTCAAAGCGCCGAATGTTGGCGACGCCGATCGAGTGCGCAAATGCCTCGAACATCAGCTGGTCGTTGGTCGAGTCACCGACGTAGGCCCAGCGGTCCACCTCCGCCGTCAGGTCGCGCCCAAAGAGTTCGTGCACGATCCAGCGTGCTCCTTCCCATTTGTTGTGCGCCCCAAACCAGCCATTAATATGGATAGAGCTGACGGTGGCATTCATGCCTTCGCTTTGCATGATCTGTACCACCTGCGCAATGCGCTCCGGTGATAACTGCGTGAATTCGCTGTGGTCAATAGCGATGTCGGTTTCACGCCCGGCGCTGTCTTGCGCGAGGGCGGCGCCTGGGATTTCGCGCAACACCCGCTCGGCCACGCTTTGCATGCGCGTGAAGTTGGTGTGGCGTGTCGCCCGGTCTTGCTGGTAGAGCTTGGACGCAGCATGCAAGGCCAGCGCCCCGTTTTCCGCGACGATCGCATCGACCGGCCAAGCAGCGGCAAACGGCTGGCTCCAACCGACGGGCCGGCCGGTGATCGGAATGACATGCAAGCCGGCGGCTGTCAGGTCGGCCAAGGCTTGCAGCGCATCCGGTGTGATGGCGCCGTCGGTCGTCAGCGTGTCGTCGATGTCGGTGAAGACACCGATGAGATGTTGGCGTGCAGAGACGGGCCAGTGCGATAGAGCTTGCATGGGTTTGGAGTTTAGTTTGCCCACGCCGGGCTGAGAGTTGGGTACAATCTGGCCTCTCCTGAGGAGCGTTGCAACCCACACATGTGGTCTAGGCTCAGGACTTTCTTTTGCAACCACGCTCACCCGCATGTGCTTTTCAGGCCGGGTGAGTTTTCAAACTTTCTCGGCTCGTTCAGCACCATGCTCGTGGCTATTTTGCCCAGCTTGTCTCGCTTTGGAGTAATTTCAATGAACGCCGTCGTCAAACCCATTCACAACCAAGACTTTGCCATTGCTGACCTGTCGCTCGCCGACTGGGGTCGCAAAGAGCTGAAAATCGCCGAAACCGAAATGCCTGGCCTGATGGCCATCCGCAAGGAATTCGCTGCTGCCCAGCCGCTCAAGGGCGCGCGCATCACCGGCTCGCTGCACATGACAATTCAGACCGGCGTGCTGGTCGAAACCCTGCAAGCCTTGGGCGCTGATGTGCGTTGGGCCAGCTGCAACATTTACTCCACCCAAGACCATGCCGCCGCCGCGCTGGTGGTCAAAGGCACGCCGGTGTTTGCCTACAAGGGCGAAAACCTGGACGACTACTGGGATTACACCCACCGCATTTTTGAATTCAAGGGTGACAAGGGCACGCCACAAGAAGGTCCGAACATGATTTTGGACGACGGCGGCGATGCCACCTTGTTGATGCACCTCGGCACCAAGGCAGAGACAGACATCTCGGTGCTGGCCAACCCGGGCAGCGAAGAAGAAATCTGCTTGTTCAACGCCATCAAAAAGCAACTCGCCAAAGACGGCACTTGGTACAGCCGCCGCTTGAAAAACATTGTTGGCGTGACCGAAGAAACCACCACTGGCGTGCTGCGCCTGAACGAGATGTCGGTCAAGGGCACGCTGGCCATTCGCGCCATCAACGTCAATGATTCCGTCACCAAATCGAAGTTCGACAACCTTTACGGTTGCCGCGAGTCGCTGGTCGACGCCATCAAGCGCGCCACCGACGTGATGATCGCCGGCAAGGTCGCACTGGTCGCCGGTTACGGTGACGTTGGCAAGGGCTCGGCCCAAGCGCTGCGTGCCTTGAGCGCCCAAGTCTGGGTGACCGAGATCGACCCGATCAACGCCTTGCAGGCGGCGATGGAAGGTTACAAAGTGGTGACCATGGAATACGCCGCTGACAAGGCTGATATTTTTGTCTCCGCCACCGGCAACAAAAACGTCATCACCTACAAGCACATGGCAGCCATGAAAGACCAGGCCATCGTCTGCAACATTGGTCACTTTGACAACGAAATCGACGTCGTGTCGCTCGAGAAATGCGAGTGGGACGAGATCAAGCCGCAAGTCGATCACGTGATCTTCCCGGACGGCAAACGCATCATCCTGCTGGCCAAAGGTCGCCTTGTCAACCTCGGTTGTGGCACCGGTCACCCGAGCTTTGTGATGTCGTCGAGCTTCGCCAATCAGACCATCGCGCAGATCGAACTGTTCACCAAACAGGCCGACTACGAAGTGGGCAAGGTTTACGTCTTGCCGAAACACCTTGACGAAAAAGTCGCCCGCTTACACCTGATGAAAGTCGGTGCTGTGCTGTCCGAACTCAGCGACGAGCAAGCGGCTTACATCGGTGTCTCCAAAGCCGGCCCTTACAAAGTCGACACTTACCGCTATTGATAACCGCGCGTCAAGCGCACCAACTCTGTCTGCCTTATGCGCGCTGATCTGTTTCTCGTCGACCGTGGCCTGGCCACGACCCGTTCCCAGGCCCAGCGCCTGATTGCTTCGGGCGTGCAATGGCGCGCCGACGAGGACTCGGCTTGGCGCACAGTTGCCAAGAACGGCGATGAAATCCCAGAGGGCGCAGAGTTGGTCGTGCCCGACACCACCGAAGCCAAGTTCATCTCGCGTGGCGGGCTCAAGCTCGAAGGCGCGCTGAAAAAAACCGGTCTGGCTGCAACCGGCTGGCGCTGCCTAGATGTGGGTCAGTCCACCGGCGGCTTCACCGACTGCTTGTTGCAGCACGGTGCGGCGCAGGTGGTTGGCGTCGATGTCGGTCACGGTCAGTTGCACCCAACGTTGCGAGCAGATGCGCGCGTGGTGTGCATCGAAGGTGTCAACGCACGTTCGCTGACGGCTGATGACTTGGTGGAGCACAACAGCCGCGCCTTGACGGTCAAGCTGGATGCTGCTGAAGCCGAGGGCACACTGCCAGACCATCCAAAATTGTTGGCTGCGCTGGACGCTGACTTCGACCCGGTGTTTGACTTCCTCACCGGTGATTTGTCCTTCATTTCACTCACGTTGGTGTTGCCGGCGGTGGTGCGTTTGCTCAAGCCCGGTGGCGACTTGCTGATGTTGGTCAAACCGCAGTTTGAGTTGCAGCCGGGGCAGATTGGCAAGGGCGGCATTGTGCGTGACCCGATTCACTTTGCTTTTGTGGAGCAGCGACTGCGCGATTGTTGCGCTGAACTTGGCCTCGAGGTGTTGGCTTGGATCGACTCTCCAATAGACGGCGGCGACGGTAACCGCGAATTTTTTATCCAGGCGCGCAAAGGCCTAGAGGCGGTGGGTGAAGACAAGCCCTTGCCGGCAGCGCCTGCGCGTCAGGCTGTCAAGCGGGTGCCGCGCAGTGCGACTCGCAGCCTGTTAGACGCCATGGATGAAGATGGCGAAGCTGCGCACGCGGGTCAGCCCGGTCCGGCGCGCAGCAAGAAGCGCGAGAAGAAAAATTTCGCTGACAAAAATAACGCATGAATGCTTGAGTGAATGCTATGACACTGCCGATCAGTTTCGAATTTTTCCCGACCAAGACGCCTGAAGGGGCGGCTAAGCTGCGCGTCACGCGGCAGCAGTTGTACGCGCACCAGCCGGAGTTTTGCTCTGTGACTTTTGGGGCGGGCGGCTCGACGCAAGAGGGCACCTTTGCCGCCGTCAAAGAAATTTTGGCGGAAGGCGTTGAAGCGGCGTCGCATTTTTCATGCGTAGGCGCGACCAAGGCGACCGTGCGTGAACAGTTGGCCCTGTTGCAGGCCATGGGTGTGAAGCGTTTGGTGGCCCTGCGTGGTGACTTGCCCAGCGGTTTTGGCATGGGTGGCGAGTTCCATCACGCCAGCGACTTGGTGGCCTTCATCCGTGCCGAGACCGGTGACGCTTTTCATATTGAAGTGGCGGCTTATCCAGAGATTCATCCGCAGGCGAAATCCGCCGAGGCTGATTTGCAGGCCTTTGCCGCCAAGGTCAAGGCTGGCGCCAATGCGGCCATCACGCAGTATTTTTTCAATAGCGACGCCTACTTTCGGTTTGTTGATGACGCTTACAAACTAGGCGTCGAAGTGCCCGTGGTCCCAGGCATCATGCCGATCACCAGTTCAACCCAGCTGATGCGTTTTTCAGATGCTTGCGGCGCCGAGATTCCGCGCTGGATCCGGTTGCGCCTGCAAGGCTATGGCGACGATGTTGAGTCGATCAAGGCCTTTGGCCTAGATGTCATCACTGACCTGTGTGACCAGCTCCACATGGCCGGCGTGCCGGGGATTCATTTCTACACCATGAACCAGGCTGGTGCGACATCTGAAATCATTCAACGTTTGAAACTGGCTTGATTACTTTTTGAATTAATTTTGAGGCGTGAAGTGCTGGCAGGCTGTGTTACCTTTTCGCTTTCCGTTAAGAATGAAGGTAAGCACGCTGCATGTTTTTCAGGTTCAGAACAAAGTTTTCACGTGCAGGGGTGACGGGTTGTGCGCTGGCAACAGCCGCTATTTTTTTGGCCCCAGCGGCACACGCCGCCAAATTGACGCTGGACAACGGTGATCAGATTTCGGGTGAGATAGTCAGCTTGCAAGACGAGTTGTTGACGTTGAAGTCGCCGTTGTTTGGACGGGTCAAAATCCCTTGGGACAAGGTGGTCGAGTTGCGGTCTGATGATGGCATTCGGATCGTGCTGGCCGACGGCACGCAGCTGCAGGGCCAATTGGTGCTAAAGCCTGACGGGCGTGTGGTGGTGGCGCCAAAGCAGCCCAGCCCGATGGTTAGCTTGATGCGCTCAGATCTGGCCCGACTCAACCCGCCGGTCATTGATCCCTCAGTCAAGTATTCCGGTCGTGCCACGTTGGGCGGCACTTTCAATCAAGGTAACTCCACTGACGAAGTGCTGAACTTTGACGCTGAGCTGGTGGCCAGAACGCCGGACAAGCGCTATGTCATTAACATGGCGGTCAATGAGGCGAAGGCTTTTGGCTTCACGACTTCATCGAGGCGGTTGTTGGCGGCGCAACATGACATATTCTTAAGCCAGAAAAACTACGTCTTTGTGAATGCGCGGGCGCAGAGTGATTTGCTGGCCAATTTGAGCCTGCGGACCTCCCTGGGGACGGGTTATGGTCGACAAATCATCGAAAACGAGCAAACGAAATTGTCAACCGAGGTGGGCGTGAGCTACGTCCGTGAGAAGTATGACATTGCCCCTGAGCGCAGTTATCCAGCCCTGAGTCTGGCCCTGAACTATGAACAAAAGTTCTTCGACAACGCGCTGGTTTTTTTCAACAATACTCACCTGACCGGCGGGCGCCATGAGCGCGCTAGCACACTGGTGACCAACAAATTGGGCTTGCGAGTTCCGATTGCCAATGGCTTGAATCTGACCACTCAATTCAATGTGGCTTACGACCGCTCGCCGCCCATTGGCATCAAGCCAACTGACAGCAGTTTGATCTTTGGCGTTGGCTATGTCTTTTAAGGTGCGTCTTGGTCTTGCTACTTGCCGGTATAAAACGCTGGCCACTTGTGCATCACGATGCTGCGCTCGGCGGCATAGGCGAAGCAGCTGTTGATCTTTGTGGGCTGGCCTTCGGCGTTCAGCGCATCAGGCAGGTCCATGCGCAGCGTCGTGAGGGACTGAAACGCCGTCGTCCCCATCGGGATCAGCAGTTGCATCAGGTGGGTGCAGCTGTTGGCGCCGGCCAAACGGCGAGTCACTTCGGCGCTCCAGCCGGCCGCGATACGCATGCCTTTGAGTGTTTGCAGCGCCTCTCCAGCTGTCAGGCAATCCGTGTATGGCGCGGCCTCGGTGAAGGCAAAGACATCGTGCACCAACATGTTGTCGTCAAAAACAAGTTTGACACCCATGTCGTGCAGCGCCGCGTTGGGCGGAACCACTTTCGTGCCATTGGGGACTTTGAATTCATGGGGCTTGCGGTCAGTGACGCGTCCTTCGACCTCAAACAGGCCGTCGGAGCGCCGCCAGCCGCGCATGTCGATGCGCCGGAAATGCAATTCTTCGCGGCTCACAGGGGTGTCGGTGGTCGCAGGTTCAGTGGCGTTAGCCGAGGTATTTTTCATTTTTGAAAATATACCATTCGGGGCAGGGGAGTCACCGTTGGAAAGTACGCACGGTGTCTTACCGATTGACGGATGTCTGATGGCCCTTCGCCTACAACCCTTCAAATTAAAAAACATTCGCCACTTCGCTGAAAGTTCTTTAATTTCACAACTTTCAGTAATTACCGAAAGTTGGAGAAGTTATGAACTTGGCCCCTTTGACCCAGCGTTCCGTGTTGCACTTTGGTGAAATGGGCAGCCGCTGGGGCTTCAGCCGCACTGTCGGGCAAATCTACGCTTTGTTGTAGGTGTCGCCGCGGGTGCTGAATGCCGACGACATCGGTGAGGCGCTGGCCTTTTCTCGCTCCAATGTCAGCATGGGGCTGATGGAGTTGCTGTCTTGGAATTTGGTGCGACTGCAGCATTTCCCGGGTGATCGGCGTGAGTATTTTCAGGCGCCTGGCGATGTTTGGATGATTTTCAGGACGCTGGCTGAAGAGCGCCGAAAACGCGAGATCGACCCGACGCTGTCGATGTTGCGCGAAGCCTTGATGGACCAACCGTCGACCGAAGACGACATCCATGCCCAAGAGCGCATGAAGCAAATGCACGATCTGGTCGAACTCATGACGGGCTGGCTGGCTGAGGTGCAAAAGATGGACTCAGCGACGCTGGTCAGCCTGATGAAGAGGGGCGCCAAAGTGCAGAAACTGCTGGAAATCAAGGACAAGGTCAAGGTCAAGGCCAGCTTCGGCGGTCGAACGACCGAGTCCGTCGCCCCAGCCTACAAAATAAATGACGAGGGCTAAACCGCATGGAACACCTAGACGCCTTTATGCTCGCGCGCATTCAGTTCGCAGCCAACATCACCTTTCACATCCTGTTCTCAATGATCACGATTTCGCTGGCCGGGGTGCTGCTGTTTTTCAAGCTGCGCTTCATCAAAACCGGTCAGCAGCACTGGATGGACGCCCACCAGTTTTGGGCCAAAATTTTTGCGCTGACCTATGCGCTGACCT
>JASDRC010000035.1:49752-53930 GCA_041442125.1 Polaromonas sp. | reverse complement strand
TAGAGGCCACCATGCTCGGCATCATGCTGTTCGGGCGGCAACGGGTGAGTGAACGGGTGCACACCTCAGCCACCTTTTTGGTGGCGGCGGGCACGACGATGTCGGCGGTCTGGATTCTCGCGCTCAATTCCTGGATGCACACACCGGCCGGCTTTGAGATGATCAATGGGCAGGCCCATGTGACCAGCTGGTTGCAGGTTATTTTTAACCCGTCTTTTCCTTACCGCTTTAGCCACATGCTGCTGGCTTCGGGTTTGACGGCGTCTTTTTTGGTGGCCGGGTTGTCGGCTTATTGCTGGCTCAGAAATGACCGCGGCGCCGATGTCCGGGCGGCTTTGCGGACAGGGGTTTATCTCGCTGCTTTTTTGATTCCAGTGCAAATTTTGGTCGGTGACATGCACGGCCTCAACACGCTGGCGCACCAGCCGGCCAAAGTGGCGGCCATGGAAGGCATCTGGGGATGCTGGCTTATGTGGTTTTGGACGGCTATGACCTAGGCGTGGGCGTGCTGATGCGCCGCGCCAATGAGGACGACAAAGACGCGATGATCGCCAGCATTGGCCCTTTTTGGGTCGCCAACGAATCCTGGCTGGTGCTGGGCATCGGTATTTTGTTGACGGTCTTTCCGTTGGCGCATGGCGTGATTTTGGGTGCGCTGTATTTGCCGGTGGCGTTCATGCTGATTGGCTTGACGCTGCGCGGTGTGGCGTTTGACTTTCGCGTCAAGGCGCGGGCGCAGTACAAGCCGGCCTGGAACCGCGCGTTTTATGCGGGCTCCTTGCTGGCCGGCTGGTCGCAGGGTTACATGCTGGGTTCGCTGGTGACGGGCTTCGCCAGCGACATCGGGTCCATGCTGTTCAGCGCGGCGATTGGTCTGGCGCTGGTGGCGGCTTATTGCCTGTTGGGCGCCGGTTGGCTCATCATCAAAACGGTGGGACCGCTGCAGCTCAAAGCCGTGCAATGGGCGCGTGGCAGTTTTTGTGGTTCACGGCGGCAGGTATTGTGGCTATTTCTTTGGCCACGCCGCTGGCGAGTGCGTCGATTTTTGACAAATGGTTCTCTTTTCCGAATATCTTTTTGCTGCTGCCGATTCCGCTGGCGACACTGACTCTGTTGCTCATCATCGGGCGCAGTTTGAAGCGCTTGCCAGAGCGGCTGGCGCAGGGCAATGAGTACGGCGCGTGGGTTCCCTTTGGTGCCACCATCGGCGTGTTTTTGCTGGCCTTTTACGGCTTGGCGTACAGCCTGTTCCCGTGGCTGGTGATTGACCGCATCCATGTCTGGCAAGGCACGATCGCGCCGGAGTCCATGGCCGTGATTTTGGCCGGTGCGGTGGTGGTGCTGCCGATGATCATCGGCTACACGGTGTTTGCTTACCGCGTCTTCTGGGGTAAGAGCACGGCGCTTAAATATTGAAGCTTGCGGCGCCTCACGGCGGTGTCAACCGCCGTGTTCGAGTCCGAACGAAGCGTGCCGATCTTGCCCGAGCTTGGCCACCAATTGCGGCAAGGCCAGCTGCAAGTCAGCCTTCAGCGTGTGCGGCGGATTGATGACAAACATGCCGCTGGCCGGCAGACCCGGACGAATCACGTCACCCGCCTCGTCGGTCGTCAATTTGCTCGACTTCACCGTCAGGCTGGCATTCAACCAGCTGCGACCCGCCTTGACGGCCAGGGTCTTGAGCTTGCGCGGCAGGTCATGCGCTTCAGGGCGCGGAATGATCGGGTACCAAACGACATACGTGCCGGTGGCAAAACGTTTGACGGCGTCGGCCATGCAAGCGCTGACGCGGGCATAGTCGCTCTTGATTTCATAGCTGGGGTCGCAAAACACCATCGCCCGGCGGGCTGGTGGTGGCAAAAAGGTCTTCAGCACTTCAAAGCCGTCTTCGCGCGACACCGTCACTTGGCGGCCAACGCCGAGCTGCTCAATATTGCCCGACAGCGATTTGAAATCAGTGGGGTGCAATTCAAACAGCTTGAGCTTGTCGCGGCCACTCAAAAACTGCTGCTCAATGAAAGGTGAGCCGGGGTAAATCTTCAGGTGCGCGGCTTCGCCGGTCTGCGCAAACTGTGGGTTCAACGCCTTCAGCACGTTCAAATAATCTTGCAGCGCGGGCGCCAGCACGTCGGGTGCGGCGGGCACAGCCGGTTTGCGGGGCTTGGCATCAGGGGCAGGCGGTGCCGGTGGGGCAATGAGTTTGAGCACGCCTTCCAGCGCCTCGCCGCTGGTTTCGGTGTAGTCACCGTCCAGACGGTAGAGGCCGGCACCGGCGTGCGTGTCAATCACGGTCAGAGCCGTGTCTTTTTGGGTCAAATACTTCATCAGCGCAATCAGCGTGGTGTGCTTGAGCACATCAGCATGGTTGCCGGCATGGAAGGCGTGGCGATAGCTAAACATGCAGAGATGCTAACCGCTGACAGCCCATAAAGCTGTTCTATCGCCAGATATTTGCCTGTAAACCCAGAATATTCGTATAATCGCAGGCTCTTCAGCGTTTCCATATCCGCCGGAAGACACTTGTTTGGCTTTAAGCCCGGCAGGTGAAACCCACCTAAGAGGTTCTCATCAGAAGAACGCCGACCGTGGAATAGACGTGGAACCATTCCGGCGCAGCCCACAAGTGTGCCGGGCAAACCAACTTTTTAAAAGAGTATTTCATGAAAACTTTCAGCGCAAAACCCGCTGACGTAGTGCATGAATGGTTTGTGATTGACGCGACCGACAAGGTCCTCGGACGAGTAGCCAGCGAAGTTGCTCTCCGTTTACGCGGCAAACACAAGGCCATTTACACGCCTCACGTCGACACCGGTGACTTCATCGTCATCATCAACGCAGCGCAACTGCGCGTCACCGGCGCCAAGTCGACTGACAAAATTTACTATCGCCATTCCGGTTATCCAGGCGGCATCTCTGCCACCAATTTCCGCGACATGCAAACCAAATTCCCAGGCCGTGCCTTGGAAAAAGCCGTCAAAGGCATGCTGCCTAAGGGCCCGCTTGGTTACGCGATGATCAAAAAACTCAAGGTGTATGGCGGTGCTGAGCATCCACACACTGCCCAGCAACCTAAATTGTTGGAAATCTAAGGAGACTTGAGATGATTGGTGAATGGAACAACGGCACCGGCCGACGCAAATCCAGCGTTGCCCGCGTGTTTATCAAAAAAGGCACTGGCAAGATCACGATCAATGACCGCGACATTCGCGTGTTCTTCGGTCGCGAAACTTCGATCATGATTTGCCGCCAACCCCTGTTTCTGACAAACCACGTCGAAACGTTTGACATCATGGTCAACGTTCACGGCGGCGGCGAGTCCGGCCAGGCTGGCGCAATCCGCCACGGTATCACCCGCGCGCTGATCGACTATGACACGACCCTCAAGCCGGCTCTGAGCCAGGCTGGTTTTGTCACCCGCGATGCACGTGAAGTCGAGCGTAAAAAGGTCGGTTTCCGTTCAGCACGTCGCCGCAAGCAGTTCAGCAAGCGTTAATTCGCTTCCCGATCTGCCCACAGCAGAGAAAGCCGCCGCGGTGCAAGCCTGGCGGCTTTTTTCATGCTTCGCTGAGAGTAGGCCTGACGGTCTTGTGGTTGATCAATTTACTGTACTATTCTTACCTGAACTTAAAGAGGAGACTTCCATGAGCGCAGTTGCCAACGATATCCAGACCGAAATGCCCAGCCCGTTTGTCTTCACCGACAGCGCCGCCGCCAAGGTGGCAGACCTGATCGCGGAAGAAGGCAATCCAGAGCTGAAGTTGCGTGTGTTTGTGCAGGGCGGCGGTTGCTCTGGCTTTCAGTACGGCTTCACCTTCGACGAAATCACCAACGAAGACGACACCACCATGACCAAAAATGGCGTGTCACTGTTGATCGACGCGATGAGCTACCAATACTTGGTCGGCGCCGAAATCGACTACAAAGATGACCTTGAAGGCGCCCAGTTCGTCATCAAGAACCCGAACGCCACCAGCTCTTGCGGTTGCGGCTCCAGCTTTTCAGCTTGAAGCTTCAGGCGTAGAGTTTCACGGCTGCGTTGCAGCGACATAAAAAAGGCCCTTTCAAGGGCCTTTTTGCATGGGCGCTTTATAAAGCGCACCCAACACCCGTGGATCTTTGGCGCCGGTGACTGCGACGACATTGCCCGGTTTGTTGTGCACAAAGGCTTGTGCCAGCCA
>JASDRC010000035.1:41281-49652 GCA_041442125.1 Polaromonas sp. | reverse complement strand
CGGTGACTGCGACGACATTGCCCGGTTTGTTGTGCACAAAGGCTTGTGCCAGCCACGCAAACGCCGTAGCCTCCACCTGCAGCGGCGGCAGGCCGTGGGCTTGGGTCGAGTTGACCTGAACCCCCGGCAAAGCCAAGCCAATCTGATGCATCAACTCGGTGTTGAGCGAGCCGCCACCACAGACCAGCAAGTCGGTGGCTGACGGCATGTGATTGCGTAAATCTTGGGCGCAGGCTTGGGCGGTCAGCGCCGTCAGGCTGGCTTGCACATCTGCTGCCGGCAACGCGCCAAAGCTGCTCAACTGCTGTTCAAGCCAGGTTGGGTTGAACAGGTCGCGTCCGGTGCTTTTGGGCGGCAGGCGTGCGAAATAGGGCGAGCTGAGTAATTGCGCCAGCAATGCGGCGTTGACCTGACCTGATGCCGCCCACGCGCCAGCGTTGTCATAAGGCTGGCCGGTGTGGCGCTGGCACCAGAAATCCATCAGCGCATTGCCAGGGCCGCAGTCAAAGCCTTGAACCGCGCCGTCTGCGTGCAGCAGCGTGATGTTGCTGATACCGCCGATATTCAGCACGGCTCTTGACTGCGCTGTGTCACCCCAAATCGCCGCATGAAAAGCCGGCACCAAGGGAGCGCCTTGGCCGCCGGCCGCAACATCTGCCGTGCGGAAATCAGCCACCACGTCGATGCCTGTGCGCTCAGCCAGCAGGGCCGGGTTGTTCAATTGAAGGGTGTAGCCGACGCCGAATTCTTGCGGTCGATGCCGCACGGTTTGACCGTGTGCGCCGATGGCGACGATGTCTTGGCGCTGGATGGCGCTGGCCGCAGCGCTGGCCAGTAAAAGTTCAATCACCTGCGCGTAGGTTTCCGCCAACTGATTCGCGGCCAGCGCAGCGCGGTGCAGCTCATTCTCGCCAGGGGTGTTGAGGGCCAGCAACTCAGCTTTGAAGCTGACCTCAAACGGCAGGCTGGCAGAGGCTAAAACGAGCGCTGGTGCAGCAGCTGAAAAATCGGCGATGACGCCATCGACGCCGTCCAGCGAGGTGCCTGACATCAGGCCGATGAAGTACGCAGGCATAGCGCCTAACTTTTACTCTGCGCTGCTTTGACCAATCGTACTGGCGATTTGCAGCTGCTTGCGCACCGTGCCAGCCAACTGTTTGAAGGCGGGCATGCTGCTCGCCGCCAAGGGAATACTGGCGCTTTGTTGTGCCAGCAAAATAGGGTCCTGCTGTTTACCGTTCACACGAAACTCAAAATGCAGATGAGGTCCTGTGGCCCAGCCAGTGGAGCCGACCGCACCGATATTCTCGCCTTGGCTGATGCGGTCGCCACGCTTCACATTGATGCGGCTCAAGTGCGCATAGACCGTGGTATGACCGGTCTTGTGGTTGATATAGATCACGTTGCCGAAGCCGTTTTGTACGCCGGCAAAGTCGACCATGCCGTCGCCAATGCTGCGCACCGGTGTACCGGTCGGAGAGGCGTAGTCGACGCCAAGGTGGTTGCGCCAAGTTTTCAAGATCGGGTGAAAGCGCATTTTAAAACCGCTGCTGATGCGCGAAAAGGCCACTGGCGATGCCAAGTACGCTTTGCGCAGGCTCTGGCCGTCAAGTGAGTAGTACGCGCCTTTGGAAGGCTTTGGGCGCATGTTCACTGCACCAGATGCTGCCACTTTTGTCGAGTCGTCGAACCACATGGCCTGGAGCGTCTTACCGTTGTTGATGAACTCCGTGCTCAGGACCTTGCCGGTTTTGATGGCTTCGCCGTCAGCTTCCAGGGTTTCGTAAAACACACTGAAGCGGTCGCCCTTGCGCAGGCTGCGTTGGAAGTCAATGTCACCGGAAAAAATGTTGGCAATTTGGATCGCCACGGCGTCTGGAATATTCGCGTCGTCGGTGGCTGCAAACAGAGAGCTTTTGATGGCGCCGCTGGCCATGCGAACGGAGATCGAATAAGGCGCCGATTCAACTCTTGAGGTGAAAACCTCGCCGTTGCGGGAGATCACCAAACGTTGAAATTGCGTGTCGTCGTCAGTTGCCCAGCGCATCGACAGCTTTTGCAGGCGCTGGTCGGCGGTGGTTTCTGCCGTGACGGTGCGGCCGGCGCGGCTCAAAAGTAGCGAGCGGGCGTTACTGTCGCTGCGCAGAAAAGCGGCGGCGGTCGTGTCGTCAATGTTCAGTCGACGCAGCAGCGTTTCGGCGGTGTCCGAGCTGCGGGTGATTTCGGTGCGAAACAAGTTGAACTGGTGGTCCAGCAAGGCGTCGACCTGGGCTTGCGACGGCAGTGGTTGCACCACTTCGACAATCTGGCGGACCGGCAGATCAGCGGCATCAGGGGCGAGGGGTGCCACACCAAAAGCCGTGACACCTGTGCCCAGCAACAGCACGGCCAGCGTGCCGGCGATTCGCTTGGGGTGCCGGGTCAGCGTCGCCAGCAGGCTTTGCGTTGCCAGCTGCACGGTCGATAGGGCTCGGGAAAAACCGTCAATATTCAAAATTTGGACCTCTAGCTTGAGAGCACTTGACCACCCACTGGGAGGCGGCGATGGCAAAAAATCAATGGGCAACCCTTGGGGCTGCGGCGACAATTCAGAGTTGAACCAGCAAGTTGCACGCTAATCTAAAATGGGGCCAAGGCTGATCTCACAAAATAAGTCACCTATTATAACTACCTTAGCCTTGCGGATACTCAAAAAAACCCATATGAATCAAGCGTATTCCCCAATGTTACCTTTGTCAGATGGCGTGCAGGCGGCGCTGGCCGTGTCTTTGCGCGGTTGTGAGGAGTTGATTCCGCAGGCCGACTGGGTGAAGAAATTGACCCGTTCTGAGGCGAGCGGCCAGCCTTTGCGCATCAAATTGGGGCTGGACCCGACGGCGCCCGACATCCACTTGGGCCACACCGTGGTGCTGAATAAGATGCGCCAGTTGCAGGATTTAGGGCACCAGGTGATTTTCTTGATTGGCGACTTCACCAGCCTGATCGGCGACCCGTCTGGCCGCAACAACACGCGGCCGCCGCTGACCACCGAGCAGATCAAGGCCAACGCTGAAACCTATTACCGCCAGGCCAGTTTGGTGCTGGACCCTGAAAAAACCGAGATTCGCTACAACAGCGAGTGGTGTTTGCCGCTCGGCTCGATGGGCATGATCCAGCTGGCCGCCAAGTACACGGTGGCTCGCATGATGGAGCGCAACGACTTTCATGACCGCTACAAGGCCGGCACCCCCATCAGCGTGCATGAATTCTTGTACCCGTTGATGCAGGGCTACGACAGCGTGGCCCTCAAGGCCGACCTGGAGTTGGGCGGCACCGACCAAAAGTTCAACTTGTTGATGGGCCGCACCTTGCAGCAGGAATATGGCCAAGAACCCCAGTGCATCTTGACGATGCCGCTGCTTGAGGGTTTGGACGGCACTGAAAAAATGTCCAAGAGCAAGCACAACTACATCGGCATTGCCGAAGAGGCCAACAGCATGTTCGCCAAGGTGCTGTCGGTGTCCGACACGCTGATGTGGCGTTGGTACACGTTGTTGTCGTTCAAAAGCGAAGCCGAGATTGCCGTTCTTAAGGCCGAAGTGGCTGGCGGCCGCAACCCGAAAGACGCCAAAGTCGCGCTGGCCAAAGAAATCACGGCACGCTTTCATTCTGCGGCGGCGGCAGATGCGGCCGAGCAAGACTTCATCAACCGCAGCAAAGGCGGCGTGCCCGCCGAGATCGCCGAGATCGCGCTGTCAGGCGCGCCCGTGGGCATCGGCGCGCTGCTCAAAGCGGCCGGGCTGGCGCCTTCAGGCAGCGAAGCCACGCGCTTGATCGATGGCGGCGGCGTGCGTGTGGACTCCAGCGTGGTCAGCGACAAAGCCTTGAAGCTGGCGGCTGGCACCTACGTGGTGCAGGTCGGCAAGCGCAAGTTCGCCAAAGTCACGCTGAGTTAAGCGCTCAACACGGGCGCTGAACACAGGCGCTCAATACGGGTTGTCAAAACCCATAGACGCCAGCAACAAAATCTCCAGCGCTTCCATCTCCAGCGCATCGCGTTCGTTGGTTTCGTGGTCATAACCTTGGGCGTGCAAAGTGGCGTGCACCAGCAAGTGCGCGTAGTGTGCTTGCAATGTTTTGCCTTGCTCCGCCGCTTCGCGTGCCACCACCGGTCCGCACAAGACCAAGTCGGCGGTGACCACAGGCGCTTGTGTGTAGTCGAAGGTCAGCACGTTGGTGGCGTAGTCTTTCTGACGGTAGTCGCGGTTCAACGTCTGCGCTTCTGCTTCACCCACCACGCGCACGGTCAACTCAGCATCGCTTTGCAGTGCCTGCGTGATCCAGCGCTTAACGGCTGCGCGGTGCAGGGCGGCGCGGTGGATGGTGATGTCTGGAAACGCGCCGAACTGCAAAGACAAATCAAGCTCGTTGGTGGCGATGGGAGTGGTTTTTTTCATGTCAAGTCTTCGCAGCCTGGCTGCGTGATTTGCGAGCCGCCGGCTTGCGTGTCTCCAGTACATCGACGGGTTCTGCGTCCGGGCTGCGCTGCTGGTCGTAGGCGTCGACGATGCGCGCCACCAGCGGATGGCGCACCACGTCCGCGCTGGTCAGCCGCGTGATAGCGATGCCCTTGACGCGCTTCAACACGCGCTCCGCGTCAATCAAGCCGCTGAGCTGCGTGCGCGGCAAATCAATCTGGCTGATATCACCGGTCACCACGGCTTTGCTGCCAAAACCAATGCGTGTTAAAAACATCTTCATTTGTTCGGGCGTCGTGTTCTGCGCCTCGTCCAAAATAATGAAGGCATGGTTCAGCGTACGGCCGCGCATAAAACCCAGCGGTGCCACTTCAATCTGCTGGCGCTCAAAAGCTTTTTGTACGCGCTCAAAACCCATCAACTCGTACAGCGCGTCATACAGCGGGCGTAAATACGGATCGATTTTTTGGTTCATATCGCCCGGCAAAAACCCAAGCCGCTCGCCGGCTTCAACCGCCGGGCGTGTCAGCACAATGCGCTGCACGGCGCTGCGCTCCAGCGCGTCTACGGCGCAGGCCACCGCCAAGTAAGTCTTGCCCGTGCCTGCCGGGCCAATGCCAAAAGTGATGTCGTGCGCGGCAATGTTGTCGAGGTACTGGCCCTGGTTGTGCGTGCGGGCGCGCAAGTCGGCGCGGCGCGTTGTCAGCACCGGGGTGCCGTCTGGCGCTCTGGTCAGTGCGGTGTCGCCAGCCAGCATCAGCTGCACTTGTTCTTCTGGTATCGGCTGCCGCGCCATCTCATACAGCGCTTGCAGCACTTCGAGTGCCTGTGTGGCCTTGGCCTTGGGGCCGTCGATTTTAAACTGCTCAAAGCGGTGCGCAATCGTCACCTCCAGCGCCGCCTCGATGGTTCGGATGTGGGCATCCAGGGGCCCGCAAAGATGGCCCATGCGGGTGTTGTTGGGCGGCGTGAAGGTGTGGCGAAGAATCAAAACAGGTGTCCTTGGGCAGAAGGCTGATTTTAAGGGCAGGGCGCACTGCTAAGATTTGGCCATGATAGGACGCATCACTGGCCAATTGGCCGAAAAAAATCCCCCCGAACTGCTCGTCGATTGCCACGGCGTGGGCTATGAGCTGCTGGTGCCCATGAGCACTTACTACAACCTGCCGGGGCTGGGCGAAACAGTCAGCTTGCTGACACACTTGGTGGTACGCGAAGACGCCCAAATTCTGTACGCTTTTGCCACCTCTGCTGAACGTGCGGCGTTTCGCCAGCTCATCAAAATTACCGGCGTTGGCCCACGCACTGCGCTCAGCGTGCTCAGCGGCATGAGTGTCGACGACCTTTCGCGGGCCGTCAGCGCGCAAGAAATTGGTCGCATCATCAAGGTCCCCGGCATCGGCAAAAAAACCGCCGAACGCTTGCTGTTAGAGCTCAAAGGCAAACTCGGCGCAGACATCGGTTTTCCGGCCAGTGTGGGCAGCGATAGCCAGTCCGATATTTTGCAAGCGCTGGTGGCGTTGGGCTACAGCGACCGCGACGCCGCACTGGCCCTCAAAGCCCTGCCGCAAGACGTTGGCGTGAGTGACGGTATCAAACTGGCACTCAAAGCGTTGACGAAATAACATGAGCATTCAGACTGACGATTTCGACATCCCGCCGGCCAAGCGCGTGATGTCCGCTGCAACCGCGTCGCCCAAAGAAGAAGCCATTGAACGCGCACTGCGGCCCAAGCTGTTTGACGACTACGTTGGTCAAGTCAAGGTGCGCGAGCAGTTGCAAATCTTCATTGGTGCCGCCAAAATGCGCGGCGAAGCACTCGACCATGTGTTGCTGTTTGGCCCGCCCGGTTTGGGTAAAACAACGTTAAGCCACATCATTGCGCATGAGTTGGGCGTTAACTTGCGTCAAACCAGCGGACCTGTGCTCGAAAAGCCGAAGGACTTGGCGGCATTGCTGACCAATCTGGAGAAGAACGACGTGCTGTTCATTGACGAAATTCACAGGCTCAGCCCGGTCGTTGAGGAAATTTTGTACCCGGCACTGGAGGACTACCAGATCGACATCATGATCGGCGAAGGTCCAGCTGCGCGCAGCATCAAACTGGACTTGCAACCTTTCACGCTGGTCGGTGCGACCACCCGCGCCGGCATGTTGACCAACCCTTTGCGTGACCGTTTTGGCATTGTTTCGCGGTTGGAGTTTTATACCCCCGAAGAGCTGGCGCGCATTGTCAAACGCAGCGCTGGTTTGCTCAACGCGCCGATGGACGAAGCCGGCGGCATCGAAATCGCTAAACGCTCACGCGGTACACCGCGTATTGCCAACCGCTTGCTGCGCCGCGTGCGCGACTACGCGGACGTCAAGGGCAGCGGCGTCATCACGCTGGACATTGCTCGCAAAGCTTTGGAAATGCTTGATGTCGACCCGCGCGGCTTTGACGTCATGGACCGCAAACTGCTCGAAGCCGTGATCCACCGTTTTGACGGCGGCCCGGTCGGCCTAGACAGCATTGCCGCCAGCATCGGCGAAGACGCCGGCACCATTGAAGATGTGATCGAGCCGTATTTGATCCAGCAAGGCTACTTGCAACGCACGCCGCGCGGCCGCATCGCCACGCTGGCGGCTTTTTTGCATTTGGGGGTCACGCCGCCGGCTAGTCCGAGTTGACTTTGGCAAGCCAAGTCCTGCCTTGGTGATTCAGTCGGATCCATTCAACGAGCGCGCCACAGTCACTCGTCCATGCTCGGGTCGGGACGTTGCCTTACAGGGTTCCTTGGAATTGCTTGCGGAGCTGTGCCAGTCGCTCGATTTCGGTATTTCTAGGCATAAGAGCCAAGCCTCTCACCGAAGAGGTGTTCTTGCTGCAGAGCTTTGCTAGCGAAGAGGCGGTTGGGAACTGGCTTCCTGCAAGGTATGAATTGTTCAAGAAAATAACCTACTTTTTTGAAATTGTTACTATATGTTTTAATTTAATTACTTTAAAGACCACACAATAACAATTTTAAATATTAATAAGTACTACAAAATGGTTGGAAGGGAATCCTGTCTGTTGAGCGCAAAACCACGGCGTTCACAGCCCGCTGTCAGGCGCTGGAAGACAGATTTTGGTCGATCTCAGCTGTACAACTGCTGCACCCATGAAAAACCCCCGCTGCGTTGCCGCAACGGGGGTTTAGACTTTTAAATCTTCAGCTGACTTGCGCCAGCGTCAAATCAGAAAGTGTGGCGAACGCCAGCTGATAAAGAGGTAACTTTGTTAGCGATGATCGCAGCAGGTGCAGACTCAACTTTGGTGGATTTGTAGCCAACATACAGGGTTGTGCGCTTAGACATGTCGTACATGGCAAGCAGTCCCAAGCCGTTTGAGGTCAGATCAGCCAAGCCAGGAGCTGAGGATGTTTCCTTGGCGTAACCAACGCCATATGAGATTGCGCCCATCGGCACGGTAACGCCAACTTTGTACAATTTGTCATCTCTGGTGCCGCTTGACGTAGTTTGGTAGGCGGCATTCATTTTGGCTGCACCCAAATCGTAAGTGCCGCCTATCAAGTTAAATTTTCTCGTTGCCTGTGCAGTACCGAGTGCAAGCTGTTCCAGTGTATTTTCTTGATGTGCAAAAGTCGCCATCACTGGGCCATTTGCATACGTGACGTTGAAGCTGATATTGTCAGTAGCGTCGCCTAAATTGACGCCAGTCTTTTTGTTTTCACCGAAACCATAAGTCACAGAACCTGTCAAACCGCTGAAGCTTGGTGAGTCATAACGGACAGCGTTATCAGCACGTGTGCCGTTAGAGCCTGTGCCTGTTGCATCAACAGTGCTGCTGACCGCAAAGTTGCTATCCCACAGCATTTCAGTAGCGCCGTATGAGCTGTAGTACGAAGTGTATTGACGACCCAAATTCACAGAAC
>JASDRC010000035.1:15608-41181 GCA_041442125.1 Polaromonas sp. | reverse complement strand
GTAGCGCCGTATGAGCTGTAGTACGAAGTGTATTGACGACCCAAATTCACAGAACCGAAGTTGCCAGACAGACCGACATAGGCTTGGCGCTCAAACAAGGTTCCGGAAGCCACACCGGTGTCCATGTTGAACTGGCTTTCGAGTTTGAAATTGGCTTGCATGCCGGCACCCAAATCTTCAGAGCCTTTCAGGCCCCAAAATGTGGTGTTCATGGCGCTGGAGCCAACGCCCATTTTCGACAGCTTGGCAACAGGTGCTGCGCCAGTAGTTTCGGTGGAAGTTGAGCCGACAGACGCGTCAAGGCGGCCGTACAAAGTAACGGTGGACTGAGCAGAAGCTGCAGAGACAGCGGCCAGAGCAGCCAGGGCACACGTGTTAACGGTTGAGAAAAGGGCCCCATGCCGTGAATTGTCAGAAGGCGTGCTGGCGGTAGACGGCAAAACCGGGTTGTACAGCCTGCGCTGTACAAGTTGAGGGGTTTTTAAATAGATACTTTTGGGGTGATCTTGGCGGTCGGTTTAGATTTTTAAGCGGTGATTTCGACAACGCTCTAAAACACTGTATGAGCTATTTAGTACTCCCAAAAGTGTAAATTTGACGCGGTGTGAGTTATTCAATACTCTAGCCCGATGTTCGATCACAACCCCTTTTTCGAGCACTTTGCAGCCAACGATCCGTCGCCAGAAACGCTGGTGCGCAGCCAGCAGCGGGAGCGCACGGTGCCGATTCCTGAGACCTTGACGCCGGTGCCGGGCTACCCGCAAAAGCTCGCCGTTTTCAAAATCGCCGCCAGTCGCTTTTGGCAGGTGCGCTGCTGGGTGGCTGGCCGCACGTACCGGCGCAGCACGCAAAGCCAGTCTTTGCGGATGGCGCAGAGCTTTGCACGGCAGTTTTACGAGCAGCTGATGGCCAAGCACCACAGCGAATCGCCCGGACAGGGGCAGTTGTTCCCGAAGCGGGCGGCGGGAAAGCGCGGAGCTGGCGTTGGGTTTGGCGTTGGTGTTGCGTCAGCAGCGCAAGACGATGCCTTGTTTGAGTTGGCAGAGGCCGTCAGCGCCGGTAAAGCTACGGGTAAGAGCGGCAAACCCGTCGTCACCTTCGGCGCTTTGAGCACCCAAGTGCTGGCGAATGAACTGGCGCGCTCGCAGCGCGGCGAATACGCGCTGGGCAGCTACCAAGTGCTGCGCAACCGCCTGGACGCGCACATTTTGCCGCGCTGGGGCAATCAGCCGCCCAACACCATCAACTTTTTGGCGCTGATGGAGTTCACGCAATTTTTGAGTCAAACCTTCAGCACCACCACCATCAGCCAGTACATGGTGGCGGTGCGCAAGGTGTTGTCGTACGCGGTGGCGATTGGCGAGTTGGACAAGCTGCCGGAGTTCCCGAAAATCAAGATCGTCACCACGCCGCGCGGCGCTTTCACGCCCAGCGAGTACTGGAAGATCATCCGCATGGCGCGCCGGTTGAGCGGCCAGCAGTACCCGGCCACAGCAGACGAGATTCGGGCGAATTACAAAATCCGTGTGGCCGAGCAGCGCATGCCGCCAGACTTGGCCCGGGCGATTGCCTTCATGCTGAACAGCTTTATTCGCCCGAGTGACCTCAAAACCCTGAAACACCGGCACGTGGAGATTGTTCGGGCCAACAACACGTATTTGCGTTTGACGCTGCCAGAGACCAAGAGCCATGGCCGACCCATCGTGACCTTGCAGCCAGCGGTGCGCTGCTACCAGCAGATTTGCAAGCAGCAAGCCACCACCGGCCATGGCGCCCCAGACGACTATCTGTTCTTACCAGCCCTGCAAGACCGCAACTACGCGCACTGGGTGCTGAACTTTCACTTCAACTGGGTGTTGGCAGAAACGGGCCTGAAGATGGGCCCACACGGACAGCCGCGCAGCTTGTACAGCCTGCGCCATTCGTCGATCACGTTCAGGCTGCTCTACGGCCAAGGTATCGACCTGCTGACGCTGGCACGCAACGCGCGGACCAGCGTGGATGTCATCAACACGCACTATGCGAGCACGGTGACCGGGGAGCAGAACATTGCGCTGCTGCAGAGTAGACGGACGCGGGTCGGGGTTTAGAGTCTGTCACTGCGTGCGTAGCGCGGCAGTCCACGGTCCCAATCCAGAGTCATGGATTGCCGCGCTTCGCTCGCAAAGACGGCGCTGAACAGTTCAGGTCAACGCACCACGCGAGTCAACGCGAATCAGCTGCTCGACCACGCCGTTTTGCAGGCCGCCGCGCACGCCAATCATCACGTCGTGCAGGTTGACGGTGGGGTCGCAGTGACCGGGAATCAGCCAGACGGTGTCGCCCAAGGCCGGCAGCAGACCGCCGGGCTGTTGAGGCCTGAGCAGGCCGTGTTCGTCGCCGCCGTTGGCGTAGTCCAGCGGCAAGCCGTGCACGGCCGGCAGGCCAGAATCAATTGCGTGGCTTTTGTGGCCGGCGTCGACCACGGCGTGCGTGGCGCTCAGGCTCACCACCTGCGACTTGATAAACAAGGCGTGTTGGAAGCGCGGTTGACCGGGCGCGACTTGGTTGCTGGCGTAGTCGCGGTCCATGAACAGGTAAGAGCCGGCTTGCAGTTCGCCGTAAAGGCCGCTGGCGGTTTCCAAGCCAAAGGTGCCGCTGCCGGCGCCTGTGACCAAGGGCACGCTGTGACCGGCGGCTTTGAGCGCGGCGATGGTGCGCTGCACATCGACCGCCACTTGGGCGACAGCGGCTTCGCGCTCTGCCGCTGTGCGCAAATGCTGGGCGCGGCCGTGGTAGGCCTGCAGACCGCCAAAAAGCAAGGCCGGATGCTCTGCGATGGCGTTGACCAGCGGTACAGCCGCCACGCCGGGCTGCACACCGCAGCGGCCATGGCCGACATCGATTTCAACCAACACACGAATGCGCACCGACTGGCCGAGTGCTGCCAGTGCCAGCGGCGCAATGCCGTGCAGGCTGTCAACCGCCAAGACGAGTCGCCCGCCGCGCTCAGACAGCGTGTGCGCCAGCGCGACCACACGCTTTAACTTCTGCGGCGCAATCACCTCGTTGCTGATGTAAATGTCGTTGACGCCGCCCGCCGCAAGGGCTTCCGCCTCAGCGGTTTTTTGCACGCAAACACCGACTGCCCCAGCGGCAATTTGCAGCTTGGCCAGCGTCGCGCTTTTGTGCATTTTGGCGTGCGGCCTGAGCTGGATGCCGTGCGCGCGCGCGTAATCAGCCATGGCCTGCAGATTGACCGCCATGGCATCGAGGTCAATCACCAAGGCGGGCGTGTCGATGGCGGCCACGCTTTGGCCGATCAGCGCAGGGGCGTGGGTCATGTGGGCGGCGTTGTGGGTGTCAGGTGGACGACTCGTCCAACACAGCGTCAGCCAGATGCTGCGTGTCAGACCAACCCACCAGCGACAAGCCTTTGGGCGTCCACAGCAGGCGGTTGACGGCGGTGTTGCCGAGCAGCCAAGTGCGTGTGGCTTGCAGGTCGAGCCGGGTGGCGGCGCGGTACAACACGTCCATCACGCCGCCGTGGGCGACCATCACAATCAACTCACCCGGGTGCTGCTTGGCCAAACGGTCGACGGCGGCGAGCACACGTTCTTGCACTTGCAATAATGACTCGCCGCCACTCGGTGCAAACGCAGGATCGCGCTTGCGCCAACGCTCCGCTTGCTCGGGCAAAGCAGCTTCTATCTCAGCGAAAGTACGGCCTTCAAAGTCGCCAAAACCACGCTCGCGCAGACCCAGTTCAGCCACCACCGGAACACCGCTGGCGCGGCTGACGTACAGCGCGGTTTCATGCGCGCGCGACAGATCGCTGGCGTAAATGGCGGTGATGTCTTCAGCCACCAACGATTGGCCCAAGCGTTCTGCTTGCCAACGGCCGGTCTCGTTGAGGGGAATATCCAAATGACCTTGGATGCGGGTGTCGACGTTCCAGGCGGTTTCGCCGTGGCGAATCGCCAGAATGCGGGTGGGTTCTTGAGTGATCAACGGGGGATCTCGATGTTGATGCGGCGTGCGCCCGCAGGAGGAATTGGGAAGCCTTGCAGCGCGGCCTCGAACATGGCGGGCAAGACAGCACGCGGGTCATTCCAGACGCCGCTGTGCGTGGCCCGGCTTTCAAACACCACGGCGTTGCTGGCGGCGGCGCGCACCACGATGCTGACTTCGCGGATGTACAACGGCGACTCGCTTCTGCCCAAGGGCAATGAAAAGCCAATAAAACTGCCCGCCGTGCCGCCGCCGATGGAGATACCGGAGCCGCCCAAGCCGCCAAACCCTGCGTAGCCAGTCCCGCTGTTGTAGGGATTGCGCTGGGCGTAACGCGTGGTCGCGCTGACTTGCACATTGAAGGCCGCCGTCTGCGGATTGTTCAGAAAACCGACTTTTTCGAGCGCCGTGCGGACCATGGCTTCGAGCTGGTCTTGCGGCAGTTCCATCCCGCTGATGCCGCTTTGCGGCAAAGTCGACTGCTGCGAAGGCAGGCGCTCAAAACGGTAACTGCTGCCCGGCGCAGGTGCTGTGGCGTTGGTCCACTGCGCAAACGATGCCACATCGTTGTCCACCACGCGCAAGCCGGAACAAGCGCTGAGCAAGAGCGCGCATGAAAGGGTTATCAATACGCTGGGGAGAGTTTTTTTCATGGTGTCAAATTTCGAGCACGGCTTTTCTGTCCATGAATTGCAGCGTGGCCGGCGGCTTGGGCAAGTCTTCCGGGTCAAAGGCTTTGTCGCCGTCGGGGTTGGCCATGCCGGTGGTTTTGATGCCCTTGAAGTCATGCAGCTTGCCGTCCATCAGATGCGACGGAATGACGTTTTGCAAAGCGGTGAACATGTTTTCCAGGCGACCGGGGAATTTTTTGTCCCACTCGCGCAGCATGTTGCCCACCTGCACCCGCTGCAGACCATCTTGGCTGCCGCACAGGGTGCACGGAATGATCGGGAATTCGCGCACTTCGGCCCAACGGATCAGGTCTTTTTCGCCGACATACGCGAGCGGTCGGATGATGATGTTTTTACCGTCGTCGCTGGCCAACTTGGGCGGCATGCCTTTGAGCTTGGAGGCAAAAAACATGTTGAGGAACAGCGTTTGCAGCATGTCGTCGCGGTGGTGGCCGAGGGCAATTTTGGTGGCGCCCAACTCTTCGGCCACGCGGTACAAAATGCCGCGCCGCAGGCGTGAGCACAGCGAGCACATGGTCTTGCCTTCAGGGATCACCCGCTTGACGATGCTGTAGGTGTCTTGCGTTTCGATGTGAAACGGCACGCCCAGTTTGCTCAGGTATTCCGGCAAGATATGGTCGGGGAAACCAGGTTGCTTTTGGTCAAGGTTGACCGCAATCAGGCTGAAGTTGATGGGCGCTCGTTGCTGCAGTTTGAGCAAGATGTCGAGCATGGCGTAGCTGTCTTTTCCGCCCGAGACGCAGACCATGACCTTGTCGCCCTCTTTGATCATGTTGAAGTCCATGATGGCGCGGCCAACTTCGCGGCACAAGCGCTTTTCGAGCTTCATGTCTTCGCGTTCAATCATCTGTTCTTTCATCTTCACCACTGTCCTGTTTCTACGCGAATGGCGACTTCGCAATCATCAAAAATTTCGAGTTTGGCGATCTTGACGCGAACGCCCAGAACGCCAGGCAGCAGCATCAGCCGGTGCGCCAGTTTGCCAATCAAACTCTCCAGCAAATTCACGTGCTCCATGGTGCACTCGTTGATGATGATCTGCCGCACCTTGCGGTAATCCAAGACGTGCATGATGTCATCGTCACTCGGCAGCAGTGGCTGCGTGCCGAGGTTGAGTTCGGCGTCGACCTGGATCGGTTGGGGGCCTAATTTTTCTGACTCCAAGATGCCGAGGCTGGCGTCAAAGCGCAAACCAGTCAGCGTCAAAATTTGGGTGCCTCGGGTGTTCAGCATGCGGTTCAGTCTAGAGGTTTGCAAAAAAAGGGAAGTTCATGGCGCGGTGCCAGCCACGCCGCCCATCAGTGAAAAGTCGCGGCTGAATTTCATCAGGTGTTGCCCACCGTCGACCAGCAAGGTGGTGCCAGTGATGGATTGGTTCTCCAGCGCGAAGCGGACGGTCGCTGCCACATCGGCAGGCGTAGAAGAGCGGCCCAGCGGCGACAAGCTGTGCAGTGCCGCAAATTCTTCAGGGCTGAGCAGGTGGCTGGTCAGGGTCAGACCCGGCGCCACGCCGACGACGCGCAGCACGGGGGCCAGCGCTTGCGCCAACAAGGTGTTGGCGGCTTCCAGCGCGGCTTTGGACAGGGTGTAACTTAAAAAATCGGGGTTTGGATTCCACAGCTTTTGATCGAGTAAATTCACCACGCAGCCGGGCTGGCGTTCTGTGTTCTCGGCTGGCTTGCCTTGCCGGGCCAGCAGATGCGTGTGCAGCGCCTGCGCCAGCAAAATGGCCGCGCCGGTGTTGCTGCGCCAATGTTTTTCCATCGCCCTGTAACTGAAGCTGGCGGCGTCGTCAAACTCAAAGGTGGAAGCGTTGTTGACCACCGCGTCGACGCGGCCAAATTGCGCGACGACTTGCGGCAGCAGGCTGCGCACGGCGTCTTCGTCGTTCAGATCGCATGCGAATGCCGCGCTTTTCACTTCGGACGCATCAGTTGCCAGCAAAGCGGCACAGTCGACGGCGGTTTGCTCAGCGTCTTCGGCGGAACCCCGGTAGTGCACGGCGACGCGCCAACCAGCGCCAGCCAAGGCCAGCGCGATTTCACGGCCCAGCCGGCGGGCGGCGCCGGTCACAAGGACAACACGAGAGGAAACAGCTGCGGACATGGGGTGGTGAAAGGATAAAAGGCGGCGTGCAGGATGGCTGAAAAGATGGTGACAATCAAAGGCTCTAGAGAATCTAGCGACCATGACAACACCCCTTATTTTACCGACCGATACGGCTTTGTCGCTTGACAGCGCCGCAGCATCCCCATTCCAGCCGATCTTGCAGCATGCGATCGAAGACGCGGGCGGCTGGCTGGGCTTCGACGCCTTCATGGCATTGGCCTTGTACGCGCCCGACCACGGCTATTACGCCAGTGGCTCGCGCAAGTTTGGCCACATGCCGCAGTCGGGCAGCGACTTCGTCACCGCGCCGGAGTTGTCGCCGCATTTTGGCCGGGCCTTGGCGCGCCAAGTCGGTGAAGCCTTGCAAGCCACCGGCACCAACGAGGTTTGGGAGTTTGGTGCGGGTTCGGGTGCACTGGCCGAGCAGCTGATCGCGTCGCTGGACGCGGTCGGTACGCCGCTCACGCGCTACAGCATCGTTGACCTCTCTGGCAGCCTGCGCGAACGGCAGCAAACGCGGCTGGCCGCCCATGGCGATCGCGTGCGTTGGGTGCCAGAACTGCCAGCGGCAATGACGGGCGTGGTGGTCGGCAATGAAGTGCTGGACGCCATGCCGGTCAAGCTGCTGACGCGCTTGAAAGGCGTCTGGCATGAACGCGGCGTGGCGCTGCATGCTGGGGCGTTGGCGTTTGCCGACAGGCCGACCGAGTTGCGGCCGCCGCTGGAGATCGAAGGCCCGCAGGACTACCTGACTGAAACCCACGCGCAGGCCGAAGGCTTTGTGCGCACGCTGGCCGACCGGCTCACTGCGGGCGCTATTTTCCTGCTGGACTATGGGTTTCCGGAGCACGAGTATTTCCACCCGCAGCGCAGCATGGGCACGCTGATGTGCCACCAAGGCCACTTGGCTGACGCCAATCCGCTGCAGCAGGTGGGCCTGAAAGACATCACCGCGCACGTTAACTTCACGAGCATCGCGTTGGCCGGGCAAGACGCTGGCTTGCAGGTGCTGGGTTACACCAGCCAAGGCCGGTTTTTGCTCAACTGCGGCCTGCTCGACGGCATGGAAGACGCGCCGCTGGACCAGCGCGTGATGCTGCAAAAACTCGTCAACGAACATGAGATGGGCGAGTTGTTCAAAGTCATCGGCTTTGTGGCCAACACCCCGCAGCAACCGTACACGGACTGGCAGGCGCTGGGCTTTGCGCAAGGCGACCGCTCCCACACACTCTGAAGATCAATCTATGAACACCACACCGCACTTGCCATCGATTAATCTGCCCGATGTCCGTTTGGCCACTGGCGCAGCGCCAGTGGCTTGTGTCGATGTCGGTGGCACCAAGGTGACGGTGAGCGTGGTGAACGAGCGCGGTGTGCAGGGCTGGTTGACCGAGCCGACCGTCAAAGAAGGCGCGTCTGATGCGCTAGGCCAGCAGGTCGTGCGCATGATCGGTTCGAGCTGTGCTGCTGCGGGTATCTTGCCAACGCAGATTGCGGCAGTCGGTATCGCCTCTTGCGGGCCTTTTGTGTTGAGTCAAGGGCTGGTCGAGCTGGCCGCCCCGAATATTTGCGGTGGTTTGGCCGGTGCCGGGCGAGGTCTGCCGAACCGCTGGACCAGCGCCGTGCTGGAAGCGCCGGTGCAGAGCATGTTCCCGGACGTGCGTGTTTGCAATGACGGCATTGCCGCCTTGCAAGCTGAACGGCGCTGGGGCGCGCTGCAAGGCTTTGACCACTGCGCTTACGTCACTTGGAGCACCGGCATTGGTGTTGGTTTGTGCGTCGACGGCCGGGTTTTGAAAGGCAAAAATGCCAACGCCGGCCACGCTGGCCACATGTTCGTCAGCGACAACGACGACGCCCTGTGCGGCTGCGGCAACGTCGGTGATGTCGAGGGCTTGATCGCCGGTAACGCCATTCCCCGGCGCTTTGCAGAGCAAGGATTTACGGATGCCGCTTCGTTGTTTGGCGCAGCCAAAGACGGCCATGCAGGCGCGCTGGCTTTGGTTGACGAACTCTGCCGCATCATGGGCCGGACGCTGTACAACTTGGTAGTGACGCTGGACTTGCAGGCGATCAGTCTGGGCGGCGGCGTGTTTTGGCATCACCGCGATTTTTTGTTGCCTCGTTTGAAGGCGCATATTCAGGGGCGCATTCCAGCGCTGACGACCGGCTTCAAACTGCTGCCGGCGGGCCTGCAAAACAAGGTCGGGGATTATGCGGCGCTGGCTTTGGTGGTTTAAGTCGGCCCAGCTGAATGAGCTTGCGCAGCAGCCACAGCCGCCACGCGCGCCGCATGCACCCGCTCGCCAATTTGGGCGCCGCTCTCGCCTTGCGCTTCAGCCGCGGCGGCCACCGCATGGGTGGGCACAGACTGCGCTGCAGTCAACGCGGCCAGCAGTCGCTGGCGCTGCGGATAAGGCGGCTCTGACAAACCCAAACGACCCCGCGCATCGTATTCGCAGGCCAGCAAAATATCAGCAAAACGCTGCGGTTTGCGAAACGCGTCACAGCGCTCCAATAGCCGCACCAGCGCAGCAGCCTCGAACTCGGCGCTGCGGTGAAGGTGGCTGTGTTCACGCGCCAGCACATCGGTGATCTCGCGGCAATCGGTTGGCACACGCAAGCGCTGACACAGGCCTTTGGTGAGGTTGGGGTTCAGGTCGCGGGCCAGGCAAGCGAAGCGCACTGGCAGCGGCGCATTCAACTGTGCGGCCGTGTCGAGCACCCTCATCAGGGGCAGGTCGGCGTTGACTTCCGGCAGTAATTTGCGCAGTGCGCTGCAATCCTGCAACACCTCGAACATGCGGGACGGCTGGCGCTCCATCAGCCCACGCGCAAGCTCTTGCCAGACGCGTTCAGGCACCAGCGCATCGACTTCACCGCCGACCACCATGTCACGCATGAGTTGCATCGTTTCAGGCGCGACGTTGAAGTCGGTGAAGCGAGCCGCAAAACGCGCCACGCGCAAGATGCGCACCGGGTCTTCGGCAAAGGCGCTGGTCACATGGCGCAGCACGCGAGCGGCGATATCGCGCTGGCCGCCGTAGGGGTCGGTCAACACGCCGTCGGCGTCTTGGGCGATGGCGTTGATGGTCAGGTCGCGCCTGGCCAAGTCGTCTTCCAACGTGACGTCCGGCGCGGCATGCACAGCAAAGCCGTGGTAGCCCTGCGCGGTCTTGCGTTCGGTGCGAGCCAGCGCGTATTCTTCGCGGGTTTTAGGGTGCAAAAAAACCGGAAAATCTTTGCCCACAGGCAGGTAGCCTTCAGCCGCCAAAGCCTCGGGCGTGGCCCCCACCACAACCCAGTCGTGGTCGCGCACGGGTAGGCCCAGCAAGGCATCGCGCACCGAACCGCCGACCCGATAAATCTTCATTCGTCGAACATCCGCCCAGCTGTTTTGCGCTTGGCCGTCAAGCCGCTGCGCAACCCGCGCGCACCCAAGTAAGTCGGCGCAACCGCACTGAGTGCCGAGAGCTGAATACCGAGGTCGCCCAAGCCCGGGCAGTTGCCTGTGGCAATGTTGGGCACTTTCATGGAATCCAGGTTGTCCCGGCTCAGCACCGGTTCGCCCGGCATCATCTCCATCAGCCGGGCTTGCAGTCGTGCCAGCGCGTCTGGCAAACCGACCACTGGCCGACCCCGGCCGCGGTTGACGCCAGCGTATTGACCAGCCAGTTGCACCAGCTGGCGCAGTGAAAAAATCTCGGGGCCGCAGGCCTCGTAGGTTTGGCCATTGGTGCTGTGAAAATTCTTCTCTTCCAAGCAGTGGACGATGGCGCTGGCGACGTCTTGCACCCAGACCGGCTGGAACATCGCGCTCGCGCCGGCCAGCGGCATCACCGGCAAAAACTTTTGCAGTTGCGCGAAGACATTCAAAAACTTGTCCCCCGCGCCGAAGATCACGCTGGGCCGCAGCACCGTCAGGTCGAGCGGCGCTTGACGCAGCACCTGCTCACCCTGGCTTTTGCTGCGCAGGTACATCGACGGCAAACCGTCGGGGTTGCGCGCATCGGCACCCAAGGCACTGACATGCACCACGCGGCGCACGCCAGCCACTTCGCAAGCACGGGCAATTTTGCTGGCCAGTTGCACGTGCGCCATGTCAAAGGAGGCTTCATCACCCTGCAGAATAGCCACCAGATTGACCACCGCATCCTGCCCACTGATGAGTTGTTGTAGCGTGGCTTCATCATGGATGTTGGCCTCCACAACATCCAGTGTGGGCAGCATCAAGATGTGATTGGCGTTACGCCGCCGGCGCGTCGGCACGGTGACACGCGCTTGCGCATGGACCAGCTTTTCGCAGACATGCCGCCCTACAAAACCAGTGCCGCCAATAATGAGTACTTTTTGAATCATGTGTTGATTTTGCCTTGTTGCGGGTTTAAATGCCGATGCAATTGCGCCGGACCTCTTCGTTCGCCGATAACTCGGCCATCGAGCCGTCGAAGCAGATTTGGCCTTTTTCGAGTACGTAGGCGCGATCTGACACGAGCTCGGCAAAGTGCATGTTTTGCTCTGATAGCAAGATGCTCACGCCTTCGGCCTTGAGCGCCAAAATCATCTGCGCCATGTGCTCGACGATGACAGGTGCGACGCCTTCCGACGGTTCGTCCAGCAGCAAGAGCAAGGGGTTGCCCATTAAGCTGCGCGCTACCGTCAGCATCTGCTGTTCACCACCGCTCATGCGGCCGCCTAGACGGTCTGGCATCTCGCCCAAGTTGGGAAATAACTTGAACAAGCGCTTGGGCGTCCACAGCGGCGCGGCGCTGCCGTCAGGCCAATACCGCGGCGGTTGGCGACCGACTTCGAGATTTTCCATGACCGTCAGGTCGGTGAAGATGCGCCGGTCTTCTGGTACAAAACCCAAACCCATGCGGGCCGCGTGGTGGGTCTCGCTGGTTGAGATGTCGCTGCCCAAAAACGACACGTGACCATGCCGCTTGTCGAGCATGCCGATCAACGTTTTGAGCGTCGTCGATTTGCCGGCACCGTTGCGCCCCAGCAAGGCCACGACTTCGCCGCGTCGCACTTCCAGGTCGACGTCGTACAAAATTTGGGCTGCACCGTACCAGGCACACAAACCCTTGGCCTGCAGCAGCAAGTCTTGGGGCGCGCTCATGCAGCGGCCTTGAAAGTTTCAAAGGTTTTACCGCTGCCGAAATAGACTTCTTGCACTTGCGGGTGATTCCGCACCTCTAGCGGTTTGCCTTCAGCTATCAGCCGCCCGCGCGCCAGCACGATCATGCGGTCGGCGTAGGCAAACACCACGTCCATGCTGTGTTCGGTGAACAGCACCGCCATGCTGCGGTCGATTACCAGTTGTTGGGTCAGCGCCATCAACTCATGGCGTTCTTTGGGCGCCATGCCTGCGGTCGGCTCGTCCATCAACAGCAGCTTGGGGCTATTGGCCATCGCCATGGCCAGCTCGACACGTTTGACGTCGCCATAGGCCAGCACGCTGCAGGGCCGGTCAGCCTGCGACTTCAGGCTGACTTGGTCCAGCAGCTCAAGGGCTTCCGCGCGTTTGTGGTCGGCGGCGCGGCGCCACATCGAGAACAGCTTGCGGTCGGACGACAGCAAGGCCATTTGCACGTTCTCGACCACGGTCAGCGACGAAAAGGTTTCGGCAATTTGGAAAGTCCGGCTGACGCCGAGCCGCCAGATCTCACGCGGCGTCAAGCCGACGAGCTCGTGGCCATCGAGCTGAATCGAGCCAGCATCCGCTCGCAGCTGGCCATTGACCATGTTGAAGGTGGTCGACTTGCCGGCGCCGTTGGGCCCGATCATCGCCAGCAGTTCACCAGCGGCCAGCTCAAAGCTGATGCCGTCGACGGCATTGACGCCGCCGAAAGATTTGCCCAGATGAGCGACTTTGAGCAAGCTCATGATGGCCCAGCTTTAACGCCGCGCAGACGCAAAAACGCTTGTTGGGCAAAGCCGACGATGCCCTGCGGAAACAGCAGCACCAACAGCAAAATAATACCGCCCAACACGGCGCGCCAGTAGTCGGTGTTGCGTGCCACGGTGTCGTGCAGCCAAGTGAAGGTGACCGCGCCAACGATTGGTCCGACCAGCGTCTGCACGCCGCCCAACAAGACCATGACCAAGCCGTCAATCGACCTGCCGACAGACAAGCTTTCCGGCGAAATGCTGCCTTTGGAAAACGCATACAAAGCGCCTGCCAAACCGGCAAAAGTGCCTGCCAACACAAACGCCACCCATTGCAGGCGCTTGACGTCCATGCCGATGGCGTCTGAGCGCAGCACTGAGTCGCGGGCGGCCCTGATGCCATAGCCAAAGGGTGAGTACAGCATGCGGTGCATCAGCAGCACGGCGCCGGCGACCAGTGTCAGCGTCAGGTAGTAATACATCTCTTTGTCAGCCAACCATTCTGACGGCCAAACGCCGGTCAGGCCGTTGCTGCCACCGGTGACGCTGTCCCACTGGTAGCAGATGGCCCAAGTGATTTGTGCAAAAGCCAGCGTCAGCATGGCCAAATAAACCCCCGACAACCTGACGCAGAACCAGCCGTAGACAAAAGCCCCGAAAGCCGCCATGGCCGGCGCCACGATCAGCGCCACTTCCATCGGCTGGTTCAGGCTGCGCACCAACAAGGCCGCGCCGTAAGCGCCTAGGCCGAAGTAGGCGGCATGGCCAAACGAATGCATGCCGGCCGGGCCCATGATGAAGTGCAGACTGGCTGCAAACAACACGGCGACCAACAAGTCGATCATCAAAATGGTCACATAAGGCGACTGTGTCGTCAGGGTCGGCAGCAACACCAGCAGGGCCAGCAAGCCGGCGACGCCATAGGTGTAGAGCCGGTCTGGCCGCCTCAGCGGTTGCTCGGCAGCACCGGCGTGCCGGCTCGGCGCTTGCGGCCGGCCGAAGAGCCCCCAGGGCCGGGCCACCAAGACCACCGCCATGACCAAAAACTCAACCACCAGCGTGAGCTTTGAAAAAGAAATGCTGATGCCGGCGATCTCGACCAGACCGAGCCAAATGCAAATCGCTTTGAGCTGCGCAATCAACAGCGCCGCCACATAAGCGCCCGGGATCGAGCCCATGCCGCCGACCACCACCACCACGAAGGCGGCACCGATGATGTTCAAGTCCATCTCTAGGTTGGCGGGCTCGCGCGGCAGTTGCAGCGCCCCACCCAGACCGGCCAGAAAAGCACCCAAAGCAAAGACCGCCGTGAACAGCCAAGCCTGGTTCACGCCCAGCGCACTGACCATCTCACGGTCTTGCGTGGCGGCTCGCACCAAGGTGCCAAAGCGGGTCTTGGTCAAGAGCAACCACAGCAGACCGAGCACGACCGGGCCCGCCACAATCAGAAAAATATCGTAAGAGGGAAACTGCCGACCCAGAATCAACACCGAACCGGTCAGGCCTGGCGCACGTGGGCCAAGTAATTCTTCGGCGCCCCACCACCACAGCACGCCGTCTTTGATCACCAGCCCGAGCGCGAAGGTCGCCAGCAACTGGAAGAGCTCAGGTGCGCGGTAGATTCGGCGCAGCAACAGCACTTCGACCAGCGCACCCAACAAAGCCACCGCCAGTGCGGCCAACAGCAAGGCGGGCCAAAAGCCAACACTGGCACCCAGAGCCCCCACCAGTGAGTACGCCACGTAGATGCCGACCATGAAAAATGAGCCGTGGGCGAAATTAACAATCCGCGTCACGCCAAAAATCAACGACAACCCGGCGGCCACCAAAAACAAAGAAGAGGCACCGGCCAAGCCATTCAGCAGTTGGACCACAAAGCCAGAAAAACTCATGGCTGGCTCACGCCCGTCAGTCGGCTGCGCGCAGCTTCTTGACCTCGGCGTCGGTGGGTTGGTACTTGGCGCCGTCGAGGTAGCGGTAGTCGACCATCACCCCTTTGCCGTTGTCGTTTTTCGTGCGGCCAACATACACACCCATGGTCGATTGGTGGTCTTGTGCACGGTAAGTGATAGGGCCGTAGGGCGTCACCACCGACAGCCCTCGAAAAGCCGTGATGAGTTTTTCAGTGTCGGTCGAGTTGGCTTTTTTCATGCCGGCGGCCAGCGACTTGATGGCGCTGTAACCAATGACCGATCCGAGGCGCGGGTAATCCTTGAACTTGCTGTTGTAGGCGTTGTAGAAGGCCTTGTGCTCGGGGGTTTGAATGCCGTACCAAGGGTAGCCGGTGACCAGCCAACCGTTCGGTGTTTCTTCTTTGAGCGGGTCCAGGTACTCGGGTTCGCCGGTCAACAGGCTGACCACTTGACGCCCTTTGAACAGCCCGCGGGTGTTGCCGTCGCGGACAAACTTGGCGAGGTCGGCACCGAACAACACGTTGAAAATCGCGTCTGGCTTGGCATCGGCCAACGCTTGCACCACACTGCCGGCGTCAACCTTGCCCAGCGGCGGCGCTTGTTCGGCGACAAACTCAACATCGGGTTGCGCGGCTGTCAGCAGCGCCTTGAAAGTAGCTGCCGCCGACTGACCGTACTCGTAGTTGGGGTAGACGATCGCCCAGCGTTTTTTCTTCATTGCGGCGGCTTCTGGCACCAGCATGGCGACCTGCATGTAGGTCGAGGTGCGCAGACGGAAGGTGTAGCGGTTGCCGTTCTGCCAGACGATTTTGTCGGTCAGGGGTTCAGACGCCAAAAAGAAGACTTTCTTTTGTTTGGCAAAGTCGGTCAGGGCCAAGCCGATGTGCGACAGAAAGGAGCCAGTGAGGACGTCGACTTTCTCGCGCGACAGCAGTTCTTCGGCGGCGCGCACGGCGTCGCCGGGGTTGGCGTTGTCGTCGCGGACGATGAGTTCGAGTTTTTTGCCGTTGATACCGCCGCTGGCGTTGATTTCTTCAATCGCCAAGTCCATGCCCTTTTTGTAGGGTTCGAGGAAGGCGGGCTGCGCCTTGTAGCTGTTGATCTCGCCGATCTTGATGACGTCTTGCGCCTGCGCCGGTGTGAACACCGAGACCAGGCTGAGGAGCGTCACGGCGCCCAGTGCTTTTTTGAATTGCATCTTCATGAAAATTCTCCTGCTTGCGGATAAATCAAGGACTCTCGGGGACTTTTCAGGTGTCCACGCGCAATGATGGACCACTATTGTCGGTCAGGACAACGGCCTTTGGCCTTTGGCCGACAATAGGGTCTCCTTGCTTATTTGCCTTTCATTCCAGTTTTACACGTACACACCATGAGCGCTTTCAACGAAGAACGGGTTTTATCCGTCCACCACTGGACCGACACGCTGTTCACCTTCACGACAACCCGCGACCAGTCGCTGCGGTTCAGCAACGGCCACTTCACCATGATCGGTCTGCGCGTCAATGACAAGCCGCTGCTGCGTGCGTACAGCATCGTCAGCCCGAACCACGACGAGCATCTTGAATTTTTAAGCATCAAGGTGCAAGACGGCCCGCTGACGTCGCGCCTGCAACACGTCCAAGTGGGCGATACCGTGATCGTCGGTCGCAAGCCGACCGGCACCCTGCTAATTGATTATCTGCTGCCCGGTAAACGGCTTTATTTGCTGTCCACTGGCACCGGTTTGGCGCCGTTCATGAGCATCATCCGCGACCCGGCCACTTACGAGCAATTCGAGCAAGTCGTGCTGGTGCACGGCGTGCGCCAAGCCAACGAGCTGGCCTACCAAGACCTGATCGTCAATGAGCTGACGAAGCACGAGTTTCTAGGCGAGATGATCGCCAAGCAGTTGCTGTATTACCCAACCGTCACGCGTGAGGCTTACCGCAACACCGGCCGGGTGACTGACCTGATCGAGAGCGGCAAGCTGATGGCCGACTTGAATCTGCCCGCTCTCAACCCGGTGGAAGACCGCGTCATGATCTGCGGCAGCCCGGGCATGCTGAAAGACCTGAAGCGCATGCTTGAAGAGCGCGGTTTTAACGAGGGCAACACCATGCGCCAGGGTGACTTCGTCATCGAGCGCGCCTTCGCCGAGCAGTGATCGGCGGTTCAGTGATGGCCGGCTTTTAAGGCATTTTGTCGTCAGTCGGCGGCGCGCTGGCTTCGCGTGGACCGACCATGCCCAGCCGCGCCTTCAAAGACTGCGGTTGGCCGGTCAACATAGCGGCGTAGTTGGTGGTGTTGGACAACACTTTCTTGACGTAGTCGCGGGTTTCGTTGAAGGGCACGTTTTCAGCCCAGATCGCGGCTTCGAGTTGCGGCCCGTTGCGCCAGTTGCGCGGCCGGCTCGGCCCGGCGTTGTAGGCGGCAGCGGCCATCGCCATGGAGCCGCCAAAATCATCCAGCGCCCGCTTCAAGTAAGCTGTGCCAATGGTGATGTTGGTGTCGCGGTCGTTGATCTGACTGGCGGTGAAACCAGTCAAGCCGATGTAGCGGGCGGTTTCGCGCGCGGTGGCTGGCATGACTTGCATCAGACCAGAGGCGCCAACGCCAGAGCGGGCGTTCATGATGAAGCGGCTTTCTTGGCGGATCAGACCATAAACATAGGCTGGGTCTAAACCAATGTCGCGGCTGCGTTTGATGACAGCGTCTCGAAACGGCATCGGGAAGCGTTGGGCAAAGTCCATCTCACCTTGCGTGCGTTCGCTGGTGTTGATGCAGCGGTCCCAAATGGCGCGGTCGCAGGCTAGCTGCGCGGCAGCCAACAGCTCGCGCTCACCCATGCCGCCGGTTTGCGCCAAGTTGGTGGCGTAGTTCCATTCGCGCACGCCTTCGCTGCGCAGACCGATGGCGATGGCGTACGTCGCGCGTTGCAGACTGGCGTTGTTGCGGGCGGCTTCTTTTTCTGCCGCACTCAGGGGGGCCGGGCTGGCCGGCACGGTGATGAGCTGGCCTAACTCTTCGAGCGCGAGTTGTTCGTAAAAGCCGCGCACCGAGGCAATCGACTGGTACAGCGCCAGCGCTTCAGTTCGCTTGGCGGCTGTCGGCGTGGGTGTAGCGGCCAGCAAGGCGCGGGCTTTCCAATACACCCAGGTCGGTTCTTGGCGGGCCTCGCTGCTCATGGCGTTGATGCTGCTCAGCACCAAAGGCCAGCGCGGCTGAGCGCCGACGCGCAGGGCAGCACGGGTTTTCCAGGCCAGCATCTCGTCGGTGAGATCACTGTCAGCCGAGACCTTGTTGAAATACGCCAAGGGGTCTGATTCCTGGCTGCTGAAGCGGATCGCGCTTTGCTTGCCGATGACGCCCCAGACCCAGTTGCGCTCTTCGGTGCTCAACTGAAAGCCCCATTTGTGATCCAAAAACTTGACCGCAGCGTTGGGGTCAGTAGCGGCCAGCTTGACCAGCGCCAGCGTGATGAGTTCTTTGCGAACCCGCGTGAAAGCCACTTTCTTGGAGACCAAAAATTGCGACGGGCTGGCCTGAATAGCCGCCAGCAAGGCCATCGACTCGGGCGAGACCATCTCGACGGCATCGCGGGTTGGGCGCGGCCGGTTGTTTTCGATCGACAGCCGGGCTTTGCGCCAAATGTCCAGTGGCACCAGCTGTTTCGATTCCAGCAGGCGCTCAGCGGCGGCACGACAGCCGTCATCAGCGTCGCGCTGGGCGTACCAGTTTTGCTTGACGTTGTCGGCCCGCGCGCCCGTGCTGTCGGGCCCCTTGGTGACGTGCTCGATGAGCCAGGCGTAGCAGCGCACGTCGCGGTCATCGGCCATGCGGAACTGTGGATGCGCAACTGCAAAATTGGTCCAGTCACGGCGCTCGCCGAGCAGCAGCAGCCAGTCGTTGCGAAGACGGTCTTCTTGGTAAGTTCCGACGTAACGGGTGAGAAAAGTTTGCACTTCCTGCGGGCTGGTGTCTTTGAGGCGGCTATTCAATTCCCAATAAGCCGCCCATGGTTCCAGCGCATGGCCGCGCACCTGCGGCAGCAAGTTGGCCAAGCGGGCTTTGTCACCGCGCCTGAAGGCTTGGCCCATCTCCAAGACGGTCTCGTCGGCACGCGTTAGCGCCGTTGCCGCCGTGGTTTGCGCGACGGCCGGGACCGTGAAAAAAGAACTGGTCAGGGCTGCGAGCGCGGCGGTGTAAATAAATTTCGATAGCATTGGGTGATTATGGACAAATTAACTGCGCGTCAACATCTCATCGAGCAACGCTTGAACCTGCCTGATCGCCTACAGCGCGCAGACTTGTTACAACGTGTCATGCGCATCTGGCTGGTTGGCCGGCCGGATGCCGTGATTGGCGCTTATTGGCCGATCAAAGGTGAGTTTGACCCCTTGCCCGCGCTTTACCGTTGGCAAGAAGACGCCATGCTCGGCGAGCTGTTCGAGCCAAACAAGCCCTTGACCCCGGACGGTGGCACACAAATCGTGACCGAAAGCCTGGCAAACCGTTCGCCCCGCAAAATCGGACTGCCGGTGGTCGATAAAGTTCACAAGACGCTGACCTTTCACGCTTGGTACCCGGGTTGCCCGATGGAGGAAGACGCCTACGGCATTCCAAAGCCCAAAGACACCGAAATGATCGTCCCGACCTTGTTGTTTGTGCCTTGTGTGGGTTACGGTCCGGGCGGCTACCGATTGGGCTACGGCGGCGGTTTTTATGACCGCACGCTGGCCACTTTGCAACCCAAACCGGCGACGGTCGGGCTCGGTTACAGCCACGGCTGGCTGCCTGGGCTGCAACCGGAGGCGCACGATGTGCCGCTGGACGCCTTGCTGAACGACGAAGGCGTGGTCTGGTCGGGCAGTTGAAACTGGGCTCTAGCGCTGAACTGACAGCGCGCGCAAATCCAAAGCGTAATTTTGCAGCTTGCGCGTTGCCTTGAGGCGTTGCTCTGGGCTCATGCTGTTGTGCAAATCAGCGAAGGTTTGACAGGCTTGCAGCCGCGTTTTTTGGCTGTAGTCCCGGTAGTTCGGGTCTGGTGATATGGCCACACGGGCAAAGACGCCACCCAAGTTGGACGATGCAGCGGTGGCCGCGGCTGGCTTCAGGTTGCGCAGCGTTTGCAGCAAATCTTGCTGCCGGCGCAGGCGTTCGGCGTAGAAGGCTTCCGGCTCGAAACCGGAGGCTTCAAGCCGGGCATCCAGCAAGGCTTCTTGCTGGCTGGTGAGGTTGCCGTAAAGACTCTCAGCGCGCGAGATGGCTTGTTCAAGCCGCTTTTCGCGCAGCTTGGGCTGCGGGCCCTCGACATTCTCTTGACGGTATGTGGCACTGGCTTGGGTCAGCTTTTTCTGAAGTTGTGCCAGCTGCGCGTTGTCCAAGCTGGCCAGCACCTGCATGCCAGCGCCTCGGCCTTCTTTTTGACCTTCTGACTGCAGCCGCCCGGCGATGCCCTCAAAGGTCACGAGCAAGCGGCCTTGAACTTCCGTGAACAGCGTGCAGGCCTGCGCGGTTGAGATGTCTTTGGGCATCTGCAGCTGAAGCTTTTCAAGCGTCTCTATGTAAAGCGGCAATTGCGTCTGCCGGTGCCATTGGTGAATGTCCGCCAGCGCGGCCTTCACCAATGGCCGCTGGCTGGCGTTGAAATCAAGATAACCATCGACATACCAGTAGGTCGCCAGGGGTGACTGGTTGTAGGCCAAACGAAGCGCGCCGCATCCCTGCAAGCCCATGAGGAGCATGGCTGCACCGATAATCTTCAGCAGGTTTTTAAACAATGACAAGTAAGCAGGGCAATTCATGACAACTCCGATAGACGTCGTCATCATGGCCGCCGGCAAGGGCACACGGATGAAGAGCGCAAGGCCCAAAGTGTTGCACCGTTTGGGCGGTCGTGCTTTGTTACGCCACGTCATTGAATGCGCCGCACTGTTATCGGCCCGGCAAGCGGTGGTCATCACCGGTCACGGCGCGGCCGAGGTTGAGTCTGCGTTGAGTGCCGACGTCCCCGCAGCGCTCGGTTTGCAGTTTGTGCGCCAAGAGCCGCAGTTGGGCACTGGTCATGCCGTGCAGCAATCGCTGCCGCAGCTGACGGACGACGGCGTCACACTGATTTTGTCGGGCGACGTGCCGTTGACCCAAGCCAGCACGCTGCAAGCGTTGTTGGCGCTGTGCGCGGGTCAGCATTTGGCCTTGCTGACGTTGGCCCTGACAGAGCCCACCGGTTACGGTCGCATCGTCCGTGAAAGTGTTGCTGGCAAGGTGCTGGCCATCGTCGAGCACAAAGACGCCAGCGATGCGCAGCGCCAGATCAACGAAATTTACAGCGGCATCATGGCCGTGCCGACGCGCTTGCTGCGCACTTGGCTGAGCCGGTTAGACAACCAAAACGCCCAGGGCGAGTACTACCTCACCGACATTGTCAAGTTCGCCGTGGCCGACGGCTTGCCGGTGCTGGCGCACCAAATCACCGACGCGGCGCAGGTGGCTGGCGTCAACAGCCCGGTGCAACTGGCCGAGCTGGAGCGCATTTACCAGCGGCGTAACGCTGACGCGCTGATGGAGCAAGGCACGCGTCTGGCCGACCCGGCGCGGCTCGATGTGCGCGGCCAGCTGGTCTGCGGGCGCGATGTCGAGATCGACGTCAACTGCGTTTTTGAAGGCCATGTCAGCCTCGGCGACGGCGTGCGCGTGGGTGCCAACTGCGTGATCGCCAACTGCGTCATCGCCAACGCCGCCGTGATCCATCCTTTCACCCACATCGATGGTGAGAAGCTCGGCGTCGAGGTCGGCGAAGGCGCGCTGATCGGCCCGTTTGCCCGGTTGCGGCCCGGTGCCAAGCTGGGTGCAGAAGTGCACATCGGCAACTTTGTCGAAGTGAAAAATTCGACCTTGGCCCAAGGCGCCAAAGCCAATCACTTGGCGTACTTGGGCGACGCCACCGTGGGTGAGCGTGTCAACTACGGCGCCGGCAGCATCACCGCCAACTACGACGGCGCCAACAAACACCGCACCGTGATCGAGGCCGACGTCCACGTCGGCAGCAACTGCGTGCTGGTCGCGCCCGTGACCCTCGGCGCCGGCGGCACTATTGGCGGCGGCTCGACCATCACCAAAGACACCGCGCCGGGGGCGCTGAGCGTGGCGCGCGGCAAGCAGCTGAGTATTGCGAATTGGGCCAGGCCGGTGAAAAAAGCCAAGCTCTGAGCCCGTCCATCAAGCTCCCAGCAACACCTGCGGCTTGAACTTCGCCCGGTGCAGGCTGAAGAACGCCTTCACGTTGCGCACGTTGGCGTCGCTGGTGAAGAGTCGCTGGGCCAGCGCCAAGTAGGCCGGCATGTCGGCCACATGCACCACCAGCACGAAGTCCGGGCCGGGTGAGACGCGGTAGCACTGCTGCACCGCGGGGTCTTGAACCACCCGCGCCTCAAACGCTTCGGCTTCTTCGTTGCCTTGCCGGTCCAGCGTGACCTCGTTGATGGCGGTCAGGCCGCGACCTAACGTGGTGGCCAGTTTGTTGGTGTTGAGCAAGGCAATTTGGTGCTCAATCAAGCCGGCGTCGCGCAGCCGTTTGATGCGTCGCAAGCAGGTCGGCGGTGAGACGTGGGCGCGCTCGGCCAGCGCCTGGTTGCTCAGCGAGGCATCTTGCTGAAGCTCGTCAAGCAGGCGAATGTCGATGGCATCTATCGTGATTTGTTCCATAAAAAAAGCTTTTTAGAAATTTATAGAAAATATTTTTAATTAATGAAATTTTATTCCATATATATTCATATTTTAGTTTTATAAAAAAGTTACGAACCCGTACCATCAGCCCATCTAATTGACTTCAGGAGCTGGCTTATGTGCGGTATCGTCGCCGCGGTTTCGAACCGCAACATCGTTCCCATCCTCGTGCAGGGTTTGCAACGCCTTGAATACCGCGGCTACGACTCCTGCGGCGTGGCGGTCTATGTGGACGGCCTGAAGCGGGCACGCAGCACCTCGCGCGTGGCCGAACTGCAGGCACAGGTCAGCGCCGAACACCTTGAAAGCGGTGCCGGCATTGCGCACACGCGCTGGGCCACGCACGGCGCGCCGGCGGTGCACAACGCGCACCCGCATTTCAGCCACGGCAGCGGCGCAGACGCGGCTCAGCGTCCTGGCAAAGTGGCTCTGGTGCACAACGGCATCATTGAAAACCACGACGAATTGCGCGCCGCTTTGCAGGCCAAGGGCTATGTGTTCACCAGCCAGACCGACACCGAAGTCATCGTGCATTTGGTCGACAGCCTGTACGACGGCGACTTGTTTGAGGCGTTGAAAGCCACCGTCGCGCAACTGCACGGCGCCTATGCCATTGCCGCTTTTTGCAAAGACGAGCCGCAGCGCGTGGTCGGCGCGCGCGCCGGCTCACCCTTGATCTTGGGTGTGGGCCAAGACGGCGCTGAACACTTTTTGGCCAGCGACGCGATGGCGCTGGCCGGTGTGACCGATCAGATCGTTTACCTGGAAGAAGGCGATCTGATCGACATTCAACTCGGCAAATACTGGGTCTTTGACCGCCAGCACAAGGCCGTCAAGCGCGAGGTTAAAACCGTCCAAGCGCACAGCGGCGCAGCCGAACTCGGGCCGTATCGCCACTACATGCAAAAAGAAATTTTTGAGCAACCGCGCGCCATTGCTGACACGCTGGAAGGCGTCAACGCCATCGTCCCCGAGCTGTTTGGCGACGCGGCTTACCGCACCTTCAAGGACATCGATTCGGTGTTGATTCTGGCCTGCGGCACCAGCTACTACAGCGGCTGCACGGCCAAATATTGGCTGGAAAGCATTGCCGGCATTCCGACGCAAGTCGAAGTCGCCAGCGAATACCGCTACCGCACCAGCGTGCCGAACCCGCGCACCTTGGTCGTCACCATCACGCAAAGCGGTGAAACTGCCGACACGCTGGCTGCGCTGCGCCACGCGCAAAGCCTGGGCATGACGCAAACCCTGACCATCTGCAACGTCGCCACCTCGGCGATGGTGCGCGAATGCAAGCTGGCTTACATCACCCGCGCGGGCGTTGAGATTGGCGTGGCCTCGACCAAGGCCTTCACGGCGCAGTTGGCCGGACTGTTTTTACTCACCTTGGCCTTGGCGCAAAGCAAAGGCCGCTTGACGGAAGCAGACGAAGCCGCGCATTTGAAAGCCATGCGCCACTTGCCGGCGGCACTGCAAGCCGTGCTGGCGCTGGAGCCGCAAATCATCAGCTGGTCAGAAGACTTTGCGAAGATGGAAAATGCGCTGTTTTTAGGCCGTGGCCTGCACTACCCGATCGCCATGGAGGGCGCGCTCAAGCTGAAAGAAATCAGCTACATCCATGCCGAGGCCTACCCGGCCGGTGAGCTCAAACACGGCCCGCTGGCGCTGGTCACCAGCGCCATGCCGGTGGTGACAGTGGCACCCAACGACAGCCTGCTTGAAAAGCTCAAAAGCAATTTGCAAGAAGTGCGCGCCCGTGGCGGCGTGCTTTACGTGCTGGCGGATGCCGACACGCGGATTGAAAGCGGCGAAGGCCTTCACGTCATCCGCATGCCCGAACATTACGGCCCGCTGAGCCCGATGCTGCACGTGGTGCCGCTGCAATTGCTGGCGTACCACACCGCCTGCGCGCGCGGTACGGACGTGGACAAACCGCGGAATTTGGCGAAGAGCGTGACAGTGGAGTGATTTGTGTCGACATTGAAGTCCGCTGTTCCGAATCAGTACGGCGATGTGTGAAATGATGCGGCATGCCACTGAGTTCTGAAGACCTGCAGCACATCGCCGCCCGCAATCTGGCGCACTATGAACAGCATGCCCAAAGCTACTGGGAAGGCACGCGCGACCACGACGTGAGCCAGAACATCGAGGCGCTGCTGAAGCACATAGCCGGCCCGCCGCCCTTTGACCTGCTGGATTTCGGCTGCGGGCCCGGGCGCGATCTGCGCACTTTCAAGGCGCTGGGCCACCGAGCCGTGGGCGTGGAGGGCGCGCCTAGCGCGGCGGCGTTGGCGCGCGCACACAGCAGCTGCGAGGTGCTGGAGCAGAGCTTCCTGCACCTCGAACTGCCTGCGCAGCGCTATGACGGGGTCTTTGCCAATGCTGTGCTGTTCCATGTGCCAAAACAGGTACTGCCACAGGTGCTGCAACAACTGCAGGCCTGCCTGCGACCGGGCGGGGTGCTGTTCAGCTCCAATCCGCGCGGCGATGGCCAGGAGGGCTGGAACGGTGAGCGCTATGGCGTATTTCACGACTGGCCAAGTTGGCGCGCCTTGGTGACGGCCGCCGGCTTCGACGAGTTGGAACACTTCTACCGCCCACCTGGCCTGCCAATCGAGCAACAGCCTTGGTTGGCGAGCGTGTGGCGCAAGCGCTGAAGGCTGGGTTGGCGGTCTCGAGTGACCGCATGGCGAGTGCGCGAGGGACTTCTGTCTCGTTGGAATAAGTCTCAGTGGTGGGGCCAGAAATCCCAAGCGGTTTCCGCCTCTTCGATTGGCGGGCTGATACTGGCGCTGATGATTTTCTGGCTCAAAACGACGCGATTGCCTGAAATACAAAAAACCCGGCTGCCGATCTAAATCGGTCCTGCCGGGTGCGCTGGCCTCGCTGGGTCAGTGCTTAGCTGATGTGGTCGTATTGGCTTGGATTGACTTCGTTCAGCATCCGGCCGCTTTCGTCATTGGCCGGCATGTTGCCAGTGCGAACCGCTTCTTTCAATTCGGCAATCACTTCTGCACGCGTATTGCCCTGTGTCATGGGCTGAGCCGGATACTGGCTTGGGTTGACTTCGTTGCGCATCCGGCCACTTTCGTCATTGGCCGGCATGTTGCCAGTGCGGACCGCTTCTTTCAATTCGGCAATCACTTCTGCACGCGTATTGCCCTGTGTCATGGGCTGAGCCGGATACTGGCTTGGGTTGACTTCGTTGCGCATCCGGCCGCTTTCGTCTTGAGCCCGGATGTTGCCGGTACGAACCGCCTCAACCAGTTC
>JASDRC010000035.1:0-15508 GCA_041442125.1 Polaromonas sp. | reverse complement strand
GGCCGCTTTCGTCTTGAGCCCGGATGTTGCCGGTACGAACCGCCTCAACCAGTTCGGCTTTGACTTGGTCGCGTGTTTTGCCGGTCGATGTGTCTGCGGCGAAGGCTTGACCACCGGCGAGGGTGGCGGCGAGGGCGATGGCGGTGAAGTAAGTGCGTTTGATCATGGTGATTTCTTTCAAGGTTAAAAAATAGGCCCGCCAGTCAGGGGATTTGGCTTCAGGCTGTTTCGGAGTGACTTCAGATCGAAGCACTGCGTCGATGTATTGAATGTATAGTTTCTATTGAGAATGATAAATACCCATATTTACATTCACACGTTTCTAAAAATGGAACAATGTAGGGCTTGAATAACTGAAACGGAGTACTAATGGATCGCTTGTTGTCAATGCGCGTGTTTGAACGCGTGGCGGATGAAGGCGGGTTTGCCGCTGCGGCTCGGGCTCTGGACATGTCCGCGCCTGTGGTCACGCGCTTGGTGGCCGACCTTGAAGAGCACATTGGCTCACGCCTGTTGCAGCGCACCACGCGGCGCCTGGCGCTGACAGATGCAGGGCAAACTTACCTGCTCAGGGTGCGCAACATCCTGCAAGATATTGATGAGGCGGACGCGGTGGCCCGCTCGCACACCACCGAGGTGGCCGGTTTGCTGCGCCTGCACGCGCCGCCGGTGCTGGCCAGCTATGTGATTGCACCGCTGCTGGCTGAGTTTCGCCGGCAGCATCCGAAAATCTTGATTGACATTGAGGTGGAGACCTGCAAAGTGCCGCCGATCGAGGACTACGACATCACGCTGCTTGGCACGGACGACAGCTTCGACGCGGATGTGGTGGCGCGCAAGGTCATTGAGTCTGACGCCATCTTGGTGGCATCACCGGACTACCTGAAGCGCCGGGGCAAGCCCGAAGTTCCTGAGGACTTGGCTCATCACGAGTGTCTGCGGCTCAAATGGATGGGCAGCCGGCCGCACGTCTGGCACATGTGGCATCCGGAACATCCCGAGCAAGGGGTCGAAGTGGACGTTCAACCCATGCTGCTGGCCAACCACACCGACACCCTGCTGCGGGCCACGTTGGATGGCGCCGGCATCACCTCGGTGTCGGTGAATCTGGTGGCAGCGCATTTGACGCGGGGTGAACTGGTGCGCGTGTTGTCGCCTTGGATCACGGGGCGCTTGGCCATGTACGCGGCTTTGCCGAGCCGCAAGTTCATACCGCACCGCACGCGTATTTTTTTGGATTACCTGGTGGCGGAGACGCAGCTGCAAAGCACCCTGGCCATGCAGGCCTGCACCGCATGCGGCTAGTGGGTGCTTGAAACACGACAAAAACAGGTTAGATTCGAAGATCTGAAAAACTGATTCAAAAGAAACCCATGAACCAAGCCACCGAACGCCCCGCTTTGCCCGACCAGTTGTCGATTGACCCGCGCAGCCCGCACCACCACGCCGCCGTGTTCGAGCACGACATCGGCATTCGATTCAACGACAAAGAGCGTCAAGATGTCGCTGAATATTGCATCAGCGAAGGCTGGGTCAAGGTGCCCGCCGGCAAAGCGCTGGACCGCAAGGGCCAGCCACTGTTGCTCAAGCTGAAAGGCAAGGTCGAGGCTTTTTACCCTTAAGCGTTACGGCTAACCAGCCAAGCCAGCGAAAACGTTTTGTACGTCGTCATTGCCGTCGATGGCGGCCAAGAAGGCTTCGACTTCTTCCAGCTGCTCGGCGCTCAAGCTGGCCGGGTCGATCGGGTTTTTGGCCTTGTAACCGAGCTTGGCTGACAACACGCCAAAACCTTGCGCCGGCAGCGCACGGCTGACCAGATCGAGGTCGGTGGCGTCGGTTAAAAAAGTCGTGCTGCCATCTTCTTCGCCGGGCTCGAAGTCTTGCGCGCCGGCTTCGATGGCGGCCAGTTCGGCATCACTGCCGGCCACCAGCGTCTCGGCTTCGATGATGCCAACATGGTCAAAATCCCAGGACACTGAGCCCGAGGTGCCGAGCTGTCCTTTGCGGAACAGCACGCGCATTTCCGGCGCTGTCCGGTTGACGTTGTCGGTCAGGCACTCGACCATCACCGGCACGCGGTGTGGCGCAAAGCCTTCGTAAATCACATGTTCAAAATTGACCGACTCACCCGTCAGGCCGGCCCCTTTTTTGATGGCACGGTCCAAGGTCTCCTTGGGCATGGAGACTTTTCGGGCTTGTTCGACCACCAAGCGCAGCCGTGCGTTGGACGCCGGGTCAGCGCCGTTGCGCGCCGCGATCATGATGTCTTTGGCCAGGCGCCCGAACAGTTTGCCCCTGGCGTTGGCAGCCAGTTCTTTGCCTTTTGCTTTCCACTGCGCGCCCATGTCTGAAATTCCTGTGTTGTCGCGCATGAATGCGCGTGGCTTGATTGGGGGCCTACTTTACACCCTGAAATTTAAGGTCCAATAGATGCATGACCAGACTGACGACACACGAGGACAAAATTGACCAACGCCTGACCGAGCTGGAGATCAAAGCCAGCTTTTCTGAAGACTTGCTGGACCAGCTGAACTTGGTGATCGTCAGGCAGCAGGCACAGATTGATTTGCTGGCCCGCGAAGTTCAACAATTGCGAGAGCAGCTACCAGAAGGCGTGGCGGGCGGCGCAGCGCGTTTGATGGACGACTTGCCGCCGCATTATTGAATGCATTGCATGGGTTGGTAACGTACCATCATGGCATCATGCTTTTCTTTTTAACTCTCTTCAAACGGTTGACATCCTGGGTGCTACTGGGCGCGCTGACGGCGTGTTCGCTGGAGCCGGAAGTTGTCAGGCTGCCCGATCTGGCCCCGATGTCGGGTGATGCACCGATGTTTCGCCTGGGCCCCGGCAACCTGCCGCTGTTGCCACCGGTCGTCAGCCAGCTCAAATATGAGTATTACCAATGTGACACGCTGGTCAGCGACTGGTTTTTAAAGCTGTTGCTGGCCGAGATGAATTTCTTGGAAAAGGAATCAGGCTTGGTGCATGTCGACGGCAGCGCCTGCGCGGTCAGCCGGGCGATCAACCAAGGTCAAGCTGAGCCGCGTTTCACGGTGATACTTTTCAACAGCCGCAAAGAAGCCAATGACTGCGTGGTGAACTCTCGTTGCGCCGTTGCCCGCAACGTGACTTTGGTGCCCCGCGAAGGAGCCGTCTGGCGCTCGTATTTTTTGACCGACTTCGAGCTGAAAAAATACTACAACCACTGCATGGCGCCAAACCAGCAATGGCACAAGCTGATCACCTGCGATGGGGTTGTTCCCAAGGTTTGAGTCAGCCTGATCAGAATTTCAAGACGATCGGCTCCAACGCATCCCCTTGTGCCAGCACCCGGCCAATGACGGCGGTGCGCTCGTAGCCCAAGGCTTTCAAGGCCTTGACACAGGCTTCGACTTGGGCCGCCGGCACACTGGCCAGCAAACCACCGGCGGTTTGTGGGTCAAAAATTAACGGGTAGTTCGGGTGTTTCAACGCTGCGGCTTGGTTGCGCAACGCACGGCGCAGCCGCACGTTGGCCGGCTGTAAGGAACTCAAAATACCGGCCGCGCTGGTTTCGGCCGCGCCCTCCAGCAAGGGCAAGGCGTCCAGGTCAATTTCCGCGTCGACGCCCGAAGGCCGCGTCATCTCGACCAAATGGCCGAGCAAGCCAAAGCCGGTCAGGTCGGTGCAGGCGGTCGCGCCATGCTGTTGCAAGCACACAGCGCCAAGTCGGTTCGACTGCACCATCGAATCGAGTGCCGCGTCGATCCAGCGCCCGCGTGTTTTCAGCAGGGCGTGGGCCGCAAACAAAGTGCCGGTGCCCATCGGTTTCGTCAGCAGCAAGACGTCGCCAGGCTGCATGCCTCCTTTGACCATCACGCCGCGCAAATGCTCATCGACCAAGCCATTGACGGCAAAGCCCAGCGCCAGCTCCTTGCCTTCGCCGGTGTGGCCGCCGACCAGTGCGCAGCCGGCCTCGTTCAGCACTTCGACCGCGCCGGTCATCATCTGAAACAGCACGTCTTCGACTTTGCTCTCCAGCCCAGAAGGCACGGTGGCCACGGCGGTGGCTGTTTGTGCCTGGCCGCCCATGGCAAAGACATCGCCCAACGCATGGTTGGCCGCGACCTTGCCAAAGATGTACGGGTCGTCGATGAAAGAACGGAAAAAATCCACCGTGTGGACCATGGCTTTGCCCGGCGGGACGCGTACCACCGCCGCGTCGTCAGGCGCGTGCAGGCCGATCAAGACGTCGTCGCGGTCGATGGGTTGCAGGGCGCCCAAAGCACGCGACAACACGCTGGCCCCGACCTTGGCGCCGCAACCGCCACAGCGCATGGCGATGGCTGAAATCGCTTGCTGCGCTTCTTCGGCGTCGAGTTTGACAGTGGACGCCAGCGGCTTGGCCGGCTGCGCTGACATAGTCGGAAAGTTGCGAAACTTGTCCATGAAGCCGCGGTCGATGCGGTCTTTCCAGCGCCAAATCAGTTCACCCAGACCGCCGGTGCTGGCGCCAAGACCCCAGCGGCCACGGGAGGCGACAGCTCGCCTGTCGCCGGTGCTGATGAGCGCCAGCCAGCTGCGTTGTGGCCGGTAAGCCAGCAGCGGTAAACCTTGCACCGAGCGACGTAAATTCAAAGCCAGTGGCGTGCCTTGGCGCACGGCAAAGACGCCGGCTTTTTCCAGCGGATGGCCGACCATGCTGGCAATATCACCGGCGGCAAACACCAGCGGGTCGCTGATGCTTTGCAGTTGTTCGTTGACCTGAATGAAGCCGCCGTCGTCCAGCGCGAGACCGGTTTGACGCAGCCACGGCGCACCGCCCGCTTGTGTGACCCAGATGATTTCGTCCATCGCCAGCTGCTCGCCATTGGCTGTTTGCAGGCCGTTGGCCGACACCTGCGTCACCGCGCTATTGCAGTGCGTGACCACTTGGCGCTGCGCCAAGACGGCTTCAAAACTACGCCGCACGCCCGCATTGTGCGTCGGTAATATCTGGGCATTGCTGGTGAAGAGGTGAAAGCTCAACTCGTTCGGGTCGCGGCCTAGCAACTGCAGCTCATGACGCAAACGGTGCTGCATTGCCAGCGTCAGCTCGACCCCACCCGCGCCCGCGCCGACCAAGGCAATGCGCGTCTTGCCAGAGTGCAGGCGTACACGCTGCAGCAGCGCCAGCCAGCGGTCGTTGAACATGTGAATCGGCTTGACAGCGACAGCGTGCTCGGCGGCGCCTGGCACTTGGCTCATGCGCGGGGTGGAGCCGATGTTGATGGACAGCCGATCGTAAGGCACCGGCGGCCGGTTTTTGCACAGCACTTTGCCGTTGGCCCGGTCCAGCCCGACGACCTCGTCTTTGTAAAACCGAGCCCCGGCAAAAGCCGCCAAGGTGCGCAAGTCGATGTGCACCTCGTCATAGCTGTAGTGGCCGGCAATGTAGCCGGGCAACATGCCCGAGTACGGCGTGTGGCTGTCGCGGCAAATCACCGTCAGGCGCACGCCCGGCATCGGCTGCATGCCAAATTTCTTCAGTGCGACCACATGGCTGTGACCCCCGCCGACCAGTACGATATCCCGCAGGACCGGTTGTTCCGGTGATTGCATTTCAGGCCTTATTCTCGTTGTTAGTTGGGTTGCTTGGGCGGCTCAAGTCGAGCACCAGCTGGTGCAAGGCGGCACGTTCTGCCTCAGGGCTGAACAGCGCTGCGCGCAGCGCGCATTGCGCCCTCAACTGCGCCAACCATGCGTCGCCGCCAGTGATGTCTTCGCTGCGGCAACGCCGCAGCAGTTGAGCTAATCCTTCGGCATCGCCCGGCTCGAAGTAGCCTGCATAGTCGTCGCCAAGCATGCCGACATTGCCCGGAATCCGCGACGCCAGCACCGGCGTGCCACTCAGCACCGCTTCCATCACGACGTGGGCGCCGCCCTCGATCAGGCTGGTGTGCACCAGCACATGCGCACGCTGCATCTGCCGGCGCGTGGCCTTGTGCGGCTGGCTTCCGAGCCAGCGGTAATTCGGGCAGGCTGCGGCCGTCGCCTGCGCGGCTTGGCCGAGTGCCGGGTCTAGCGCTTCACCGATGTGGTCGATGAAAAGGGCCGTCTCGTCTTGCAGCAAACGGGCGGCAGCAAACAGCGTTTGCGGCGACTTTTCATCCCGCAAATGACCAACCATGACGGCGCGCAATTGGCTTTGTGCCGGCGGCTTCGGGAGCGCTGGCAAGGCCGTGCAGGACTGAAAAATAACGCGGGTTTTGGCCTGCAGAGCCGTCGGCAATGCCAAAGGCCCATTGGCTTGCAACACCACCAGTTGCGAGGCCAGCGCGAGCGATTGTTGAGCCGCTGGGTCGGCCTGAATGTCACGGTAAAGATCCGTGCCCGTCAGCACCACGGCCAAGCCGCGTGCGCCCGCCGCGGGCCGTTCAGCCCACGCCGCCACGGAAGCGGCGGAGCGACGGGCGTGCAGGGCCAGCATCACTTGGTCTTGTGTCGTTTGATGTTTTTTCGCGTCGGCATCTGGCCATTGCTGGACGATGCGCACGCTGTGCGGTGCCAACAGCGCACGCCAGCGTTGAGCGGTTTGCCAGTTGCCGTTGTTGGCGTCCGCCAGCACCGGGCTGACGATGACGATGCGCAAGGGCGCGGTGTTGGAAGTCGGTGTGTTCATGTTGTGAGAGTTTTAGCCCGCCGCCCAGAAGACCGCAAACCAGCCGCGTTCATCGGTCCAGGCCTGGGTCCGGGCAAAGCCTGCCGCGAGCAGCAACTGCTCAAAGTCAGCCGTTTGCCATTTGTAGGAATTTTCGGTGTGAATGCGCTCGCCCTGGCCAAAGTGCCGCTCGCCGCCGGGCCAGCGCACGTGCACGGCGCGCAGGGTCTGCAGGTGCATTTCAATGCGCGACTCGGCAGCGTTGAACAAGGCCACGTGCTGCCAGTCGGCCAGCTGAAAATCGCTGCCGACCAATTGGTTCAGGTGCGGCAGCAGATTGCGGTTGAAGGCGGCGGTGACACCGAGCGCGTCGTCATACGCAGGCTCTGAGACTTCGGGGGATTTCAGCAGGTCAACACCGATCAGCAGACCACCACCAACGCAAGCGCTGCGCGCCTGCTGCAGAAAAACCAGCGCTTGGGCCGGCGTGAAATTACCAATGCTGGAGCCGGGATAAAACAACACGTTCGGGCCGTTGCCGGCTTGCGGCGGCAGTTGCAGCGCGCTTGAAAAATCCATGCCGACGCCGAGCATCGGCAAACGGGGGTGCTGCGCTTGCAGACTGCCCAAGGCTTGTCGCAAAAACTCGACCGAGATGTCGACCGCCACGTAGCGCGCGGGCGTAAAAGCCGCGAACAAACTGGCCGCCTTGGCACAGTTGCCGGCGCCTAAGTCGACCAGCGTGGCGTTGGCCGGCTGCAGTGCGGCCATGGCTCCAGCATGCGCCTTGAAAATACCGGCTTCGGTGCGCGTCGGGTAGTACTCTGGCAACTCGGTGATGGCTTCGAACAGCCGCGAACCGAGGGCATCGTAGAGGTATTTGGGCGAGGTGAAGGCTTGCGGGGCCAGCAGACCTGCCACCAGTTCAGCGCGGACGGCGGCTCGGTCTTCGTGGTGCAGTTGCAGAAAATCTACTTGCGGCAGAGGGCTAGCGAAGGTGGGAAAATCAGGCATCGCAGAACTGTAGCAGGCGGCGCCGGGTCCGCTGGCCTGGCAGCAGGCTAGAAACGGGTCTAACGCAAGGGTCTTGTCAAAAGCCACGTCAACTTTAGCCCCTGGATCAGCGCCAAATGAGCTGTGGTCCTACAAGACAATCGACAAAGCTGGACAATAGTCCATGGGCTGTTAAAAAAGTCTAAAAACCGCGAACCACCCGTCTGAAGCCGCCTTCATGGACACGCTCTTATTCATGCCGAATCTCTCCGACACCTCCTTTCAGGCGGAAGCCGCTCGTTACGCCTTGCTGCGGCGTCTGGCACCGGCCATTCGTCACCATCTGGTCGGGGAGCTTCAGCCCATCGGCATGATCGCCACCATGTTGGACCGGCGCTTGCAGAGCGACGCGCCGAACTTGACGCATCTGCGCGAGAATAGCGCCGCACTCGGCCAACTGTCGCGCACAGCAGCCAGCACCAGCATGAACCTGATGTCGTGGCTGGCCCCCAAAAATGCCGCCGTGACGCCGCTTGACAGCGGTGTGCTGGACTGCCTGAGTTTGCTCACCACCGAATTCCGCTTCCGAGGACTGGCCATCGTCAACGACGTCACGGCGCTGCCGGTTCAGCTCAACCTGATGGCCTTGCGCAGCGTCTTGCCGGCAGCGTTGCTGGCCTTAAGCGACCAGCAAGCCGGCCCGGCTGATCTCGTCTTGACGGCCCACGTAATCGATGCTGGCGTGGTGCTGTCGATACGCCGGCGACCGGCCGAGCGCAGCGCTGAAAGCCCCCCCAGCAACGACTACCGTGCGCTCACGTGGGATGATGTCGCGGCTCTGGCGCAAGCCGAGTCGGTTGGCTTCACGCCGTCAGCCGACGCTGTTGAGCTGAGGTTTTCAGAAGTCAGCAGCACCTACGGCTTGGAGAGCTGAATGTCGGCCATGCACACCACCGCTCTGGTTTTATTCTCTGGCGGACAAGACTCCACCACCTGTCTGGCGCAGGCGCTGACGCGCTATCAGCGCGTTGAAACCATCGCTTTTGACTACCGCCAGCGCCACAGCGTAGAGCTGGACGCCCGGCTGGTGGTCTTGCAGCAGCTGCGTGAGCAGTTCCCCGAATGGGCCGGCAAGCTGGGCGAAGACCACTTGTTAGACCTTGGCGTGCTGGGCCAGGTCAGCGAGACCTCGCTGACGCGCGACACCGCCTTCAAGATGGAAAGCTCGGGCCTGCCGAACACCTTTGTGCCGGGCCGCAATTTGCTCTTTTTGACGCTGGCCGCCGCACTGGCGTACCGGCGCGGGCTAGAGGTGTTAGTGACCGGTGTCTGCGAAACCGATTTTTCAGGCTACCCCGACTGCCGCGACGACACCATGAAAGCCATGCAACTGGCCTTGTCGCTGGGCATGGACAAACGCTTTTTAATCGAGACGCCGTTGATGTGGATCGACAAAGCCGACACCTGGCGCTTGGCTGATGCATTGGGTGGCCGCAAGCTGGTCGACCTGATCGTCGAGCACACCCACACCTGCTACCTCGGTGACCGCACGCACCGCCACGCTTGGGGGTATGGCTGTGGCGCGTGCCCGGCTTGCGAATTGCGGGCAAGGGGTTATGCGGGGTTTTCGGCCTAGATCACCGAACCGTCAACGCATACTGCGCGTCAGCCCCTGCGGGCGCTTTGTCTAACTCCCAGCGCTGGCGGTGAAACGCCGCCACCGAGGGGCGGTGCGCGATCGACACCAGCGCGCCGCCGGCTTGCTGGGTTTGCGCCAGCAGCTTGGCGTAGAGTGTTTTTTCGGCAGCTTCGTCGAGCGCGCTGGTGGCCTCGTCGGCAAAGATCCATTGCGGTTTTTTCAGCAGCACGCGGGCGATGGCGAGTCGTTGTTGTTCGCCGCCTGAGAGTTTTTGGCTCCAGGCGTCGCGGTCATCCAGCCGCTCGGAGAGTTGCGGCAACAAGGCATCGGTCAGCGCTTGCTTCAAATCGTCGTCACTGTAGCTGTCAACCGGCTGTGGATAGGCCAGCGCATCGCGCAGACTGCCGTCCGGAAAGTACGGCCGCTGCGGAATGAACATGGTGCTCTGCGGCACCACGGCGCGGCCGTGCGCAAACGGCCAGATACCGGCCAGCGCGCGGAACAAGGTCGACTTGCCGCTGCCAGAAGGTCCATTCAACAGCACGCTATCGCCGGGCTGGGCCTGCAGCGCCAAGCCGCTGAGCAAGATCTCACCCGTCGGCAAGCTGAGCGACAGGGCGACAGTTTGCAGGTGGTCTGCACCGACCGTCACGGTGGCAAGGTTTGTGCCCGACGTGCCCGCATTGACAGCCGCTCGCGCCTGACCCTCCAGCGTGTGCGCGGCGATATGCTCCTCAAAACTCGTCAACCGATCAGTCGTGGCGCGCCACGCCGCCAGCGTACTGTAGTTGTCGACAAACCAGCTGAGCGAGTCTTGCACACGCCCAAAAGCCGAGGCGATTTGCATCAGCTGGCCCAACTGAATGGCACCGCTGAAAAAACGTGGGGCCGAGATGATGAACGGAAAAACCGTCGCCGCCTGACCAAAAAAGTTGGTGAACCAGACCAAGCTCTTTTGCTTTTTAATCAGCGCCAGGTAGTTGCCCAGTACCGTTGAAAAGCGCGTGTCGAGATGACCACGCTCAACCGCCTCGCCCTTGTCGAGCGCAATCGCCTCGCTGTATTCGCGTACCCGCACCATGTGGTGCCTGAAGTCCGCTTCATAGCGTTGTTGCAAAAAATTTAAGCGTATTTGCGGCCGGCCGATGTAATGCGTGATGACGCTGCCCGCCACGCAATACAGCACCGCCATCCAAACCATGAAGCCGGGAATGCTGTAGGCCGTGCCGCCCAAGGTGAAGTCAAAAGCCCCTGACAAACTCCACAAAATACCGACAAAACTCAGCAACGTCACCACCGCGTTCAGCAGCCCCATGCTGAGCGACACGGTGTAGCTGGTGAACAGGTTCAGGTCTTCTTGGATGCGCTGGTCTGGGTTGTCGGGCATGGCCTGGGGCGCACCCGGTTGGCCTTCTTGCGCGGTCGCCGGTTGTGTGTAGCGCGCCAACTCCAGCCGGTAAAACGCATGGTTGGACAGCCAGCGCTTCAGGTAGTGGCCGGTCATCCAAGCGCGCCAGCGAATCTCCAGCAATTGCGTCAAATAGAAGCGGTACACCGCAATCAAGATGAAGGCAAAAGCCAGGTACGTGAAGCGGCCCAGCTCGCGCCAAAAAACCGCTTCGTCTTTGTTTTGCAGCGCGTCGTAAAAGAGCCGGTTCCAGTCATTCAACAAGACCAGCATGTAGACCGCGGCCAAGTTCAGCGCGACGATGGCCAGCAGTAAACCGCGCGCCTTCCATTTGTCTTCCGACTGAAAATACGGCAAAGACAAGGCCCAGACTTTGCGTACAAAAGCCTTGAAGCTGCCCAGTTTGTCTTGAACAACGGTCATGAACGCTCTCTTCAGTGGGGGTTGGAAACGCCGCTCGCCACATGGCCTGACGGCACGTGCAGGGAGGCCGAATTGACATGGCCGGTTTGGTCGTCAAAGAAAAAATCGGGTTCAAACTCACGCAAAAATTCGCCCTTGGCCAAGCCACCCAAAAACATCGCCTCATCGACCTCGATGTTCCAGTCCATCAGCGTGCGGATGGCGCGCTCGTGCGCTGGTGCGCTGCGGGCGGTGACCAACGCCGTGCGAATGCGCATGCGCGAGGTACCGGCTTCTTGCAGCCGGTGCAGCGCTTCCAGCAGCGGTTTGAACGGCCCCGCCAGCAGCGGCTGGCCAGCGTTGGCGCGCTCGTGCGCCTGAAAAGCGCTGAGCCCTTGCGCCTGAAACACGCGCTCTGCTTCGTCTGAAAAAAGCACCGCATCACCGTCAAAAGCAATACGCACTTCATGCGGATGCGCATCGCTGGCGTGCGCCGACAGCGGGTAGACCTGCGCCGCCGGCACACCGGCCAGCAGCGCGGCACGCACATCGCTCAGGTGCGTCGACAAAAAGAGGTTGGCGTGCAACGGTTTCAGGTAGCGCCACGGCGCTTCGCCACGGTTAAACGTGCCGCGTTCGATCTTCAAGCCGTAGTGCTGCGCTGATCTGAACACCCGCATGCCGGAGACCGGGTCATTGCGCGACAAAATCACCACCTCGACGCGCTGCGGCGGTTTGACGGGGCTCGCGGCTTCGTCTTGGCTTTCGGGTGCGTCATTGAAGGCGAGCAGTTTTTTCACCAATGAAAAAGCCACGCCGGGCTTGGCCGGTACGTCTAAGCGCTCAAGTTGCAGTTGCATGTAGGCCGCGTCGCGCTTACTGCCGACCTGCGCCTGCTGGGCCATGCCTTCTTCAAAGACGCGGTTTTCTTCTTCAAAGTCAAACAGCGCGCGCGACGAAATCGCCACCACCAGTTGCCCGTCAAGGTTGGTTGCCATGGTGTTTTTCTTCCAGTTGTTGATGAAGACAGGTCGGGCAGAGACAGCGCGCGTTGTCGGCGTTTTTAGCTGCAGCAGCCGCAGCAGGAACCGCCATCACATGCGGTAAGGCGAAGCACCAGCAAGTGGCGTCAGCGCTGACCATGTCGCAGCGAAAAGCCACGCCACAGGCAGCGCAAATGGAGTTGCTGTCGGCGGGGGGATTCTTGGAAGTCGCAGCCGCCATGGTCTTCACCCACTCAGCTCTTCAAAAACAGCTTGTAAACCGGGTTCTCGGTTTCTTCAACGCAGGGATAACCCAGCGTCGCCAAGAAGGCTTTGAAGGCTGCGTTGTCAGCTTTGGGCACCTGCAAGCCGATCAAAATACGGCCGTAGTCTGCCCCCTGATTTCGGTAATGAAACAAGCTGATGTTCCAGCCTGGCCGCATGGTCGACAAGAATTTCAGCAGCGCGCCCGGCCGTTCCGGAAAGACAAAGCGCAGCAGGCGCTCGTCTTTGGCCAAGACGCTGTGACCTCCCACCATGTGGCGCACATGCTCCTTGGCCAACTCGTCGTGCGTCAGGTCCAGCGCTTTGAAACCTTGGCGCGTGAAGGTGTTGACGATCTTGCTGCTCTCGCCTTTGCCGTGCGTGGTCAGCCCGACAAACACGTGCGCTTCGGCTGCGTCATTGATGCGGTAATTGAACTCCGTCACGCTGCGCGGGCCACCCGGCAAATCGCCAATCAGTTCGCAAAAGCGCTTGAAGCTGCCGCGCTCTTCAGGGATGGTCACGGCAAACAAGGCTTCGCGTTCTTCGCCGACGCCAGCACGCTCGGCCACAAAACGCAGCCGGTCAAAGTTCATGTTGGCGCCGCACAAAATTGCGGCGTAAGTCTCGCCCTTGGTCTTGTTCAAGGCGACGTATTGCTTGATGGCGGCCACCGCCAGCGCACCCGCTGGTTCCACAATACCGCGGGTGTCGACGAAGACGTCTTTGATGGCGGCGCAGACTGCGTCGGTGTCGACGGTCATGAATTCGTCCACCAGTTCGCGGCTGATGCGGAAGGTTTCTTCACCCACTAACTTGACCGCCGTGCCGTCTGAAAACAGCCCGACGTCTGGCAGCATGACGCGCTTGTTGGCGTGGACCGAGCGGATCATGGCGTCCGAGTCGTTCATCTGCACGCCAATCACCTTGATCTCGGGTCGCACCGCCTTGATGTAATTCGCCACGCCGGAGATCAGACCGCCGCCACCAATGGCGACAAACACCGCGTCCAGCTGGCCGTGGCCAATGCGCTGGATTTGCCGCAACATTTCCATGGCAATCGTGCCTTGGCCGGCAATCACGTCTGGGTCGTCAAACGGGTGCACAAAGGTCAGTCCGTTTTTCTTTTCCAACGCGGCCGCGTGTTCATAAGCATCTGAATAGCTTTCGCCATGCAACACGACCTCACCACCGAGGGCGCGTACCGCGTCTATTTTGAGCTGCGGCGTGGTTGACGGCATGACGATCACCGCGCGCGTGCCAAGCTTGTTGGCGCTCAGCGCAACGCCTTGCGCGTGGTTGCCGGCTGAGGCACAAATCACGCCCTTTTTGAGCTGCGCCGGGCTCAAATTGGCCATCTTGTTGTAGGCGCCGCGCAGCTTGAAGCTGAACACGGGTTGCTGGTCTTCGCGCTTCAGCAGCACCGTGTTGTTCAAACGCTGGCTGAGTGATTTGGCTGGCTCCAACGCCGACTCCACCGCTACGTCATAGACCCGGGCGGTGAGGATTTTTTTCAGGTAATCGGCTGGCGTCAGCTGAGGTTTGGAGGCAGATCGGGTCTTGGGCGGCAGCATGGTGGTTCTCTCTCTGGAGCGCCCATTATGATGGGCGAAAAAAAAGGTCCAGATCACGAAGATCTGGACCTGTTAATCCACTCTTTGAGGAGTGGAGGAGACAACCAGTGCAACAATCAAGAGCTGTTGAAACAGCATATTGTTGCAATGTATAAATTATAGCGGAGTCATGCTGCACTGCAACATCCTTTGGTGTTCAATGGTCAATATTTTGAAATAGAAAGAGCGTTATTCATGGAATGCATAGTTAGTTGGGCGGGACCACAAGCCGTCCCCGGGGAAGGTTCTGCCATGTCGTTTGTGGCCAAAACGGCCAGCGGCCACACGCTGCTGATGGACGGCGCGCCCGACGCGGCAAAGCCTGACAACGGCGGTGCTAACTTGGCCCCGCGGCCGATGGAAACCATCTTGGCTGGCGCGGGCGGTTGCACCGCTTATGACGTGGTGCTGATCCTCAAGCGCGGTCGCCACGACGTGCGCGGCTGCTCTGTCAAGCTGACTTCAGAGCGGGCCGAGGTAGACCCGAAAGTCTTCACCAAAATTCACATGCACTTTGTGGTGACCGGCCAAGGCTTGCTGCCCAGCGCGATTGAGCGTGCGATTGCCATGAGCCACGACAAATACTGCTCAGCCACCATCATGCTGGGAAAAACCGCCGACATCACCACCAGCTTTGAGGTTGTCGAGGGTTAAAACAGCGTTTAGATATATTGCGCCGTTGTCGTCATTAGCTTGGCGGAGGCGCGCATCAACGCCTTAACCGGCAGTGGCAGCTCTTGCGCACCGGCGTTGGCCGCTTCTCTGGCGTGGCGCGCTTCGTCATCTTTCATTTGCGCGACGATGGCACGTGAGGCGTGGTCTGCCGCGGGCAGCCGCTCCAAATGACCGGCTAGGTGAGACTCCACTTGCCTTTCGGTTTCCATCACAAAACCCAAGCTCAGCCGGTCGCCCAAGCGGCCCGCCAACAAACCCAGACCAAACGCACCGGCGTACCAAAGCGGGTTCAGCAACGAAGGCCGGGCGCCGAGTTCCGCTAAGCGTTCATGCGTCCAGGCCAAGTGGTCACTTTCTTCGCGGCTGGCGTCTAAAAACTGCTGACGCAGCACCGGGTCGCGCGTGCTGAGCGCCTGCGCCGCATACAGCGCCTGCGCGCAGACTTCACCCACGTGGTTGACCCGCATCAGCGCGCCGGCGCTGGCCTTTTGCTCGGCGTTGAGTTCGGTCGGCTCAGCCGGCACGGTCGGGCAAGCGCGGGTGGCGTGTGGTTTGGCGAACAATGTGCGCAAAGCGTTGTCGGTGGCGGTGATCGCGTTGTTCAGCAAGCTGTCCATGGGTCTCTTTCAGGGTTAACACCAGTTTACCCACGCTGCTCTGGCCATGGGCGATCCATGGCATTCAAAGCTTGTATTGGTGGGCGGGGTGGGGTGTTGCATCGTTGCAACGAAATCAATTTTTTAGCGTTGTTTCCTTTGCGTTGGCATAGATCGTCTGGTGCAATAGCGACAACTTCCGAAAGGAGGTTGGCCCGGGGGTCCAAATCCTGGAGCCCTATGTTCAACTTTGGAGAAACTCTCAATGAAAAAATCCCTGATTGCCCTGGCTGCTCTGGCCGCTGTCTCTGC
>JASDRC010000034.1:0-26303 GCA_041442125.1 Polaromonas sp. | reverse complement strand
AGAAAAGTAATTAATTATGTTGGGTTTGATGCAAAACCAGCCACTGCTGATTTCAACGCTGATCGATTTCGCCTAGCGCCACCATGGCGATGCCGAGATGGTGTCGCGCCGAGTCGATGGCGATATCCACCGTTACACCTCCTGGGAGGTGGCGCGCCGCTCGCGCCAAGTGGCCCCCACACGATTCTGCGTCCCTGGATCGCGGATCAAGTTTGAAATGAAAAATTAATTCAGCCTCGGGCTAGGCCCACCACGGAAAGTTAGAAAGTGTGGTTTATGTCTCTGCGTCCAACTCTCGATTTCCTGCTCTATGACTGGCTTGACGCCGAAGCATTGACGCAGCGCGAACACTTTTCCGATCACTCGCGCGAAACCTTTGGCGCGGTGTTTGACACCTGCGAGCGAATCGCGCGCGAAAAATACGCGCCTTTCAACCGCCTCGTCGATACCCAGGAGCCGCACTTCGACGGCGAAAAAGTCGTACTGCCGCAGGCCACCCATGAGGCGCACAAGGCCTATGCGGCTTCCGGCATGCTGAGCGCCGCGCAAGACTACGCGGAAGGCGGCATGCAACTGCCCTATACCGTGGATGCGGCGGCGAATGCCTTTTTCGCGATGGCCTCGGTCAGCATAGGCTCCAGCATGCTGACCAAGGGCAATGCCAATTTGCTGCTGGTGCATGGCAGTGAAGTGCAAAAAGAAGTCTTTGCGCGCAATGAATTGAGCGGCCGCTTTTCCGGCACCATGTGCTTGAGCGAGCCGCAGGCCGGCTCCTCGCTGAGCGACATCACGACCCGGGCGCTGCCCGATGGCAGCGATTTCGAGGCCGATCCGCTAGGGCCGCGCTATCGGCTCAAGGGCAACAAGATGTGGATCTCAGCCGGCGAGCATGAGCTGACCGAAAACATCATCCATTTGGTGCTGGCCAAGATTCCAGGGCCGGACGGCAAGTTGATTGCCGGCACGCGCGGGATTTCGTTGTTCATCGTGCCCAAGAAGATGGTCGCTACGGATGGCGAGCTCACGGGTGTGCGCAATGACGTGGCCTTGGCCGGTCTCAATCACAAACTCGGTTGGCGCGGCACCACCAACACCTTGCTCAATTTTGGCGAGGGCAAGTACCCTGTTGATGGACAAGCCGGCGCGGTCGGCTACTTGGTCGGCCAGCCGCACCAGGGCTTGCGTTGCATGTTCCACATGATGAACGAGGCCCGCATAGGCGTCGGCCTGGCTGCCACCATGCTGGGTCTGGCTGGTTACTACGCGAGCCTCGAGTATGCGAAAAATCGGCCTCAGGGCCGGCCCGGCGGCGGAGTCGGCCCAGGTAAGGACGCGGCGCAGCCGCAAATCCGCATCATCGAACACGCCGATGTCAAACGCATGCTGCTGGCGCAAAAAGCCTATGGCGAAGGCGCGCTGGCGCTGGCGCTGTATTGCGCGCGGCTGGTTGACGAGCAGCACACCGCCGAGGCGCAAGCTGCTGACGACGCGCGCCTGCTGCTGGAAGTGCTGACGCCGATTGCCAAGAGCTGGCCCAGTGAGTGGTGCTTGGAAGCCAATTCGCTGGCGATCCAGGTCCACGGCGGCTATGGCTACACCCGCGATTTTCCGGTTGAGCAGTATTGGCGCGACAACCGCTTGAACATGATTCACGAAGGCACGCACGGCATCCAGGCGTCTGATCTGCTCGGCCGCAAGGTGCTGCTAGAAGGCGGCAAGGGCTTGCAACTGCTGGTGGCGCGGATTCAGGCCACGCAGGCGCGCGCCAGCGCTGTGCCCGAGCTGGCTGATCACGCGCAGGCACTGGGCCAGGCCTTGCAGTTGCTGCAAACCAGCACCGAGGCCGCCTGGGCCACTGGCAAACCACTCGACGCGCTGGCCAATGCGGTGCCCTATATGCAAGGCTTTGGCCACACTGTGCTGGCCTGGATCTGGCTCGATGTGGCGCTTGCCGCGCTGCGCACCGATGGCGAAAAAGTCAGGCCTGCGACAGTGGGTAAGCTCGGTGCAGCCAGGTATTTTTTCCACTATGAACTGCCAAAAATAGACGCCTGGCTGCAGGTTGTGTCTAGTCGCAACCTCACTTGTGCCGAACTGCCGGAGCAAGCATTCTGATGAGTCTTTTCAAGGAACCCACGCAATGACACGTACCATCCAACAATTGTTCGATCTGAGCGGCAAGACCGCGCTGGTCACAGGCGGCTCGCGCGGTCTGGGTCTGCAACTGGCGCAAGCGCTGGGCGAAGCCGGCGCCAAAATCATGCTGAGCTCGCGCAAGGCCGAAGACCTTGAAGAGTCGGCTGCAACGCTCAAGAAGGCTGGCATCGCCGTTGACTGGATTGCCGCCGACTGCGCCCAAGAGGCCGACATACGCAGCCTGGCCGATCAAACCATCAAGCGCTTCGGCCATGTCGATATTTTGGTCAACAACGCCGGCGCGGCTTGGGGTGCGCCAGCCGAGGACCATCCGGTCGAGGCCTGGGACAAGGTGATGAACCTCAACATACGCGGCTATTTCATACTCAGCCAGCATATCGCCAAGCACAGCATGATTGCGCGCCGCTCCGGCCGCATCATCAACGTTGCGTCCATCGCCGGTCTGGGCGGCAATCCGGCCGAGATGACGACCGTCGCTTACAACACCTCGAAGGGCGCGGTGATCAATTTCACCCGCGCGCTGGGCTGCGAATGGGGCCAGTACAACATCACCGTCAACGCCATTTGCCCGGGCTTTTTCCCGAGCAAGATGACGGTCGGCACGCTCAAGGCCATGGGCGAAGAAAAACTCGCTGCCCATGCGCCATTGGGCCGACTCGGCGATGATGAAGACCTCAAGGGCTTGTGCGTGCTGTATGCATCGGATGCCGGCAAGCACATTACCGCGCAGTGGCTGGCCGTTGATGGTGGCGTCAGCGCTGTCACAGGCGGATAGCCATGTCACAGATCACTGCTTCGCGAGCGACCATTTTTCGCCGGGCCGCCCCGAGGCTCATAGACCTCATGATCTCTTCAATCAATAGCATTCCACGGAGACTCAAATGCCAAGCAACCAGCAAATCTTGCTAGCCAACCGCCCTAGCGGCGAAGCCAGCGCCAGCAATTTCAAACTGCTCAGCAGCGACACGCCGGCCTTGCAGGACGGCCAGGTGCTGGTACGGCACCACTTTATGAGCTTGGACCCGTACATGCGCGGTCGCATGAACGACGCCAAGAGCTATGCCGTTCCGCAGGCGCTGGACCAGGTCATGGGTGGCGGCACAGCCGGCGAGGTCGTCGAATCCAAAACCCCCAAGTTCGCCGTTGGCGACAAGGTCGTGGGCACGGGCGGCTGGCAGGAGTACAGCGTCGTCGATGCGAACCAGCCGGGCGCGCTGCGCAAGGTCGATACCACCCATGTGCCGCTGTCGCACTACTTGGGCGCGGTCGGCATGCCAGGCGTCACTGCCTGGTATGGCTTGGTCAAAATCTTAGAGCCCAAAGCCGGCCAGACCGTGGTCGTCAGCGCCGCCACCGGCGCGGTAGGCAGCGCTTTTGCGGCGCTGGCCAAGGCCAGAAGCTGCCGCGTGGTCGGCATTGCCGGTGGACCCGACAAATGCAAGTATGCGCTGCAAGAGCTGGGCTTTGACGCCTGCATTGACTACAAGCTGCACCCGGACGCGGCCTCGCTGTCCAAGGCGCTCAAGCAAGCCTGTCCCGACGGCATAGACGGCTATTTTGAAAATGTGGGCGGCATGATCTTGGACGCCGTGCTGTCCCGCATGAACGCCTTCGGCCGCATCGCGCTGTGCGGCATGATCGCTGGCTACGATGGCCAGCCACTGCCCATGACTTACCCGCAGCTGATCCTGACCAATCGGCTGAAGATACAGGGCTTTATCGTCAGCGAACACATGGAAATTTGGCCCGAGGCGCTGCAAGAACTTGGCAAGCTGGTCGCGACCGGCAAGCTCAAGCCGCGCGAGTCGGTGGCCCAGGGCATAGCCGCCGCGCCCGCGGCTTTTCTGGGTTTGCTCAAGGGCAAGAACTTCGGCAAGCAACTCGTCAAGCTGATTTGATGCGGCGATAGCGCGGCCTGCTGCGGCAGGCGCTCAGTATGGCGCTGAATTCCTATTTTCTCGATCAACTGGAGCTGCTATGACCGACCTGATTCTTCACCACTATCCGAGCTCGCCGTTTTCGGAAAAAATTCGCTTGATACTCGGCTACAAAAATCTGCGCTGGAAGTCGGTGGTCATTCCCAACATCTTGCCCAAGCCCGAGGTGCTGGCGCTGACCGGTGGCTACCGCAAGACCCCTTTGCTGCAAATCGGCGCTGATATTTATTGCGACAGCGCCTTGATTTGCGATGTGCTCGAACACCTGCAGCCCACGCCCAGCATTTATCCGGAACCCGGCAAGGGCCTGGCCCGCACGCTCGCGCAATGGGCAGACGGCACGCTGTTCTGGGCCGCGATGGCGCATAACCTGAGCCCCAAGGGCATGGCCCAGATCTTCGGCGCTGCTCCGGCCGAGGTCGCAAAGGCCTTTGGCGAAGACCGCAAGGCCATGAGCGGCGGCATGTTGCGGTTGCGTCCGGCCGATGCGGCGGCGGCCTATAAATCCTATTTGCGGCGCTTGTCCGACATGCTGGACGGTCAACCCTATTTGCTAGGCCAGCAGCCCTGCATCGCCGATTTCGCGGCCTACCACCCGCTCTGGTTCACCCGCGTCCGCACGCCGGTGATGGCCGACATCCTGAAAACTACGCCGGTGGTCACCGACTGGATGGACCGCATGCAGGCCATAGGCCATGGCAGCCTGGAAAAGTTCGACGCTGCCCAAGCCATTGACGTAGCAGCCCAAGCTGAACCCATGCAAGTCGGCCATGGCTTGCTGCGCGACAGCGTTTTTCAGGATGAGCACGGCATTGCACTGGGCAGCCTGGTCAGCATCACGGCCGAGAGTTTCGGCCCCGAGCCGACCGAGGGCTGCTTGATGGCCGCGACCCGCACCCACTACACGCTGAGCCGCAGTGACCAGCGGGTCGGCAAGGTGCATCTGCATTTCCCGCGAATTGGCTATGTGATGAAAGCCGTGACGCCCGCATGACGGCCCGTATCAAGAACAAGTGCAGCCATCGTTGCTGCGTTCTATTTAATTTATGGAAATATGAATGATCACTAATTTCAAAGGCAAAACGGCGGTTCTGACCGGCGCCGCTTCGGGCTTTGGCCTCGAATGCGCGCGCATAGGCGCCCGCCTGGGCATGAACCTGGTGCTGGTCGATGTGCAGCAAGACGCGCTGGACCAAGCTGCGGCAGAGCTGCAGACCACGGGTGTGCAGGTGTTGGCGCGCAAGGTCGATGTTTCTAGCGCCGGTCAAATGGAGGCACTGGCCGAGGCGGTGCGGCAGCGTTTTGGCGCGCCGCATCTGGTGTTTAACAACGCCGGCGTCGGAGCCGGCGGACTGGTCTGGGAAAACTCGGTGAAAGACTGGGAGTGGGTGCTGGGCGTCAATGTCTGGGGCGTGGTGCACGGGGTTCGCCTGTTCACACCCATGATGTTGGAAGCCGCCAGCAAAGACCCGACCTGGCAGGGCCACATCGTCAACACCGCCAGCATGGCCGGCCTGCTGGCGCCGCCCAACATGGGTATTTACAACGTCAGCAAACATGCGGTGGTCAGCTTGAGCGAAACCCTGTACCAGGACTTGTCGCTGGTGACGGACCAGGTCTCGGCCAGCGTGCTGTGCCCCTTTTTTGTCGCCACCGGCATCAGCCAGAGCCAGCGCAATCGGCCCGGCGAATTGCCGGCGTCCAAGCCGACCAAAAGCCAATTGGTAGGTCAAGCCATGAGCGTCAAGGCGGTCAGTTCGGGCAAGGTCAAGGCGGCCGACGTGGCGCAAAAAGTATTCGACGCGGTGGCGGCAAATCAGTTCTACATTTACAGCCACCCTCAGGCCATTGGCTCGGTGCAAACCCGGCTCGAAGACATACTGCTGGCGCGCAATCCGACCGACCCGTTTGCCGGTAAACCCGAGCTTGGGATTGCCTTGAAGAAGGCTCTGCGTCAGGCTTGAGCGCCTGGCGAGACGGCATCAAGCCTCAACACTGAAAATATCGCCATTCGGTCACGACGATCAGTGCATCCGACCCGTCAGCGGCGGAGAGGGACGCCTTGCATAATTCAAATTCTGCTTGTTCGCCCCAGATCTCAACCGCCCGATTCATCGCCACCGGGTCGAAGGCTTTGACCCGTGCACCACGGCGCAGCAGCGCGTCGATCAAGTCCACGCTGGGCGCTTCGCGCATGTCGTCCGTGCCCGGTTTGAAGGCCAAGCCCCAGACAGCAAACTGCAGGCCGCTCAGGTCTTGACCAAAGCGCGCCACCACGCGACGACCCAGCAGACCACGTTAGCGGTCATTGATGGCTTGGGTCGCTTTCAGCATGCTTAGCTCAGCGCCGACTTTTTCGGCCCGCAGCGCCATCTCGTTCATGAAGCTGATGCGCGTGGCCAGCATGGCATTGGCGACATATTTCGTCAGCTCGGCGCTGTGCACATCCATCACGATGAGGCGGTCTCGATTGCGCAGGAAAGGTGAATACAGGGCGCGCATGACCAGCTCGGCTTGCTCGTTGCTGCAGCCCGCGATGACGCGGTCTGGTCGCATGAAGTCGTCAATGGTCACGCCTTCTTTTAAAAACGCTGCTGGTTGACGCGGGCGACACGGCTTGGTATCAAGGCCAGTTGGAACGCTGGTGACTCATCGATAGATAAAGTCAAAGTAGTCAATTTTGAAGCTAAAAAGCAGGACATCGTTGCCGAAACTTCCGCTCAAAATTCACACAACTGACTTGTGCAGAGAATATTATTTGCAATCAATTATTTTTCACATCAAAATTTAACATGCGACTGCTTTTTATTGGTCTTGTCGCCGGGCTCTTGTGTACCGCGGCTTCCGCGCAGGTAACCCCAGAGCTGGCCTTTAAAGATTTTTTCAATCATCCGATGGGCTCCAAAGGCTTGGAGATGAGTGCCAAGCTGAATTCAGCCAACGGCCAGAGGGTGCAAATCACGGGTTATATGGTGCAGCAAGAAGTCCCGCATACAGGGCGCTTCATGCTCTCGCCGCGACCTGTGCAAATGAGCGAGCATGCTGACGGCGAGGCCGATGACCTGCCGGCAGCGCTGGTCACGATCTACTTGGACGATGCGCAAAAAAACTGGCTGATTCCGTACAAGCGCGGGCTGATGACACTCTCAGGCCAATTGAGCGTAGGCCGCCTTGAAGAACGCGATGGCCGAGTTTCTTGGGTCCGACTCGTGTTGCCCGCACAGGCGACGCGCGGCATGGACAGTGCTGAACTGACGAACTACTTGCAAGCGCAACAGCACGCGCATTGAGTGCTGGCTTTAAACCTTTTCCTCCAACTTGAAAAACGACATGCCTTACAAATCCCCAGTCACCTTGAGCCGGCTTGCCGGCATGGCCTTGTGCGCCTTGGCCAGCCATGCAGCGCAAGCTGCACCCAGCGTCACGCGCCTGACGCCGCCAAGCGAGTTGTTCAGCAGCCAGGCAGAAGGCCCGATCGTTGCACGCTTTCTGCCCGGCCAGCGATTTGACGTGCAAGCCACAGTGCGGCCAGACGATGCCCGTAAGACGATCACTTCAGCCCGCTTCGCCATCGACGGCAAAGCGCTCACTGCCAATGTCGCCATCAAGACCTGCGAAGCGTTCTGCAAAAAAGGCGTGCCTGTCAATGCGGCCATCGTTTCGAGCCGGGCTATCAGCGTGAACAAACCGGGCGTCCATACCTTCACGGTGACCGCCACACAAAGCGACGGTCTGACTGTCAGCGCCCAAGGTAACTTTGAAATCGTGCCATTGACATTGGGCGGGCAGAAAGTCAAAAATATCATCATCATGCTGGGTGACGGCATGGGCGCAGCGCAGCGCACGGCCGCCCGCATCGTGGCTGGCGGCTATGCCCAAGGCAAGGTGATCCAACCGTTGGCGATGGACACTTTTCCCGTCACTGGCATGGTCAAAACCGCGTCGCTCAACTCGATCGTCACCGACTCGGCCCCCGGCATGAGTTCTTACGCGCTGGGCAACAAAAACAACAACAACGAAGAAGGCGTGTTCCCCGATGACACGTTGGACGCGTTTGACAACCCGCGCATCGAATACCTGAGCGAATACCTGCACCGGACTCAAGGCAAAGCGTTGGGCTTGGTGACCACGGCTGATGTGTTTGACGCGACGCCCGCAGCCAATGCGGTGCACACCAGTAACCGCGGTGCTGGCACCGGCATTGTTGACCAGTACTTAGACGACCGAAAACTCAGTGGCTTGTCCGTGCTGATGGGCGGCGGACGCAAGTGGTTTTTACCGGCCAGCACGCCCGGTTCCGCGCGCGGCGACCGAACTGACTACGCGTTTTCTGACACCGACGCCCATACCGCAGACATCGTCAAAGCTTGGGGCGCAGCGCCCGGCAGAAAAGACCAAGACCGCAACCTGCTGGCCGACTTTCAAGCCGCTGGATTTACCTATGCCGGCAATAAAACCGAGATGGATGCGATTGACGGACAAAAGACCAGCCAGTTGCTCGGCTTGTTTTCTCATTCCAACATGAACGTCGCGCTCGACAAAATAGATGGTCGGCGCAACAAAGGTCAGGGCTTGGGGAACGCAGGTCTTAACCGTGTGGTTGACGACTACGGCTTCCCGGACCAACCCATGCTCGACGAAATGACCACCACAGCGCTGCGGGTGTTGGAGAAAAAGAAAGAAGGTTTTGTGTTGATGGTCGAAGGCGCGTCGATCGACAAACAAGCCCATGCCATGGACACGGAACGCTGGTTGTTGGACACGATTGAATTTGACCGCACCGTCAAACTGGTCCAGGCCTTTGCTGCGAAGCGTGGCGACACTTTGGTCATCGTCACGGCAGATCATGAATGCGCGGGTGTGGCGCTGATTGGTGGCTCCGTCGTCAGCGACGCCCGACTGCAAGAGTTGGTGCGTGAAGGCGGTCCGGCTTTGCGCGACAAAACAATTGGCATTTACACAGCCGCCGGTTTTCCAAAATACCGGTTCGCTGCCGACGGCTATCCAGAGACGACCGACATCGACCACCGCCTGCTGGTAGCTTATGGCGCCAACTCAGACCGCTTTGAAGACTACCGCACAAACCCATTGCCAGTGCAGGACAGTCAACAACCTTTCGTCAAGATGCAACCGCTGGCAGCTTACCCAGCCGGCCCAAGTCAGCGCGATGATCAAGGCAAGTTCATGATCACCGGGCAGGTGCCGGGTAACAGTGCGGTGCACACCGCCAGCGACATTCCACTGTCGGCTTTCGGACCCGGCGCTTATTCGTTCACCGGCGTGATGGACAACACCGATGTTTTCTTCAAGCTGGCCCAAGCCGCTGTCAAAGGTGTCGTGTTGCCGGCCGGACTGCTGGTTGCGAAGAAGAAGTAAACGTTTCTGCAACAACTTTTTTTATGGCTATGAAAAAACTGTACCGACTAGGTTGGCTGAGCCTTGGCCTTTTGGCGGCGTTCGCTGCGCAGGCCCAGCCCTTCAGCTTTGTGGCCTTGGGCGACTTGCCTTACGGCGATGAAACTCGGGCTTATCCGCCGTATCGGGCGTTGATCAGCAACATCAATAAAATCAAGCCACCTTTTTCGATTCATGTGGGTGACATCAAGTCCGGCTCGACCTTGTGCTCAGACCCAGAGTTCGAAGCCCAATCGGGCCATTTCAACAGGTTTGATGCCGCCGTTGTCTACACGCCGGGTGACAACGAATGGACGGATTGCCACCGCGCCAACAACGGCGCTTATGAGCCACAAGAGCGTTTGCAAGCGCTGCGACAGCGCTTCTTCACGCCGGGCCAGTCTTTGGGTAAGGCACCTCTGCAGTTGCAAAACCAGTCCACTGAGGATGCGGCACACGCCAAATTTATCGAGAACCAGCGCTGGCTGCACCAGCAGGTGCTTTTCGTGACGCTGCACATCGTCGGCAGCAACAACAATTTCGAGGTACGCGATCCCTCTGCGGTAGCCGAATATTTTGAACGCGACAAGGCCAATGTGGCATGGATCCGCGATGCCTTTGCCTTGGCGAAGCAGTCTTCGGCCAAGGCGATTGTCTTTGCCATGCAGGCCGATGTGTTTGAAAGCAAGTCCAGCTTGGAGGACTTTCCGGGTTACTCGGGTTTTCGAAACAGCATCGGTAACACCTTGCTGCCATTGGCGGCGGAGTCAACTATGCCGGTGCTGCTGATTCATGGCGACAGCCATCTGTTCCGCTTTGATCAGCCCTTCAGTTTGAATAAAAAGCCATTGAAGAACCTGACCCGGCTGATCGTTCCTGGCGCGGGTGACGTGCGGGCGGTTCACGTCACAGTCGATGCGCGTGAGCGCATACCCTTCGCCGTGCGCCTAATTGAGATCGAAAAGTAAGACCGCTTCACAGGTCTTGCGCCGCCGCTGCTCCGTGATGTTGAATCGACATGAAGTTGACATGACGTTGTCAAATAGGCGCAGCACACTGACCCACGCTGGATGACGTTGTTCGGTATTCAGCGAAATTAAAAAGGGTCATTGATGTTGTCTTCTTGTTCCATTCAACGTGTGCTTCTGGTGGTGGCGTTAAGTGCCACGCCCTGGCTGGTCAACGCTCAAACCGCTTTTCCGGTCACGCTCAGCGGCCATGCGATTTTGCCGGCGCAAACCATGATCGCTGCGCCTAAAGATGCACCCGCTGACTTGCAGGTCAGCGGTAAATTCACCACGGGCCAGCGCGTCGACAAAATCGCCAGCGTCGAAGGTTTGTCCGCAGGGCGCCCGACGGGCGTTTTCTTGCCCTTCAAAGGTCAGCCGGTGCAAGGACATTCTGGCATCAAACGCATGGCCGACGGCAGCTACTGGCTGCTGACCGATAACGGCGCCGGCTCTAAAGCCAACTCGCCCGACTTCATGCTGTACCTGAATCGCTACAGCGTCGACTTCAAGTCCGGCCAGTTCAAGCGGCTGGAAACAGTTTTCTTGCATGACCCAGACCGCAAGGTACCGTTTCGCATCGTCCATGAAGGCAGCAAGCAGCGCTACCTGACCGGATCAGACTTTGATACCGAGAGTTTTCAGATCGCAGGCGGAGCGCTCTGGATTGGCGACGAGTTTGGCCCGTACCTGATCAAGACCGACCTCAAGGGCAAGGTCTTGGCGGTTTTTGAAACTCAGGTGGATGGCAAGGTCGTGCGCTCGCCCGACCACCCTGCCGTGCGGACGCCGTCTGCGCCCAATGTTGCGGTGAAATTCCAGGTCCGTCGTTCGAAAGGCTTTGAGGGCATGGCGTCTTCCCCAGACGGCAGCAAGTTGTACCCCTTGCTCGAGGGTGCCTTGTGGGACGAGGCCAGCAACGCAGTCGAGACGCTCGATGGCAAGCAGTTTCTACGCGCGCTTGAGTTTGACGTGAAGACCGAAAAGTGGACCGGTCGTCATTGGAAATATGTGTTGGAAGCCCACCACCACGCCATCGGTGACTTCAACATGATCGATGCCACCACCGGCCTGATCATTGAGCGGGACAACGGTGAAGGGACTGCCGACAAAGCTTGTCCTGAAGGCCAAAAACGCACTGATTGCTTCCATGACCTGGCCAAATTCAAGCGCGTCTACAAGATTGAAATGACCGAAGCCAATGTGAACAGCCCGGTGCGAAAAATCGGCTACATCGATCTGATGGCGATTGCTGACCCACTCAAACTGGCACGTAAACCCCTGACCAACGGCGTGCTGACCTTTCCGTTTTTCACCATCGAAAACGTCGACATCGTCGATGCCAATCACATCGTCGTGGGCAACGACAACAACCTGCCGTTTTCGAGCAGCCGAGAGCCGAACAAGGCGGACGACAACGAACTGATCCTGTTGGAAGTCGGCGCGTTTCTGACGGCGCGCTGAGCTGGCTTCGGGGGCAACTAGTGATGCAAACGCCCCCGCCTTGACGGTCCCTTCGATAGCGCTTTCTCAGGCTTCGGGTGGTCGCCTGGAAACCAATGCTGCGTTCGATTGAGGATCGCCACCAGCGACAGCATCACCGGCACCTCAACCAACACACCGACCACAGTGGCGAGTGCGGCGCCTGAGTTCAAACCGAACAGCGAGAGGGCCACGGCGACGGCCAGTTCAAAAAAGTTCGAGGTGCCGATCAGGCAGGCTGGGCCTGCAATGTTGTGCGGCAGTCGCAAAAATTTAGCGCCGGCAAAGCTGATGATGAAAATGCCGTAACTCTGAATGATGAGCGGCACCGCGATCATGGCGATGACCAGCGGCTTGGCGATGATGGTGCCCGCCTGAAAACCAAACAGCAGCACCACAGTGGCCAGCAGGCCGATCATCGACAAAGGCTTGAGCTGAGCGACAAAGGCAGCAACGGCGTGGTCTGATTTTTTCAGCAATGCGTGACGGGTGGCCATGCCCGCCAACAAGGGCAACACCACGTACAGCAGCGTTGACAGCACCAGCGTTTCCCACGGCACGCTGATGTCGGTCACACCCAGCAAAAATCCCGCTATCGGTGCGAAGGCCAGCACCATGATCAAGTCATTGATGCTCACTTGCACCAGCGTGTAGTTGGCATCGCCTTTGACCAGCGCGCACCACACAAAGACCATGGCGGTGCAGGGCGCCACGCCGAGCAAGATCATGCCGGCGATGTACTCTGACGCTGACTGTGGCTCGACCCAAGGCGCGAAGATGTACTTGAAAAACAGCACGCCCAGCAGCGCCATGGTGAACGGATTGATGAGCCAGTTGACGACGAGTGTCAGCAGCAAGCCGCGCGGTTTGCTGCCAACGTCTTTCATGGCCGACCAATCGATCTGGATCATCATCGGGTAAATCATCACCCAGATGAAAACCGCCACCACCAGATTGACCTGGGCATATTCAATCCCTGCGATGGCCTGAAATACAGTGGGTGACACCAGGCCCAGCCCAACGCCAGCGGCAATGCTGAGTGCCACCCAGAGCGTCAAATAACGTTCAAACAAGCCCATCACTGGTCCTTTTTCTTTTGGCTCGGGGCTGGCACAGCCGCGCAACTTTCACCTTGGCAGCATTGCTCGGTCAAGTAAGCGAGCAAGGCGTTCATGCGCGCAAACTCAGCCCGGTAAATCAAATTTCTGCCGCGTGCCTCGCTGCTCACCAAACCTGCCTGTGAGAGTTCCTTCAAGTGAAAGGACAGGGCGCTGGGCGCCATCTCTAGCTGCTCAGCAATGAATCCTGGCGTCAACCCTTCCGGCCCGGCCACGACCAAGGCCCGAAAGGCGCGCAGGCGTTGTGTCTGCGCCAGTGCCGCCAAAGACGTCACGGCCAAATTTTCAGCCAGCATGTTGGCGCTAGGCGTTTGTAGAGTTTTTTCCATTGTTCAAATATAATTGAATGGTTTAAACAACACAAGCTGGCGAAAGAAAATCTATTCATGGCCCCCCTCCCGACATCCTTAGATCCGGCACATTTCGTCAAGCCGGAATTGATCTTGACGGGTCCCGCTGCACCCGGTGCGGCGACCCATCCAGCGCGCATCTTGCTGCTCTACGGCTCGGTCCGTGAGCGGTCTTACAGCCGTCTGGCCAGCGAAGAGGCGGCCAGACTGCTGCAGGCCATGGGCGCTGAAACGCGCACTTTTTTGCCAAGCGGTTTGCCCTTGCCGGACGACGCACCCGAGTCGCACCCCAAAGTGCAAGAGCTGCGCGAACTCGCGGCTTGGGCTGAAGGTATGGTCTGGTGTTCACCCGAACGGCATGGTGCAATGACCGGCATTTTGAAGACGCAAATCGACTGGATTCCACTCAGCGTGGGCGCGGTTCGGCCAACCCAAGGCAAGACGTTGGCGCTGATGCAAGTTTCCGGCGGTTCGCAGTCTTTCAACGCCTTGAACCAGATGCGGGTACTTGGCCGCTGGATGCGCATGCTGACGATTCCAAATCAATCGTCCATCGCCAAGGCCTTTTTAGAATTCGACGAAGCTGGCCGCATGAAGCCTTCGGCGTACCACGACCGCGTGGTGGACGTGATGGAAGAGTTGCTCAAGTTCACGCTGCTGACCCGCGATGCCTCGCCCTGGCTGGTCGACCGCTACAGCGAGCGCAAGGAAAGCGCAGCGGCATTGTCGGCACGCATGAACCAAACGGCGCTGTGAATCGTCAACCGCGTCACTGAAATGTCATGAATTCGACATGATTGCGTCACGCTGAAACTTCAAAATTCAGGGCATGAAACAAGATGCCCTAGAACTTCAGATGCGCCACCAAGCCGAGCAGAACAGCTCGAGCTCTAACCAAACCAACATCCTGCGCATCTTGCGCTGCACCGCCCAAGCGATGGCCAGCGGGCCAGGCGGCCTGCATTTTGTCCCGGGTGCCAAGCCTTGGCTTGAAGGTTTGGCCTTGTTTCCCCTTTCGTACTCAACGTCCACGACAACTCTTTAGGAAGCTCACATGAAAGAACTGCCCAATCCTACGTTTTCGCTGTCGCCGATAGAGTCGCCACGGGGGTTACTTCATCGAAGCTCTCAAGCAATCCCTGCGGCCGTGGATGCCAAGCCTGCGCCGGCCAAAATCCAAGTCAGCTGGGCCCGCCATCAGGACGAAGTCCGCGAGGCGCAGCGTCTGAGGTACCAAGTCTTTGCGGTGGAAATGGGCGCGCGGCTGGTCTGCAAGATCCCCGGCCACGACATGGACTTGTTTGATGACTATTGCGAGCACCTGCTGGTGCGTGACGAGGCCACGCAGGAGGTCATCGGCACCTACCGGGCGTTGACGCCAACCCAAGCCAAGCGCGCTGGCAGCACGTACAGCGACCTTGAGTTTGACCTCACCCGCTTGCGTACACTGCGCAGCCGCATGGTCGAGCTGGGTCGCAGCTGCGTGCATGCGGAGCACCGACAAGGCGCGGTTATTTTGGCCTTGTGGGGCGCGCTGGCGCAGTTCATGTCGCGTAACCAACTCGACACCATGATCGGTTGCGCCAGTATTCCGATGCAGCACAGCGGCACGCCCAGTGGCCACGCGGCAGCCAGCATTTGGCGGCAACTGCGTGAAACCCACCTGGCCGCGATTGACTGGCACGTCACGCCACGTCTGGCCTTGCCGGTTGAGCAGCTGGACAACTCGCTGGCCGTGGAGCCACCGGCGCTGATCAAAGGCTATTTGCGGCTGGGCGCTAAAGTGTTGGGCGCACCCGCGTGGGACCCTGATTTCAATTCGGCCGATCTACCGATGATGATGCGCATTGCAGACTTGCCATCACGTTACCGCAAGCATTTCGACGTGGCAGCGAATTAAATATTTCACACGCTTGTCACGGCCCTGTCACGATGCGCTGAAACAATAATAGACACTAAATCCACAAGCGTCATTTCATGTCATTTTCTAATGAACTTCCTGATACGCTGAACACTATGGGTGCTTTGTCCATCAAATTTTTAAACCGTGACGTCAGCATCTTGGCTTTCAATGAGCGAGTGCTTGACTTGGCGACCCGGCCTGAAGTCCCGTTATTAGAGCGTCTGCGTTTTTTGTGCATCGTGTCGTCCAACTTAGACGAGTTTTTTGAAGTGCGGGCGGCGCCGCATTTGTCAGCGGTGAACAGTCACGGCGAAGGCGAGTCTGAGGCTGCTACCGTTTTTCGAGTACTGGCAGCCAGTGCGCATGACCTTGTGGCACGGCAATACCAGTTGTTCAATGACACGCTGATGCCCGAGTTTGCCAAGCACGGCATTCACCTGCTGTCCCAGAGTGAGCGTGACACGGCTCAGCGGCGTTGGGTTAAAGCTTATTTTCTGCGTGAGGTTCGTCCCTTGCTGATTCCGGTGGGGCTTGATCCGTCGCATCCGTTTCCGATGGTGGCCAACAAGTCGCTCAATTTTATAGTCCGCTTAGGCGGCAAAGACGCCTTCGGTCGTGCCAACGAGATCGCAATTGTCAAGGTGCCACGCGTCTTGCCGCGGGTCATTCAAATCCCCAACAAGAGTGGTGACGGCAGATCTCTGTTTGTGTCTTTGTCCAGCGTGGTGCGCGCTCACATTGCCGATTTATTTCCGGGTCGCGATGTGTCGCAGTTTTCGCAGTTTCGGGTGACCCGGCATTCTGACCTGGCCGTCGGCGAAGAAGATGTCCTGAACCTGCGGACTGCTTTGCGAGCCGGTCTTGAACAGCGTCATTTTGGTCAGTCTGTTCGGTTGGAAATTTCGTCAGGTTGTTCGCCCCATTTGGCCAACTTCCTGCAGCAACAGTTTCAGGTGCCATTGGAGGCGATTTACCGAGTGAACGGCCCGGTCAATTTGGTCCGTTTGACCCAGTTGGTTGACCTGATCAAGGCGCCGAATCTTCTTTTCCCGCCTTACAAGCCCTCCCATCCGCAGCAGTTGATGGATTCTGAATCTTTGTTTGAGAAAATCAAGCAAGGTGATGTCTGCATCCATCAGCCGTTTGAAAGCTTTGATGGCGTGCTGGCTTTTCTGCGTGAGGCCGTCAATGACCCGCAGGTGCTGGCGATCAAGCAAACCATCTACCGCACCGGCACGGATTCCGAGCTGATGGTTTTGTTGCGCGAGGCGGTCCGGCGCGGCAAAGAGGTCACGGTGGTGGTTGAGCTCAAAGCCCGCTTTGACGAAGAAGCCAATATCAATTGGGCCGAGATGCTGGAGTCGATTGGCGCGCAGGTGGTGTATGGCGTTGTCGGGCTGAAGACGCACGCCAAGATGCTGCTGGTGACGCGCCGTGAAGGCCGGCAACTCAAGCGTTATGCGCATTTGTCGACCGGCAACTACAACCCAAAAACCGCGCGGCTGTATACCGACGTGAGCTACCTCACGGCGAACCCGATGCTGACGCTGGATGTTGAAAATATATTTTTCCATCTGGCCAGTCAAAGTCGTCTGCCCAAGCTGCGGCAGTTGGTGGTGGCGCCCTTGCAGTTGCACCGAAAAATGGTCGAGATGATCGAGTCTCTGGGCACCGCTGCTGCCAGTGGCAAAGACACCCGCTTGATCGCCAAGATGAACGCACTGACCGACGATGGCCTGATGCGGGCATTGATCAAAGCCGGTCAACAGGGCGTCAAAATCGATCTGATCGTGCGCGGTGCCTGTATGTTGCCGGCACAGGTGCCTGGTCTCACTGACAATATTCGGGTGCGCTCTGTGATTGGCCGTTTTTTAGAGCACACACGGGTTTTTTACTTCCAAGCCGGCGACGATGAAACGCTGTATTTGTCCAGCGCCGACTGGATGAACCGCAACATGTTCGGCCGTATTGAACTGGCATGGCCGGTGACGGATCCGCTGATTCGCCAACGCATCATCAACGAGTGCTTGATGCCTTACTTGCACGACACCCAAGACGCTTGGGACTTGTTGGCCGATGGCACTTACAAGCGCACCGCCTTGCTGCCGCGCAGCCGCAAGCAAAGCGCTCAGGTGGCGTTGATGGCGCTGCATTCGGCGGAGCCAAAGCACGTGCCCTTGAAGAGCGCAAAGCGTGTCAAGACCATCAAAAACCAGAAGCCACCCGCGAGCCACTGAGTCATGGATTTAATCCTCTGGCGACATGCAGATGCAGAAGACGGGCCAGATTTTGGCCCGACTTCACCAGGGCCGTCGAGCGTGGTTGACGCTGATTTGCACCGCTGTTTGTCGGCACGTGGCCACAAGCAAGCTGCTCGCATGGCCAAGTGGGTCGACCGCACCTTGACCAACAGCGCTCGGGTATTGGTCAGTCCGGCTATGCGTTGCGAGCAAACCATCGTCCCATTAGGGCGCAAGTATAAAACCTGTGCCGAACTCGCGCCATGGGCTTCCGTCGACGATTTATTGAGCTTGGTGCAGTGGCCCTTGGCCAAACTGCCGGTCTTGGTGGTCGGTCACCAACCCACACTGGGGCAGGTGGTGACCCGCCTGCTGGGCGTCGACGGCGATGAACTGTCATTCCGCAAGGGCGCCATTTGGTGGCTGCGCAGCCGAGAGCGCGACGGAGAAATTCAGACCGTCGTGGTGACGGTGCAATCGCCCGAGTTTCTTTAATTCGCAGCGGAAGGACGGCCGGTCTTGATGGTCGGCACAGCGGCGAGTGCGTTCAAGAATGCGGCGTCAGACATCGCTGCCAGTGCCTTGATGCCGGCGCGCATCAGCTCACTCTTCTTGGCGGCGCGGGAGAGTTTTCCGGCGCGCTCTTTCAAAGCCTCAATCACCACGTATTCGGCCTTCGGGATGGTGAAGCTGTCGCGGACCAGCTTTGGCTTTTTCACTTTGTCGACTTTGACTTCTTTGGCGGCGTTCACCTTGGTGCTCGCATTTGCCGTTGATTTTGGGATCGACACTGGTGCGGCTGCGGTGGACACAGGCTTCTTCGGTGCTGCTGCGCGGGTCAGGGGTTTCGCTGGGGCTGCTGCAGGTTTTTTTGCGACAGCTTTGTTGATGACGCGCTTGGCCGTGACGGGCGCCGCCGGCTTGGCGACGACTGGGGCTGTAGCGGTTGGGGACTTTTTGAGCGTAGCCATGAGAAGATCCTTTGCGAGCGAATAAAGAGTATTAACGGTTTATACAGTTTACACGGTTCGAGCTGGTCCTGGCAAGGCCCCCCACTAGGCGTCCTTCAACGTCAATGTGCAGAGAGTTTTTTCCCATGCCATCGATTCTTCCCGAAGCAGGTAAGCCGACTGCGGAAAAGCCTCAGCCCAACCGTTACGGGACAGCAATGAAAATTGGTTGCCGTCTAGCGTCAGCTGCAAGCCTTTTAGGTCGGGTTCACGCCGGGCGTGACAAAAAATAACAGCCAATCTCAAGGCCATGAGCTGTTGCACAAAAACACTGTCGCTAAAGTCCGCTTCTAGCTTTCGAAGCTTGCCGCGATGGCCCAACACCAATAAGCTGAGTCGATGCAATTCAGGCAATGCAAAACCTGGTGCATCGGCGTTGTGCAAAATGTAGGCGCCATGTTTATGCGGTTCGTTGTGAGAAATATGGCTGCCAATCTCGTGCAGTTGAGCCGCCCAGTCAAGTTTTTGCTGGAAGCGATCAAGTTCTTCAACAGAACCCTGGTGCATCATGGTCAGTAACTGCGAGGCAATCCGACTGACCCGCTCGGCATGGGCCAAGTCGACATGAAACTTGCGTGTCAGCCCACGCACTGTGCGTGACCGCAAGTCGGTTTGTGTCTCTTCACGGTCTAATAAGTCGTACAGTGCGCCGTGCCGTAAAGCACCTTGTGCTGCGTGCAGGGTGTCGATGCCGAGCAAGTCAAAGATGGCTCGCAGCACGCTGACGCCGCCGCCAATCACCGCCCGTCGGTCATCCTTCAAGCCATCCATTTTCAAGCGGTCTGCGCTTTGGGCTTTGATCAAACGTTCCAGCAGCCAGTCGAGTCCATCGCGGGTCACAACGTCAGCCGGCCAGCCTGCTGCTGCCAGTACATCGCTGACAGCGCCAACCGTGCCAGAGGATCCGTAGGCCGTGTCCCAGTGTGGGCGGCCGAAGGTCTGAATGGCTTCGTCTAAAACGGCTTTGGCTGCAATCTCTGCCGTGTTGAAGGCGCGTGCGCTGAGTACGCCGTCCGGAAAGTACTTCATCGACCAAGCGACGCTGCCCACGCGCCAAGACTCCATACTTTTGGCGTCGAGTCCACAACCCAAAACCATCTCGGTGGAGCGACCGCCTATGTCGATCACCAGTCGGCGCTCAGTCGATTGCGGCAGCAGATGCGCCACGCCTTGGTAAATCAGGCGAGCTTCTTCGCGTCCGGCTATCACGTCAATCGGGAAGCCCAAAATCTGATGCGCACGGCTGAGAAAATCATCGCGATTATTGGCTTCGCGCAGGGTTTGCGTCGCCACGGCGCGGACCTGGTTTTTTTTGAAACCGGCGAGACGTTCTCCAAAACGCGCCAGGCATTCCCAGCCGCGTTGCATGGCTTCGGGCGTTAAATTCCGGTTGGCATCTAAGCCATTGCCCTGCCGGACGGTTTCTTTGAGGTAGTCAGTGTGGTGAATCTGGCCGTCTTCAAAGCGGCCAATTTCCAGTCGAAAGCTGTTGGAGCCTAAGTCCACAGCTGCAAGTCGAGTTCCATTTTGCATAATTTGAACAAGCGTCTAGTGGTTAGTGCGGGCGAGCATAGCACTCAGGTTATGCGACATAACCCATCACGGCAAAAAAGTGGCAACTGGTGCCAGCGGCGACAAAGCCGTGCCAGACGGTGTGCGCGTAACGCAGCTTTGAATCCAGTGCGAAAAATACAACCCCAACGGTGTACGCCAGCCCGCCGGCCACCAACAGGTTAAAGACCGGCACTGAAACACGCTCAACAATCGGCACTGCCGCCACCAGCACCAGCCAACCCATCAGCAGGTAGAGCCCCGTTGACAGCCACGGGGTTGACAAGCGGTCAATCACCTTCAGCGTGGCGCCAGTCAGGGCCATGGTCCACACCAGCCCCAGCATCAACCAGTCGCGCGAGCCATCCATCGCACCCAGTGCAAAAGGCGTGTAACTGCCAGCGATAAAAAAGTAAATGGCGCCGTGGTCCAGCTTCAAAAAAACAGTCTTGGCACGCCCCTCGGGCAGGGCATGGTAAAGCGTCGAGGTGAAGTACAGAAACACCATCGTCGACGCGAAGATCAACGGACCGAGGAAGTGGGCGTTCAGGCTGTAGTTGTTGGCATGGCTTGAGGCCAACATCAGAAACGGCACGGCTACGATGGCGGCCAGCAAGGCAGCGCCATGACTCACGCTATTGGCAAGTTCTTCTGGCAGACTTTGAGAGCGGAGAGTCATGATTTTTTGCGCTCAGCGAAGCGTCGTTTTGGCTAAGGTCGTCGGCAAAGCCAGCGTCACCGACCAGCAAATGATGAGCATGAGGGCTGAGCCGATGAGTGGGTAAAGCAGGCCGCCCCAAAGGTACAAAAGCCCCGACAGCAAGGTGCCGATGAAACGTCCCAGTGCGTTGGCGGCGTAGTAAAAGCCGACGTCTTCAGCGGCTTTTTCACTGCCGGCATAGGCCAAAATCAAGTACGAGTGGACAGACGAATTAACCGCGAAGGCGACGCCGAACAAACCCAGCCCGCCGACCACCACCCACTCAAGATTCGGCACCTTCAGATAAACGGCGATGGCCAGTAGGATCGGCACCACCGCCAAGATGGCTGACCAGGTGCGGGCGGCGGGCACTTCATGGCTGAGTCCGTCAACGCTGCGCTTGACGATCTGCGGCGCCAAGGCTTGCACCAACCCGTAGCCGATGGTCCAGATGGCCAAGAATCCACCGACCATCGTGAAGGTCCAGCCCGAAGCGTACAAAAAGACCGGCACGCCGACCACGAACCAAACGTCGCGTGCGCCAAACAGCACCACCCGCGCCGCCGCCAGTAAATTGATGGCCTGGCTTTTGGCAAACAATTCCTTGGCTGACTTAGAGGCTTTGTTCTTGCCCATCAGGCGCGGCACATAGGTCAACACACCGACCAGCACCAAGGCCAGCAGTGCTGCCATGGCCCACAAAGCACCGCTGAAACCGAGCGAGTCCAACAGCAAGCCGCCCAAGAAAAAGCCGATGCCTTTCATGGCGTTTTTGCTGCCGGTGAACCAAGCGACCCATTTGAACAATTGGCCAGAGCCTTGATCTTTGGCTTGGTCTGCCGTGACCTTGATCGCTGACTTGCTGGCTGTCTTGGTCAGGTCTTTGGCAACGCCGCAAATGCCTTGTGCAACGACTACCCAAGCCACGGACATCGCCGCGGTCCAGGCCGGGTTGAGCAAAGACAGCAGTAAAAAGCCGATGATTTGCGTGCTCAAGCCGACCGCCAACATGCGCGCAATGCCGTAGCGCGTGGCCAGCCAGCCGCCGACCAAGTTGGCCGCCACGCCGGCTGCTTCGTACAGTAAAAACAACAAGGCCAGCGTGAAGGGCGAATAACCGAGACGGTAAAAATGCATCAGAACCAACATGCGCAGCGCGCCGTCAGTGAGCGTGAAGCCCCAGTAGGCGGCCGTGACGATGGCGTAGTTGCGGGTGGGGTTCGACATGGTGCTCAGACTCCTAAGCTTTCCATGTGGCAGGCCAAGTCGACCATTCGGCAGGCGTAGGCCATTTCGTTGTCGTACCAGGCATAGACTTTGAGCAGCGTGCCGTCAGTCACCATGGTGGACAGTGCGTCAACAATGGCGCTGCGGGTGTCACCGGCGTAATCGGCGCTCACCAAGGGGCGTTCTTCGTAACCCAAAATTCCGGCCAACGAAGCCTTCGCCGCAGCGGCAAACAAGGCGTTCACTTCTTCAACAGTGGTCTCGCGTTTCAGTTCAAACACGCAGTCGGTCAAAGAAGCATTCAAGACCGGCGCGCGCACTGCATGGCCGTTGAGTTTGCCTTTGAGTTCCGGGTAAATCAGCGCAATCGCGGTGGCGCTGCCGGTCGTTGTTGGGGACAAGCTCATCATGGCGCTGCGGGCTCGGCGCAAGTCTTTGTGCGGCGCATCCACCACCAAGTTGGTGTTGGTCGGGTTGTGGATGGTGGTGATCTGGCCGTGCCGAATGCCGATGTTGTCTTGGATCACTTTGACCACCGGCGCCAAACAGTTGGTGGTGCATGAGGCGGCCGTCACGATGCGGTCGGTCAGCGGGTCATACAAGCGGTGGTTGACGCCCACCACGATGTTCAGCACGTTGCCAACTTTGATGGGTGCTGCCACGATGACGCGCTTGGCACCGCGGTCGAAATGCCCTTGCAGCGTTTCTGGTGTGAGGAACTTGCCGGTGCACTCGAGCACCAGCTCAACGCCTAGGTCGCCCCAGGGAATCTCAGCGGCAGTGGCATGTGCGCTGAACGACAGCGTCTGTCCGTTGATGCGGAGGGCCGCTTCGCCTTCGGCCGCAATGTCTGCGCGCCATTTGCCTTGCACGCTGTCAAAGGCGAGCAAGTGGGCCGTGGCTGCCGCGCCGCCCTTGAGTTCATTCAGGTGTGTGACTTGCAGGCGATTCGCTTGTCGTGGGTCATCAGCAGGGCGATCCGCTGCACCCAGGGCGGCACGCAAGGCCAACCGGCCGATTCGGCCCATGCCATTGATACCCACTTTCATTGGAAACCTCCTGATGCGTCAACACTTTAATAAAAGTTGAATTGTGCTCACTATGTGTGTCAATTTTGTGACCATCACTTGAGATTGACATGAATTTGTCACACTGACTGAATGTAAAAAGCCCCGAGTTACCCAAACCATTCACCTGTTCCATTGGAGTTTTCGCATGACCCACGATTTTGACGACGACGTCTGCAACACCTCGAACAACGACCACTTCATCGGAGCAACGCTGGGCGAAGCCCGACTGTGCCGTTTCTTGGTGGCCCCTAAGGGCGCCGAGGTCACGGGCATCACGGAGACAGAAGACAGCAAGACCTTGTTCGTCAACATCCAGCCTCCCGGTGAAAACACGCCTGCACTGGGTGGCTCTGCGCAGCTCAATGCGCAAAGTCTGTGGCCAGGCAATCAAGGCAATGGCGCGGTCGGCAGGCCACGCTTAGCCACCATCGTGATCACGCGAAACGATGGTGGTTTGATCGGTGTTTGAGTCTTGCGCTGATCTTGAAAGGCTTTGAAAAGCTGTTGCACGTCAATAAAAATTCATCAAATCGACACAGCGTCGACACATGCGGTGAACACAATCTTTGGAGACATGGTTTTTGTGCTGTCCCCAAGAAAGGCCTTCCATGACACACCCGGAGCAAAGCTGATGCGCGCCGTACTGGATTCCTTCAGCGGAAATTACCCACCGCCATCACCTGATGATGACGACGAAGAAAAAGGTCAGCGTTTTCGGACCATCTTCATTTCGGATCTGCACCTTGGAACGCCAGATTGTCAGGCCCACGCGTTGATGGATTTTCTGCGCACGCACCCGAGTGACTCCCTGTATTTGGTCGGCGACATCATCGACGGTTGGCAGTTGCGTCGTAAATGGTATTGGCCACAGTCACACAACGACGTGGTGCAAAAACTTCTGCGCCGTGTGCGCAAGGGATGCCGTGTGATTTACGTGCCAGGCAACCATGACGAATTTGCGCGCGAGTTCATCGGTCACCATTTTGGCGGTGTCGAGGTGGTGAAAGAAGCCATTCACGTGACGGCAGATGGCCGCAGTTTGTGGATCATTCACGGCGACCATTTTGATGCGGTGGTGCAGTGCGCCAAGTGGCTGGCGTACTTGGGTGACAACCTGTACGAGTTCACGCTGCGGATGAACCGTCACTTGAATTCTTTCCGTGCCCGCATCGGCTTGCCGTATTGGTCGCTCTCGGCTTACCTCAAACAGAAGGTCAAGTCGGCCTTGAATTACGTCACCGATTTTGAGGTGGCTGTCGCCAAAGAGGCCAAGCGCCGGGGCCATGACGGCGTCTTGTGCGGTCACATTCACCGTGCCGAGATGCGCATGATCAACGGCGTTTTGTATTGCAACGACGGCGACTGGGTTGAGAGCCGAACCGCCTTGGTCGAGCATTACGACGGACGCCTGGAAATTTTGCACTGGGCACCTTCGCATGAAGTGCAGAAAAAACCAGAGTCCAGCCTTATGCCAGAAGCACCGGTGAGCGTATGAAAATTGCTTTGATCACCGACGCTTGGCTGCCACAGGTGAATGGTGTTGTCACCACCTTGCTGGAGCTGGTGCGAGATCTTGAAGATCGTCACAATGAAGTGCTGGTGATTCATCCGGGGCAGTTCAAGACCAGGCCTTGTCCTGGTTATGCGGGGATTGACCTGGCTTTGAAGCCCCGCCCGTTTTTGAATCAACAGTTGGATGACTTTTTGCCTGACGCCATTCACGTCGCCACCGAAGGCCCCTTGGGTTGGGCTGCGCGAGCGTATTGCGTCAAGCACAAGCTGCAGTTCACCACGGCTTTTCACACCAAGTTCCCTGAAATTTTGAAAGCGGCGCTGCGCGTTCCGTTGTGGATGGGCTACGCCTTGTTTCGTCACTTCCACAAACCATCGGCGGGCATCATGGTGCCGACCCAAGGGGTGCTGGAGATGCTCAAACAGCGCGGCTTTGGACAACTGCGCAGCTGGACGCACGGTGTCGACACCGATTTATTTCGTTTTCATGGAAGCGCCAGAATCTACTCGGAACTCGAAGAACTCAAACGCCCGGTCTCGCTCTTTGTGGGACGGGTTTCTTACGAAAAAAACATCGAGACGTTTCTGCAGTTGGACATTCCCGGTACCAAGGTGGTCTGTGGCGTGGGGCCTTTGGAAGCGTCGCTCAAAGCGCGGTATCCGAAAGTGCGCTGGCTCGGCCTGCTGGCGCGCGAAGAATTGGCCAAGGTGTATGCCGCTGCCGATGTGTTTGTCTTCCCGAGCAAGTCAGAAACCTTTGGGCTGGTCATGCTGGAAGCCATGGCTTGCGGCACACCTGTGGCCGCCTACCCGGTGGATGGTCCGTTGGAAGTGCTGAACACGCCAGAGGGTCACAAGGGCGGCGTCCTGCATGTGGACTTGAAGCAGGCCTTTGCTGCTGCATTGGCCGTCGACCGCGCACAGGCCCGCGCACGTGCGCTGGAATTCAGCTGGCGACAGGCCGGACAAATGTTCCAAGACAACTTGGTCGCTGCCAGGCCTGTCAGCAAGTTCCCGCGCGATTTGGATGGGTTGAAGTCTGCTTAGTTCGTTTGTGTCGATGCTCAGTAAATTTTGATTTCAGCGTGAAGGTGTTTTCAGCTGCGTACGTCCGCAAAAGACCACAAGCGGTCTTTTGCGAATGACCGGTATCAGGCAATCAATATGGCGGCCTGATACCGATTCCAAAAGTTATAAATTTCCGTTCGCGGATTGCTCATCTAGACCCGCTGAGCGCGCTGGCGTTAAGCAGCCTCAAACTTGAAGTTGATTTATGTCTACAGATCCAGTGACGTCCAAACGTGCCAGGACACCTAAATATCAAATCGATGAGGCAAGCGCTGCGCGCACAGCCTCGATCCTCTTTCTGTTCACTCCCAGATCGCTTTGTCCCATGCGGGATGCCGAACGCACTTGTATCACCCGGGCAACAGGGTCATACCAGAACTCGACGTCATCGACAAACTTCATCAGTGGCGTTGTGTACTGTGCATAAAGGTAGTCGGTCTCACTTTTGACGATCTTCGCCCCTGCCATGACCATAACTATGGATTTGATCCTGGCGAAGGTCGCTGGACCGTCACCCCGAAGAGGTAACGGCGCGATTTGTGCAGCCAGGTGTCGGGGGTGATCAGGGTGTAGCGCC
>JASDRC010000033.1:0-6524 GCA_041442125.1 Polaromonas sp. | reverse complement strand
GGCCGGAATCGAACCGGCACGCCTTTCGGCGGGGGATTTTGAGTCCCCTGCGTCTACCAATTTCACCACCCGGGCAGTAGATGTCAAGCCTCAAATTATGGCACAGTATGGGCTATGAATTACAAGACCATTGAAGATGCCATTGGCAACACGCCGCTGGTCGCATTGCAACGCATTCAGGCGTCTGAAAATCGTGAACGCAACAACGTTTTACTGGGCAAGTTAGAGGGCAATAATCCAGCGGGCTCTGTCAAAGACCGGCCAGCGTTGTCGATGATCAAGCGCGCTGAAGAGCGCGGTGACATCCAGCCCGGGGACACGCTGATTGAGGCGACGTCTGGCAACACCGGTATTGCGCTGGCCATGGCGGCGGCGATCAAAGGTTACCGCATGGTGCTGATCATGCCGGAGGACCTCTCGATTGAACGCGCTCAGACCATGAAGGCCTTTGGTGCGGAACTCATCCTCACACCCAAGTCGGGCGGTATTGAATATGCCCGTGACTTGGCCGACCGCATGCAAAGCGAGGGCAAGGGCAGGGTGCTTGACCAGTTCGCGAACCAAGACAACCCGCGCATTCATTACGAAACCACCGGCCTCGAAATCTGGCAAGACACCGCCGGCAAGGTGACGCACTTTGTCAGCGCCATGGGCACCACCGGCACCATCACCGGTGTTTCGCGTTACCTGAAAGAGCAAAACCCGGCGATTCGGATCATCGGCGCGCAGCCGAGTGAAGGCTCGCGCATTCCGGGCATCCGCAAATGGCCCGAGGCCTATATGCCAAAAATTTATGACGCCAGCCATGTCGACCAGTTGGTGCTGGTCAGCCAGCTGGACGCGGAAGACATGTGCCGTCGCATGGCGCGCGAAGAAGGCATTTTTGCCGGCATCTCGGCGGCCGGTGCTTGCTGGGTGGCGCAAGAGATCGCCAAGACCGTGCGCGACGCCGTGATTGTGTTCATCGTCTGCGACCGCGGTGATCGTTATTTGTCGACCGGCGTTTTTCCGGCCTGAACAGGAGTGATGAGATGACCAGTGCCTTCAGGTTTTGCCCCAGCTGCGCCACGCCGCTGGGCATGGTGACAGAAATGGAAGACGGCGGTCCCAGAGACCGTTTGCGTTGCACCAACTGCGACTACACGCACTGGAACAATCCGACGCCAGTGTTGGCCGCGGTGGTCGAGTACGACGGCAAGATTTTGCTGGCGCGCAATGCCGCCTGGTCGGGCGAAAAGTTCGCGTTGATCACGGGGTTCATGGAAGCCAGCGAGACCCCAGAAGGTGGCATCGAGCGTGAGATCGCTGAAGAAACCAACTTGAGCACCAGCGCACTCAAGCTGATTGGCGTCTATGATTTTCAGCGCATGAACCAGGTCATCATTGCTTACCATGCGGTGTGCAGCGGCGAGGTCAAGCTGTCGCCCGAACTGGTGGATTACAAGTTGTACGCGTTTGAGGACGTGCTGTGCTGGCCCGCCGGAACCGGCTATGCGATGGCGGACTTTTTGACCTCTCGCGGCCACGAGCCGACCTTTTTGGAGTGGTCTAAGCGGACGCCTGTTTGATTAGAATCAAAGCCCAAGGGCTGAAAGATACCCATGAACATTGACAAAGAACTCGACACCCGTGGCTTGAACTGCCCGCTGCCTATTTTGAAGGCCAAGAAGGCGCTGGCCGACATGAGCAGCGGCCAACTGCTCAAAGTGGTGTCAACCGACGCCGGCTCGACCCGCGACTTCCAAGCCTTTGCCAAGCAAACCGGCAATGACCTGATGGATCAGCAGACCGTCGGCACCGACTACATTCACGTGATCAAACGGCGCTGAGCCGTTGAGAGATTTGCAGCTGGCTCAAATAGGCCCTGAAATGCGCACCCACTTCGGGGTGTTGCAAGGCCAGTTCGACGGTGGCTTCTAGAAAACCTTCTTTGCTGCCGCAGTCGTAGCGTTTGCCTTCGTATTGGAAGGCGTAGACGCTCTCGTGTTTCATCAGTCCAGCAATGCCGTCTGTCAGCTGAATCTCGCCGCCAACACCGCCGGCTTGCTGGCGAATCTGCTCAAACACGGCGGGTGTCAAGATGTAGCGGCCCGCCACGCCCATGCGTGAAGGCGCCACTTCGGGCGCCGGCTTTTCAACCATGTGCGCGATCTTGATGAGCCCTGGACGGATTTCATCGCCCGTCACAATGCCGTAACGCCGGGTGTGTGCTTCGGGCACTTCCTGCACCGCGATGATGGACTGCTGCAGTTCCTTGAACTGCATCACCATTTGCGACAGCACGGGCGGCGTGCCGACCATCAAGTCATCGGCCAACACCACGGCAAACGGTTCGTCGCCGACCAGGTGCTCGGCGCACAGCACGGCGTGGCCGAGGCCCAGCGAGCGAGGCTGGCGGACATACGAGCAAAACATGTCGTCAGCCACCACCGAGTGAACCAGCTTCAGCAGTGCGTCTTTGTGCGCTGCTTCGAGTTCGCTTTCGAGCTCATAGGCGGTGTCGAAATGGTCTTCAATGGCGCGCTTGTTGCGGCCAGTCACAAAAATCATGTGACGAATGCCGGCCGCGTAAGCTTCTTCGACAGCGTATTGAATCAGCGGCTTATCGACGATCGGCAGCATCTCTTTTGGCTGGGCTTTGGTCGCGGGTAAAAATCGGGTGCCGAGTCCGGCAACTGGGAAAACGGCTTTTCGGATGGCGGTGCGTGGGGTCATGGACTTCCTGTCTTAGATATCGTTGGTACTTTTACAAAGTAACACAGGCTGATCTGTGAGGATGCTCAAAAGCGGCATTCACTGGCCCAAATAAGTCTGGTCCGACATGAATACGCGCTGTTGTCCGACGCGCTTTATACCCTCGGGGCGGGTGTGTCAGTTCAAGCGAGCCAATTGATCTCTGAGTTTTTCAAGCGTGGCGGTGTAGTCGGTGAGACGCTTTTTTTCTTGTTCCAGCACGGCGGGCGGCACCTTGTTGACGAAGGCTTCGTTGGCCAGTTTGGTGTTGACTTTGATCAACTCGCCCTCCAGCCGGGTGGCTTCTTTGCCTAGCCGGGCTTTTTCTGCGACCACATCGACCTCGACAAACAAACAAATGCGGGCCTCACCGACCACGGCAACAGGTGCGCCTTGCGCAGCTGTTGCCCAAGCGGCTTCGTCTTCAAACACTTGCACGTCGTTGAGCTTGGCCAGCGCCTTGATGACCGGCGCGGAGCTGCGCATGAATGCCGTGTCACCCAGCACCAGCAGCGGCATGCGCAGGGCGGGTGAAACGTTCATTTCACCGCGCAGATTGCGGCAGGCGTCGACCAGCGTCTTCAGCTTGGCCACATGCGCTTCGGCTTGCGCATCGATCTTTTGCGGCTGGCTGGTCGGGTACTGCGCGTCGCTGATGAAGCGGCCTGCCAAGCCGGCGACCGGCGCGACTTTTTGCCAGAGCTCTTCGGTGATGAACGGAATCACCGGATGCGCCAGACGCAAAATAGCTTCGAGCGTGCGGATCAAGGTGCGGCGCGTGGCGCGTTGCTCGGACTCGGTACCGGTTTGAATTTGCCCCTTGGCGATTTCCAAGTACCAGTCGCAAAACTCGTCCCAGACAAACTGGTAAATGCTGCCGGCGACGTTGTCGAGACGGTAGTCTGCGAAGCCTTTGGCGACGTCAGCTTCGACGCGTTGCAGCATCGACGCAATCCAGCGGTCGGCTTGCGAGAACGTCATGTAGTTGTGAAACTCGCCGCCGGGTTGGCATTGCTCTTTGGTGTGTTGTTCCAGCCCGCAATCTTGGCCTTCGCAGTTCATCAGCGTGAAGCGGGTGGCGTTCCACAGTTTGTTGCAGAAGTTGCGGTAGCCTTCGCAGCGCTTGCTGTCGAAGTTGATGCTGCGGCCCAAACTGGCCAGCGAGGCGAAGGTGAAGCGCAGCGCGTCAGCACCGTAGCCGGGGATGCCAGCTGGGAATTCTTTCTCGGTGTTTTTGCGCACTTGCGGTGCGGTCTCGGGTTTGCGCAGGCCTTGCGAGCGTTTGTCGAGCAGCGGCGCTAGTTCGATACCGTCAATCAGGTCCACCGGGTCCAGCACATTGCCTTCGGACTTGCTCATCTTTTTGCCTTGCGCGTCTTTCACCAGGCCGTGGATGTACACGTGGTGAAAAGGCACTTGGCCGGTGAAGTGCGTCGTCATCATGATCATCCGGGCGACCCAGAAAAAGATGATGTCGTAGCCGGTGACCAACACGCTGGAGGGCAAGAAAAGATCCAACTCTTTGGTTTTTTCTGGCCAGCCTAAAGACGAGAAGGGCACCAACGCGGATGAATACCAAGTGTCCAGCACGTCTTCGTCGCGGCGCAATGTTTTGCCGGGGGCTTGAGCTTGGGCCGCAGCTTCGTTGTCGGCGACATAGACTTGGCCGTCTTCGTCGTACCAAGCCGGGATTTGATGACCCCACCAGAGCTGGCGCGAAATGCACCAGTCTTGAATGTTGCCCATCCACTGGTTGTAGGTGTTGACCCATTGCTCGGGCACGAACTTCACGGCGCCGCTGTCGACCGCGTCGATGGCTTTTTGCGCGATCGACTTGCCGGTGGGGTCTTGTGGGCTGACCTTGTTCATGGCGACAAACCATTGGTCGGTCAACATCGGCTCGATCACTTGGCCGGTGCGAGCGCAACGCGGCACCATCAGCTTGTGCTTTTTGACTTCAACCAAAAAGCCCTGCGCATCCAAGTCAGCCACCACGGCCTTGCGCGCCACAAAGCGGTCTAAGCCGCGGTACTTCTCGGGTGCGTTCTCATTGATGCTGGCGTCCAGCGTCAGCACGCCGATGATTGGCAACTGGTGGCGCTGGCCGACGGCATAGTCGTTGGTGTCGTGTGCCGGTGTGACCTTGACCACGCCCGTGCCAAAAGCGATGTCGACGTAGTCGTCGGCAATCACCGGAATCTCGCGGTCGCACAGCGGCAGCTTGACGGCCTGGCCAATCAAATGCTGGTAGCGCTCGTCTTCTGGATGGACCATCACAGCGACGTCGCCGAGCATGGTTTCAGGGCGGGTGGTGGCGACTGTCAGCGAGCCCGAACCATCGGCCAACGGGTAGCGGATGTGCCACATGAAGCCGTCTTCTTCTTCGCTTTCAACTTCCAGGTCGCTCACCGCCGATTTCAAAATCGGGTCCCAGTTGACGAGGCGCTTGCCGCGGTAAATCAGGCCTTGCTCGTAGAGCTGCACAAAGGTCGAGGTGACGACCTTGGACATTTTCGGGTCCATGGTGAAGTACTCGTGCTTCCAGGAGACCGAGTCGCCCATGCGCCGCATTTGCCGCGTGATGGTTGAGCCAGACTCTTCTTTCCATTCCCAGACTTTGGCAACAAAGTTTTTGCGACCGAGATCGTGCCGTGTTTTGCCATCGCCGGCCAGCTTACGCTCCACCACGATCTGCGTGGCAATGCCCGCGTGGTCGGTGCCCGGCACCCAAAGCGTGTTGTCGCCGGACATCCGGTGGTAACGCGTCAGCGAGTCCATGATGGTCTGGTTGAATGCATGGCCCATGTGCAGCGTGCCGGTCACGTTGGGCGGTGGCAGCTGAACCGCAAAAGACGGCTTGGCGGCGTCCAGCGTTGGTTCGTACAGGCCGCTTTGTTCCCACGCCGGCCCCCAATGCGCTTCCAGCGCAGCAGGCTCAAACGATTTGGACAGTGATTGCAGGCCGGGTTGATCGACAGGCTGGGCCGGTTGGCTTGGTTGGTTGGGGGCGTTGCTCATGGGGACTTTATGAAGTGATAACGTCCCGCGGCGAAAGCGCTCTCAAGGCAAGGACGAAAGTCGAGATTTTAACTAGCTGGCGGGCGGATCCCGGCACCGGCCCTGAAAGCCACCGTGGCTACCAGCAGCGTCACCGTTTTGCCGAACTGGTCGATGGATTTTTGGCTCAGTACATGCCTGGCAGCACGATGTCGGTGGTCTCGGGCCGGACCCAGCGCGGGGATTCGCGCGAGGTGTCCATGCAGCCGCCTTGGGCATAAACGCCTTGCGGGTCGCGCAGGCGGAACATGCGCTGTGTGATGCATTCAACTTCAGCTGCTTGGGTCATGGTGGCATCGACCAGCTGCTCAACCCGTTCTTCGTCCATCTGCAATTCGCCGTTGGCGTCTAGCGCGGTGCCGTTTCGCCATTGGTAAACGTCGACGCATTTGGCGGCGAGGGTGAATGGTTTGTTGCGCTGCCAGAAGTTTGAAAATTGGCCGCCGCCCAAGTAAAAAACCCATGAACCTTCGAAGCCCGCGACGTCTGACGACGCGTCATCTGGGTTGCGAAACCAGACGCGGTCACCCGGGATGTAGTAACTGATCGGCAGCGGCGCTTCCATGTTGCCGGTTTCACGCAAAAAAACCTCGTGAAAGCGGCCTGACATGACGGCTCGGGTTTCCCATTGCTGTTGCAATGCAGCTAGCAAAGCCGGGTTGCTGAGCTGCGCTTCTTGCGCGATCGCCAACAACAAGATGTACTCCGTAGCGCGGTAACAAGAGAAGGCGTAG
>JASDRC010000032.1:0-28510 GCA_041442125.1 Polaromonas sp. | reverse complement strand
GTCCGAGTCGTACTCGTTCATCTGGCAGCCGAAGGTTTTGATAAAGACTTTTTTGTTCATGAGGTGCAGCGTTTCATGGTGTTTGTCCAGAGGCTGTTGATGGAAAGGGGAAAAGCCACTGAGTATAAAAGCTTGTCAGGTTCGCAGCTGGCGGTCGACAAGCGCAACGCCGGCTGCAAGCCCGTGAGAAGGAAGGGTCATTGGCCGGTGCTAATTTTTCTTCTGAATCACGGCAATGGCTTTTGCCATGACGCCGAGCACGCGTGACAAGGCTTATTTTGAGCACGTACGCTTTGCTGATGCCGCAGCGGGCTCAGGATCATTCAGCGACGAAGCGCAAGAAATGGCCAAAACCCGTAAAGTTACTTTCCTTCTTCACTCCGCTTCAGGAAAAACTCTCATGATCATCTTTCGCTTCATTGTGGCCTCCTGGCTGCTCGCCAGCTCACTGGCCTTTGCCGCAGACACCAGTCCGGCTAGCCCGCGCGACACTGAGCTCGAAAAAGCTAAAACCGCTATTGCCCGCAAAGACTGGGCCGGCGCCCAAGCCGTACTGGATACCTACACGGCCACCAACCCGCGCAGCGCCGACGGATTTAACTTACTAGGCTACAGCCTGCGCAATCAAAAAAAATACGACGACTCACTGGTCGCCTACAAAAAAGCGCTCACGCTGGACCCCAAGCACAAAGGCGCACACGAGTACATAGGCATCGCTTACATCCAGATGGGCCAGTTAGACAAGGCCAAAGAACACTTGGCCAGCCTAGACAAGATTTGTACTTTTTCATGTGAAGAGTACCGGGACTTGAAGAAGGCGATTGCCCAAGCGCAATAGATAGCGTGCTCTGATTTAAGCCGACAACGCCCCAATCCCCGGGGTATCAACGTGCCCCGTAAAACCGCATAAGGCAACAAAAAACCCGCTATGCGTCTAAGCATGCGGGTTATGAGGGTTCCTAACAACGTCTGAAACTGAAAAATGGTGGTGATAGGTGGACTTGAACCACCGACATCAGCATTATGAATGCTGCGCTCTAACCAACTGAGCTATATCACCGCGCGTCCGAGATTATAGCGGTTTCAAGATGGGTTTCAGCGGTGCGTGAACACGGGCTTGCGTTTAGCCAAGAAAGCTTGCATGCCTTCCTTCTGGTCGCGGGTGGCGAACATGGCGTGGAACAGGCGGCGTTCAAACATCAGGCCGTCGGACAAGGGGCTTTCAAAGGCCCGGTTGACGGACTCTTTGGTGGCCATCACGCTGATTTGTCCGTAATCACAGATCATCAGCGCGGCGCCCAGCGCCTCGTCCATCAGCTTGTCGAGCGGCACCACGCGGCTGACCAGCCCGGCGCGCTCGGCCTCGCTGGCGTCCATCATGCGACCGGTCAGCGCCATGTCCATGGCTTTGGCCTTGCCCACCGCGCGCGGCAAACGCTGCGTGCCGCCTGCGCCTGGGAGAATGCCGAGCTTGATTTCAGGTTGGCCGAAGCGGGCGTTATCAGCCGCAATGATGAAGTCGCACATCATGGCCAGTTCGCAGCCGCCGCCCAGTGCAAAACCGCTGACCGCAGCGATCACCGGTTTGCGCACTTGGCGAATTTTTTCCCAGTTGCGGGTGATGAAGTCTTTGCCGTAAGCATCGGCAAAGTCAAAGTCGGCCATGGCGCTGATGTCGGCCCCGGCGGCAAAGGCTTTCTCGCTGCCGGTCAAGATGATGCAGCCGATGTGCTCGTCAGCGTCAAACGCCGTCAGCGCAGCGCCCAGCTCGTCCATCAGTTGGTCATTTAGCGCGTTGAGTTGCTTGGGCCGGTTCAACGTGATGATGCCGACTTGGCGCTTGTCTGGGCCTTGGCGGCTGACCAAAATTGTTTCGTAGTCCATGCGTTTCCTTGGATGGTTTCTGTCTCTGAATGAATCTGTCGATGTATTTTGAACCAAACGGTTTCAGGTCACCGAATTCAGCCATTGGTTGAGTGAGGTCGAGTCCTTGGCAGCAAGGCGCCAAGTGGTGACCGTTGTCGGCAAGATGAGCGGCAGTCGCAGCAAGCGTTTGTCGCGCGCCACCAGCGCTTGCAGTTTTTTTTTGTCGTCGGTGTAGAGCAGCAGGTCGTCGAGTTTGCTCATGCGCCAACCGGTCTTGGCGGCTTCGATGCCCAGCCATTCGTCGCCGGGCGCGAAGCCAGCGCGTTCTGCCGCGCCGCCGCGCAGCACGGTTTTGACAACCACGCCTTGCGACTCGGTCACACGCAAGCCCAGACGTTGCGCCAGTTGTGCGGGTTCTTCAAACACCGCCACACCGTGTTGCTCTAACAAGTCTTTCAGCGGCAACTCGGTCTTGCTGTGGACCCAGCTGGCCAGTTCGGCGTCGAAGCTTCGACCGCTGGCGCTCAGCAGGGCGGCTGCAAAATCGTCTTCGGTCATGGGGCCGCCTTCGCAGCGCGCCCACAGCGTGCGCATCACCTCGTCGAGCGTGGTGGTTGGGCGAGCTTTGGCCTCGTTTTTCCCGCTGGCTGAGCGCAAGCTGAGGTCAAAGCACAGCGCGACCAGCGCCCCTTTGGTGTAGTAGCTGATGGTGGCGTTGGGCGTGTTGTCGTCTTGCCGGTAGTACTTGACCCACGCATCAAAACTGGCTTCGGCCACCGACTGCACCAGCCGACCCGGCGCCTGCATCACTTGGTTGATGGTTTTGTTCAACAGTTTCAGGTAGCCGGCGTTGTCGAGCAGGCCGCAGCGCCGCAGCAGCAAGTCGTCGTAGTAGCTGGTGAAGCCTTCAAAAAACCACAGCAGCTGCGTGTAGTTTTCGCGGCTGTAGTCGTAGCGGGCGAACTCGCTGGGGCGCAGCCGCTTGACGTTCCAGGTGTGGAAGTATTCGTGGCTGATGAGGCCGCGCAGCGTGGTGTAGCCCTCAGGTATTTTCTTCTCACCAAGCCGCGGCAGGTCGCGTCGGTTGCAAATGAGCGCTGTCGAGTTGCGGTGTTCCAACCCGCCATAACCGTCGTCAACGGCGTTCAGCATGAAGACGTAATGTTTGAACGGCGGCTTCTTGTTGCCGTGCCAAAAACGAATCTGCGCCTCGCAGATTTTTTGCGCATCGGCCAGCAGTTGTGCGCCGTCAAAACTGGGCGCGGCACCGGCCACGACAAAGCGGTGCGGCACGCCGCAAGCCTTGAAGCTGCCGCTCCAAAAAGCACCCATCTCAACCGGGCTGTCAACCAGCGCGTCGTGGTCGGCGGCGCGGTAGCGGCCGAAGCCGTTTTTGTTGATTTTGTGTGGTGCCAGGCCGGTTGCCAGCGACCAGTCTGGCTTGGCTTTGGGGGCCACTATGTCCAGTTCATGCCGGCCGTGTTCTTGCCCTTCGACGCGCAGACACAGGCTGGTGCCGTTGAAAAACCCGCGTGCGTCACCGAGTGTGGCGGTGCGGACCGAATGGTCGTTGGCATAGACCTCGTACACCAGCACCAAGGGGCGATTCGGGGCGCAGTGGATCAGCCAGCTGCATTTGTCGAGTTGTTCGATCTGGTCTGCGACCAGTGCGCGGCTGCCTTGCTTGGCGCCCAGTCCTTGCAAGTGGCCGGCGAATTCACGCACCAAGTAGCTGCCTGGAATCCACACGGGCAGGGCGACTTTTTGCAGCGCTGCTGGTGCCGCGATGGTCAGCGTGACTTTGAAAAGGTGCGCCTGCAGGTCGGCGATTTCAACGCGGTAGTGAATGGGCGTGCTGGCTTCGGTCATAGGGCTTTGGTTTCGGCCAAATATTTCTCGACCTGCTGCGCGCTGATGGCGCCTGGGACGCGGGTGCCGTCGGCAAAAATCACAGTCGGCGTGCCGGTGATCCGGTGCGTTTTTCCGAACTCGACGTTGCGCGCCAAGGCCGAGGTGTCGCAGCTGCCAGCGGGAGCGTTCTTGCCCTGCAGCATCAGGTCGGTCCAAGCCTTGGCTCTGTCTTTGGAGCACCAAACGGCCTTGGATTTTTCAGTCGAGTCAGCGCCGAGGATGGGCAGTAAAAACAGATGAATCGTCACGTCGGTGACTTTTTGCAAATCGCGCTCGAAGCGTTTGCAGTAACCGCAGTTCGGGTCTTCAAAGACCGCCATTTTGCGTTTGCCGTTGCCGCGCACAATGGTGAAGGCGTCTTTCAATGGCAACGCTTCAAAGCTCACGGCGTTGAGTTTTTCAGTGCGTTCTTCGGTCAGGTTCTTCTTGGCTTTGGTGTCGATCAGACTGCCCTGAATCAGAAAGCTGCCATCGGCATCGGTGTAAAAAAGATCGTTGCCGTTGACGCGCACTTCAAACAGGCCGTTCATCGGCGTTTTGCTGACTTCTTCGATTTTCGGCAGCGTCGGCAGGCGCTCGCTCAGATTTTTACGAATCGCGGCTTCTTGGGCCCAAGCGGATGTGCCGGCGAGCAAGGTCAGGGCAAGGCCAAATGCGAGAAGGCCAGACCGGTGAGTCTTTAAACTAGAGAGCGAAAAAAAAGATGTCATCCGAATATCCTGAGTTCTATGGTTGTCATAGCGTGGCATGGACTGCCGGGCTGCGCTCGCAATGACGAAAAATTAGCCAGTCGCTTGCCGCGTCAGCCAGGCTTTGAGCGGGCCGCTGCGCGCCACGCCCGTCATGCCCCAGTTGCGCAGCGCTTGCCAGCGTGCGTCGGTGTGGGCAAACAGGCCGTGCAGGCCGTCGGTCACGGTCGCCATCGCCAGCACATCGGCTTTGCGGGCCCGCTCGTAACGGCGCAGCAGTTTTTCGTCGCCCAACGAGCGCCAGTACTCGCGACCCTTCAACACATCGGCCAGCGTTTTGACATCGGCCAAACCCAAGTTCAAACCTTGGCCGGCCATGGGGTGCACGGTGTGCGCGGCGTCGCCAGCCAGCGCCCAGCCGGGGCCGACCCAGCGCTCAGCGTTGGATAAATTCAGCGGCCAGCTGGCCACCGGGCCGCTCAGCGTTAACTGACCGACTTCGTCGCCGCAGACGTGCTGCACGGCGGCGACCAATTGGTCGGGCGACATGTGTTGCAGGGCGTCGGCCCGCGCCACCGGCACCGACCAGACCAGCGCCAGCGCTTTGCCGCCGACACCGGCCACCGGCAGCAAGCCGAGCACTTCGCCTTGGCCAAACCATTGTCTGGCCGCGCCGCCGTGCGGCCGGTCTGATTCAAAGCGTGCAGCGACGGCTTTCTGGTCGTAGGGTTTGACCGTCCAAGCGGCGCCAAACTCGCGTCGGCTGCTGCTTTTCTGGCCTTCGCAGACCACGGTGAGCTTGGCTGCGGCGTCTTCTGGCGAAGCCACATAGTCGACTTCAGGCGCAAAGCGCAAGGCTTCGGCAAGTTGCTGTTCAAGCGCCGGCACGTCGACGATCCAGGCCAGCGCCTCAGACGGTGCAGCGCTAGAGCTGGGCATTGCTGCTGAGCTTGCCGGCAGCGTGAAGTCAAGCCGGCCGCCGCTGTCACCCCAAACGCGCATCTCGCTCACGGGCGTGACGGCTGGCGTTGCCGGCCAAGCGCGCAGCTGCATCAGCAGGCCGCGCGAGACACCGTTCAACGCATAAGCGCGCACGTCTTCGGCCAAGGGTGTTGGCGTGGGCTGGGCCACCAGCGCCACGCGCAGCCGCTCACGCGCCAGCAGCAACGCCAGCGTGCGTCCGACAATCCCGTCGCCACGAATACACACATCAAAATTCTTAGGCATGCGGCATTTTAGGAGGCAGTGCAAAATCAGCGCTGACAGCCGTGTTTGGAAGACCCCACGTGCCCCTGCTTGCCCCCATCGCTGAAGGACTCTTTTGACCGACACCACCCGCCCCCAGAACGCCCCTGACTTCAGCGCCGTCATCGCGCAGCTGTATGTTTACCCCGTCAAGTCTTGCGCCGGTGTGGCGGTCAAAGAGGCTTATCTGACCGAAACAGGTCTGGACCTGGACCGTGCCTGGATGGTGGTTGACGAGAACAACGCCTTTTTGACGCAGCGTGAACTGCCGCGCATGGCGCTGATTCAGCCGCAGCTGCGCACCGACGACATCGTGCTGCGTGCGCCCGGCATGCTGGCGCTGCACTTGGCAATTGACAAGGTTGAAGCGGCGGTGCGAGCCAGCGTTTGGGGTCAAGACGTGGCGGCCTACGACATGGGCGCGACGGCGGCGCAATGGGTCAGTGACTTTCTAGGTGTCAAAGCGCGGCTGGTGCGTTTTGACCCGGAGCACAAGCGCGCTTCCAGCCTGAGCTGGACCGGCGGGCTTGAAGCGCTGAATCAATTCAGCGACGGCTACCCGTTGCTGGTGACCAGCGAAGCTTCGCTCAAAGGCCTCAACGACAAGCTGCGTGTGGCCGGCCAAGAAGCCGTGAGCATGGCGCGCTTTCGGCCGAACATCGTGCTCGGTGATGCGCCCGGCATTGCAAAAACCAACGCGATGGCTGCGCACGACGAAGACCGCTTGCAGCAGCTTCAGATCGTCACGGCTGAAGGCACGGTGCGCTTGCAGCCGGTTAAACCGTGCCCGCGTTGCCCGATCGTCAACATCGATCCGTTCAGCGCCAGCAGCACGCCGGTGGTGAACGACATGTTGCAGACCTACCGGCAAGATGCGCGGCTGCAAGGTGCGCTGTCTTTTGGCATGAACACCATCACCTTGGACGGCGTCGATCAGTTGCTCAAAGTAGGGCAGCTGGTCACAGCGCAGTATCAGTTTGAAGGGCGCGACGGCGCAAGCCTCGGGCCAGCATAAAACCCAGTGCCATGATGCCGCCGCCGCCCAAGGCAATCACCACCCCGGAGCCGAGCAGCGCAATCAGATTCGCGGCCAGCAGCACGCCCACCGCCTGACCGATAAACAGGCAAGAGGCAAACAGCGACACCGCCGTGCCGCGGGCGGTCGGCACCATTTGGGTGGCGTGCAGCTGCATGGTGTTGTGAAACATGAAAAAGCCGAAGCCGGCGATCAGGCAGACCAGCGGCGTCAAGGGCCACCAAGTGGCAAACCCCAGCAGCAAAAACGACACCCCCATCAAGCTGCCGCCCCATTGCGCCAAGCCGGTTTCACCCAGACGGCGAATCAAATGCCGGGCCAGCGCCATGTAAAGCACACCGCCGATGCCGAACATCGCCACGATGGCGCCCGACGCGGTGAGTGACAGCGCCAGTTCGCGGTGCAGATGCGAGGCAATGATGGCCAGCACGCCGAAGCCGCAAGCGCCCTCCACCATGGCGATCAAGAGGATGTAGCGGGCCCACGGTTCGGTCACGATGCGCCACGCCTGGCCAACGAATGACTGCCTGCAGGGTGCCTCTTGGCTCGGTGCGGCAGGCGCCGGTTGCCGCCTGTGGTCGCTGTACATCAAGCCGCCGACCACCGCAAACAGCAACGCCAGCACCCCAAAAGCCCAGCGCCAACCCAAGGTGTCGGTCAGTAAGCCGCCCATCAATTGACCGCCGACCAAGCCGAGCGTGGTGCCGAGCCCGACTTTGGCAAGGACTTCTTGGCGTTGTTCGAACGGCACGGCGTCGCCGATCCAAGCCATCGACAGCGGAATGATGGCGGCCGCGCACAAACCCATGGCGACGCGGGCCAACACCAGCGCGTCTAGACTGCCGACAAACACCGCCAACAAGCTGGCTACACTGCAACCTATCGTCGCGTAGGTGACGATGCGGAACTTGCCCAAGCGGTCGCCCATCGGGCCGTAAAACAGCTGGGCGGCGCCGTAGACCACCGCCAACATCCAGACCACCCGAGCGGCTTCCGTGAGGCTGACGTTGAAGACCAGCGACAGCTCGGGCAGCATGGCATCGCAAATGCGTTGAACCGCCATGCTGCCAAACGTGGCAAATGACAACAGCAAAGCGGAGCGTCGGGTGGCGGCAGGGAGATGGGTCAAACGGCGGGTGTCAAAAAGCAGGCCCAAGTCGGGCGGATAGATGTTAACCCTGGCGTAACGCTTCTTGCGGGTGCCGTGCGCAGCAGCGTATTTTTAAATTAACGAGTGCCCATTAACAACTACTTTTGGAGACCATGGTCGACAAAGGTTATAACAAAAGGCCATGATGGGAGGCAACATTCAGGAGCACGCCCCGACAATGACCTTACGCAACAAGATTCAGCTGATCGCTTATCCCGACCGCATGGGCAGCAATCTCACCGACTTGTACAACACGATTGACAAGCATTTTTCGCGCGTGATCGGTGGTATTCACATCTTGCCGCCGTACCCGTCGAACGCAGATGGCGGGTTCTCGCCACTCACGCACAAAGAGATTGACCCGAAGTACGGCACCTGGGAAGACATTGAGAAAATCTCCAGTCGTTTTGACCTGTGCTTAGATCTCACGCTGAACCATATTTCGGACGAGTCCGAAGAGTTCAAAGACTTTCTCGCCAAGGGCTACGCCTCTGAGCACGCGGATTTGTTTGTCCACGTTGACCGGCTCGGCCCGATTTCGTCTGATGACTTGGCTCGCATTCATATCCGCAAGGAAAAAGAGCCGTTTCGCGAGATCACCTTTGCCGATGGCAGCACCGGCCGCGTTTGGTGCACTTTCACCGAAAACCAAATTGATCTGAATTACCGTTCACCCAAAACCTACGCGCTGATGGAGGACTACATGGCCTTCTTGGCCGAGCGCGGGGTCAAGCTGTTTCGGCTGGACGCGTTTGGCTACACCACCAAGGAGATCGGCACCAGTTGCTTCCTGGTCGAGCCGGATGTCTACGACATTCTCAAATGGGTCGATGGCGTGGCCCGTGAAAACGGCGCCGAAACCGTGCCCGAGGTGCATGACCATTCCAGTTTTCAGTACGCCATTGCGCTGCATGGCATGCACCCTTACGGCTTCGCGCTGGCGCCGCTGCTGCTTTTTTCGCTGCTCGAATGCAACAGCGTCTATCTCAAGCAATGGCTGCGCATGTGTCCGCGCAACCAGCTCACCGTGCTCGACACGCATGACGGCATTTGCATTCCGGACGTCGAAGGCATCTTGCCCAAGGCTGAAATTCAGGCGGTGATTGACAACGTCAGCCAACGCAGCGCCGACCCGATCTTGCGTCGCTCTGCGGCCAATGTGCACAGCGTCGGCGCCATCTACCAGCTGACCTGCACCTACTACGACGCGCTCAAGCGCAACGACGACGCCTACATCGCCGCGCGTGCCGTGCAGTTCTTTGCCCCTGGCATTCCGCAGGTCTACTACGTTGGCTTGCTGGCCGGCAGCAACGACCTTGAGTTGATGGAAGCCACAGGGGAAATGCGCGATATCAATCGACACTATTACACGCTGGACGAGGTCGACGAGGCGGTCAAGACACCGGTGGTTCGGCGACTCCTCAAGCTGATGGAGTTTCGCTGCACCTACCCGGCCTTCGATGGCGTCTTCCACCTGAAGTACTCCAACGAAACCAGCGTCTCCATGTGTTGGCGCCAGGGCGAGTTTTACTGCGACTTGTTCGTTGATTTGAAATTTAAAAAATCAACGATTGGCTACCTGGATGTCAAGTCAAGGCGCCGGTTGACCATGAACTGCTGAGCAAGTTGGCCGCCCAGAAGTCTTCACCCGCGGAGCTCATCGCCGCCTTGTCGCGGTAGAGCCTGATTTGCATTGGGACGCACCAGTGGTGCGGTGCGGCTTCCACCAACAGCCCGCGCTTCATATCTTCAGCAATCAATGTTTCGGGTAGCCACGCCATGCCGCGACCATCGATCGCCATGGTGCGCAAGACCGACGCCAAGTGGGCTGTGAAAATAGTCTCGGTTGGGAGCGTCTGGGCGACTGAGGCTTGCGTCTCTGCAACGATGCGTCCAATGCCTGATTCGGGGCTGTAGCTGAGTAGCTTGGTAGGGCTTTTAACCGTCCCCTTGTCCAAAAGATGTTGCGGCGTGCCGTCTTTTGGGGGTGCTGACACGGGGATGAGTAAGTCATGGCCCACCTCAATAAACGGGTAGCCTTTTTCATCGAGCGGGCCGGCTGCGCTGGCGTGGGTGTGCGTCAGTAAAAACTGCACCTGGCTGTCGAGCAGCAGGGCTTCACAATGCTGCATCACGTCCGAGATAAGTTGCACTGGCCCCACCGTTGTGTGCGACTCAAGCCCGCGCAGCCAGCCGGGCATGAAGGTGAACGACAGCGCATGGGTTGCGGCAATGCGCAGGGTTTTTGAATTCGCTTCGTTGAAGGCTTTGGCTTCGCCGGGGATCTTGGCGGCTTGGGCCAGCATGTCGCGGGCGATACGGTCAAACCATTTGCCGGTGTCCGTCAGCGTGGCGGGTTGGCGGGTTCGTTCAAATAAATCGGCACCCAACCACAGCTCCAAGGCCCGAATACGTCGGCTGAAAGCTGGCTGCGTCATGCTCCTGTCGTCGGCTGTCCGAGAGAAGTTGCCACTGGCTGCCAAGGCTAAAAAGTCTTCCAGCCAAGAGAGGTTCATGGTTTTCATGGGGCGATGCATTCAATGCTTTGAAAGCATTGAATGCAAAAAAAACAGCATTGGCACAAATCAGATGCCCAAACTAGCATGGCCGCCATCGCTGTTATTCCCTTGGAGTTCAAAAATGAAGATTGTAGAAATCAGAGAAGTCACGCTGCCGATCAGTTCACCGATCCGCAATGCCTACATCGACTTTAGCAAAATGACGCTGAGCCTCGTGGCCGTCATCACCGACGTGATCCGTGATGGCAAACCCGTGGTCGGTTACGGCTTCAACTCCAACGGTCGCTACGGTCAAGGCACCCTGATGCGCGAGCGGTTCATTCCGCGCGTGATGGAGGCGAGTCCGGACGCATTGCTGGACGACACGGGCAACAACCTGGACCCGCACAAGATTTGGGCCACGATGTTCACCAACGAAAAGCCCGGCGGTCACGGCGAGCGTTCGGTCGCCATGGGCACGATTGACATGGCCGTTTGGGACGCGGTGGCCAAGATTGAAGGCAAGCCGCTGTTCCAGTTGCTGGCCGATCGTTATGGCGACGGCCAACCCAATCGCCAAGTTTTTGTCTACGCCGCAGGCGGCTGCTACTACCCGGGACAAGACCACGAGAAGCTCAAAGATGAGATGCGCAGCTACCTCGACCGGGGCTACTCGGTGGTCAAAATGAAAATTGGCGGCGCGTCTTTGGACGAAGATTTGCGCCGCATCGACTCGATCTTGAGCGTTCTGCAAGATGGCCAAAAGCTGTGCGTGGATGCCAATGGACGCTTTGACCGCGCCACCGCCGTCGCCTATGCCAAAGCCTTGTCGCCATACGACTTGTTCTGGTACGAAGAAGCCGGCGACCCACTGGACTACGAGCTTCAGGCAACCCTGCGCAGCTGTTACAAAAACCCGATGGCGACGGGCGAAAACCTGTTCTCCATGCAAGACGCTCGCAACTTGATTCGCTACGGCGGCATGCGCCCGGACCGGGATTGGCTGCAATTCGACTGCGCACTGAGCTACGGCCTGGTGGAGTATTTGCGCACGCTCGACATGTTGAAAGAGCACGGCTGGTCGGCCAGTCGCTGCATCCCACACGGTGGTCATCAGATGTCCTTGAACATCGCCGCAGGTCTGGGCTTGGGTGGTAATGAAAGCTACCCAGACCTGTTCCAGCCATTTGGCGGATTTCCTGACGGCGTCAAAGTCGAGAACAGCTACATCACCATGCCTGAGCTGCCGGGGATTGGTTTTGAGGGCAAGTCAGACTTGTTCAAGGTCATGCAAGACTTGTCTAAGTGATTCCAGTCGACATGAATGAGTTTGAGTTTGGTGGCACCTGCGTTGAGATCTGTAACGTGTCTGTTGCTGTCAATAGGCTTTGAACCCTTGTGACAGCGCCTTTGTTATTTCAGCAGCTGAGGCTTCCACGCATCCGCTTGTATTTTGTCCAGCCCACAATGGCGAGAACTCACCTGAGGCTGCAGCCTCAGCTTTGGCACGCAGTGGAGCGATGGCCGTACTGGCCAGCGGGAAAGCGGGTGCTTTGTCGGACAGGGGCCCTAACTCTTGCGTCACTCGATTGACGATTCCGCGTGCGGGTCGCCCACTAAATAGGTTCGTCAGGGCAGTGTGTGTCGCTGAGCTGCTTTTGAGCGCTTGACGATGGACAGAACTCGTCGTCGCTTCATGAGCCAACAGATAAGCCGTACCCATTTGCACACCGGACGCTCCTAAAGCCATTGCAGCAGAAATTCCACGAGCGTCGGCTATGCCGCCAGCGGCAATGACGGGAACTTGAACGCAACGAATAATTTGCGGCAAGAGCGCGAATGTTCCCACTTGTGTCGTCAGGTCGTCAGTCAAGAACATGCCTCGGTGCCCGCCGGCTTCCAGTCCCTGCGCAATGATGGCGTCTGCGCCATGAATCTCTAACCAAACTGCCTCCTCGACAGTTGTTGCCGATGACAACACCTTGGCACCGAAATCTTTCACGCGCTTCAATAGTTCTGGTGCGGGCAAGCCAAAGTGAAAACTGACCACCGACGGCCTGAACACATCCAAGACGTCTGCGATACGGTCACTGAAAGGCGTGCGTTCTGCACCAGCAGCGATGGTCTGTGGGTCAATGCCAAGTTCTTTGTAATAGGGCATCAGGGTCTGACGCCAAGCCATTTCTGTTGTGGAGCAAATGGCCGGTGCAGTGTGGCAAAAGAAATTAACGTTGAATGCCTTGGTTGTTCCCGCTCGAATTGCCTCAAGCTCAGACCGAAGCGCATCTGCTGTCAGCATCGCACATGGCAGCGAGCCAAGACCCCCTGCGTTCGATACTGCGATGGCCAGTGCACTGCCTTGAACGCCAGCCATTGGTGCCTGGATAAGGGGAAGTTGAATGTTCAGCAAGTCGCAAATGTTCATGGTCTTATCTTGTCGTAAAGAAAGCTTGGCTTGAGGCAAGTCAGCCGTGGATTGTCGTCAATTACCTTGAACTACAAATGACGACAGTTCACCTCCAATGTGCGCCTTGCAAAACAAGCGCCAGAGTCGGCTAACTTTGACGAGCTAAAGCGTCCGCAAGTCACGCAACATGAACCAGAACGTTCTCAACTCGAAATGGGCAAAGTGAAATGGAACGTAGCGCCTCGGCCGTTTTCTTGGCTGTGCCAGAGCTTGCCGCCGTTCGCCTCGATCAGCGCGCGGCTGATGGTCAAGCCCATGCCCATTCCATTTGACTTGGTGGTGATTAAGGGCTGAAAGACTTCTTCTTGGAGGGCTGCGCTGATGCCCGGGCCTTCATCTCGCACACTGATGCAAACCTCACTGCTATCCGCAGATAGTGAGGTTGTGACCCATATCTTGCCGTCGGTTATCTGCGCTTCGTGCATTGCCTGTGCGGCGTTGTGAAGCAGGTTCAGGAGCACCTTGGTGATTTGCAGGCTATTCACCTTGACGAGGGGTGAGTCAACGGCGTTGGCGTTGAGGATTTTGTAGCCAAAAACACCCTCTTCACGAGCGGTATTGATGGACTCATCAAGCATCCTTCTCAACGGCGTGGCTTTCTGCGTGATGTCTGGTTTTCTCAATGATTTGAAAAGGTTTTTCAGAGTGTCGCCAGCTCGAAAAATGTCGCTGGAGATGTTCTCCAGCACCTGTTCAAGTCGCTTGGTCTTCTCCGCTTTGGCTTCGTCTGAAAGCCCATCTGTCACCAGCATTCGCTTGGCGGCCTCACTCAAAATAGAGGCGCTTGCCAGCGGCTGATTGATCTCATGGGCCAAGGCTGCAACCGTGTGCTGTGCCGCTTGCCACACCAGCGTAGCATCCAGCTCAGTTTGCAATTGGGCTATTTCGACTTCTTGGCGCTTGCGCTCGGTGATGTCGTAGGCCACCCCCAGCATCCGCATGGGGTGTCCTGCCGTATCACGGTCGACGACTTTGCCGCTGCCGTACATCCAGAGGTAATGACCAGCCTTGTGCTGGATCCGGTAGGTCACCTCAAAATTTCGGGTCTCTCCTTTGAAATGACTTTCTATGTTCGCCTCTACTTGTGCCGCGTCTTCAGGATGAATGAGCCGCACATAGCTTTCTTTGTTTGAAGGCATCTCTTCAACTGTATAGCCTGGAATGGATGCCCAGCGTTCATCAAAATACAGTGCATCGTTTGTGATATTCCAGTCCCACAAGGCCAAGTCTGAGTTGGATATGGCTAAGTTGAGCCGCGCTTCACTTTCTTGCGTTGCCATGGCTGCTTTGGTGTAATTGTCGACGTCTTGCAGCGTGCCGCGTAAACCAGTGACGTCACCTTCGGAATTGCAGACAGCGTCGGCATTGAAACGAGTCCAGATGGAGTTTCCGCTCTCGGTCAGTGTGGGCAGCAGCAACGTGAAACTTGCTTTTGTTTGTAGAGCTGTCTTAGCCGCCGCCTTGAATTCTTGCCATGCGGCTTCTGGGTAAACCGTGCCCCGTTGCTCTTCGAACGGCAGAAGAATTTTGGGTCCGTACAGCCGACGCAACTCATCTGACACGACGAGGCAATCCGTGCTGATGTCCCACTTCCAATTGCCAGTTTTGGAGATGTGCTGCGCTTCTGCCAATTCAGTGGTTCGCTCGAACAGGGTGCTATTGGCGGACACAAGCTCCTGTGTCTGTGTTGCCAGCAGGCGAGCAGAAGCCTCCATGGCCTGAGCAACCTCATCCGTTTCACGCACGTCAGTGGCCGGTATGTTGGTCAATGTACCGGCTCCCAGAGCGATGGCCGATGCACGAAGTGTTCCCACGGACTTAGAGATGCGTTTTCCCATCAGCCAAGCTAGGGTCAGGCTCAAGAGCAGAATCAGCGCGGCGCTCAAGCCAAAAAGGGTAAAGGTCTGCCGCAGGGGTGCTTCTAAGGTTTTGCGGGGAATGTCGATGACCACGCCCCACCCTGAGCTGGGTGAGGTGCTGTAGGCCGCTATGAGTGAAGTGCCTTCTCGAGTTGTGGTTTTTAAAAGGCCCTCGGCTTTTGTTAACTTAGATTCCAGTATTTCAGGGTGGGTTTTCGTGTCAAAAAGAGGGTCTTCCGCCCGCTTGCTAGCAACAATGCCGCCGGAGCTGTCGATGATGGAGACTTCCGCGCCCAGAGGTATGCTGAGCCGGTATAAGAGAGTCTTCATCTTGTCGATGGAAACATCAACGGCTAAGACATACCGCACTTTTTTGCCGTCATAAACCGGGGCCAAGGTTCTCTCCAAGAGGCGACCGTCTGACAAGCGGAGTGCGGAGGTTTGTTGGGGCATCCGTCCTGTGACAAAAATACTTTGAAGGCGCTCCAAATTCGCAAATCTTGGCAAGGGTTGTCCAAAAGGAGTAACCGTATTGAGCAGCTGCTGGCCTTCAAAATCATAGAGAGCGGCGCTGAGATCGATGTTGGATTGCAGCATCAACTTGACGAGTTGCTGGTGGAATCCGGCAAGATCTTTCCTCAAGAGTGGGGTGCTGGTCACGAGGGTGTGTGCGATGAGTTCTGTTTGATCCAGTTGCTCATCGACAGCTTGAATTGCGGCACGCGCTGATTGGAGCGCTTCTTGTTCTAAGTCAGTTTGGTCAATTTTGTATTTATAAATAAGCAGAGAGCCAACCAAAAGTGTGGCGGGCAGCAAACAAACCAAAATCAGCCTGACGAGAAGTGTTTGCACCGAAGGTAATGGGGTTGGCATGGCGAATCGATCTGTAGTTTTCTGCGCTCAGGGCGACGGGTCAAAACTGATACCAAAGAAGGCGGGTAACCAGAAGCTTTTTGTCATCTTACATATTGAAGCAAATATGGCGTTGTTCAACATGGAAAATTTTTCGCAACGGGCTGAATCTTGCTACGGCCGGTGACGTCATGTGGCGGATTGATCGAACGTAAAAACACAACAATTACTGGCAAGATCGCCTACACCATCAGTCCAGTCAAAGACGCCTGAATCTGCACCATCGCCCCAGCCACATCAGCCTCGCACAACCCAGCGTAATGCCGATGCAACACGTCAGACTTCGGCGCGGTGTGGTTCACAATCCGCCGCAGCACAGCGTTCCTAAGTCCAAGTCCAAGTCCAAGCTTACGCCACGCGGCTTGGTGGTAATAAACGGCTGAAACACTTTTTGCTGTTGGTCGGCGAAGATGCCCGGACCGTCGTTGCGCACACTGACACATCTCACTGCGATCGGTGTCCCGTGCCGTGCTGGTCCATATTTCCCTATTGGCAATCTTCGCCGCGTGCGTGGCCGGCACAGCGTTATGAATCAGGTTCAGGAGCCCCTTGGTGACTTGCGGCCTTATGTGTCACGATATGCACATGAAATTTCTACTGTACTTATTCCGAGCGGTCCATGGGTTGATGGCCGCTCTCTTTGCGTGCGCCGCACTCATGTTGATCGCAATTTCCGCCCACCTTGGGTGGGCAGCCTTCCTCGGTAATTTTGACCGTGCGGCGGCGCAGTCGATTATGGAGGCGGTGGGATTGTTGGCTGTGGCTGTTGTCGCGCTGCAGATTGCCGAGACCGTATTTGAGGAAGAGGTCGTTCGAGACGCCGACATCAGTGCGCCAACTCGTGTACGCAGATTCCTGTCAAGATTCTTCGTGGTGATTGTCGTTGCGCTGGCCATAGAAGGTCTTGTCGCGACGTTCAAGGCCATGCACGAAGATCCGTCACAACTTCCGTATGCGGCGAGCCTGTTGGTTGGCGTTGGCGTGCTCCTCGCATCTTGGGGCGTATTTATTCGCCTCAATAAATCTGCTGAGGAGTTGGAGCCAGAGGCAATGGAAGACGCAAAGCGGGAAGACCAAAAATTCAAGTCAACCGCATCTCGCTAAGCGGGTCAATCAGCTTCCTGCAAAACCCGCGCTCGGGGCTGGGAGCGTTCCGGCATCAACCCATCAGCAGCCAGTTTCGTAAACGGCGATTCAAGCTGCAATTTTGGCGCGCCCTAGCGCGCGCGACAGCGCCGATACATTGCGGTAGCCAGACTCTCTCGCCGCCCCCTTAAGGCCCTTGCCAGAATTCACCGCCGCTTGTGCAACGAGCAAACGCAAACGCGCAAGGTATTTACCGGGTGAAACCGCCATTACTTCTTTGAATCGCAATGCAAATGCGGTGCGCGACATGCCAGCCAGCGCCGCAAGAGCCGACAAATCCCAAAGGTCTTGGGGGCGCTCATTCATCGCCACCAGAGTTGCGGCAATGCGCGGGTCGGCAAGGCTGGCGAACAAGCCGCTGCTTGTCTGCGGACGTGCCACAAGTTGGCGCAACAGCCCGATGAATAAAATGTTTCCGGCGCTTGACAGCAGTGCAGGCTGGCCGCACCGCGGCGCAGACAACTCGGAATGCAGCAATTCCACCGACAGCGTTAGGGCCGTGTCGGCTCCCTTTATTGACAGAATCATTGGCTGTGCAAACTCTCCCATCAGCAGTGTTGCGGCTGGCCCTTCTAATTGCACGTTCAATGCAATGGCCGTGCTGACAGACGATTGAAGGCTGGCCGGCGCGATCACCACACTACCAGCTGCAATTGCCTTCGGCGGCTGTCCGAGACAGACTAAAACATCACCTTGGTGGAGAACTAGGTAGACGCACAAAGTCTGCTCAAGGTGTGTCAGTGGCGTATGAATGCTCACCGCCACTACGACACGCGGTGCAAAGGCGCGCAACAGGGAAGACAAGCGGTCAAGGCGAAGGGTGGAAGGCATATTGAACGAATTGCAATAATAATTGGATTTATTGTTGCTTTACGTATTTTACAATAGCATTTTCACACCAGAAAGAGACCACCATGCGCTCACAGTCCCTCATGCCGCGCTATCCCGTTCCGGCCCTGAATCTGCCCCTCACCACTGGTGAGCGTTTTGTGCTGGGCGCTAAACCTGGTGAGACTTTTGATTTGCTGGTTTTTTACCGAGGTTTGCATTGCCCTATCTGCGCCAAGTATCTGCTGGAGCTTGAGCGTTTGGCGCCTGAATTTGCCAGTCGTGGCGTGCAGGTTGTTGCCGTCAGCAGCGATGACGCCGACCGAGCGCAGCAAATGGCCACCAAGGTCAATGCCAGCGGCGTGCAGTTCGGTTATGGACTGAGCCTGCGCAGTGCGCGTGAGTGGGGCCTGTACATCAGCACAGGACGTGGCAAAACTTCCATCGGTATTGAAGAGCCTGCGCTGTTCTCGGAGCCTGCTGTCTATCTCGTGCGCCCGGACGGCACTCTGTACTATGGCGCGGTGCAGACTATGCCGTTTGCTCGCCCCCAATTTCAGGATCTGATCGGCGCAATCGACTTTGCCGTGGCCAAAGACTACCCCGCGCGAGGCGAATACACCGGCGCTGTCTAACACCGGGTATCCCCAACAGTCAGAACTAGGTCGACGTGCGCAACGAAGCGGCGTTGGCTTTTAGCAAGGGGCGCAAAACCTACAGCTTTTTTGAGACTGGGAATGTAGATTGAGGAAGACCGCAATCTTTCAATTGCTGTCATTCATGCGTCCCCAGTGCTGCCAAATCACCGCCTAAATCCCTTGGCGAGCGCTCCCCATCAGTTCCCCAAAGCCACCGGAATCTGCACCATCGCCCCAGCCACATCAGCCTCGCACAACCTAGCGTAATGCCGACGCAACACGCCAGACTTCAGCGCGGTGTGGTTCAAAATCCGCCGAAGCACAGCGTTCCCAAGCCCAAGCTTTTCACCCACGGTCGCTACCAGCTTTCGCAGGTCATGCAACATAAACCGTGGTGAGCACAGCCGCATTCGGACATAAAAACCGCAAAGCACCCGGTCACACAGGATGCGCCCGTCTGAAAGCGTGCTGCGCAGCAGCAGGGCTTCGCTGATAAGTACAATCGGTATCAATTAACACCGCCTTTCCCCACCCGCTTATCGGGTTTGCTTGCTGGTCGTGCCATAGGCTCATGGAGCGTATCCGGCACCTCAACGATGCCGACATTCGGCTCGATGGTGCAATGGGAACATTGATTTCTAAGGATATTTTCATGAGTTTGAAGTGCGGCATCGTCGGCCTGCCCAACGTCGGTAAATCAACTTTGTTCAACGCTTTGACCAACGCGGGCATCGCGGCGGAGAACTATCCCTTTTGCACGATTGAGCCGAATGTTGGCATTGTTGAGGTGCCGGACGAGCGCTTGGACGCGCTGTCGGCCATCGTCAACCCGCAAAAAGTACAGCGTGCGATTGTTGAGTTTGTTGACATCGCGGGCTTGGTGGCCGGTGCCAGCACGGGCGAGGGCCTGGGCAATAAGTTTTTGGCGCATATCCGCGAGACCGACGCCATCATCAATGTGGTGCGCTGCTTTGAAGACGACAACGTGATCCACGTGGCTGGTAAGGTCGACCCGATTGACGACATTGAAGTGATCCAGACCGAACTCTGTCTGGCTGACCTGACCGCGGTTGAAAAAGCCCTGCACCGTGTCACCAAACTGGCCCGTTCGGGCGACAAAGAGTCGGTCAAGCTGGTGGCTATTTTGGAGAAGTGCCAAACCGCGCTGAACGACGCTAAGCCTGTGCGCACGCTCGAGTTCACCAAGGAAGAGCTGCCGTTGTTGCAGCAGTTCTTCATGATCACGGCCAAGCCGGCGATGTTTGTTGCCAACGTGTCTGAAGATGGTTTTGAGAACAACCCTTTCTTGGACCGCTTGAAGGCGTATGCCGCCTCACAAAACGCGCCGGTGGTCGCTATCAGCGCCAAGATGGAAGCCGAGATGTCCGAGATGAGCGACGAAGATCGTCAGATGTTCTTGGAAGAACTCGGCCAAACTGAGCCGGGTCTGAACCGTTTGATCCGCGCCGCCTACAAGCTGCTCGGCCTGCAAACGTACTTCACCGCTGGCGTCAAAGAAGTCCGCGCCTGGACCATTCATGTGGGCGACACCGGCCCGCAGGCCGCCGGCGTGATTCACACCGACTTTGAAAAAGGCTACATCCGCGCGCAGACCATCGCGTTTGAAGACTTCATTGCTTTCAAGGGCGAGCAGGGTGCCAAAGACGCCGGCAAAATGCGCGCCGAGGGCAAAGAATACGTCGTCAAAGACGGCGACGTGATGAACTTCTTGTTCAGCTCTTAAATCAACGCAACCCTCTACGATTGTTGACATGACAGAGCCGATTCGTCTAGCCAAACGTTTGGCCGAAATGCTGGCCTGCTCACGCAGTGAGGCCGAGCAGTACATCACCGGCGGTTTCGTGCGCGTCGACGGCGTGGTGATTGAAGAGCCGCAGTTTCGCGTGCAAGACCATAAGATTGATGTCAGTCCGGACGCCAGCTTGCTGGCCGCGATGCCGGTGACGATGCTGTTGCACAAGCCAGCGGACGTCGAAGCTGGCTTGGGTGCACTGCGGGGTGCGGCCAGCGCCGCTGGCTTGCTGGTGCCCGGCAACCTTTGGAAAGACGATCGCTCAGAACTCAGCCCGCTGAAGAAACATTTTGCCGACCAAGTGCTGGTGACGCCGTTAGCGCCGCGCGCCAGTGGCTTGGTGGTGTTCACGCAAGACTGGCGCGTGGCGCGCAAGCTCAGCGAAGACGCCAACGTCATGGAAAACGAAGTGCTGGTAGAGGTCAGCGGCGAGATCAAGGTGGGTGGTTTGGAGCGCTTGAACCGGGTCGACCACGGCTATACCTTCAACGGCATGTTGTTGGGTGCGGCCAAGGTCAGCTGGCAAAGCGAAAAGCGTTTGCGTTTTGCGCTCAAGGGTGAGCGGCCAGGGCAAATTGCCTTTTTGTGCGAAAGCGTCGGCTTGCAAGTCGAGGGCATGAAGCGCATCCGCATCGGCCGCGTCGCGATGAGCAGCTTGCCAGTCGGTCAATGGCGCTATTTGCTGCCGCACGAGAAGTTTTAAGGACTCTCTAAGGCTCCTAGACCGCTCATTGGCTACCAGTGAAAGCCGCCTGGAAAAACCCACACCAGTCCGCCCGTCAACAGCAAGTAGCGGCAAAACTTACCCACCGCCATGTAGGCCACGCAAGGCCAAAACGGTAACTTCAACCAGCCCGCCACTGCACACAGCGGATCACCGACGATGGGCAGCCAAGCCAGCAGGCAGGCTTTAGGACCGAGCTTTTCAAGCCACAGCGTGGCGCGGCCGTGGCTGGACGATGTCTTGTATTTATCGACGATTTTGTGTGCGCCAAAGCCCATCCACCAATCGACTGCGCCGCCCAGTGTGTTGCCGGCCGTAGCGACCAGCACCGCGGGCCAGAACAAGCCCGGGTTGAGTTTGACAAGACCAAACACCACGGGCTCGGAGCCCAGCGGCAGCAACGTTGCCGAAATAAATGAAACGATGAAAACCGTGCTGAGGCCGTATTCGGGCAGAGCCAATAGTTCAGTGAGTTGGACGATCCAAGGAGGCATAGGGCATTGAGTATAAAGAGCGACCAGGGCCAACTAGAGTCGCCACAACTATTTAAGGCTGCTGAAATTTTAGGCAGATACAATGGTCCCTCGCTTTTCCAGACCATCTCCCTTCCCCTACCTGCCCACTTCATGAACATCGGTCCTTACGCTCTGGCCAACCGCGTGTTCGTGGCGCCCATGGCCGGTGTCACTGACAGGCCGTTTCGCCAACTGTGCAAAAAACTGGGCGCGGCTTACGCGGTCAGTGAGATGGTCACGTCGCGCCGTGACCTGTGGGACACCCTGAAGACCTCGCGCCGCGCCAACCATGACGGTGAAGTCGAGCCGATTGCGGTGCAAATCGCCGGCACCGACGCGGCCATGATGGCTGATGCGGCGGCGTACAACGTGGCCCGTGGCGCTCAGATCATTGACATCAACATGGGTTGCCCGGCTAAAAAAGTCTGCAACAAATGGGCCGGTTCTGCGCTGATGCAGGACGAGCCGCTGGCACTGGCCATCGTGCAAGCCGTGGTGGCCGCCTGCGCGCCGCACGGCGTACCTGTGACCTTGAAAATGCGCACCGGCTGGTCGGAGTCTCATAAAAATGCAGTGCGCTTGGCGCGCGCTTTTGAAGACGCCGGCGTGCAGATGATCGCCGTGCATGGTCGCACGCGTGAGCAGGGCTACAGGGGCTTTGCCGAATACGACACGATCACCGCCGTGAAAGCCGCACTGAAAATTCCGGTGGTGGCGAATGGCGACATTGACTCGCCCGAGAAAGCCCGCGACGTCTTGGCGCTGACCGGTGCTGACGCCGTGATGGTCGGCCGCGCAGCGCAGGGCCGGCCTTGGATATTCCGTGAGATCAGCTATTTTTTGGAAACCGGCACCCACTTGGCGCCGCCTTTGGTGATTGAAGTCAAGCGGCTGCTGCTCGACCATTTGCTTGACCATTACGAGCTGTACGGTGAGTTTTCAGGCGTGCGCACGGCACGCAAACACATCGGCTGGTATGTCAAAAGCCTGCCCGGCGGCGAAGCCTTCCGGGCGCGCATGAACCTGCTGGAAAGCTGCGAATTGCAGCTGGCCGCCGTCGCCGACTATTTCAACGACTTGGAAGTCAGCATGGAGCGCGTGCCCGCAGCCTTGTCTGCCCAAGCCGCACCGTCCACAGAAAAACAAGAGAAAGCCTCAGCATGAGCAAGCAAAATATTGAAGAGTGCGTGCGCCTCAGCCTAGAGGCTTATTTCCAAGATTTGCACGGCACCGAACCCGCCGGCATGCACGACATGATGGTCCGCGTGGTTGAAAAGCCGCTGCTTGAAATCGTCATGCAGCAGGCCGGCCACAACCAGTCGCGCGCCGCCGAATGGCTGGGCCTGAACCGCAACACGCTGCGCAAGAAGTTGCTTGAGCACAAGCTGTTGACATGATTTTTCTTTCCCCTATTTTTTAGATTCAACCCGGACCCTGACCCGCCATGACCGCCTCTACTTTGACCGCCCTGATTTCCGTGTCTGACAAGACCGGTGTTGTCGAATTTGCCAAAAGCCTGCACGCCTTGGGCATCAAGCTGTTGTCCACCGGCGGCACCGCCAAACTGCTGGCCGACCAAGGCTTGCCCGTGACCGAAGTGGCGGAGCTGACCGGCTTTCCTGAAATGTTGGACGGCCGCGTCAAAACGCTGCACCCGAAAGTGCATGGTGGCTTGCTGGCCCGGCGCGATGTGCCCGAGCACATGGCCGCGCTCAAAGCCCACGGCATCAGCACCATCGACCTGCTGGTGGTCAACCTCTACCCGTTTGAAGCGACGGTTGCCAAGCCCGGTTGCACGCTGGAAGACGCGATTGAAAACATCGACATCGGTGGCCCGGCCATGGTGCGCTCGGCCGCCAAGAACTGGAAAGACGTTGGTGTGCTGACTGACGCCTCGCAATACGCCGGTGTTTTGGCTGAACTCAAAGCCGATGGTCAGTTGAAAGACACGACCAAATTCGCGCTCTCGGTGGCTGCGTTCAACCGCATCAGCCAGTACGATGGCGCCATCAGCGACTACTTGTCCAGCTTGCAGGCCGACGGCACGCACAGCCTGTTTCCCGGCCAGTCGAACGGCCGCTTCATCAAGTTGCAAGACCTGCGTTACGGCGAAAACCCGCACCAGCAAGCGGCCTTCTACCGCGACCTGCACCCAGCGGCCGGTTCACTCGTCACGGCGCGTCAGTTGCAAGGTAAGACGCTTTCCTACAACAACATCGCCGACGCCGACGCCGCCTGGGAATGCGTCAAGAGCTTTGATGCGCTGCTGGGCGAAACCGCCTGCGTCATCGTCAAGCACGCCAATCCCTGCGGTGTGGCCATCGGCGTGGACGCGCTGGACGCCTACAGCAAAGCCTTCAAGACCGACCCGACGTCGGCCTTCGGCGGCATCATTGCGCTGAACTGTCCGCTCGACGAAAAAGCGGCGCTTGAAATTTCCAAACAGTTCGTCGAAGTGTTGATGGCGCCAGCCTTCACCCCCGAAGCGCTGGCGGTCTTCAAGAGCAAAGTCAATGTGCGGATTCTCGAAATCCCGCTGCCCGCCGGCGGTGTCAGCGCAGCAGAGCAAGGCCGCAACCTGATCGACGTCAAACGCGTTGGCTCGGGCTTGTTGATGCAAACCGCCGACAACCACGAGATCACGCTGGCTGACCTGAAAGTTGTCACCCAACTGCAACCGACGCCCGCGCAACTGCATGATTTGCTGTTCGCCTGGAAAGTCGCGAAATACGTCAAGTCCAACGCCATCGTCTTCTGCGGTGGTGGCATGACGCTGGGCGTCGGTGCCGGCCAGATGAGCCGTATCGACTCGGCCCGTATCGCGGCCATCAAAGCTGCCAACGCCAATCTTGATTTGCAAGGTTCCGCCGTCGCCAGCGACGCTTTCTTCCCATTCCGCGACGGCCTCGATGTGGTGGTCGATGTGGGCGCCAGCTGCATCATTCAGCCAGGCGGCAGCATGCGCGACGCGGAAGTGATTGCCGCCGCCGACGAACGCGGCGTGGTGATGGTGACGACCGGCGTGCGGCACTTCCGTCATTGAACTGACGCTTGTCGCCATGATCCTCGAACTCAATCATCAAGAAATCCTTTCCCCGCCCATCGCCTCAGCGACGGTGATGGTGCTGCGCGACAGCCCACGCGGACTCGAGGTGCTGATGGTGCTGCGCCACGGTAACTCCAACGTGCTGGGCGGTGTGCATGTCTTTCCGGGCGGCAAGCTGGACGCGCTGGACTGTCAAACCGCCGCGTCGCAACTGGACCAAAGCGCCGAATTTCTGACGGCCAGCTTGGGTGAGGCGATGCTTGACAGCGCCACCGGCGTGGGTTTGTACGTGGCTGCTTTGCGCGAGACTTTTGAGGAGTGCGGGCTGCTGCTGTGCCATGAGCTGCCGCAGCCAGTGCCAGACGCCTTGCGTCAGCATTTGAAAGACGGCTTGGGCTTTGCTGCCGCGATGGCGCAGCTCGGCTTGTCCTTGCAGACCAGCCGCTTGAAACCCTGGTCGCGCTGGATCACGCCGCGCGTGCCGTCGGTCATGAACAAGCGCTTTGACGTGCGCTTTTTTGTGGCGTTGGCACCGACAGGGCAAGCTGTGCTGCATGACGACCATGAAATCACAGAGACCGTTTGGCTGACGCCCGAGGCGGGTCTGCGTCAGTATTGGTCGGGTGACATCGGGCTGGTGCCAGCGCAGATTTTGAGCCTGAGCCAACTGGTGCGTTACGCCACTGCCGCCGATGTCATGCGCGCGGCCAGCGCCAGACCGCCACCGCTGATTGCGCCTGAAGCCATCGAGCAGGCCGCCGAGCGCACGATCTGCTACCCCGGCGATCCACGGCATACGGTGACCAGCCCGGTGTGGGACGGACCGACCCGGATGGTTTACCGCAACAACCGCTTTGAACCTGAAGGCGGCTTGGCCGCGCTGCTGGGCTGATCTTTTTGGTGCACGGGTATGCCAGTGACCTTGCAACGCCAAGGTTTGTGATCTAGACGAATCAACCGACAATCTCACTTGAAAGTAGACTGATTCGTCTGCGGAGTGAGCGATGCAGAAAACAGCCTTGGTCATCGCTGCGAGTGGCATTGGCAGCCGCAAGTGACGGCTTCAGCTGGAACGCCCATAGACCGCGCACCATCATCGGCAAGGGCAAGGGCATTGGTAATGGCTCTGGCACACCGATTTGAGCCGACCGATTGAAGTCATGACCGACATGACGCGCAGCCGCCAACTCGGCTTCACGAGCTGCCAAGCGACCGAAGACTCGTTCACCGGCTTGTTTGCTCAACTGCGCGCAGAAAAGTTGATTTCTTAAAGTTTTGCCGCCGCGTCAAGCGTCGCCATGTGTCAGTATGCTTCTTGTCTATCCAGGATCACATGAATTACTTGAGCTTGACAGGCCTTGACGAACGCTTGCGGCGCGCGCGTCAACGCACCCAGAACCACGAAGGCTACACGCGCGGTGCGCGTGCGCTGGTGGCGTTGACCTGCGTTCTGATTTTTGACTGGTTGTCGCAGCGGCAAGGCGAGCTGATGCCTGTGTTGTTGGGCGTCATGGCCAGCGCCCTGACAGAAACCGACGACAACTGGCAGGGCCGCCTGCGTGCGCAACTCATCACCATGGTGGCTTTCACCTTGGTGGCTTTGGCGGTGTGGCTCACCTTGCCGTGGCCTGCGCTGCTGTTGGCGGTGTTGCTTTTGTCGGCCTTCACGCTGACGATGCTCGGGGCCTTGGGTGAGCGTTACCGCGCCATTGCTTTTGGGGCGATGGTTTTGTTTATTTATTCGGCGTTGGCGGCGCAAACGGGCCACTCGCAAGTCGGCATCAGCACGCCGTTGATGCTGGCGGGGGCGGTTTGGTATGGCTTGGTGTCGGTGCTCTGGTCGGTGTTCATGCCGCAAGCGCCGGTGCGGCATCGTTTGTCGAAGCTGTATGCGCTGTTGGGACAATACCTGCACTTGAAGGCGCAGCTGCTGGAACCGGTCCGTGAGGTCGACTTGTCACAGCGCCGCATGGCCTTGGTCTTGCACAACGCCCGAGTGGTCGACGCCTTGAACGCCACCAAGGAAAGCCTGTTCAGCCGGCTGAGTCAGGACCAACCGCCATCTTGGTTGTTGATGTCCATGCAGCAGTATTTGGCGGCGCAAGATATTCATGAGCGCGCCAGTTCTTCGCATGAGGACTACCAGGTTTTATCCACTGCTTTCTTTCACTCAGACGCGCTTTACCGCTGCCAGCGTGTGTTGACCCTGTTGGGTGAACAGGCCTTTCATTTGGCCATCGCCATTCGGGCGCAGACCGTGCCGGTTCACCAAGGTGCCACCGCGCGATCCATTGAAGACTTGCATGCGGCTATTCACCACTTGGGCGGCTTGCCAAGCGTGCACCGGTCATTGCCGGCACTGAATGCGCTGAGCAACAACCTGACCGCCATGACGAGTGTTTTTGTCGGCGCACTGAAACCGGTGGACCCAGCAGACGGCATCGTCGACCAAAGCCTGCTGGACCATCAGCCTGGTACGTCGCGCGAAGCATGGTCGCGCATTCGGGGTCAACTGCAAGTCAAGTCTCCTTTGTTTCGACACGCCATACGCTTGGTGGTGTCGTTGGCGGTCGGGTTCTGCATCATGCTGGCGACTCACGACCCCCACGGTTATTGGATTTTGCTGACGATTCTGTTCGTCAGCCAACAGCAGTACGCGGCCACCTTGACGCGGCTCATGCAACGCATCATGGGGACGGCACTTGGCTTGAGTCTGGGTTGGGCGCTGATTCAACTCTTTCCAATACCGCTGATGCAATCGGCGTTGATTGTTGTGTTGGGGGCTGTGTATTTAGGCTGTCGCCACACCCGGTACTTGTTGGCTACGGTGGCCGTGTCGGCGCTGTTGCTGCTCAGTTTTCACCAGATGGGCATGGGGCAGGGCGTGATTCCGACCCGCTTGTTGGACACCGTCGTCGGTTCTGTGATCGCCGGTTTAGCGGCTTGGCTGGTGTTGCCCAACTGGCATTTGCGCCAGTGGCCTGGCTTGGCCGCGCGTGCATTGCGAACCCAGGCCATTTACCTGCATGAAATCTTGGCCCAATACCAAGCCCCGACTGGCAAGCAAGACAACCTCAGTTACCGGCTAGCTCGCCGCAAAGCCCACAATGCCGATGCCGCTCTCTCCAGCGCCTACTCCGCCATGCTCAAAGAGCCGTCGCGCGGTGGTAGCGCTCAGAAAGAGGCCAGCGGCCGTTTTTTGATTTGTTCACACACGCTGCTGAACTACATTTCTGCCATTGGTGCACACCGCGATGAACTCGTTCTTGGACACGTCGACGCCGGTTTGCTCGCCACCGCAGAGACTTTACAGCGGCAACTCGATGGCTTGGCGCTCGCCTTGGAACGTCCGCAAGACGCGTCATCAGAATCGTTGGCGAAAGACCTGCCGCCGCAGATCGCCGGCGTTCAAGCATCGGACGATGTGGACGCTATGCAGCGTTTTCTGCAGACCCAGCTGCAACTGGCTTTGCAACTTGTGCCCGACCTGATGGAACAAGTGACTCAAATGACGCAGACAGTCAGGATACGGCGGCCTGCCGTTGTGCAGGGGTCGCCTTTGGTTTGAGGGGTACTGTTAAATTGCCAAGCACTGGGCCGTTTCGGTCAATGGCAACTGGCGAATAACGTTCACCTTTGAAGGCGCAGACGCTGTGCTGGTGGATGACCAAGATGTTTAACCCCCCCCGCACCCTGGCCTGACGTTGCGTGATGATGTGTTGCCCGCGCTGAGGCTGAATGTCACCTAAGCCGTGCGGCAGTTGGAGGTGTCGCGCGTGGCACTTTCCCGTGTGCTGAATGGCCGCGCTTTAATCTCGTCCGAAATGGCCCTGCGTATCCAGGTCTGGTTAGGTGTGGAGCGTGGTGGCGAAGCTCGGCTATGGCTGGCGGAGTGAAGTGCTTATGACGTTTGGCAAGCAGCACAGCGTTTCAAGGCCAAGCCCATGCGCGTTCAGCTAGCGCCAGCGATGGTTGTGTGACCCGTGCATTCGATCAAGTTTGCGAACTGATTGCAGCCTGACGTCGATTGCATTTTGGCTACAGATCGCTTACTTCTCCCTCAAGCAGAAAGGGTTCGCTGCCAAATGAATAACAGTGAACCCTTTTGCATGTTGGTGCCACTTGTCGGAGTCGAACTGACGACCTTCTCCTTACGAAGGAGCTGCT
>JASDRC010000031.1:0-2203 GCA_041442125.1 Polaromonas sp. | reverse complement strand
AACCGAGGCCGGGGCCATTGCCGTCAATGCCATGCAGGTCAATCAGCGCTTCACCCAACATCTGCAACCCCCCACAAATGCCGAGCAGCGCCCGGCCTTGCACCGCATGCTGCACCACCGCGTGGTCTAGGCCCTGCGCGCGCAGCCAAGCCAGGTCGCCGCTGGTGTGCTTGGAGCCAGGCAAGATCACCCAGTCAGCGTCCCGTATATCGGCGGGACTGCGGGCCCATGTCAGGCGCACGCCGGGGATGTTTTTGAGCGGCTGAAATTCATCCAGATTGCTGATGCGCGGATACGCAATGACGGCGATGCTGGTGGTCACCGCCCCGCTGGCCGTGCTGCGGTCGTCAAAAACACCATCTTCTTCGGGCAGCCCGTGTTGCCACCACATCGGCAGCGTTGCCACGGTCGAAATACCGGTGAGCTCTTGCAAAATCTGCGGCGCGGGAGCCAACAAGCGGGCATCGCCCCGAAACTTGTTCAGCACGAAGCCTTTGATACGTTGTTGCTCAGCGCGGTCCAGCATGGCCCAAGTGCCGTAGAGATGCGCAAAGGCACCGCCACGGTCGATGTCCGTCACCAACAGGCAGGCCGCGTTGGCATGCAGCGCCACACGCATATTGACGATGTCGCTGGACTTGAGGTTGATCTCGGCCGGTGACCCGGCCCCCTCAATGACCACCACGTCGTTTTCTTGCCGCAGTTCGTCCAGCGCCTTGGTGATCACCGGCCAGACCGAGGCACTGCGGTCGCGCCACGCCATGCGCGAGAGTTCTGGATTCACCTGCCCTAGCAGGATGACCTGACTTTGGGTATCTTTTTCAGGCTTGAGCAGCAGCGGGTTCATGCGCACTTCGGGCACCGCATTGGCCGCCAGCGACTGAAAATACTGGGCGCTGCCGATTTCGCCCCCAGCCACGACGCGGGCGTTGTTGCTCATGTTTTGCGCCTTGAACGGTGCGACTTTCAGCCCTTGCCGTGCGTAGTAACGGCACAAAGCGGTGGTCAGCCAGCTTTTGCCAGCGCCGCTGGTGGTGCCCAGCACCATCACGCATTGGGCGGTCATTGGGCTTTAGGCACAGGTGCCGCCGACTTGCGTGTGTTATCCAAAGACTGGAATGTGTTCATTTTTTTGAGCAGCGATGCGGGTACTGTGTCGTTAATGTGGGGTGTTGGCAGCGATGCCTAATTGCGCGCCGGCGGTCAGTAAACGCTTGTCGCGGGTCCATAGCCATGAGCCCGGCGTGAGCAAGACTGCGGCCAAAAGATGGCTGTCGATGTAGCCCATGCCCAGACCAAAAAGGGTTTTTTGGCCAATCAAGCGCAGCACTTCCGACTCGGTCGCCACAACCGCCTGCGGCATGTCCTGCAAGGCACCCAGCACCCTGTCGCGGTTGCGCAGCTTACCCAAGGCCAGTTCGCCGATGACGAAAGGATGGGCCAGCACCTGGCCCGCTAAAAGCAGCTGGGTCATCTGTTCATCGCTGGCGCGCAAATGGTCTGTCCAAACGGAGGTGTCGACCAAAATCACGACCGCTCCGTCTGGCGCCTTGGCACGGCTTGCAACATCGGTTCGGAACCGCCCAGTAAAGCGAGCCGCTTGGCGCTTTCGCGCTGGATCAAGGCACGCAATGCCTCGCGCACCAACGCGGCTTTTTCGGTCACACCGGTTAAGGCTTCGGCTTTGGCAAGCAAATCATCATCAAGGGCAATGGTCGTGCGCATAGCGGTATCCTTTAGCTATAAGAATCAATACTAGCACCAATTAATGCCATTAAAAGTGCCTCTTGCGCATCCGGCGGCAACACGCCAAGCCGCACATGACCCAGCAAGCCAAATGAGGTGGTGTCACGCAGTTTGATGCCTTGGGGGCGCAGCTGCGACAGGTCGCAGCCGGGCGACGGAAGTGCACAGAAAAAATTAGCGTCGCTGGGCAAACAATGCCAACCCAGTCGCTCCAATAGCGTGATCTGTTGGTCTTTCCAGGCCTGCAGGGTCAACAAACTAGCGGCCAGCCAAGCCTGCACCTCAGGCAGCACCCAGGCTTGCAACAGGGCCACGCCGTGCGCACCCACGGGCCATGAGGGACACAAGCGTTCCAAAGCGGCGACTTTGTCCTCCACACCCAGCGGCGCTATAGCGTAGGCGGCGCGCACGCCGGTCAGGCCCAGCGCTTTGTTGGGCGTCCAGAGCTGCCAGACTT
>JASDRC010000030.1:19979-84326 GCA_041442125.1 Polaromonas sp. | reverse complement strand
TTCTCCATTTCAGTTTTTGACATCATTATTTGTCTACTGATTTGGGGGAATGCCATGGCCCACATGGCGGTAGGTGTCTCGGCTTAGCCCCACAAGGGCGCATGCGTGGCGTTCGGACATGTGGTGTTCACTCACCATGCGCCGAATAGCCTCGCGTTTGACTTGTGGGGCTAGCGCTTTGTGCCAAAGACGCTCTTGAGGGCATGGATGTCCAGATGCGCCTCGGCCAGCAGGCGCTTGAGCTTGCCATTCTCCAACTCCAGCTCGCGCAGCCGTTTGGCCTCGCTGACCTCCATGCCGCCGTACTTGGAGCGCCACTTGTAAAACGACGCATCACTGAAGCCGTGCTTGCGCCCGATCTCCTTGATCGGCATGCCGGCCCCGGCTTGGCGCAGAAAGCCAATGATCTGCTCTTCGCTGTATTTGCTTGTTCTCATGTCCATCATTCTCCGGGTTGATGGACTTCTTGAAAATATGAACGGTACGGTTTATGGGGAGCAGGTCATGGCCGGCATCGACAGCCAGACCCGGGCTGACTTACTGGAGATCATCGATGACCGGGCTGCCAACAAAGCCACCATCATCACCAGCCAGTTACCGATCGAGCATTGGCATGCATGGATAGGTGATGCCACGATTGCCGACGCTATTTTGGACCGGCTGATGCAAAAAAATCACCGATTCACCCTGACGGGTGAGTCTCTCAGGCAGAAGCCAAAATCAAACAAAAAGGAGGTCAATCCAGACCCATCGTGACCGACACCCTACAATTTAGATGCGCAATACCGCACGCTGCGCAACCGGTCACGATCAACCGGAATCAGCGGTCACGATCGCCGGAATAAGCACGTTGCTGCCCGGAGGATGCTCCTTCCGAAAATCTCAAGGCGCTTGAATAGGTGCACTTGGGCGAGGCGGTGAAATGCTTGTTTAGTCATGGTCTTACTCGTGTCTTGACTAACGTGGATAAAAGGCTGTTTTTTTCATCTATCGGCCCTCAGGTTACATCGCCCATGACCTGCGCCTGTTGAAGCACCAGCTCCGCTGCGCCCTCTTGCAGATCCGATGGGTACTTGTATTTGAGCAAGATGCGCAAGTGCTCTCTGACAAGGAGATCTATGCCATGGTGACCTGCGCCCCATCACAAATACAGTTGCATCACGAGAAAAAGCCTTACATTAATTCTATCTACCTAATGCAATAATTGGACTGTACGGCATTTGCATTTATGCAAATTAATTTAAAGTCTTAAGTTGAAAAAATTAAAAATATGACAATCAAAGAAGTGTGGAAAAATCCTGTTTTCTCGATATCAGCATCAGTGATATTGTTACTCGTCATTTTAGGGGCTGCAATACCCAAAAGTTTTGAAGAAGCAGCCGTCAAATTATTTTCTTACACGACAGTTAATTTTGGCTGGCTTTACTTGTTTTCTGTTTTTATTATCATACTTGTATTGGTGTTTTTAGCGGTCGGTAAATATGGCTCGCTTCGACTCGGGCCTGACAATGAGCTGCCTGAATTTTCATTTTTCACATGGATTGCCATGCTTTTCTCCGCAGGATTTGGCGTTGGCTTGGTCTTTTGGGGAGTGGCCGAGCCAATGAGTCACTTCTTCAATTCGCCAGTATCAGATGTGACAGCGCATACTGAAAAAGCTGCGCGTGTTGCGATGGGCTATTCTTTTTTCCATTGGGGCATCAGTCAGTGGTCTGTCTTTGCAATTGTTGGACTGGTCATGGGATTTTTACAATACCGTAAGAAAAAAGATGGACTGGTCTCAACAGCGCTGGAACCGGTGACAGGACAAAACCTGATGGTGAAGACGGCCATAGATTCGTTTTCGGTCATTGCCACCGTCATGGGGATTGCAACTTCATTGGGGCTGGGCATTCTGCAAATCAACGCGGGTTTAGACACACTCTTTAAAATCGGCAACTCATTTTTAATTCAGTTTATTATTATTGCCATCATTTTCATCGCCTACATGCTGTCATCCTCAACAGGGCTGAGCAAAGGCATTCGATATTTAAGTAACTTGAACTTAGGTATCGCTCTTCTCTTGATGGCTTTTGTTTTTATCGCTGGACCGACCGTCTTTATACTTGAAACATTTGTCTTGGGGATGGGTGATTACTTCACCAACTTTATTCAATACAGCTTGAGACTTGAGCCCTATCAAAAAGGAACCTGGGTCAGAGACTGGACCATTTTTTATTGGGCTTGGGCGATTGCTTGGTCTCCTTTTGTCGGGGCATTTGTTGCACGTGTTTCTAAAGGACGCACCGTACGTGAGTTTATTATGGGTGTGATGATCATTCCACCTGCCAACGCTTGTTTGTGGATTGCCATTTTTGGTGGTACCGCATTGTGGAATGATTTGAACTTCCAAACCGGCATTGCAGAGGCTGTTAACGTTGATATAACAAGCGCACTCTTTCAAACTTATCTACATTTGCCGCTGTCATCTTTTTTGTCGGTTCTGTCTATATTTTTAATCTTTACATTCCTAGTGACCTCGGCAGACTCAGCCACCTACATTTTGGCCAGCATGACGACCCATGGAAGTCTGGTGCCGCCCCTCTTTGGCAAACTGGTCTGGGGATTTTTGATGGCGGCGATTGCGGGGGTGTTGTTGTATGCCGGCGGACTGGAGGCGCTGCAAACGGCGTCACTGATTTCTGCTTTACCATTCACGGTGATCTTGCTGATGCTGATGTTCTCGCTGATCAAGTTGCTTAAAAAGGAAACGATTCCGATCCGTCCTGCTGACTTGAAGCGGTTTGAGCGCTTGCAAAAGGCCAGCAAGGAAAAAAAGGACCTTTAATTTTGACCAGGCCCCATCCGACGCGCCAAAATCTACGGCGCTGCCTGCTCAGCCTTCCCTTTTTGATGGCGGCAGGCTTTTTCGCGATCTACTTGGGCGTTGGTTTCTTCGGGGTCCCGGCACTGCTGAAGTGGCAAGGCGAAAAGCGGGTGCACGAAGCGCTGGGCCAAAACCTGGCCATGGCGGATGTTCGATTCAACCCGCTGCTGTTCAAGCTGGAGGTAGGCGACTTGGCCTTAGCTGATGAACAAGGGCAGTCTATGCTGGGTTTTCAGCGCCTGTTGCTTGATTTTGAGTTATGGCGTAGCGTGCTAGACCAGACTTGGACTTTCGCCAAGGTCTCGCTGGATACGCCCAAGGTGCGGCTGGAGATTCAGCAGAACGGTCGGCATAATTTCAGCGCGATGCTCGACAAGCTGAGTGGCGCTGACGCCAAGTCCCAGAATGCTGCGCCATGGCCACGCCTAGCCGTCCAGCAATTGGCCGTGACGAACGCACAGATTGACGTGTCTGACCTGCTGCTCGCCGAGCCGCTGATCACGCGCATTGCCCCGCTGACTGTGGCCGTGGACGGTTTGTCAACCGTGTCTGCGCAAGTGGCTCAATTCCGTTTGACCGCTCCCACGGCGCTGGGTGAATCGCTGTCCAGCGAAGGCAGTCTGACCTTGCGTCCGTTGGCCATCAAGGGGCAATTGGCGCTCAAAGAATTTCAGGTCAACACGCTGACGCGGGCCTTGTCACGGCTTGTGACTCTCGACGCCCAGGCCGGGAAAATCGCAACAAGTTTCAACTACGACGTGGCTGTTGCCGCAGACAATCAAATCGTCGGCGAGCTGCAAGACGTGGCATTGAACGGACGCTCGCTCAAACTAGGCTTGGTATACGTGGCCCAGATCAATTTGGCCGCTCAGTCGCTGCAACTGACCCAGCCCGATGGACCGCTTGAATTGACCGGTGATGGCCTGAGCGGGGAAGTCACACAAGCGGTGTTGAACAGCCCGAAAGATGGCTCCGAACTGGTCTTCTTAGGTCGATCTGCGCTGGCAGGCGGCACGTTGCACCAGCAGCAGTTCAAAGCCGACACCCTCACACTGGCGCAGGGCCATGCACGCACATGGAGGAACGCGAACGGGCAGTTCAATCTGCTAGGCCTGTTTGACAAGCCACCCTCTGCCAAGGCTAGTTCAGCGCCCTCACCAACGCCTGTTCAGTCGGCAGCCAAAACAACACAAGCGGTCGCCCCCTGGCGCTTCGCCGTGAAGCAAATCAAACTGGATGACTTCGACCTGAATTTCGAGGACCAGAGCGTGCAGCCTCCACTGGCTTTGCGGCTGAGCCCGATCAAGGCACAGGTCACGGGACTGGACAGCGGCTCCAACAAGCCAGTGCAGTTGACGCTACAAACGGCGCTGGTCAGCGGCGGGACAATTCAGGTGGACGGCACGCTCCACGCCACAACCGGCGTGGTCGACTTGCAACTCAAAATGTCTGACATCGCGCTAGCACCAGTGCAAAGCTATCTGTCCAGGTTTGCCGCGTTACAGCTCGCCACTGGCCAAGTATCCAGTCACGGTCGGTTGCGCTATGGCGACCCTCAAGGGGCTGGTGCGCAACTTGTCTACGAAGGCCAGCTAGCGGTGAAGCAACTCCTGCTGAAAGAGGTCACACCAGAGCGCCCCTTCCTGAGCTGGGACTCAGTGGGATCTAACGACGTGCTACTGACGCTGAGCCCAAACCGACTGGACATCGCCGAGCTTCAGATTGAAAAACCGTCGGGCCGCCTGTTCATCGCCGCCGACCGATCGGTGAACTTGACCGATGTGCTGAAGCGTAAGTCTGCTGCGCCGCCAGCCACGCCGTCTACAGACTTCCCTATCAACATCGCGCGCGTTCGCGTGGCCGACGGCATGCTGGCGTTTTCTGACGCGAGCATGCGTCCTCAGTTTGACGCGCGCATGCTTGAACTCAAGGGCGTGATCACGGGTATCAGCAATGCCCCGGACCAGAGCGCCAAGGTGCAATTGGATGCCCGGGTGGAGGACTATGGATCGGCCAAGATTGGCGGCCAAATCAGCCTGCTCAGCCCCGAGAAATTGACCGACATCAACATGGCCTTTAGCAACCTGGAGTTGTCCTCACTCTCTCCTTATACAGTCAAGTTCGCAGGCTACCGGATCGCCGGCGGCCGCCTGTGGCTGGACTTGCAATACCGGGTCAAAGACAGCAAGCTGCAGGGCAAAAACAAGGTCTTACTCAGGCAGGTTGTGCTGGGCGAGAAGGTCGAAAGCCCTGGGGCCTTGAATCTGCCGCTGGAGCTGGCGATTGCCGTCCTGACTGACTCTGATGGGGTCATCGATATTGCGCTGCCTGTGAGCGGCGACTTGAACGATCCCCAATTCGACTATGGCGCCATTATTGGCAAGGCCGTCGGCAATCTGCTGGGCAGCATTGTCACGGCACCCTTCAGAGCGATAGCCGGCCTTTTTGGCGAGCCAAACAAGACGCTAGACAACGTGATTTTCGAGCCCGGAAAGGCCTCCCTCGCACCACCTGAGCAACAGAAACTAGCGGCCATCGCGCGGGCTTTGAAGGAGCGGCCGGCGCTGAAACTGGTGGTGCCTCTCACCAGCTCTGAGACCTTCGACACGCCAGTGCTGAAGTCACTGGCAGTGCGCCGTGAGATCGTCACCGCCATGGGTCTTGCCTTGGTGCCAGGCGAAGACCCGGGGCCAGTGGACGCAGCCAACGCGCGCACGCAAAAAGCCGTGGATATCGTTTTCAACACACGCTACACGCCCACGGTACTGGCTGCCCTGAAAGAGCGCGACCTGCATGCAGCTGGCACTCCGGCCACCTCCTTTTATCAAGGCCTGATCGACAAATTAATGGCTGAACAGTCCGTTTCGAACGAAGCGCTGGCACAGCTTGCAGCCCAACGCAGCGACGCGATCTTGACTGAGATGACCCAGACCAACGGTATGTCTGCTCCTCGCACGTCAGTCGGTCAGGTCCAACCGGCCCGAGACGCAGACGGTCAATCCATCACCCTGCAACTAAAACTAGAGGTGACAAAATGACGCCTCTCTACACCGGCTTGGTGGTACGTCTAGAAGCCCTCATCTGGGGCCAGCAGGCGTCAGAGCAGCCCGACCGACACCAAGGCGCAATGCGCCCATCCAAGGGCTGTCGATTTTCCCCTCCATGAGGAAATTAACTGGGGCTTTCCTTTTCATGGGCTTCGTGAATTAAATGAACCCAGCCCGTGCTGCTACGCTCTGACTCATCCAATGCCATCCAGATGTAACCAAACAGCCTCTCCGATGCGCATCCCAGCAGCCCTCATACGGCCCCTGAACAACACTTAAGAAAGCTTCGAGTTCTGCTGCTTGATCCGGTGTCAATACTTCTGAGACGGTGAGCTTGTAAGTATTGCCAGTCTTTGAGGTGGTGCCACGGCTCTTTGTGAGAACTCGTCCGAGCAAGACAGATCGTAGAAAAGCCAAGTGAAATTTGAAACATTGAGGGCGTGGGCCAAGATCTTAAAAAGAGATGTGCTCGCTTTGTGGATTGCTGCAAGGGATACAAGGACACCTTGGTATGCTAAGTTGGTTACTGCTGCTGTGACGGCCTACGCACTGTCGCCTATCGACTTGATCCCTGACTTCATCCCCGTGATTGGCTACTTGGACGACTTGATCATCGTGCCACTAGGCATCTTTTTTTGCGTCAAAATGATTTCATCTGAACTGATGGACGAGTTCCGTATGAAGGCCGCAGAAATCGAAGACCGGCCAGTCAGTAAGTTCGTTGCGGCTTTGATCGTCCTCCTTTGGATGGCCTGTGGAGCCTGGCTAATGGCAATTTGGTGGCCGAGCAAGACTTAGCAAAAATCGACCATGCTGACCAATACGTCATCGTGGGTGCGAATGTCATTTTTTATGAATCGCGGCTTGCCAGTTGCATTAGGATGGGGGGTTTCAAAAGTAGCAATTTTTGTCTGAATTTTATGCAACTCATGTGGCTTTCCAGTTCCACCAGCCAGGTTAAAACAATTTCCATCACTGCGCGCAATGTTGTTCGTGCGGCCTTTGCATTGGCGACAGGCTTGATTGTGTTGGGTTTTGTTTTGAACTGGGTCGGTCTTCGCGTCGCGATTGACTACAACCCCAATTTGGCGCGAAGCTTGGGGGGCGTGACCTCCGAGCTTGAACAAAAACGCATAGAGGCGGTTTACCGCGATGGCCTGGACCAACTGAAAGGCGTGCTCGATCAAAACGTCAAAGAGGTTAAGAAATTAGAGGCCGTGAAGAATCGGCTCATGGCCTTGGCAACGCCCGCAGCTCTGAAAGGTCGCTTCAACGCCAAAGATGACGCCCAAGGAGGCCCGTTTGTAGCGCCACAGTTGCAACAGTATCTACAAGGTGTCTTTTTCCGCCAACCCCTGCAAACGGAAATAGACCTAACGTCGGAGCGCGCCCTGGGTGTTCGCCAGTCTTTAGTGGCGTACGAGGAGCAATGGGCCAATCGCTTGGCCTGGCTAGAGACCTTGCCGATTGCTGCGCCGGTTCAGTCTGAATTTCGATTCTCCAGCGAATATGGTCTCCGCAACGACCCCTTCACCAAGGCTTTGGCCATGCACCAGGGCATTGATTTTGCCGCAGAGGCGGGAACATCCGTGCTGGCAGCAGGACCGGGTGTGGTCGTCCGCTCAGGCTGGGACGAGGGGTATGGCAACGTGATTGAAATCAAACATGCCGAAAACTTTCTGACTCGCTATGCCCATTTGAGCAAACGTCACGTCACTGAAGACATGCGCATCGACCGTGGGATGTTGATTGGGGACGTGGGCAGCACCGGTCGCTCCACAGGGCCGCATCTGCATTACGAAATTTTTCACCACGGCAAGGTGTTGAATCCTCGGCAAGTCATGCTGGCTCAAGCCCGCTGAAGAGCCGCAGTCCAATGTCCAACTTATGCCTCACCTGAGCCGCCTGCCATGTTTGAAAAACTGAAAAACAAATCTTTCACAGCATCGCAAGAAAGGTTTGACACCTTGGTCGGTCGCACGACCACCGTCTTTGGTCGCTTGGTGTTGCTAGACAGCGTCCGAATCGATGGCAAAGTATTTGGCAATATCGAGACTGCCCCAGGCAACAAAATCTCGGTGGCGATTGGTCCTACCGGCGAGGTGACCGGTGACATTCATGCGCACCGTATCTTGGTCGCGGGCAAAGTCAAAGGCAATATTTATGCCGCTGAGCGTGTTGAATTTCACAAAGACTCGATGATCAATGGCGATGTGTCGTATGGCTCGATTGCCGTCGAGCACGGCGCCAGGCTGTTGGGCATGGTCCTTCAAAGCAAGGCCGCGGCGCAAGCCAGCAATGTCGCTCAAGCCGCGATTGAAAACGCGCAAACCAAGACCTGACCAATTTGCGCGCATGTCGCGCTCATTTGTCCGCAGGCCATTCCCCTGAAATGACGCAACAGGCTCAGCTTGGCTCGTCCTGCACTTCTTCAGCCGCCAACGGCAGCTTCAGACCAACTGTGGTGACCTCGCCGTCGGCCATGCTGCGCACGCTGAGTTCGGCGTAGTCGAGGGCCACACGGTCGCCGACAACCAACGGCCGCTTGACGAGTTTGGCCAGCCAAAGGTCAACGCACAGGTCGGCATCGGCTGGGGCTTTCAAACCATAAAAGTCGCACAGGTCGGCAACGCTGACATTGGCTTGCAGCGTGAAGTCACCAAAGGTGGCCCTGACCGCGGTGGTGTCGTCATGGGCAGGCAATAAAACCCCCATGCGCTGGGCAAACCAGCCGATGGTGCTGCCTTGAAACAGCAAGGAGGCCAAGACCACCACAAACGCCACGTTGAAGATCACACGGGCATCGGGCAAGTCGGCCATGAACGGGAAAATGGCCAGCACGATGGGGACCGCGCCGCGCAAGCCGACCCACGAGATGTAGGCGACTTCTTTGCGTGAAAACCGCAATGGAAACAAGCAGATAGCCACCGCCAAGGGGCGCGCGACGAACATCAAGACGACAGCCACGCCCAGCGCAGGCCAGACGGTTCCAGCGATTTCAGACGGCGTCACCAACAAACCCAGTAGCACAAACATCAGCGCCTGCGACAACCAGGCATAGCCGTCAAGAGCCGACAAGGCCGACTTGACGATCTCTGGCGCCCGTCGGTTCAAGGCAATGCCAAACAAATAGACGGCCAGAAAGCCCGAGCCACCGGTCCACGTCGTGAAGGCAAAAACCACCAGTCCGGCCATGCTCAGTAACAGCGCAATGACAGAGCCGATCTCTTGGATTTTGGGCAAGCGCGGCAACAACAACGCAAAGACACGGCCAGTGAAAATACCCAGCAAGCCACCCCATAAAAATTGCAAAACCAAGGATGTGGCCACCAGCGTGAAGGTCAGGTCGTGAGCCGTCCCCGTGGCTGCGGCTGTGGCCAAGCCGATCAGCGTCAAGGTCAAATAGACGGCCATCGGGTCATTCATACCCGACTCGATCTCTAGCGTGGCAGAGACACGCTCACTCACTTGAACACCAGAAGTCTTGAGCAAGGAAAAAACCGCCGCTGCATCGGTCGATCCGACCACAGCGCCGAGCAAAAAGGCGCTGGTCCAGCTCAGATCAAGCAAGTAAACGGCAGCCAACGCAGTGAGGGCGGCCGTCAAAATCACCCCCAAAGAAGCCAGCAGCAAGGCCGGCTTCAAGCCCGTACGAAAGGTCGGGTAATGGGTCCGCAAGCCACCGTCCAACAAAATGATAACGAGCGCAATATTACCGACCCAAAAGCTCAGGCGGTAATCGCTGAAGTCGAGTCCACCCGGGCCATCGACACCGGCGAAAATACCGGTTAACAAAAAAGCCAGCAAAAAAGAAAATCCCAACCGTGTCGAAAAGACGCCAGCCAGCACACTGATGAAAATCAATGCGGAAGCAGCGAGCAACGGTAGGCTGAGGAAATCAAGATTCAAGGTCATGGGTGCAGTCATTATCTGAGAAGCATCAGCCGTCTCTGTGAATCAATCCCCTTGATAGAACAAAAAAGCCACCAGGCGGTGGCTTTTTTTAACACTGAAAGCTCAGTTCAAAGCGGTCTTTTTACCGTCCTTGTAGACATACAAGGTAATGGCGGGATTCTTCAGCTCGCCGTTCGGCTCAAACGCGATGGTGGTGGTCACGCCTTTGAAGTTGGTCTTGATCAACTCCGGGGTGTAGACCTTGGGGTCGGTTGACTTGGCGCGTTTCATGGCGTCTGCCAAGACGAGCGTCGCGTCGTAGGTGTACGGGCTGTAAATTTGGAATTGGCCCGGGTACTTGGCGTCGTAACGCTTTTTCCAAGCGTCACCGCCTGGCATTTTGGCCAACGAAGAACCGCCTTCTGCGCAGACCACGTTGTTCAGGGTTTGGGCGCCGGCGGCCAGATTGGCAATCGCGACGGTGCAGATGCCGTCACCCCCGAAGAACTTGACGTTGCTCATGCCGAGTTGTTGCATCTGGCGCAGCATCGGGCCGCCTTGTGGGTCCATGCCGCCATAAAAAATGGCGTCAGGCGCTTTCGACTTGATGGCGGTCAAGATGGCCATGAAGTCGGTGGCTTTGTCGGTGGTGAACTGCTCGTCAACGACTTGCATGCCTTTTTGCAAAGCCGTCCTTTTGAAGACGGTTGCAACGCCTTGGCCGTAAGCGGTGCGATCGTCAATGACGGCGATTTTTTTCAGCTTCAGCGTGTCAGCGGCATAAAAAGCCAAGCCGGCCCCCAGTGCGTCATCATTGGCAATGATGCGGTACGTTGTCTTGTAGCCAGGCTTGGTCAGGCTCGGATTGGTGGCTGCGCCGGTGACATGCGGAATACCGCAGTCGTTGTAAATCTTGGCGGCCGGAATGGTGGTGCCGGAGTTCAGATGCCCAACGACGCCGGCGACCTTCGAGTCGCACAGTTTTTGTGCGGCCGCTGTGCCCTGTTTTGGATCAGCGGCATCGTCTTCAGCGACGATTTCGAACTTGATTTTTTTACCGGCAATGACGATGTTCTGCGCATTGAGGTCCTCAATGGCCATGCGAACGCCGTTTTCGTTGTCCTTGCCGTAGTGCGCTTGGCCACCAGACATGGGCGCAACGTGGCCTATCTTGACGACCTGCGTCTGTTGCGCAGCGGCGAATCCAGCGAAAAGCGTCATGACGGCGGCCGCGGTCAAGTTAAGTTTTAAGTTCATACTGAGCCCGATCTGTAAGATATGTAAACCATTGAAAAGAAAAATTTCCCCGATACCGAAAGATACAGCAATTTTCGGGCCGTTAGCGCGTTGGCGAATCCGACCGAGATGTTTCTGTTTCTTGCTGCACAGCCTGATTGACAGCCTCCATCACCACTGCACTGACCTGAATGCGCAAGGCGGCCTTCAATGCACGCATGTGGTCTTCCACCACCGCGTCGACGGTCTCGCGCAAACGGCTCGCCAGCGAGAGTTCCACGCGCTTAAGAATGCGTTCAACCATGGCCGGTGCCAGACCCTCCACTTGCGAACCAGCCAGGACGTGCGCTGTAGGCGGTGAGGTGTTTGGGCCGACGGGCCAACCATCTAACAGACTGGCGAACTCGGCCGGCATGGCCGCCTGCGCTGGAACAGCATCAGACCGGACCACTTCCGTGAGTGTGGGCACGAAATGCGGCGGAGCAGTGCGTGGGGTCTCGTTCATGCGGTCTCTGCGGGGCTGCTCAGGTCGTATCTTTTCAAGGCGTAACCGCGGTCTTTGTAGTGTTTCCAGCGCTGCCGGGCTGACAGCCGATCGTCTTCGGCGCTGGCCACCAACTCGATGAAGCGCTGAAAGCGCTCAAAGCCCTCCGGCACGGCTTGGCCGAGATTGACCAACACGGCGTGCGGGCTGCCCTTTAGCGCCGGATCAGACGGCGACGGTGTCAGCACAATCGGCGTCAGCGCCAGCGTGGCGGGGTCGGCTTCGCTGCGGCAATGCGGCAAGAACTCAGTGCTTGAAAAAGTCCACAACATTTGGTCCAGCTGCGCCAGCAGGGTGGGCTCGGCGGTGACCATGATCTTGGCGCCGCCAGCCCGCGCTTTGCGCAGCAGGCGACAGCTGTAGGCGAGTTTGTCGCCGACATTGAAGTGAAACTCCACTTCAGTCATACGCTGACGACTTTGACCCGTGTTTTAGCCGGTGCTTTGAGCGCCACTTTGACTTTGGCAGGCACCGGACTTTTTGCAATTTCTGCCGCCTGCGCCAGCAAGTACGCCACCAGCAAAGCAACTGGGCGACCGGTCGAACCTTTGGCCGCGCCGCTTTTCCAAGCGGTTCCAGCAATGTCAAGGTGAGCCCACGGAAACTTGCCAGCGAAGCGGTGTAAAAACTTGGCCGCAGTGACTGCGCCGCCAGCGCGCCCCGCAATGTTAGCGACATCGGCAAAATTGCTTTTCAGGCCGTCGGCGTAGTCCTCGTCCAACGGCATGCGCCAGCACAGGTCGAGTGAGCGTTCACCCGCATTCAGCAGCGATTGAGCCAGTGCGTCGTCGCTTGCAAACAAGCCGCTGCGCACAGCACCTAGGGCCACCACGCAGGCACCCGTCAGGGTGGCGATGTCGACCACGGCGCGCGGCTTGAAGCGCTCGGCATAGGTCAGCGCGTCGCACAAGACCAGTCGGCCTTCGGCATCGGTGTTGAGCACCTCAATCGTCTGGCCGCTCATGCTGGTGACCACGTCACCGGGCTTGATGGCTTTGCCATCGGGCATGTTTTCGCAGGCTGGGATCAGGCCAATCACATTCAATTTGGGCTGCAACTCACCCAGCGCCCGGAAGGCACCGAGTACGCTCGCCGCGCCGCACATGTCGAACTTCATTTCGTCCATGTCGGAGGCTGGCTTGATGGAAATACCGCCGGTGTCAAAGGTGATGCCTTTGCCAACCAGCACCACCGGTGCCTCGGCTTTGAGGCCGCCGTCATAACGCAGCACGATGAAGCGCAGGGGCTCTTCAGAGCCACGCGCCACGGCCATGAAGGAGCCCATGCCGAGTTTCGCAACCTCTTTGGGGCCCAAAACCTCGACCTTGATGCGCGGCAACTTGGCCAGCTCTTTGGCCGCGCCAGCCAGCATGACCGGCGTCGCGTAATTGGCTGGCCGGTTACCCCACTCCTTGGCCAAGGCAATGCCTTTGACCAAACCAGTCGCCTGGTCAAAACCGGCTTGGTCGGCTTTCGCGTCAGCCACTGCCACGACGGTGCGTTGCAGCTTGGCGGGGGTCACTTTGGATTTGCTGGCGCTGTAGCTGTAGGCAGCATCAGCGCTGGCGACAACAGCGGCCTGCATGTGCGCTGCGTCGGCATCTTTGAGCAAACTCAAACACAGCACCACACGCTGCGCATTGCTGCCTTTGACCGCCGCCATGGCGGCATTGACGGCCGTGCGCACGTTTTTGGCACTGCCCTCGCCGGCGCCCACCAGCAGCACGCGGGTCGCGGCAATCCCCGTTGTCCGGTAAGCCTGCAACAGTTTGCCAGGCTTGCGATCGAAGTCGCCGCTCTGCGTTGCGGACTCGATCAGCAGCGACAAAGTGTCGTCGCCTTCAGCCACCTGCTGCGGCACGAGGACCACCAGCGCGTCACATTTTTCGGTACAAACACGCGAGCGTGTCAATGTCTTGAGTTCGAAGTCCATAATTGAAGCCTGGTCAGTTACGCAAAAAGCAGATAGTCGCTCCATGTTATTCCAATCTTCGATGCGCAAAGAGTTGGCGCGCAGTTTCGGTGCCACCTTGGTGGTGCTGATCACCATCATCATGACCATTGTCCTGATCCGAACGCTGGGTCAGGCCGCCGGCGGTTCCGTCAGTCCCCAAGACGTTTTGCTGATCATGGCTTACTCGGGACTGGGCCGGCTGCCCATCATCCTGACCTTGTCGCTGTTTATTGCGATGGTCAGCACCTTGTCGCGCATGTACAAAGACAGCGAGATGGTGGTGTGGTTCTCCAGCGGCCGCGGCTTGATCGTGTTTCTGGGGCCCTTGTTTCGTTTTGCCTGGCCGGTGCTGCTGATCATCACCCTGTCCGCGTTGTTCGTTTGGCCCTGGTCAAACGAGCAGACCGCCGAAATGCGGGAACGCTACGAGCAACGCGGCGACATCGACCGCATCGCCCCAGGCGAGTTTCAAGAGTCCGCCAGCGGCAACCGTGTTTTCTTCATCGACCGCAGCTCTGCTGGCCAGACCGGCAGCAGCGACATCTTCATCGCCTCGACCGACAAAGGCAAAAGCGCGGTCACCACCGCCCGCTCAGGCCGGATCGAAGTGGTCAATGGCACCCAAATGCTGATTCTTGAAAACGGTCAACGCCTTGAAAACGCCGTCGGCAATTCAGCCCTGAAAATCAGCGACTTTGAAGAGTACGGCGTCAGCACCGGCGGTGGCAGCGCACTCGGGCCAGGCGAGCGGCAACTCAGCAGCATTTCCACCCGCAATCTGATCAAGTCGCCAACGCCCAGAAATTTGGGTGAGCTCGCGTGGCGTCTGGGTGCGGCCTTCGCGGCCATCAATTTTGTGGTGATCGCGCTGGCGCTGGCGGCGGTGAACCCACGCGCCGGGCGCAGCAGCAACCTGATCTTTGTGATTTTCAGCTTCATCGTCTACACCAATGTCATGAGCCTCGGCCAAGGCTGGGTCTCGCTTGGCATCGTCAGTTTCAGTGGTTTGCTGGTCATGTTGCACGGCGGCGTTTTTGCCGTCAGCGCGGTTCTGCTGGCCAAGCGACACATGAACTGGCGCTTGGGCGATCTGTTTCGGCGCCGTCCACGCAACATCGCCACGGGTTCGGAGATGCGCGTATGAAAACCGTTCGCCAACTGATTCACCGCGAAGTTATCACTTCTATTTGCCTGGTCACGCTGGGATTTTTGTCGCTGTTTTTATTTTTTGACCTGGTCGATGAGTTGCCAGCCATCGGCAGAAGCAGCCCTGTCGGCGGCGACAACACGGTTTACCAGTTGAGTCACGCCCTGCTCTATGTGGCTCTGCAAATTCCAAACCATATTTACGAATTGCTGCCGATATCGGTGCTGATTGGGACTATTTTCGTGATGGCTCGGCTGGCGCAAAGCTCCGAATTCACCATCTTGCGCACCAGCGGACTGGGGCCGTGGAAGGCCTTGCGGCTGCTGCTTTCCTTGGGCGCTGTGTTTGTGGTGATCAGTTTTGCGGTGGGCGACTACCTCGCGCCGGTGGCTGACCGTGCAGGGCAATTGCTGAAGGCCAAATTTCAAGGCCGTATCACCATCGGCCAAACCGGTGCCTGGCTCAAAGAAAAGCAGCCTTACAGCAACTCCGTGGTGAACGTGCGCGCACTGACCGCCAACAACGAGATGCAGGGCATCCGCATTTTTGAGTTCGACAACAAGGGGCTGGTGGTGTCAATGACCGAAGCCGAATCAGCCCAGTTTGGTGAGAATGACGCTTGGATTTTGAAAGCAACCACGCGCACTGATTTTCAAATTCGACCCAGCACCGACGGTGTCAACCAAGCCGTTGAATCAGCCAATGTAAGCATCAGCCGCAAAGCTGAAATGCGCTGGCCAACCGACATCAGCGCCGAGATGGTCTCGGTCGCCTTGCTCAAGCCCGACCGCATGGCCACCTATGACTTGTTCAATTACGTGCAGCACCTGAAAGCCAACGGCCAGACCGCGCAACGCTACGAAATCGAGTTCTGGAAAAAGGTGTTTTACCCGCTGAGCTGCTTGGTCATGGTCTTTCTAGCCCTGCCTTTTGCCTACCTGCATTTCAGGTCCGGCAGCGTGACCTCCTATGTGTTCGGTGGCGTCATGATTGGCATCAGTTTTTTCCTGCTGAACAACGTCTTTGGTTACATTGGTAACTTGCAAAACTGGCAACCTTGGCTGGCTGCAGCTGTGCCGGGGCTCATTTACACCGTCATTTCGCTGGGCGCTTTTGGCTGGCTGGTGCTGCGACGTTGAACCCATTCACTCCCTATACCCATCCATGAAACCTGCCATCATTTTATTTGCTCACGGCTCCAGAGACCCGCTTTGGCGCTTGCCGATTGAAGCCGTCGCCGCAGAAATCCAGTCACGCGACCCCAGCGCACAAGTCAGCTGCGCTTATTTAGAACTGTGTTTGCCCAGCCTGCCCCAGGCCGCTGCCGATTTGATCGTCGCTGGAGTGCGGCACGTGCGGATCTTTCCGCTTTTTCTGGGCGTCGGAAAACATGCGCGAGAAGACCTGCCACTGATCATGGAAGAAATCCGCAGCGCCCACCCCGGCGTGTTGTTGGAGTTGCTGCCAACGGCGGGTGAGTCGCCTCAACTGACGGCACTGATGGCTGATATCGCCTTGGCTTGAACAGGCTTCTTTAGCGCCAAAATGGCATAATGAATTCCTTGATCTGCCATTATTTGATATGAACCTTCATCAGTTTCGCTTTGTCCAAGAGGCCGTGCGCCGCAACCTGAATTTGACAGAGACCGCGCGCGCGCTGCACACCTCGCAACCGGGCGTGTCCAAGGCCATCATTGAGTTGGAAGAAGAATTGGGCGTGGAGATTTTTGCACGTCACGGCAAGCGCTTGAAACGCGTGACCGAGCCCGGCCAACACGTCTTGAAAAGCATTGAGCTCATCATGCGTGAGGTGGGTAATCTAAAACGCATCGGCGAACAATTTTCAGCCCAAGACAGCGGCACCCTGTCGATCGCCACCACCCACACGCAAGCCCGTTATGTGTTGCCGCAGCCGGTGGTCCGGTTGCGCGAAGCCTTTCCCAAGGTCAACGTCAGCTTGCACCAAGGCTCGCCCGACCAAGTCGCCCGCATGCTGATCGACGAGGTGGCTGAGATCGGCATTGCGACCGAGTCACTCGACCATTACGACGAGTTGATCACCCTGCCCTGCTACGAATGGCAACACATGTTGGTGATGCCGACCGACCACCCGCTGGCACGTCAAAGCAACATCACGCTGGAAGAACTGGCCGAGCAGCCGCTGATCACCTACCACCCGTCTTTCACCGGTCGCACCAAAATCGACGAAGCCTTTGCCGCCAAACGCTTGCACCCGCGCATTGCGTTGGAGGCGATTGACTCGGACGTCATCAAAACCTACGTCCGGCTTGGGTTAGGCGTCGGCATCGTGGCTGAAATGGCACTCAAAGACGACGGCACCAACGCCGACCTGATCGCCTTACCCGCCGGGCAACTCTTTGGCCTCAACGTGGCACGCGTGGCCTTCAAACGCAGCGCCTACCTGCGCAATTTTGTCTACAAGTTTGCTGAACTGGTGAGCGACAAGCTGACCCGTGAGCACATCGCCAAGGCCATGACTGGCCGCCTCCATGACGACGAAGTTTGAACCTATGAACTCACTGACAACGCCTGCTGCCGTGCGCCAGCACACGCCCGCCCTGACCAGCCGCTTGCCCAACGTTGGCACGACCATTTTCACCGTCATGTCGGCGCTGGCGACTGAAAAAAACGCGGTCAATCTAGGCCAAGGTTTTCCTGATTTCGAGTGCGATCCAGCCTTGGTCAACGCCGTCACAGACGCCATGCAGCGCGGTCTGAACCAATACCCGCCAATGACCGGTGTGCCGGTGTTACGCGAAGCCATTGCCGCCAAGATACAAACTCTCTACGCTCGAAGCTACAGCCCGACGACCGAGATCACAGTCACCGCTGGTGCCACGCAGGCCATCATCACCATCATCCTCGCCATCGTCCACCCGGGTGACGAAGTCATCGTGCTGGAGCCCTGCTATGACAGCTATGTGCCGAACGTTGAATTGGCTGGCGGCCAAGTCGTGCGGGTGCCGCTGATCCCCGGCACTTTTCGCCCTGACTTCGTGAAGATTGCCGCCGCCATCAGCCCCAGAACGCGGGCCATCATCATCAACTCACCGCACAATCCGAGCGCGACCGTGTGGACCCAGGCTGAGATGCTGAAGCTGCAAGCCTTGCTGGCACCGACGGAGATCTTGCTCATCAGCGACGAGGTCTATGAGCACATGGTGTTTGACGCGGCGCTGGGCGCACAGCATCACAGCGCGGCGAGCTTTCCGGGTTTGGCTGCGCGGGCTTTCATTGTCAGCAGCTTCGGCAAAACGTACCACGTCACCGGCTGGAAAGTCGGCTACGTGGCGGCCCCCGCAACCCTCTCGGCAGAGTTTCGAAAAGTCCATCAGTTCAACGTGTTCACCGTCAACACGCCGGTGCAACACGCCTTGGCAAGCTACATGGACAAGCCCGCTGCCTACCTTGAACTGCCGGCCTTTTACCAACGCAAGCGCGACCTGTTTCAAGCCGGCCTGGCCGCCACCCGCTTCAAGCTGTTGCCGAGTGAAGGCACGTACTTCCAGTGCGTGGATATCTCTGACGTCAGCGACTTGGGCGAAGCCGACTTCTGCCAATGGCTGACCACCGAGATCGGCGTGGCCGCCATTCCTCTGTCAGCCTTTTACGGCAACGGCTTTGACCAGCGCGTGGTGCGTTTTTGCTTCGCCAAGAAAGACGACACGCTGAAGGCGGCATTGACGCGACTCGCCAAGCTTTAAAACACTCTGATCAAGAGTTGATCTGAGCCCAGGCCTTGTCTAGCCGCTTGACGCTGACCGGTTGCGGCGTGCGCAGTTCCTGCGCAAAAAAGCTCACCCGCAACTCCTCCAGCAGCCAGCGGTACTCTTGCATGCGCGCATCGACCACACCTTTGCGGTCGGCCAGCAGCCGCCAATAACGTTGCTCTTGCAACTTCATCTCGGCCAGGCGGGCGGTGTCGCGGGCCGGGTCAGCGCGCCATTTTTCTAAGCGCAAGGCGATGGCTTTCAGGTAGCGCGGAAAGTGCTGCAATTGCCCGTAGGGCGTCGTCATCAAAAAGCGTTTAGGCACCAATCGCTGCAACTGCTGCGCTGCATCGGCCGACGCTTCAGCAGCATTTTTAGTGTCCTTGATCTTGCGTTGGGCGGCGGCGAATTCAATCAAGATGCTGGCAGCCAGACGTGCCACTTCGCTGGCGATCAAGGTCAACCTGCCACGCCCATCGTCGACGCGTTTTTTGAACTCGGCCTCGCCGGTCGGCAAGGGGTCTAACAGAAAAGCCCGGTCCAAGGCGACGTCGATGATCTGCGAACGCAATTCTTCCAACGTGCCGCCACCAGAGTTGTCTGCTGCGCGGCCAACCAGCATGTAAGCTGTCGCCGTTTTTTGCAGATCTGGCAAATTCTTCTCTAAGTATTTCAGGGCATCTTTGATTTGCAAAGAAAACAAGCGACGCAGACCGGCGCGGTGTTTGGCTGCCGCCATGTCGGGCTCGTCGAAAACCTCCATCGTCACCGCGTCACCCAAGTCGATCAAGGCCGGAAAGCCGATCAGTGTTTGTGCGCCCTTGCGGATTTCCATCAGCTCGGGCAGCTCCCCGAAACTCCAGCTTGTGAAGCGGTCCGGCACTTTTGGTGCAGCTGCCGGCGTGGCTTTGGCTGAGGCCGGATGAGCACCGCGCGCCTTGCTGACCGAATCTGCCGTCGCTGTGCTCGACTCGGCGACAGGCGCCGCCACCTTGAGATTTTTAAGCCCGGCCAGCGCTTGAAACGCACCGCGAGCCTGCGCCCCCAAGTCGCCTTTGAGCGCACCCAAGTTGCGCCCCAAGCCGAGTTGCCGGCCGTGCTCGTCAATCACCCGGAAGTTCATGAACAAATGCGGCGGCAACATGTCGAGTTTCATGTCGTTGCGCTTGATGTCCAGCGAAGTGGCATCGCGCACCCACTTGAGGACAGCGTCGGTCAGCGAGCCACCCCCCCATTTGTCAGGCTGCAGCAAATCAGCCGCCATGCGCGCCGCCGTTTCGGGCAAAGGCACCAGTCGTGAACGCGGCCGCTGATGCAGCGTTTTGATCAGCGCCTGAATCTTGTCCTTGAGCAAACCCGGCACCAGCCATTCGCAGCGCTCATCATTCACCTGGTTCAAGGCAAACAGCGGCACCTCCACTGTGACACCGTCTTTCGCATCACCGGGCTCATGCAGATAAGTCACGCTGCAATCGACACCACCCAGCCGCAAGGCTCTGGGAAAAGCCTGCGTGGTGATGCCGGCCGCTTCGTGGCGCATGAGTTCTTCACGCGACAGCAACAGCAGCTGCGGCTGCTTTTTAACTTCGTCTCTGTACCAGTGCTCGCAACCGGCCCCGGTGCAAATATCGGTCGGCAATTGCTGGTCGTAAAAAGCATAGATCAGCTCTTCATCAACCAGCACGTCTTGTCGCCGCGCTTTGTGTTCCAGGTCTTGCACCTGAATGATGAGTTTTTGATTTGCCGCCAAAAAGGGCAGCTTGGTGTCCCAGTTGCCGGCCACCAGCGCTTCACGAATGAAGATTTCACGCGCACCGACGGGGTCGACCCGGCCGAAGTTGACGCGGCGGCCGTTGTAGATCACCAAGCCATACAAGGTGGCACGCTCTAGCGCCGTGACCTGTGCGGCTTTTTTCTCCCAGTGCGGGTCCAGCAGTTGCTTTTTGAGCAAATGGCCTGCGGCCTGCTCGACCCATTGCGGCTCGATGTTGGCAATGCCGCGGCCAAACAGCCGCGTGGTTTCCACCAACTCGGCGGCGACAATCCAGCGGCCCGGTTTTTTACTCAGCTTGGCGCCGGGGTGGCGGTAAAAACGGATGCCGCGCGCGCCAAGGTAGGCTTCTTCGTCTTCGGCTTTGTAGCCCAAGTTGCCGAGCAAGCCGCAGAGCATCGACAAGTGCAACTGCTCATAGCTGGCCGGCTTAGAGTTGATCTGCCAACCCTGCTCGCCAATGACGCTGTGCAGCTGCGAATGAATGTCGCGCCATTCGCGCACGCGGCGGATGTTGACAAAGTTTTCCCGCAGCAAGTTTTCGTATTGCCGGTTCGAGAGCTTGTGCTGGGCTGCATGACCGCCGCGCGAATCACCCAGCCATTTCCACAGCTTCAAATAGCCGGCGAATTCGCTCTTCTCGTCATCGAACTTGGCGTGTGCTTGGTCGGCCTGCGTCTGCTTGTCCATCGGCCTGTCACGCACGTCTTGCACGCTGAGCGCACTGGCAATGACCATCACCTCGTCGAGCGCTTGGCGGTCGCGGGCCTCCAAAATCATGCGGCCCACGCGCGGATCCAGCGGCAGCTTGGCCAACGTGCGGCCCACCGCGGTCAGTTCGTTGTCGTCGTCGACAGCGCCCAGCTCGGCCAGCAACTGGTAGCCGTCAGCAATGGCGCGCCCTTGCGGTGGTTCGATGAAGGCAAAGGCTTCCACCGCGCCCAAGTGCAAGGCCTTCATGCGCAAAATCACAGCCGCCAGCGAGCTGCGCAAAATCTCCGGATCGGTGAAACGCGCTCGGCCCAAAAAGTCCTGCTCGTCGTACAGACGAATGCAAATACCGTCGGCCACCCGACCGCAACGACCGGCACGTTGGTTTGCAGCCGCCTGCGAAATCGGCTCGACCATCAGCTGCTCGACCTTGTTCCTGAAGCTGTAGCGCTTGACGCGCGCCGTGCCCGCGTCGATCACGTAGCGAATGCCGGGCACCGTCAGCGAGGTCTCGGCCACGTTGGTGGCGAGCACAATGCGCCTGCCGTTGTGGCCTTCAAAAATTTGGTCTTGCTCGGCTTGGCTCAGGCGCGCAAACAACGGCAGCACCTCGGCATTGCGCAGCAGCGGCTGGTGGCTCAGGTGTTTGCGCAGGTGATCCGCTGCCTCCCGAATTTCACGTTCACCTGGCAAGAACACCAGAATGTCGCCGGCACTGTGTGGGCTACGCCAGAGCTCATCGACGCCATCGGCAATCGCGTCATTCAGGTCATAGTCGCGCGATTCTTCGTAAGGCCGATAACGCTGCTCGACCGGAAACATCCGGCCCGAGACCATGATCACCGGCGCCGGACCTTTGCTTGAGGCAAAGTAGTCCGCGAAGCGCTGCGCATCAATCGTCGCCGAGGTGATGATGACTTTGAGGTCTGGCCGGCGCGGCAGCAACTGGCGTAGATAGCCCAGCAAAAAGTCGATGTTCAGACTGCGCTCATGCGCCTCGTCAATGATGATGGTGTCGTAGTTTTTGAGCAGCGGATCGGTCTGCGTCTCGGCCAACAAAATACCGTCGGTCATCAGCTTGACCGACGCGTCACGGCTCAGCCGATCTTGGAAGCGCACCTTGTAGCCAACGACGTCGCCGAGCGTTGTCTTGAGCTCTTCGGCGATGCGCTTGGCCACACTGGAGGCCGCAATGCGGCGCGGCTGCGTGTGGCCAATCAAAGGCCCGCGACCGCCCGGGTAATTCAGCTTGCCGCGGCCCATGGCCAAGGCGATTTTAGGCAACTGCGTGGTCTTGCCGGAGCCGGTTTCACCGCAAACGATGACCACTTGATGCGCCGCAATGGCGGCGGTGATTTCGTCGCGTTTGCCCGACACCGGCAGCGATTCGGGGAACTCAATGATCAAGGCAGGGGGTGAAATGGCAGACAAGCGAATAACTTCGGTGAACTTAGGTGAAAATCGATGAAAAATTCCGCGGGCAACTGCGCATTATCGGCTCAGTTGTCGCCCTCAACGCCTGTCAAGACCTCACTTTCCTCACCAGAACCGCCCATGTCCGCCGTTTTCAATTTTACCTTTGTGCCCTGGTTTCGCTCGGTCGCGCCTTACATTCACCTGCACCGTGGCAAGACTTTTGTGATCGGCATGGCCGGTGAAGCGATTGCCGCCGGCAAGCTGCAGAACATCGCGCAAGACTTGGCACTGATTCAAAGCATGGGCGTGAAGATCGTGCTGGTCCATGGTTTTCGGCCACAGGTCAACGAACAACTGGCCGCCAAAGGCCACGCTGCGCAGTATTCACACGGCACGCGCATCACCGACTCGGTGGCGCTGGACTGCGCGCAAGAAGCCGCTGGCCAGCTGCGCTACGAGATTGAAGCCGCCTTCAGCCAAGGCTTGCCCAACACACCGATGGCCGGCTCCACGGTGCGGGTGATTTCAGGCAACTTCATCACGGCGCGGCCAGTCGGCATCGTCGACGGCATTGACTTCAAACACTCGGGCTTGGTCCGCAAAGTAGACACCGTCGGCATTCAGCGCACGCTCGAATTTGGCTCGATGGTGCTGCTGTCACCGTTTGGGTTTTCGCCCACTGGCGAAGCTTTCAACCTGAGCATGGAAGAAGTCGCGACCAGCGTGGCGATTGAGTTGAAAGCTGACAAACTGATCTTTTTGACCGAGATTCCGGGCATCCGCGTGAACCCGTCTGAGCCGGCCAGCGACGACAACCCGATCGACACCGAGCTGCCTTTGGCGGCAGCCAAACAACTGCTCAAAGACGTGCCAAGCGCACAACAACCGACCGACACTGCTTTCTACCTGCAGCATTGCGTCAAAGCCTGCCAACACGGCGTTGAGCGCAGCCATATTTTGCCTTTTGCCACCGATGGCTCGGTGCTACTGGAAATCTATGTGCACGACGGCATCGGCACCATGGTGATTGATGAAAAACTAGAAAGCCTGCGCGAAGCCACGGTCGATGATGTCGGTGGCATTTTGCAATTGATCGAGCCCTACGAAAATGACGGCACACTGGTCAAACGCGACCGCACCGAGATTGAGCGCGACGCCGGGCTTTACACGGTGATTGAGCATGACGGCGTGATCTTTGGCTGCGCCGCGCTCTACCCTTACCCGGAGTCCAAAACCGGCGAGATGGCGGCACTCACGGTGTCGCCGCACACCCAAAGCCAGGGCGACGGCGAACGTATTCTCAAGCGGGTCGAGCAACGTGCCCGCGCCATGGGTCTGCAGAGCATTTTTGTGCTCACCACCCGCACCATGCATTGGTTCCTGAAGCGTGGTTTCAAGCCAGTGGAGACGAACTGGCTACCAGAAGCGCGTAAGCGCAAATACAACCTCAACCGGAAAAGCCAAGTGCTGGTGAAAATTCTCCAGCCTTAGACCTTGGGCAAAGGCTTGGCTTGCGGAGGAAGGGTTCAGCGCAGGCGTGCGCTGGCCAAGCGCAGCATCAAAGCCAGCGCGATCAGGCAGATGGCGACGAAAGACAGAAAAGACCAATTCGCAATCGAGAGCCCTAAGAAAGTCCAGTCGATCACGCTGCAGTCACCACTCCCCTTGAAGATCATGGGGATCGCGCGTTGCAAGGGAAAAGTTTCGATCATGCCGTAAAAGTCGCGCCCGCACGAAGCGACCTCAGGTGGGTACCACTGCAGCCAGCTTTGACGTGCCGCTACAAAAGCGCCCAAACCAGCACTGAACAACAACAAGCCCGAGCCCAGCATCAACACAGCGCGGCCAGAAAACAAGGCAGTGAGTCCAGCAACCAGCGCCACCAAGAGCAGCGCATAACGCTGAACAATGCACATCGGGCAAGGCTCAAGGCCGACAACATGCTGCAAATACAGGCCAAAGGCCAGCATGGCAACCGAGCCGAAAAGGACTAGCGCTAAAACGCGTCGAGGAAAGGCCGTGTTTTCCGTCAAAAACATGTTCATTCGTTGCCGCTTTTTCAATCAGCGCTTAAGTTGCCGTGTTTTTGGCGAGCAACTCGTCCAACCCTTTGCACGATGGCGCACAAACAGCTTGGGCTTTGCCCAACACTTTGCGCGTGCCCATCATGGAGCGAGGACGGTGTTTACCGCACATAAAGCACGACATGGTCGCGCTGCCAAAGGAGGTTGTGGCCACAAAAGGCGAACCCGAGACTTTGGATTTATAGCGGAGACCGTCTGGAAGAACGGCCGTTTTTGTTTCAGATCTAGCCACTGGCGTTACCTTTTTTCGGTTGGCGCATAGCGCGTTCTATGTCTCGTTGAACCTGCTTTTCAGCAGTTTTCGAAGCACTTATGGGACTGGCACTGCATATGCTAAATTGTGATTTTACCGCCGAAAGAAACTTATCTTTTGGCTCAGACCACTTTGCCCCTCTGAAAAACTCACCGTCAAGCGGGTATTCAAGGCGGTTGCCGGCTTGAAAGATAATTAGCCATTGACAGGCTGTGTTTTTTCATTGGCCTCCTTTTTTTAACAACGATCCCCGCGAAAGACAACACACATGGCACGGACGGTTAACTGCATCAAACTCGGCACAGAAGCTGAAGGCATGGATTTCCCGCCTTACCCGGGTCCTTTGGGCAAACGCATTTGGGAAGAAGTCAGCAAAGCCGCTTGGGCGGATTGGATGAAACAGCAGACCATGCTGGTCAACGAAAACCGTTTGAATCTGGCTGATCTGCGGGCGCGTCAATATTTGGCACGTCAAATGGAAAAACACTTTTTTGGCGACGGCGCAGATGCAGTTGCCGGCTACGTTCCGCCCAACCCGTGACCTTTTGCTAACGCCAGCCCAGCCTATCTTTTTGCAAGGCTGCGGTTTGCCCGCCGCATGGGCCGGTCAGGCGCAATGGCGAGTTCTTGAGGCCGGTTTTGGGCTGGGCCTGAACTTCTTGCGCACTTGGCAGGCCTGGCAAAAAGACCCGCAGCGCCCACGCCTGCTTCACTTTGTCTCGACCGAAACCAGTCCTGCCAGCGCCGCAGAAATCTTGCGTGCCGCAGCCGAACACCCCGACCTACGGCCCTTGTCCGTGCAACTGGGTGAACAGTGGCATGGTTTGACGCCCGGCTTTCATCGGCTGGTGTTTGAAGGTGGCCATGTCCTGCTGACACTCGGCATTGGCGAGGCCAAAGCACTGCTCAAAGAGTCCTCATTTGAAGCCGACTCGGTCTACTTGAACAGCCCAAATCTACCGCAACACACAGATCGCGTTGACCCGCACTGGCTCAAAGCAGTGGCCCGCTGCTGCCGACGCGGCAGCCGTCTGGTGAGCTTGGCAAGCTCGAGCAGCCTGCGCGACGGTCTGTCGCAATGTGGTTTCGAAATCAAGCATTCAGCAGAAGAGGGTCTGACGCCGCTAGGGGCGCTTGAGCTTTTACAAGCGCGTTTCAACCCGCCTTGGCAGCCCAAAAGAGCCGCCGACCCACGCCAGACCAAGCCGCGTGAGCCAGCGCGTTGCGTCGTCATCGGCGCTGGCTTGGCCGGCGCCGCCTGCGCCGCCAGCTTGGCCAGACGCGGCTGGCAAGTGACGCTGCTGGACGCCCACGCATCTGCAGCCAGCGGCGCGTCGGCACTCCCGGTGGGCATGCTGGCACCGCACACCTCGCCCGACGACAGCATGCTGTCGCGCTTGTCACGCAGCGGACTGCGGGCCACTTGGCAAGTCGCCAAGACGCAGCTGCGGGTTGACGTCGACTGGCAAGCCAGCGGCGTTTTACAGCGCCGATTTGAGACCAGCGGCGGGCTACCAGCCGATTGGCCCGAGGTCGGCGAAGACTGGAGCCGACTGGCCGGGCCGGGTGAACTGCAGGCCCTTGAGGCGGCTGTCGGCAGTCCCGCACTGTCCACGCCGAGCAGCGCCCCAGCCGCCCTCTGGCACGCCGCGGGCGGCTGGATCAAACCCCAGCGGCTGGTGCAAGCACTGCTGGCGACACCGGGCATCCAAGCGCAATACGGCATTCAGGTGGCTGGCCTGAAGCACTTTTCTAACGCCAGCCCGGACAGCTGCTGGCACGTCTTGGGCGCGGGGAACAACTGCATCGCCGAAGCCGAACTGGTGGTTTTGGCCGCAGGTTTTGACAGCGCAGACTTGACAGACCCTGAGACGCCTTTACCGCTGCAAGCAATTCGCGGCCAAGTCGCTTACGGCGCGGTGACGAATGCCAGCGCCCTGCCGCCCTTCCCGGTCAACGGCCACGGCAGCTTTGTCCCGGCCTTTCCAAACGACGACGGCCAACCCCGCTGGCTGATGGGCGCCACCTTTGAGCGTGACAACCACCATGCCGACATCAAAAACAAAGACCAACAAGACATCTTTCGGCGACTCCAACACCTGTTGCCGCAAACTGCCGCGGCTTTGCAATCTTCGTTCAATGAAAGCCAGACCCAAGCTTGGGCTGGCGTGCGCTGCGTTTCGCCCGATAGATTGCCGCTGGTGGGGCCCTTGGATGACGATGGGCTGCCCGGTTTGTGCGTTTGCACGGCCTTGGGCTCCAGAGGTTTGAGTTTTGCCGTTTTGTGCGGTGAACTTTTGGCGTCATGGCTGCATGCAGAACCACTGCCCATTGAAAAACGCTTGGCGCAGTCGCTGTTGGCCAATCGCTATCGCTATTTTGAATAAGCTTATGCGCATAAGCGAAGAAGAAAACTGTCGTTTGGATTAAAGCGCTGTTCTCTTACAGTCATAGACTATGCATGATTTAGCGTTTATTTTTGCTGGCTTCGTCGTTGGTCTGATCGTCGGCCTGACCGGCGTTGGCGGTGGCTCTCTGATGACGCCGCTGCTGATTTTTGGCTTCGGCATCAAGCCGCATCTGGCCATCGGCACCGATTTGCTGTTTGCCGCCTTCACCAAAATGGGCGGCACGGTCAGTTTGGCCCGGCAACGCATCGTCCCCTGGCGTCTGGTCGGGGCCCTCAGCATGGGCAGCATTCCGGCTGCGCTGATCACACTTTATGTTTTGCACAACTTAGGCCCAGCCAACCCCGCTGTGCAAAAAGCCATGACGCTGACACTCGGCATCGCCCTGCTGTTCACAGCGCTGGCCACCCTGTACAAAGCCATTCAGGGTAAAAAAATACCCCGCCTGATCGCTGGCGAGCAGCTCGAAGAAGCCACCCGGCCACGCCACTGGAGCCTGCCGGTTTTGTTTGGCGTCGTGATTGGCACCTTGGTCACCCTGACCTCGGTAGGGGCTGGTGCGATTGGTGTCACGGCGCTGATTTTGTTGTACCCACTCTTGCCACTGCCGCGCATTGTTGCGGCCGATATCGCTTACGCTGTGCCCTTGACACTGGTGGCAGGCTTAGGACATGCCTCGCTCGGCTCGGTCGACTGGCCGTTGTTGGGACTGCTGCTGATGGGCTCGCTGCCAGGCATCTGGTTGGGCTCGCAACTGGTGCATAAAACGCCAGACCGTATCATTCGCTCCCTTTTGTCTTTGTTGCTGGCCTACGCAGGCGTCAAACTGATCACGCTTTGAACCGCTTGCCTACCAGCGGCTGACCTCTTTTAAATTTTTCAATCCACCTATGTACCAATACACCGAATTTGACCGCCAGTTCGTCCAAGCGCGGGCCGACCAGTTCCGCGACCAGCTGACACGCTGGCAAGCCGGCACATTGTCCGAAGACGAATTCAAACCACTGCGTTTGCAAAACGGCTGGTACGTGCAGCGTTACGCGCCGATGTTGCGCGTGGCCGTGCCTTATGGCGAACTCTCCAGCGCGCAAGTCCGCGTGTTGGCCACAATTGCCCGCGACTACGACCAGCCGAACGCCGAGCTGTTCAAAGACGCTCAAGCCAAGCAAGACTTGCTTGGCCCGGTGTTGACCGGCGGCTTGGCCATCAGCTCCAAACTGACCGCTGGCTACGCCCACTTCACGACGCGCCAGAACATCCAGTACAACTGGATTCCGCTCGACAAGTCTGCCGACGTGATGGACCTGCTGGCCAGCGTCAATATGCACGGCATCCAGACCAGCGGCAATTGCATCCGCAACATCACCAGCGACGAACGCGCCGGTATTGCGGCAGACGAAATTGCCGATCCGCGGCCGTTTGGCGAGATTCTGCGGCAGTGGAGCACACTGCACCCAGAGTTCGCCTTTTTGCCGCGCAAGTTCAAGATCGCCATCAGTGGCGCCCACGAAGACCGCGCCGCCACCGCCTGGCATGACGTCGGTCTGCACCTGATCCGCAACGCTGAAGGCGAGCTCGGCTTCAAAGTGTTGGTCGGCGGTGGCATGGGCCGCACGCCCATCATCGGCAGCGTGATCCGTGAGTTTCTGCCGTGGCATCAGGTGATGAACTTCATCGAAGCCATCGTCCGCGTCTACAACCGCTACGGCCGCCGCGACAATATTTACAAGGCCCGCATCAAGATTTTGGTCAAGGCCGAAGGCCAGCGCTACATCGACGACGTCGAAGCCGAATACCTGCAAATCATGGAACACGATGGTGGCCCGCACACCATCACGCAGGCTGAACTTGACCGCGTCACGGCTTGCTTCGTGCCACCGGCGCTGAACACCGATGGCCAAGACAGCGTCGCTCAAGTTGCCCATATCGTGCATACCGCAGCTGAAGACGACGTCGAATACAGCCGCTGGCTCAAGCAAAACGTCAGCGCACACCAAAACCCTGCTTTGCGCGCCGTCACCCTGTCGTTCAAGCGCTTGGGCCAAGCGCCCGGCGACGCCACCGCCGACCAGCTCGACCAAGCCGCCGAATTGGCCGAGGCCTTCAGCGCCGGCGAATTGCGCGTCACGCACGACCAAAACTTGCTGCTGCCTTGGGTCGCTTTCGACCAGTTGCCAGCGCTTTGGCGTGCCGCCCGCAAAGCCGGCTTTGCGCGCTCGAACATCCGGCTGCTGACCGACATGATCGCCTGCCCCGGCGGCGACTTTTGCTCGCTGGCGAATGCCCGCTCGATCCCGATTGCCGAGGCCATCACCGAGCGCTACCAAGACATGGACGAGTTGCACGACCTCGGCGAGATCGACCTGCACATCAGCGGTTGCATCAACTCCTGCGGCCATCACCACAGCGGCCACATCGGCATTTTGGGCGTCGACAAAGACGGCCTGGAGTGGTACCAGGTGTCGCTGGGCGGCTCTGACGGCTCAACTTTGAGCGGCGCTCCTTTGGCTGGCAAAGTCGTCGGCCCGTCGTTCACGGCGTCTGAAGTCCCAGAAGTGATTGAAGCGGTTTTGGAGACCTATCGCCTACAGCGCGTGTCTGGCGAAACCTTCATTGCCACGCTGCGCCGCGTCGGCATCGAGCCGTACAAAGCCGCGGCCAAGAACGCGCGCTTTGCTGTGGTCGAACAGGCTTGAAGGAACACCCCATGAAACTACTCACCACCCCAGACAATACGCAAGACGACGCCGCTGAACTGCCGGGCACCGTGGTTTTCGCCAATGACGCCGACCCAATGGACTTGCCGCTGGACGGCGTCAAACGCATTGACCTGCATTTTCCGAAGTTCACTGATGGCCGCGCCTACAGCCAGGCTTTCTTGCTGCGCCGCCGGCGTGAATTCACCGGCGAGATTCGCGCCACCGGCGACGTGCTGGTCGACCAGCTGGCCCAAATGGAACGCAGTGGCTTTGACGTGGCCGTGCTGCGGGCCGACCAACCCCTTGAGGTGGCGCAGCGTGTGTTGGCCAGTTACCCGGGTTACGGCGTCGGCCGCTACCAAGGCGATGCGGTGCAGATCAAACCGCACTTCTCTGTCGCCGACACTCAAGCAGAAAGCACCAGCGCATGAGCGCCGTCTCGCTTTACGCCAAAGCCTCGGCTGATTTCGACAGCAAGCTGGCCGAAACCACCGCGCTCTTGCAGCGTGCGGCGCAAGAATTTTCGCCCTTGACGCAAGCCTCCAGCTTGGGCGCTGAAGACATGGTCATCACCCACTTGCTGGCTGAGCACCACATCGACTGCCGTATTTTCGTATTGGAGACCGGCATGCTGCACCCGCAGACGGTGGACATGATTCGCCGCATTGAGGCGCGCTACGCCCGCCCGGTGGACGCCTACCGTCCGGTGGCCGAAGCCGCTGCTCAATTCGTTAGCACGCACGGTGACAAAGCCATGTACCAGAGCGTCGAACTGCGCAAAGCCTGCTGTGGCATCCGCAAGATGGAACCATTGGGTCGCGCGCTGGCCGGCAAAAAAGGCTGGCTGACCGGCCTGCGCCGCGAGCAGTCCAACGCCAGAGCCGAAGTCGAGTTGATCGAGCACGAATGGGTCGGTGAGCCTGGCCAAACTGTCCAACGGGCCAAAGTCAACCCGCTGGCGCGCTGGACCGCCGGTGACGTTTGGCACTTCATCGCCATCAACAATATTCTCTACAACCCGCTGCACGACGAATTTTTCCCGAGCATCGGTTGCGCCCCCTGCACCCGCGCCGTCACGCTGGGCGAAGACATTCGCTCCGGCCGCTGGTGGTGGGAGCAAGAAAGCGCCAAAGAGTGCGGCCTGCATGTCTCTGACAGCACCGACGGCCAGTCCGCCGCTATTTCCACGATTTCCACGATTTCATCCATCATTCCCATCAAAGAGGTCTCCGCTTGAACGCTGTAGCCGAAGCCCACCTGTTGAGTCAATCGAAGACCCAGCTTAGCAATGCGCACCTGGACGCGTTAGAAGAAGAGGCGATCTTCATCTTGCGTGAAGTCGCCGCCGCTTTCGAGCGCCCAACCCTGCTGTTTTCCGGCGGCAAAGACTCGCTGGTGCTGCTCAAATGCGCTGAAAAAGCCTTTGTCGACAGCAGCCGTGGCGGTCATATTCCATACCCGTTGCTGATGATCGACACCGGCCACAACTTCCCGGAAGTGACAGCATTCAGGGACTACCGAGCACAGCAGCTGGACGCCAATTTGATTGTCCGCAACGTCGAAGACTCGATGCAGCGCGGCACCGTTCGGCTGGCGCACCCGGGCGAGTCGCGCAACGTGCACCAATCGGTCACCTTGCTGGAGGCGATTGAAGAGTTTCGCTTTGACGCTTTGATTGGCGGCGCCCGCCGTGACGAAGAGAAAGCCCGGGCCAAAGAGCGGATTTTTTCGCACCGTGACGCCTTCGGCCAATGGCAGCCCAAAGCCCAACGGCCTGAGCTGTGGAACCTCTTCAACACACGCTTGCAGCCGGGTGAGCACTTTCGCGTCTTCCCAATTTCCAACTGGACGGAACTCGACGTCTGGCAATACATCGAGCGTGAGCAGATCGAACTGCCGTCGCTGTATTACGCGCACCAACGAAGCGTGGTGGAACGCAAAGGTCTGCTGGTGCCAGTGACCGAGCTCACGCCCTTGAAAGCCGGTGAAACCGCGGTCGACAAAACCGTCCGCTTTCGCACCTTGGGCGACATCACCTGCACCTGCCCGGTCGAAAGCCCGGCCATGAATCCCGCCGAAGTGGTGCTAGAAACACTCACCGCCGACGTCAGTGAACGCGGCTCCACCCGCATGGACGACAAGACTTCCGACGCCTCGATGGAGAAGCGCAAAAAAGAGGGTTATTTCTGATGAGCACGATTCTTCAAACCAGCAATCCAGACGTGGCCGACACCGCCTCGGCCAACGCCGAGCAAGACACCCGCGCCGCCCTGCGCTTTGTCACCTGCGGCAGCGTCGACGACGGCAAGAGCACCTTGATCGGTCGCCTGCTGGTCGACTCCCGCGCCGTGCTGCAAGACCAGCTGGCCAGCGTGCAACGCAGCGGCAAGGTCGACTTGGCCCTGCTGACCGACGGCCTGCAAGCCGAGCGCGAGCAAGGCATCACGATTGACGTGGCCTACCGCTACTTCAACACGGTGGCCCGCAAATTTATCATTGCCGACGCACCCGGCCACGAGCAATACACCCGCAACATGGTCACGGCAGCGTCCAGCGCCGACGCCGCCGTGGTGCTGGTCGACGCCACCAAGCTTGACTGGCAATCCGCCTTGCCCAACTTGTTGTCGCAAACCCGCCGCCATTCGCTGCTGGTGAAATTGTTGCGCGTGCCGTCCATCGTCTTTGCCGTCAACAAGCTCGACGCCGTCGAAGACCCAGCGCTGGCGTTTGAACACATCAGCGCCGCGCTGCGGCAATTCACAGAGCATGCCGGCATCAGCGCCCAGGCCATCGTGCCGGTGTCGGCGCTGATTGGCTTCAACGTGGTCGACGCCAACCCCGGCTGGTGCAACTACCATGGCCCGGCCTTGCTGGCGATTTTGGAGCAACTCTCGGCCACCCCCGCCGACACCGCCCAGCCCTTCAGCTTTCCGGTGCAATGGGTTGAGAAGTTTTCGTCAAGTGCTGACACCTCACAAGGCCGGCGTATTTTTTGGGGCCGGATTGCCAGCGGCGCGGTGCAGGTCGGCCAGAGCGTCAGCGTCTTGCCCAGCGGCAAGAGCGCGGTCGTGGCCGAGGTGCTCGACCATGCACGTTCGCCAAAGTCGGTGCGTGCAGGCCACAGCGCCGGCATCATCTTGGACCGCGAACTCGACGTCTCACGCGGCGATGTCCTGTTGGCCACAAAAGGCTTTGGCGACTCACCCGGCAAACGTGAGCTGACCGCCACCGTCGCCTGGATGGACGACGAACCTTTGCTGCCTGGCCGCCTGTATTGGGCCTTGCAAGGTCACCGCTGGGTCAAGGCCAAGGTCAAGCGCATCGTTCATCAAGTGAATATCAACACGCTCGAAGAGCAAACGGCGACCCAACTTGACGCCAACGCCATTGGCGTGGTCGAGCTGACGTTGCAAGAGCCGATTGCGGCAATTCCCTTTGCCGAATCGCGCATTCTGGGCTCTCTGGTGCTGGTCGATACCGCCTCGCACAAGACCTCCGGAGCCGCTTTGATTCTGTCCGCCCAATAGATTAAAGCCGTCTTTAATCCCTCCCATCAGCACCGCCTTAGAAAGATCTTAAAATCTATGGTTTTACCGACCGAGCCAAAAAAGCATGACACACGTCGTTTCTGAATCCTGTATCCGCTGCAAGTACACCGACTGTGTGGATGTGTGCCCTGTCGACTGCTTTCGCGAAGGCCCCAACATGTTGGTGATCGAGCCGGACGAGTGCATCGACTGCGCCGTCTGCATTCCTGAGTGCCCGGTCAACGCGATTTATGCGGAAGAAGACTTGCCCGCAGACCAGCTCGACTTCATCAAGATCAACTTAGAGTTGTCGACCCAGACCGGTTGGAAGAGCATCACCAAGCGCAAACCAGCTTTGCCAGACGCTGACGACTGGAAAGACAAAACGGGCAAGCTCAGCGAACTCGTTCGCTGATTTTTTAGCGGCCGACCCCGTGAACCCCGCAGTGATTGAAACCGACGCCGTCATCATCGGCGCCGGGCCTGTTGGCTTGTATCAGGTGTTTCAGCTGGGTCTGCTGGAGCTCAAGACCCACGTCATTGACTCGCTGGCTTACGCCGGTGGTCAATGCATCGAGCTGTATCCCGACAAGCCGATTTACGATATTCCGGCCCTGCCAGCCACCACTGGCCGCGAACTCACCGCGTCATTGCTGCGTCAAATCGAGCCTTTTGGCGCGACTTTTCATTTTGGGCAAGAAGTCAGCACGCTTGACAAGCAGGCCGATGGCCGCTTTTTACTGACAACCAACAAAGGCACGGCCTTTTTAACCAAGACGATTTTCATCGCTGCAGGGGTTGGTGCGTTCCAGCCGCGCCTGCTGCGCCTGGAAGGCCTGGACAAGTTTGACGACACGCAACTTTTTTACCGCGTCATCCAACCGGCGGACTTCGCGGGCCAAGACTTGGTGATCGTCGGCGGTGGCGATGCAGCCATAGACACCGCCATCGGCTTCGCCAAAGCAGGACCGATGCAAGCCAAAAGCGTAATTTTGGTGCATCGCCGCGACAGCTTTCAAGCAGATCCCACCAAGATCGCTGAAATAAAAGCTTTGTGCGCGTCCAAAGCCATGCAGTTCATGGCTGGGCAAGTCACCAGCTACGAAGAAAAAGAAGGCCGACTGACTGCTGCCAACGTCACAGACCCCGCGGGCGTCACGCACGCGCTGCCAGTTGACAAGCTGCTGGTGTTTTTGGGTCTGTCGCCCAAGCTGGGGCCGATTGCCGACTGGGGTCTGGCGATCGAGCGCAAGCAGCTCACGGTCGACACCGTGACTTTTTCGACCAGTGAGCCCGGTATTTTTGCGGTTGGCGACATCAACACCTATGCCGGCAAGAAAAAACTGATCGTCTGTGGTTTTCATGAATGCGTGATGGCCGCATTTGGCGCCGCGCCGATCATCTTTCCGGACAAGGTCATTCAGCTGCAATACACCACCACCAGCACCCAACTGCACAAGGTGTTGGGTGTCTGAAGACATCACCCGCGAGTTGCTGACTTTCATTGCCCGACCGGCCGTCAGCGATGAAGAGTTCAATGCGCTGGCACTGCGCATTTTTGCAAGGCAGTTCGCGCTCAACCTGCCTTACCAGCGTTTTTGCCAGTTGCGCGGTAAAACCCCCAGGCTGGTCAAAAGTTGGCGCGACATCCCGGCCGTACCGATCGACGCCTTCAAGGAGTTCACGCTGAGTTGCGTCCCAGCGGAAGACTGCGAACGCGTCTTCATGACCAGCGGCACGACCCGCGGCGAGGTCAAAGGCCGTCACCACCATCCAAACTTGGCGGTCTATGACGCGTCCATGCTGCGCCACTTCAGCCAACACTTCATGCAAGGCGACGCACGCCTGCCGATGGGTATTTTATTTCCAAGCGAAACGCTGATGCAGAGCTCCTCACTCGCCCACTACCTGGGCTTGGCGATGCAGCATTTTGGCACCGCTGACAGCGCCTACTGCCTAGACCAGAACGGTCTGCGCACCGACGCGCTGTGCGAGGCCTTGCACAGGGCCGAGCGGTCGGATCAAGCCTTTGCCTTGTTGGGCGCGAGTTACAGCTTTGTCCATCTGCTGGATGAACTGCAAGCACGCGGGCTGTCGTTTGCCCTGCCCAAGGGCAGCCGAATCCTCGACACCGGCGGCTTCAAAGGCCAGTCGCGCGACATTCCGATGGACGATTTTTATGCTCAGTTGTCGGCCACCTTCGGCATTGACCGCCGCCAGTGCATCAACATGTACGGCATGACCGAGCTGAGCACGCAGTTTTATGACGCCGGCAATGCCAGTGTTCCATCCGTCAAACGCGGGCCGCATTGGCTGCGCTCGCGCGTGCTGGACCCCATGACGGGTCTAGAGCTGGCCCAAGGCGAACGCGGAATTTTGGCGCACACCGACCTGGCCAATGTCAACTCCGTCGTGACCATCTTGACCGAGGATGTCGGCGTGGCCACCGACGACGGTTTTGTCTTGCTCGGCCGGGCGCAGGGCGCCCAAGCCAAGGGTTGCTCGCTGGCGGTTGAAGACTTTCTGAAAGCGGCACGCGGATGACCCGCCACGGCAGCAATGAAGCCGTCACCGCTGAAGTCTTCAATGCCGATGTATTCAAAGCGGGTTATTTGCCCGGCTTGCGGGACGACGAAGTGCGTTGGCAGCGGCTGCAACTGGGCACGCCAAACGATTCCTTGAGCGTGGACGTGCCAGTGCTCAGCCCCGAGCAATTCAAGACCCTCGCCAGCCGTGTTCGACACGCCAGCCGAGTGCATTTGAAGTCCTTACTGGTCTCGGACATCGTCCGCAGCATCGACAGCGCCATCGCGCGCTTGTTGGATACGCAAGACCCCTACCGTCAAGCGCTCGAACGCCTGTTGCCGCGCGCTACCGGCTTTGATGCGGCCATGGTGCGGCTCAGCTTGCACAGCTACCTGCAAACTTTTCGCGGGCTGCAACTGCAGCGCTTTGTCGCCGAAGACTTGGCCAACCCCAAGCTGCTTGACGAGTTCCAGCCCCGTCTCAAAGGCGGCTGGAGCAAGGCCATCGGCCCCGATTTGCTGGTCCATGTTTGGTCTGGCAATGTGCCGGCCCTGCCCTTGTGGAGTTTTGTCTCTGGCTTGCTGGTCAAGGCCGGCGCGATCGGCAAAATGGCCAGTGCTGAACCTGTTTTTGCCAGCCTATTTGCACGGCTACTGGCCGAGGTCGAGCCACGCTGGGCCGACTGCTTTGCCGTGGTCTGGTGGCAAGGCGGCGACGACGGAGTCGAGTCTTGCGTCTTCGCCGAGGCCGACGTGGTGCTGGCCTATGGCGGCAACACCGCGCTGCGCGCCATGCAAGACCGGATGCCGGTGACCACGCGTTTCTTGCCGCACGGCCACAAGCTCAGTTTTGGCATGGTTTCGAACGCGGCGCTGTCAGTCCTGCGCGGCCAAGCCACAGCGCGAGCAGCAGCGCTCGATGTGGTGCGCTGGGACCAGCAAGGTTGTTATTCGCCGCAGGTGTTTTTTGTGCAGCGCGGTGGGCCAGTTCAACCGCTCGAATTTGCGCAACGCTTGGCCAGTGAGCTGGCAGCACTGGCGTCCAAATTTGCGCGTCGAACGCTGACGCTTGAAGAAGCGGCCAGCATCGCTGGCTGGCGGGAACAGCACGAATTTGAGAGCCTCCGGCAAGCCGGCCACCGCGTGCTGGGCGACGCGACGCAAGCCTTCACTGTCGTCTACGCGGAGGCGCCGCACACGCTGCAGCCCAGCCCCTTGAACCGCTGCGTGTTGGTGGTCGCGGTGGACTCATTGCACGACGTGATGGCGTTGATTGCGCCGCAGCGGGCCAATTTGCAAACGGTCGGTTTGGCCGCTGCGCCTGAAGAACTGCTGGCGCTGGGCGAGGCCTTGGGCCAAGCCGGCGTCACGCGCATTTGCGCTTTGGGTGCCATGACTTCACCCGAGGCCGGCTGGCATCACGACGGCCGCTTCAGCCTGCTCGATTTGGTGCGCATGGTCGACATCGACCAGTCGGCGGAACTGGCGGCTGAAGGCCTCACCCGCTACGAACTCTGACATGAGCCGCTTTTTAAAACTGGCCGCCGTTCGCTACGCCTACCCAGGCCAAAGCGATGGGGTGCGTGATGTGGTGAAAGACGTCAGTCTGCACATCGCCCCGGGCGAGTTCCATTGCCTGATTGGCCGCAGTGGTTGCGGCAAGACCACCTTGCTCAAGCTCGCCGCCGGTTTGCTGCTGCCTCAAGGTGGCTGCATTGCCTTGCAAGGAGCGCCGGTGACCGGCCCCAAGCCCGACATGGGTTTTGTCTTTCAAACGCCGACCTTGTTGGCCTGGCTCAATGTGTTGGACAACGTCTTGTTGCCGATCGCTCTGCACGGCAAAGTTCAAACCGCTCAGCGCGAGAAAGCCATGGCCTTGCTTGATCAACTCGGGTTGAAAGACTTGCATGCGCGCCATTCACAGCAACTTTCTGGCGGGCAACAAAGCCGTGTCGCCATCGCGCGCGCCTTGGTCAACGCGCCGCCGATGCTGTTCATGGACGAGCCTTTTGCCTCACTGGACGCCATCACGCGCAGTGAATTGCAACAAGATTTGCTGGCGCTCTGCCAAAGCCTGCGCACATCAGTCTTGTTCATCACGCACGACATCGCCGAAGCGGTCTATCTGGCAGACACTGTCAGCGTCATGCAGGCCGGTGAGATTTGTCATCAGCTGGCCGTCAACTTGCCACACCCGCGCCGACCTGCTGTTCGCTACACAGCCGACTTCAACGCCCGTTGCGCCGAATTGCGTCAAGCCATGGACGGCAGCTTGTGATGCGCCGCGAGCACTGGATATCAGTGGCCATGGGCATCGGCTTCATCGTGCTGTGGGAGGTTTGGGTGCGCTTGGCCCAGCCATCACCCTTGGTGTTGCCGGCCCCCAGTGTCATCGCGCAATCGCTTTGGCAGGGCTTGGCCAGCGGCTACTTGTGGCCGCATATCATCAGTTCCACCCGTGCTGTGCTGCTGGGGCTGCTGCTCGGCGGCGGTGTTGGTTTTGTCGGCGGCATGGTGTTGGGCGAGTCGGCTCGCTGGCGCGGCATTTTGATGCCTTACGTGGTCATCAGCCAAGTCGTGCCCAAGCTGGCGCTGGCACCGCTGTTCATCGTCTGGTTTGGCTTTGGTACCTTGCCGATCGTGGTCATGACCGCCTTGATTTGTTTTTTCCCCTTGTTAGAGAACACCGCCACCAGCTTGCAACAGGTTGACCCGCAGCGGTTGGAGTTGTTCCGCATGTTGCGGGCCAGCCGCTGGCAAACGCTGTGGCGGTTGAAGGTTCGCGCTGGTTTGCCCCACATCATGGCCGGCGTGCGTGTCGCCGTGGTGTTGGCCTGGGTCGGCGCGGTGGTGGCAGAATTCATTGGTGCCAGCAAAGGCTTGGGCGCGCTGATCATTGCCGCGCAAGGCTCGATGGACACGCCGCTGATGTTTGCCGTGCTGGTGCTGATCACCGTGTTGGGCCTGGTGTTTTACAAATTTGCCGAATGGCTGGAGCGACGTTTGCTTCAGCCTCCTGTTGATAGTCAAAAGAAAGTTAAAAAATGAAAATCTGGACTCAAAAATTCAAAACGCAAGCCTCTTTGCTGGCGCTCGCGGTCAGCGTGATGGGCTTCAGCGCGCCCAGCGCCAGTCTGGCGCAAACACCCGCCAAGCTCGACAAAATGGTGGTCGCTGGCTGGAGTAAACCCATCACCGAAATCACCAACTTGCTGGTCGAAGAAGACAAGGGCTTTTTCAAAGCGCGCGGCATTGAACTCGGCTACGTGCCGGGCGCGGGCGGCGGTGACGCATTGCGCAACTTGCTGAGCAAGCAAGCCGACATCGCCTTTACCGACCCAGGTTCGTTTTTTGCAGCTTTGGACAAAGGTGAAAAGCTGCGCGCCATCTACGACATTTACCCGCAAAACGTTTTCAACGTCGTGTCACTCAAATCAGCCAATATCAGCAAGCCGGCCGACCTGAAAGGCAAACGCATTGGCGTCTACAGCCTGTCCAGCGGCACCCGGCAAAACCTGCAAGTGCTTTTGCACCAAGCCGGCTTGAGCGAATCCGACGTCACCGTGGTGGTGACTGGTTTGTTGAACTTCGCACCCCTGATGCAAGGCCAGGTCGACGCCACGGCCGCCACCGACACCGGTTTGCTGGTCGGCAAACAACGCGGCTTGGGCGAGGTCAATGTGATGGAGGTCAAAAACCACCTGAATATTTCCAGCGACTTTTTTGTCGTTCGTGAAGAGACTTACCAATCGAAAAAAGAAGTGCTCAAGCGCTTTCTGCTGGCCTACCGTGACAGCGCGAACTGGATGATTCTCTCGCCTGAAGAAGCCGCCAAACTGGCCGTCAAATACGCCATCGACGGCAAAGATTCGGCGATCAATCTCGAGGTCATCAAGCTGCGCAATCTGTCCAGTGTCTCGGTCAACACGCAAAAAAATGGACTCGGTTCGTTTGACATGCAGTCGCTGCAAACAGGCGCCCAAGCCTACAAAGCCTTCGGCGTGATTCAGCGCGACATCAAAATCACCGACGTGGTGAGTCAAGACTTGCTGCCAGGCAAACGATGAACGCCAGCAGCCAAGCCTTTCGGGGCAAGGTGGTCTTGGTGACAGGTGCCAGCCGCGGCATTGGCGCGGCCATTGCCAAAGCCTTTGCAGGCGAAGGCGCCATGGTCTTGGTCAACTACCTGCAAAATGCGGCCGCCGCTGACGAGGTGGTACTGGCTTGCCAAGCATTGGGTGGCGACGCCATGGCCTTGCAGGCCGATGTGCGTCTGCCAGAGGCGGTGACGGCGATGGTGGCACAGGCGTTGCTGGAGACCGGCCGCATTGATGTGGTGGTCAACAACGCATTCAGCCCGTATGCCTTTGACCCCGAGCACCGGCAGCGTTTTTGGGAACTGCCATGGGATGCCTTTCAAACGCAATTCGACGGCTCGGTGCAAGCCGCTTACAACGTCTGCCAGGCCGTGCTGCCGCACTTGCGGCAACGCGGCGAAGGCAGCATCATCAACATGGCGAGTGATTTGGTGGAGCGCCCCACCATCGCCTACAACGACTACGCCACAGCCAAATCCGCCTTGGTCGGCTTCAGCCGGCATTTGGCGACTGATTTAGGGCCGCTGGGCATTCGCGTCAACTGTGTTGCGCCAGGTCTGGTCATGCCCACCGAATCAAGCCGGCTGACGCGGGAAGCGGTGCAAGACAGCATCGTGGCGCAAACACCGCTGGGCCGAATCGGCACGCCAGCAGACATCACCGGCCCAGTTTTGTTCTTGGCCTCCGACTGGAGCCGCTTCATGACCGGTCAGGTGCTGGTGGTCGACGGCGGCTTGGTGATGAAGTGAAGTGGCACAGGCGCAAAACCATGGTTCAAGGGCCCATGGCCTGAGCCGGTTTCGACCGCCGCTCCGGCCGCGATAGCGCTCAAAATATAAACCCGCGCCTGCTGCACAGCTTGTCGCAGCGGCAGCCCCAGCGCAAGGTACGAAGCAATGGCTGACGACAAAGTGCAACCCGTGCCATGCACGTTTTTGCTGGCGATCCGTTCAGAGCGCAGGTGCAGCCAAGGCTGACCGGCTTCGGCCAACACATCGACCACCGCTTGCCCCCGCAGGTGGCCGCCCTTGAGCAAGACAGCCTGCGCGCCCATCGCCAGCAAATCGCTGGCGGCTTGGTCCAGCTGGTCAGCATGTTCAAGCGGCCGGCCCAACAGCCAAGCTGCCTCGTCCAAATTCGGCGTGATCACGCTGACCAACGGAAACAGTTCTTGCCGCAGCAACTGAACCGTCTCTTGCTCAATCAAACGGTCGCCGCTGGTGGCCACCATGACGGGGTCGAGTACCACGTTCTCCAGCTGGTAATGGCGAATCGCCCACGCCACGACTTTGACGATTTCAGGCGAATGCAGCATGCCGATCTTCACCGCGTCAACGCCGATGTCTTCCATCACGGCCTGCAATTGCGCCTTCAAAAACTCGGGCGGCACGGCGTGAATGCCGCTCACGCCGAGCGTGTTTTGAGCCGTCAAGGCGGTGATGGCGGTCATGCCGTAGCAGCCCAAGGCGCTGAAGGTTTTCAGGTCGGCTTGAATGCCGGCACCGCCGCCGCTGTCAGAACCGGCGATCGACAAGACCCGGGCATACCGGTGGTGTGGTGTGGGGAAGGCGTGAATGCTCATACAGAAATTATCGGGCAAATTGCACCCACAAAGAACCCCATAAAGAGCCACACCAAGAGCCAGCCGAGCGACTTGTGATGTAATTCTGACTACGGATGAAACAGGGGTGTCTGGCTCAAAGGCTGGTCTGAGAAAAACCCTAGGACCCGATCCAGATCATGCTGGCGTGGGAAGTTTCAGACAGCGTCGTTGTTGCCCAGCGCGCTCTTGTTTTGTCCACCTGCATTAACTTCAGATGGATTCAATGACAACCGCTACCCGCGCTTCTAGCGTACCCAGTGCTCACATGCTTGTTCTCGGCGCAGGCCTCATGGGCCGGCTGCTGGCTGTGACGCTGGCCCAAGCCGGCCACCGGGTCGAAGTGCATGAAGCTGGCTCCTCAGATGCCACCACCTCTGCCGCCCGCGCAGCGGCGGCCATGCTGGCACCGCTGGCAGAATCAGCGGTGACCGAAAACGGCGTGGTCCGCATGGGCAGCCATGGCCTCAAGCGCTGGCCAGAGCTCATCGCGCAACTGTTACAACCGACCTTCTTTCAACACAACGGCACCTTGATCGTCTGGCACCGCCAAGACGCGGCCGAGGCGTCGCGCTTTCAACGCCAGCTCGACACGACCGCCCGCGCCATGCCCGAGTTGCAAGCCGCCCAAACACTGGACGCGGCAGCCATCAGCGCACTCGAACCCGCGCTCGGTCAGCGCTTTGCGCAGGGCCTTTATTTACCCGGCGAAGGCCAGCTCGACAACCGGCAACTGCTGACGGCCTTGCTGCATCAGCTAGAGCAACTCCAGGTCGCGCTGCACTGGAACAGCCCGCGCTCACCCGAAGAGTTTTCCCCCGGCAAACCCGGTGCAACGGGCCAGCCCGACTGGGTTTTTGATTGCCGTGGTCTGGGCGCCAAACCCGAGTGGCAAGGCCTGCGCGGCGTGCGTGGTGAAGTGGTGCGCGTGCATGCACCTGAAGTGACTTTGCTGCGGCCGGTGCGTCTGGTGCACCCACGTTACCCACTTTACATTGCGCCTAAAGAAGACCATGTGTTTGTCATCGGCGCGACCGAGATTGAATCCGAAGACCTGTCACCGGCCAGCGTGCGCTCGGCGCTTGAACTGCTCAGCGCCGCGTACTCGGTGCACTCGGGCTTTGCCGAAGCGCGGCTGCTTGAAATCTCCACCCAATGCCGCCCGACCTTGATCGACAACCTGCCCGCCGTGCGCTTCACCGGCCCGCGCTCAATGCAAATCAACGGCTTGTACCGCCACGGTTTTTTGATTGCACCGGCCATGCTGGACGTGGTGATGGAACTGCTGGTCACTGGCGACAGTGAACTGGCGCGCACTTTTGACCTGCGGGTTGACCACCAGTCATCAAAGCCTCTATGCAAATCTTCGTGAACCGCATCCCGCACGACATCGCCGCGACCGCCACGCTCGCTGATGCATTGGCCTTGGCGCAGGCGCGGCCGCCTTTTGCGACGGCACTCAACCTGCAGTTCGTGCCCAAGACCCAATACGCCTCCACGCCGCTCAATGTCGGCGACCAAATTGAAATCATTGCGCCCATCACCGGCGGCTAAACCTTCGTCTCATCCAGGAACAGATTCATGAACGACGCGTCAACTTCAGTGGCCGCAGACCCGCTGGTCCTCTACGGCGAAACCTTCCAGAGCCGCTTGCTGCTAGGCACGGCCCGCTACCCGTCACCCAGCGTCATGGAAGCCGCGCTGCGCCGCTCCAAGCCGGCTATGGTCACGGCGTCCCTGCGTCGGCAAGGTGTGGTCTCGGCGGACACCAGCAACGGCTTTTGGGAACTGCTCAAGAAGCTCGGCATTCCGGTGCTGCCCAACACCGCCGGTTGCCACAGCATGCAAGAAGTCATCACCACCGCGCAGATGGCACGCGAGGTTTTTTCGACCGACTGGATCAAACTCGAACTCATCGGCGACGACTACACGCTGCAGCCCGACACCCTCAATCTGGTCGAGGTCGCCAGCCACCTGATCAAAGACGGTTTCAAGGTCTTGCCCTACTGCACGGAAGACTTGGTGCTGTGCCGCAAATTGGTCGACGTCGGCTGCCAAGCGGTGATGCCCTGGGCCGCACCGATTGGCACCGGCAAAGGCCCGATCAACCCCTACGCCATGCGCTTGTTGCGAGAGCGGCTTGACGTGCCGATGATTGTCGACGCCGGTCTCGGCTTGCCCTCCCATGCCTGTCAGGTGATGGAGTGGGGCTATGACGGCGTGCTGCTCAACAGCGCCGTGGCACTGGCGCAAGACCCACTGATGATGGCTGGCGCTTTTGCCGATGCCGTGCAAGCCGGCCGCGGCGCACACCGCGGCGGCGTGATGGCAGAACAAGAAGCCGCACAGCCCAGCACGCCCGTGTTGGGCACACCGTTTTGGCACCACGCTGAGCACTGAACACCCGGCCCGCCACCTGAACCAAGGACACGCCATGTCGAACACACAACAACCGCAACAGGCTTTAGACAGCGACGACCACGACAGTGCCGTGCTGGCCATCGTCAGCGCGCACCAGCATTCTTTGGGTCTTGAAGCAGCGTCGCCTGCGGTCTACAAAGCCATCAACAATGTCGTTTATGACGCAGCCAATGAAGCCTGCCTGCGCATGGGTTTTATTGAGATTGATGCGGACTGCGTGGCCAAGGCTTGGCAGGCGCAAGCCGAGCGCACCGGCAGCTTTGACGCGGCCCAATGGCCGACCGAGCCGAGCGACTTTGGCATCCAACCTTGGCCGCGCAACAACAGCTTTGCGCCCTGCCCACAACAGCTCGGGCTCTACGCTGTGTTACCCGACGCGGAGTGGGTCGGCCGCATGGCCAAAGCCGGTGTGCCGACGCTGCAACTGCGTTTCAAGTCTGAAGACCCAGAGACCATCGCGCGCGAAGTGCAAGCCGCCGTCCAGGCAGTGCAAGGAAGCAATGCCTTGCTGTTCATCAACGACCACTGGCAAGCAGCGATTGCGGCAGGCGCCTACGGCGTTCACCTCGGCCAAGAAGACCTGGACACCGCCGACCTGAACGCCATTCGTCAGGCCGGTTTGCGCTTGGGGCTCAGTACCCACGGCTATGCAGAAATGCTGCGAGCCGACGTACACGCGCCCAGCTACATCGCCATGGGTGCCGTGTTTTCGACCACCCTCAAACGCATGCTCACGGCGCCCCAAGGCCCCGGCCGACTCCGCGCCTACGCCAGCGTACTGCGCGACTACCCGCTGGTGGCGATTGGCGGCATTGATGCGGCTCGACTGCCTGAAGTCATGGCCAGCGGCGTCGGCTCCGCCGCCGTCGTGCGCGCGCTGGTCGCCGCCACTGACCCAGCAGCAGAGGCGGCTCACCTTCAATCTGAGATTTTTAAACACAGTGTTCAGGAACAGCCAAAAACGCAGGCTATAATCTGAGGCTTCATTCCTCGATAGCTCAGTTGGTAGAGCGCCGGACTGTTAATCCGTAGGTCCCTGGTTCGAGCCCAGGTCGAGGAGCCAGAACAAGCCGCACAGGCTCTAAGCCCCCTGCTATTCATAAGATAGCATGGGGCTTTTTTTACGCCCTCGTTTTTACAATGTAAGGACGGATGTAAGTGCGATTTTGGAATAAACCCCAACACACAGAAAGAAAACATGAACGACAAAAACGCCCAGCGGGTCCATCTCGAGACTTTTGAAGATTTCGACAACGGCCTGTCAGACCTGATTGACCTCTGGTCCAGCGCTGACAAAAAAGTCACCGCCAAAATCAAAGACGCGGCCCTGACCCATTACAAAGAAGACTTAGAAGAAGCCACCCTCCAATGGGTTGACAACAAAGCCAAGTCAAAGAAGTACGCGGCTATTGCTGAAGAACTGGCTGAGTTTGAAGACGCATTGAATCAAGGCTGATACCGCCTGAAGAGTCCCTGCGCCTTGCTATCGTGGACTCATTTCTGACCCCAGCGTTGATTTGCAACAACGAGAGGTTGAGCGCTGCTCTAACTAACGCATCGCAACCAAAAGACAAATAAAAAAGGCAGACAACGTTTACAGTTTCTCCGTCTCGCCTGACCGTGGCTGCCACTTCATGAGCCTTTTTTCCAGCACGCCAACCAAGCTATCGAGCAGCAACGCAAAGATGGTCAGCACCACAATGCCCGCCATCACGGTGTTGATGTCAAAGCTGCCTTCGGCCTGCAGAATCAAGTAACCCACGCCTTGGCTGGAACCCAGATACTCCCCCACAACCGCTCCCACGAAGGCCAATCCTACCGAGGTGTGCAAGGAACTGAAGACCCAACTGGTCGCGCTGGGCAGGTAGACGAAGCGCAGCAACTGACGCTGATCGGCACCTAGCATACGGGCATTGGCCAGCACCACGGGGCTAACTTCTTTGACGCCTTGGTAAACATTGAAAAAAACAATGAAGAAAACCAGGGTCACACCCAGCGCCACTTTTGAGCCCATGCCCAGTCCAAACCAAACTGAAAATATGGGGGCCAAAATGATGCGCGGCATGGCGTTCATGGCTTTGATGTAAGGCTCAAAAATGGCAGAAGCCATGGGCGCCAGTGCCAGCCACAGACCACCAACCAAACCCAAGCCCGAGCCAATGGCGAAGGCAAGCAGCGTCTCTGTCAGCGTCACACCCAAGTGTTGATAGATGTCTGCGTCGACCACAAACCACACCCAGATGCGTGACGCCATTTTGAGTGGCTCACCAAAAAAGAAAGCCGCTTGGCGATCGTTGTCGAACATCATCGGCGGTATCAGACCTGGCGCGGTCATCACGTGCCAAAACAAAAACAGTCCGACCAGTATGCCCAACTGCCATACCCACAGGTTCGCGCTGCGCGGTTTAATCAAATTCCACATGGTCAAGCCGCTTTAAGTTGTTGCTGGTAGCCCTTGAGGACTTCATCGCGCAGCACAGACCAGATGGCTGCATGCAACTCTAGAAAGCGCGGTGTGGTTTTGATTTCAGCCACATCGCGCGGGCGATCAATGTCAATCGCAAAGTTTCCTATCAGGTGACTGCCAGGGCCGGCACTCATCACAACTACGCGGTCACTCATGGCGATAGCTTCATCCAGGTCATGGGTAATGAACAACACAGCCTTCTTTTTGGCCGACCAAATTTCAAGCAATTCGTTTTCCATGAGCTGCCGAGTTTGAATGTCTAAAGCCGAAAAGGGCTCGTCCATCAAAATGATGTCTGGGTCCAGTACCAGCGTTTGAGCCAAGCTGACACGTTTGCGCATACCGCCACTCATTTGGTGAGGGTAGCGGTCGCCGAAGCCTCCTAGACCAACTCGGCGCAACCAGTCATTGGCCTGCGCTGCAGCAGTCGCTTCTGGGACACCTCGAAATTGCAAGCCGGCTGAGACGTTGTCCAAGGCGGTACGCCAAGGCATCAAGCTTTCCGCCTGAAACATATACCCTGCACGTGGGTTGATGCCAACCAGCGGCTGGCCAAAGACATGGACCGAACCAGTGCTTGGCGTTAGCAAACCAGCCCCCACATTCAGCAAGGTGCTTTTGCCGCACCCCGTGGGGCCGACCACACAAACAAACTCACCCGCACCCACCGTCAGGTTGACGTCTTGCACTGCGGTGTAGCGTTGTTCAGAATTGTTTTTGCTGATAAAGGTGCAGGCGACGTCCTGGAGTGTCAACGCAGCGGTCACATCAACCTTTTGGGTACTTGCTGTTAGCCTTTTGGACAAATTCGTTGGTGTAAACCGCCTTCAGGTCCAACTTGGCCGACGCAATTTTTTTATCGACGCTGGCCAGTGCACGGAAAGCAGTTTGAGACCCTTTTTCTGGGATTATTCCATCGGCTGACAACGCTTCTTTTGCGGCCAAGAATGCTTCAATATAGACGGCACGGTCACCCAATAAATAGCCCTCTGGCACAACCTTGATGATGTCAGAAGCGCCTGCCGTTTGAATCCATTTGAGCGCACGCACTATGGCATTCGTGATGGCTTGGGTCGTGGCAGGGTTTTTATCAAGAAAAGCTTGCGGTGCATAAAGGCAACCTGCCGGCATAGGACCACCAAATATTTTCTCTGCCTCTGAAGGTTTGCGGGTGTCGGCAATTATTTTGAGGTCACCTGAGCGTTGCAATAAAGTGATCACAGGGTCAAGGTTGCACAAGGCATCGATCTGACCTGTCCGCATGGCGGCAACTGCGCCGCTTCCCGTCCCCACGCCGATGAAGCTGACATCGCTGGGCATAAGCCCGGCTTTGGCCAGTACAAAATTAGCCATCACGTTGGTGGAACTGCCAGGCGCCGTCACACCCATTTTCTTGCCCTTGAGGTCAGCCACGCTCTTGAAATTGGGCATGGTTTTGGGATTGATGCCCAAGACAATTTGCGGTGCAGCGCCTTGCAGGACAAATGCGCGCATCATTTGGCCCTTGAACTGCATGTTGATGGTGTGCTCAAAGGCACCGGAAACAACATCTGCACTGCCACCCACCACAGCTTGAAGGGCTTTAGAGCCTCCTGCAAAATTGACGATAGTCAGGTCCAAGCCTTCATGCTTGAAATAGCCCAACTCCTCGGCAATGGTCAGAGGCAGGTAATACAGCAAGTTTTTACCACCCACAGCAAGCGTGACTTTAGGTTTTTCGAGGGCTTGAGCCAAGGCCCACTGAGGCAAGGTGGCAGCGACAAGGCCGCCGGCTATCAGATGTCGTCTTTGCATGAGTTGGTCTCCCTTTATTTATTCGGGCTTGATACCGGATTTTTTGATCACTTTGCCCCAAGACTCGTATTCACTCTTTATGTAAGTGGCGAGTTCAGCTTGGCTGCTGGGGCTCGCATCCAGGCCTTGCTTTTGCAGGGCTGCAATAACCTCAGGGCTGTTCAACGACGCGACCACGGCCTTGTTCAGCTTGGTAACGATCTCTTTCGGAGTTTTGGCTGGAACCACATAGGCATACCAGTTCATGGCCTCGTACCCAGGGTAGCCGGACTCAGCCACAGTAGGCACATCGGGGAGCAACCGACTACGTTTTGCGCCAGTGATGGCGAGCGCACGCACTTTGCCACTTTTGACGTGAGGAATGGCAGTCACTGGTGTGGAGAAATACGAATTGACTTCGCCGCCCAGCACGCCCAACATAGCCGGACCACCCCCCTTGTAGGCCACATGAAGGAGGTCAATATCAGCCCTGATATTCAACAACTCACCGGAAAGATGACCTGCACCACCGATACCGGAGGATGCATAGGTAACTGAGCCTGGCTTGGCTTTAGCCTGACTGACAAATTCGGCCAGCGTTTTCGCAGGAAAGGCACTGGGCACCAAGATCACATTGGGGAACACCACGGCCATGGAAACCGGTGCGAAGTCTTCCAGAGGCTTATAAGGAAGCTTGGACATAAGGTGAGGCGCGACGGTTAGCGAGCCGACACTGGCGAGCAAAATGGTGTAGCCATCGGGCTCTGAACGTGCCACATAGTCAGTGGCGATATTGCCACCAGCGCCGGCTTTGTTTTCAACAATCACTTGCTGGCCCAACTTGTCGCCGAGGTCTTTTGCAATGATACGGGCGACCGTGTCGGTACCGCCACCAGGGGAAAACCCAACGACCATGGTGATGGCACGATTCGGATAGGCACCCTGCGCAAAGGCTTGCGTGATGGCGAACAGTGCGCCTAGGGCGATGATATGGCGTTTAAGTTTCAAAATCTCTCCTTCAAATTACAACGCTCAGCTCGGATCATCAAAGTCCGGCAAAGTTAAAAACTACAAAAGTGCTCATTTAATGATAGGTCAAAAACGTTTGCTACCAAGCTATGAAAACCCTATCAAAGCGCTGCTACCTGCGGCGCGGTCTACCTGTTAAAAGTGCCCGCCGCTTGCCAAGCGCGTGCCCGCTTGCGAACCCACACAAGGCGAGAAAAAACAGTGCTGTATTTACTGAAAATTCAGGCCCCTTGAGGCAGAACGGGGTCAGTTCGGAAGTACTGTTTGGCCAGTGCAATAACGACCAAACTGACACCGATGAGGCTGCTGAGGGTGCTCGGGTAGACGAGCAAAACGCCTGCCACGATCAACATCCAGCGTTCCAGTACGCTGGTTTTTTTCAGCGCCCAGCCTTGGAATCCGCCAGCCAGTGCCGCTACACCAATGGCCGCAGTCAGCGTGACCGTGGCAATCGACCACCAGTTGGCTGTGGCTAGCGCCTTGGTTGAGCCCATTAGCAGCAGACCCTGACCACTGGGGTCCAATACAAACATGAAGGGCACCAAGAAGGCGGGCACTGTGTACTTCCAACATTGCAGCGTGGTCTTGTATGGGTCGCCGCCGGTGATGGCCGCCGCGGCAAAAGGTGACAGCGCTGTGGGCGGGGACACCTCGGACAACACCGCGTAATAGAAGATGAACATGTGTGCCGCAAAATCAGGCACGCCCAGTTTGATCAGCGCAGGCGCCGCTATCACCGCGCAGATAATGTATGACGCGGTAACAGGGACAGCCAAGCCGATGATCCACACCACCAGAGAGGTATAGATGGCCGTGAGCAGCAGACTGCCGCCGGCATAGTCGATCACGATGGTGCTGAACTTCAGGCCCAAGCCGGTCAGTGTGACCACCCCGACGATGATGCCCGCGCCGGCACAGGTGGCGGCGACGTTGAGCACACCCACCGAGCCCATTTCCATGGCTTTCACAAAAGGGGACTGAAATACGTTCTTGACAAATGAGCCTTTACCGGCAAAAAGGTCGTACGAAAAAAGGGCTGTGTCACGCCGCAAAAAACTGGTGAGGAAGGACACTACGGTGGCCCAGAAGACGGACAAAACTGGCGAGAAGCCCCACAGCATGAAAAACACAATGGAGATCAACGACAAAAAGTGGAACCAGTACTTCCTGGTCAGGTTCCAGACCGTATCGACCATCTCTACCTTGGCGTCTTTCATGCCATATTTCTTGGCATCGATCTCGACCATCAGGAACAGCGCCAGATAAAAAAGAAAGGTTGGAATCACGGCCATCAGAAGCACGTCGAGATAGGAGATTTTTAGAAACTCCGCAATCAGGAAGGCGGCCGCGCCAAGCACGGGGGGCGAGATGATCGCTCCCAGACCACCGGCTGCCAGCAAACCGCCGGCTGTGTCCTTGTCATAACCAACCTTGGCCAACATCGGGTAGGCTACCGCGCCCAGTGTGACGGTGGTCGCGACGCCCGACCCTGAAGGCCCGCCAAGCAAGAATGAGGACAGCACGACGGTGCGGCCGGCACCGGTGGGCTTGCCCCCCATCGCCGAAAACGAAAAATCGATGTAAAACTTGCCCGCGCCGGAGTATTGCAGGAAGGCACCGAAAATGGTGAATAAGATGATCAAAGAGGCGGACACATCGACAGCTACGCCGTAGATGCCTTCCAGCGTCATGTACATCACCCCCACAAGACGGCCAACCTCGTACCCCTTGTGTGTCCACGGTGCCGGAAGGTAGGCTCCAAACAGGGCATAAAGAATGAAGCACGATGTGATGAACGGCATGATCCAGCCGTTGGTCCTCCGCATGGCTTCGAGCACCATGGCCATCAGCGCAATACCGAAGACGATGTCCCAGGAGTTGGGCATGGTGTTTCGGTCTGCGAAATCGTCGCCACCCTGTATCAGGTACACCACCACCGCGATAGACGTGGCCGCGATCAGCCAATCCCACCACATGATGCGGTGGCGAAAACGAGCGGCGACTGGAAACATGAGGAAGCAGAGAAACAGCACAAATCCGACGTGAATCGGGCGCAGGGTTTGTGTCGGTACGATGCCGTAGGCTGTGTAAAGGTGAAACACCGACATCACAAAGGCAACCGCGACAACAAAGATATTCAGCCAGCCTTTCAGCTTGTTGGCCGCACCTTCTTCGGCTTCTATGAACTCTTCGGCCTTGAGGCGTGCTTCTTCGCTGACGACGACTTCCGGTGTGTCCGGGGTGATGGGTTGACTCATGCTGCAGGGCCTTGTGTCTCAAATTTTTTGATCAGATAAAAAAAACCCCCCAACAATGACTATTGGGGGGGCATCCATTGGAAAACTAGTTAACTTTGATACCTTTTTCGGCAAAATATTTTGCAGCGCCAGGGTGAAATGGAATTGGTGATGCGTTTGAGTTTTGGTTCTCAAGTTTGAAGTTCATGGCTTCCTTATGGACAGCAATTAGATCGTCACGCTTTTCGAAAATGGTCTTAACGATGTTGTAGGCAGTTTTGTCGTCCATGCTGGCATTAGCGACCAGCAGGTTCATCACGGTGGCTTGTTTGTTGTCAGTGGTCATGCCGTTGTAGACACTTTTGCTGATCACGTCTTCGACATACAGATTGCCAAATTTTTTGTTCATCACGGGGACAGTTTGCGCATGATCAATCAATTTGAGTTTGGTACCGGGGGTGTTGGCCAGGTCAGTCACCGCGGCAGTCGGCAGTCCGCCCATCCAGAAGAAAGCGTCAATCTTGCCGTCCTTCATGGCATTGACAGATTCAGAGGCACCAAGGCGCTCACGATCTACGTCTTTGTCTTTGTCCAAGCCTGCCGCCTCAAGGATACGGAAAGCCAAAATTTCAGTGCCACTGCCCGGTGAACCTGTGGAAATATGCTTGCCCTTCAAGTCGGACATTTTTGAAATACCCCGGCCTTCAACACTGACCAAGTGCATGCGATTGGGGTAAAGCACCATCAGAGTTTTGACACCAATTTTGTTGCCTTTAAACTTGTTTTCGCCCCTGAAGGCATCTTGGCTGGTGTCGGCCATGGTGAATGCAATGTAGGGCTTGCCGCTGCCAACCAGCTTGAGGTTGTCTACCGACCCGCCGGTCACTTCCGCTGTGGCTTGCATGCCAAGAACATTTTTCGACAACACAGCGGCAACGCCGCCACCCAAGGGGTAATAAACCCCACCTGTGCCGCCTGTGGCAATTGAAAAAATCTGAGCGTTGGCGCTGAATGAGAATGTAAGGCCGGCTAGAAACAAGCCGAGCGTGGATTTGCTGATTTTCATGGTGTCTCCTGATGGTTATCGATGGCCTCTTTGTGCTGAGGATGTGTAACTTCTGTATTCTTTCACGCCGATTGTGAAATTAGAATGCGTATTTTCCCGAGGCTAAAAACATCGGGCAAACGCTGATCAAAGGGCCGAAATCACCGTTCGACGTGCCTTGTAGAAAATATCGGGTGTCGGGTAAAAAAACCCCTTCCATTGGCAGCCATGGTCAATATTTAGTCAAAAAGTACTTATTTTTTGATAGAAGATTGCACTCAGGGATTCAAATAAAGTCAAAATCGATAAGCTTTTTTAATTTTACAAATCGATCAATTCATGCTTCCATCCCAAAATATCACTCAAAGCGTTGTGGAGTTCATCGAAAACATCCAGTTTTCCGACCTTTCCCCTGAAGCAATCAGCATCGCAAGTCGCTGCATGCTGGATACTTTCGGCCTCTACATCACAGGCTCGACGGAAGAGTCCGTGCAAATTTTGATCGCAGACGCGCGAGCCAATGGTGGCCGGCCAGACGCGGCTTTGTTGGCGGGCAATGGAGACAAGGTGCCAGCCGGTCTCGCCGCCCGCATATTGGGAACTGCCGGCCACGCCCAAGACTGGGACGACACGCAAGTCAGGCACGATCCTGCTCATGCCTACGGCATGTTGACGCACCCGTCCGTCCCGCCGCTAAGCGCGGCTCTGGTGGTTGCCCAGTACCTCGGAAATGTGTCAGGCAAAGAGTTAATGCTCGCGTTCCAGACCGGCTTTGAGGTCGAATGCAAAATCTCTGAATGGATGCTGCCGGACCACTACCGGCGTGGCCATCACAGCAGCGGCACAGTAGGCACTTTCGGCGCGTGCGCTGCGGCAGCAAAGTTACTCGGCCTCAGAGGTGAAAAGTTGGCTCACGCGATAGGCATTGCCGCGAGTTTTGCGGCAGGTGTTCGCTGCAATTTTGGCACCATGACCAAACCGCTGCATGTGGGCCGCGCGGCCGAAAACGGCGTCACCGCAGCCCTGCTGGCCCAGCGCGGCTTCACAGCCGATCCCGAGTCATTGGATGGCCGCTGGGGCTTCATGCAAGTGCTCGGAGGTGGCCACTCACCTGAAAAAAAGAAGGTGGGTCTAGGTCATCCGCTGACCATTGTTTCACCCGGCGTGAGCATCAAGCCCTATCCGTCCGGCATCCTGACACACCAAGCCATGGATGCCTTGCTTGAACTTGTCGTTGAGCACGACATCCAGCCGCAAGACGTCAAGCGGATCAAATTTTATGCAGCCAGTAATATTCTGGAGCCCATACGCTACACCTTGGCCATCAATCACCTGCAGGCAAAGTTTTCAATGCAGGCCTTGTTGGCCATGATCGTGTTGCGCCGTCGCGCAGGTCCGCAGGAATTTGTCACCGCGTTTGTCGGTGGGCAAGCCATGCAGTCTATGCAGCAACGAGTTGAAACTATCCACGACCCGGAAATTGAAGCCATGGGTTATGAGTGGATTCGTTCCAGACTAGTGCTGGAAATGGCCGATGGCCGGGTTCTTGAAAAGCAAGCTGACAAGCGTTACCGCGGCGGCCCCTCCAAACCGATGAGCAACGCAGAAGTCGAGGAAAAGTTCATGGTCTGTACGGCAGGAATGTTGACTCCCGCACAGCAGAAAACTTTGATTTCTGACATCTGGTCGATCTGTTCGATAGATAACTGCACGCATCTCCTCGACATCCTGGGGAAAGTTGAGGCGCAGGCACAGCAGGTTCGGCTGATTCAAAAATGAAGTGCGGTTCCAATTAGTGCCTGGACTCACCTAGGCAACCTCTGCAAAACCCTGTCAACGATACCGGCCTGAAAGTCACCGCCAAAATCAAAGACGCGGCGCTTTCCAATTACAAAGAAGACTTAGAAGAAGCCACCCTCCAATGGGCTGACAACAAAAATCTAGTCCTCGTCGGCGTTCAAAGATTGGCTGGAGTGAGACCTATTTTCGAAAAGGGTTGGCGAAGGCTATTCCAACACGTAGCTGGTGTTTTCTGCGGATTTGGCGCCGGTTGGGCTGGCCGCACGGAACAGCAAAGAACGAGCGTCGCGCTGGCGCGTGAGTTCGTTGAGGGGGATGCTGCGGTTAAGGCGGGCGCCGCCGTCGCGGGTGAGCGGGTTGTAAATAAAGGTACCGCTGCCCGGCGTTGATTTCGGCAGGAAAACATCGTATGGCACGTTGACGTAGATGCCTTTGTCGACGCGGCCTTCTCCGAAGACGGCCGCCGAGACATTGGTTTTGGTAGCCCAAGCGCCGACTTTGACGCCATTGGAGAAGACGCGGTTGACATCTACTTGGTGCTGCGACTGCTGCTAGTGCCAGCAAGAAGTCCTGGTAGGGAGCTGGTGTGTCCGAATATTTTGATGAATTGATAATGAGGTGACAGCATGACGACCGCACAATTTAACGATTTAATGCAAGGGCAGCGGAAAAGAATCAGCAGTAGGCGCCATAGTCGACACGCACTACCCATGCGTTTCATGAGATCGATCTCTGCCGCAGCTTCCATCATGTGGGTCATCGCTTCGACGGCTTGCACCCTGTTGGCCGCACCGTGGGCGGGTGCGGCTCCGAACAGTCCAATTCCTTCGTTCGAGGCAACCACGCTGAGCGGCGAGAAGGTCACCGATGCCAAGCTCATCGGCCAACCGACGATCCTGATCGTCACGCCCAGCAAAGCTGCTGCCGAAGACACGCGAAAGTGGGCCAATGCGCTGCGCGAAAACCTGGATCAAAAGTCAATCCGTATCCGCGACGTGCTGGCTATCGATCTGCCGTTCTTCATGAGCGAGGCCGACGCCATAGGGATCGCCAAGGAAAAGATTCCAGCTCGCTACCACGACCAGACTTGGATCCTCGCTGAAACGCGCCTTGAAACGGCGCTCAATATTCCGAAGGAAAGCACGAGCGCCTACGTGATTATTTTGAATTCCGAAGGGCAGATCATCGCCCGCGTCAGTGGCCATCCGACCGAGCAGCGCGTCAGCCAGGTAGAGTCAGCTGTTCGATCGATGAAGTGAGGGAATATTTAGTCGAAGCCAGGCCAGTAGCGCCATTAGCGCGGCTATTGCCGATGTGCAAACCGTATTCGAGGCCGTCTTCAACCTGGAGCCCGAATACTTCCCCGGTGGCAACGCCCACGGCCCGTACCAGAGTGTGCCCAGCCTGATGCGCCTGTCCGGCGACACCCGCCTCTACATGTGCCACGACTACATGCCTACACTTGCGCCTACATGAAATGCAGACGTAAAAAAAGCACTTGCCGATTACTCGTAAGTGCTTGATTACCTTGAAGAAACTGGTGGGACGTGCGGGGGTCGAACCCACGACAAACGGATTAAAAGTCCGCTGCTCTACCAACTGAGCTAACGTCCCACTTATTCTTCTTAACTCTCTGCTGAATTAGATTTTGTCGTCTTCAGCTGAGCCTCAAATTATAGCGTCCTTTTTGACTTGTTTTGAAAACCTGACGCAATTTTATCCAAGAGCCAACCTGCAGCGCACACGCCGAAGGTGGAAGTGACACTAACCACCGATCCGTAGCCGTGGCAATTCAAGCTGCCGTCGGCGTTGCCAATGTCGCTTGAGGCATCGGGCTGCGCGACGGACTCGCGGCTGAAGACACAAGCCACACCGATCTTGCCAAGGCGTGCAGCACCCTGCTCTTTGCGCAGTCGGTAACGCAGCTGCGCCAGCAAGGGGTCGTGCGTGGTGAGTGACAGGTCTTCGATGTCAACACGGTGCGCGTGACGCTTGCCGCCTGCCGCGCCGACGGTGATGAAGTTGATGCCATGCTGAATCGCCCAGGCGGCCATGGCGGTTTTAGCGCGCACTTGGTCACAGGCGTCCAACACGGCCAGTGGCGCCGCGCCGTCGAGCGCATCAAGACCGGCGATATGCGGCCAGTTGCTGGCGTCCACAAATTCTTCAACGCCATGCACTTCACAACTGGGGTTGATCAATTGAATACGCTCGCGCATGGCGCCGACTTTGGACTGCCCCAGCGTGTTGTCCAAGGCATGCAGCTGGCGGTTGATGTTCGACTCGGAGATGTGGTCGAGATCGATCAATGTGAGCTTGGCCACACCGCTGCGGGCCAGGGCTTCTGCAGCCCAGGAGCCCACACCGCCTAAGCCCACCACCACCGCATGTGCCTGGCGAATGCGCTGTGCGCCAGCCTGACCATAGAGGCGCGCCAGTCCGCCAAAACGGCGCTCAAGATCGGCCGGTACAGCAGCGGTCAACGGCAGCAGTGCAGTCACTGCGGCGCGCGCTCAAGGCGAAAGATTTGGCAGTAGAGCCCGGCCACGGCACCCATGCTGCAAAAGTGAGTGCGCTGTGCGATAGCGCCAAAAAGCACCGACAGAGCGAATGAAGCCCAGAGAATTTGGCTATTGAGAATTTGCAGTGCGACGATGTCCATCCACGACTACTTCAGTTTGGCCAAACGTTCTTTACCAACCGTTGCAGCCTCAGACTGCGGATAGGCTTTGATCAGCTCGTCCAGTGTGGTGCGCGCGCCCTTGGTTTCTTTCAGCTCAATCTGGCAATTGGCAATCGCCAGCAAAGCCTCTGGGGCACGCAAATGAGCGGGGGCTGCACTCATGAGCGCGCGAAAGTTACCAATAGCGTCTTTGTAATTGCGCTGAGCGTACTGGACGTTGCCCAGCCAAAACAAGACCGAGGGGTTGTAGCCGCTGCTGGGGTAGCGCCGATTGAAGTCGGTGAATGAGACTTGGGCTTGCGCAAACTCACCCTTGCGCAAGATGGCCAAGGCGGCATCAAAGTCACGTACCTCAGCCGGTTCGGCGACGAACTCCAGACCATCCACGCGAACTTTGCTGGGTTCGAATTTTTTGAGCCGGTCTTCCATCAACTGCAGCAGGTCTTTTTGCCGCACTTGGAGCTCGGACAAGTCTCGCGCCAACTGCTCGTCTTGGCCTCGCATGCGGGCTAACTCGCCGCGTGAGCTCTCAATCTGGCTGGACAGATCGAGGATGCTTCGACGCAGCTGGGCATTGACCTGTGCATGCTCTTCATTGGCTTTGCGCAAATCGTCAGCACTTTTCTGTTGGAGCGCATCGACCTTGGTTCGCAGTTCCAGAATCGCTTGACGCGCTTCGTCGTCGCCAAATAGGGCGGCCTGCGAAGTCCCCATGGACAGCAACATCACGGCCAATAGGGCGACCCGGCCACGCTGCTTGAATGACGGGGTCACAGCGTCCATCCCGCGATTCATCGGTAGGTGATCTCAACGCGACGGTTCTTGGCGAAGGCTTCTTCGGTGAGGCCGGCAACCGCTGGTTTTTCTTCACCAAAACTCACGGCCTCGACTTGGGTCTCAGAGACACCCAGCAAGGACAGGGAGCGGCGAACGGCTTCAGAGCGCTTCTGACCCAAAGCCAAGTTGTACTCGCGGCCACCGCGTTCGTCGGTGTGGCCATCGATGGCGATTCGGCGGCTCTTGTTAGTGGCTAAAAAACGCGCGTGCATCTCAATCGCGCGCTGGAACTCTGGCTTGATGGTGAAGCTGTCGTAGTCAAAATAGAAGACGCGTTCAGCACCCACTGGGCCGGCAGCGGTGGTGTCGGTGGTCATGATCTCGACCGGCGCAACGCCGCTACCGGTTGCGCCGCCAGCACCAGCGCCGCTGGCACCAGCGACAACAGCGCTGCGGTCTTCAACAGGCACATCGCTTAACTTGACATTGGAGCCGCAAGCGGCCAAAACGAAAGAAAGCGTGAGCACCGACAAGACTGAAGAAATACGTTTCATGGAAACCTCTCGAAAAAAACTAAAAAGACTAAAAAAGAAAAATTAACGCTGGAACGGACCCCAGTCAGGTTCGCGGATGTCACCGCTGGCACCCGACAAACGGGCCTTGATCTTTCCATCCAGCGTGCTGGTCATGAGCGCTTCGCGGCCTTGCTGCTGCGTTGCGTACAAAATCAAACGGCTGTTGGGAGAAAAGCTTGGGTTTTCGTCCGCGCTGGTGTCCGTGATAGCCGAGACAGCACCGCTGCCCAAGTCCATCAGGTGTAGTTTGAACGCGCCTCCGACGCGGGAGATGTATGCCATCCACCGACCATCTTGACTCAACGCTGGTGAGATATTGTATGAGCCCGTGAAGGTCACCCGCTGTGCGCTGCCGCCCGAGGGGGACATTTTGTAAATTTGCGGTGCGCCGCCACGGTCACTGACGAAATAAATACTTTTGCCGTCGCGCGAGTAAGTTGGCTCGGTGTCAATACTGGCTGACTGTGTCAGGCGGCGCGGCTCGCCGCCGTTGACGTCGAGCGCAAAAATCTGCGAGCCGCCATCGCGACTGAGCGTGGCGACCAATTGCCGACCGTCGGGTGACCACGCCGGTGCGCTGTTCGAACCCTTGAAATTAGCCAGCAGACGGCGCTTGCCGGTGGCGACATCGTGTGAATAAATCACCGGCTTGCGCGACTCGAAAGACACATACGCCAGCTGCACACCGGTCGGCGACCAGGAGGGCGAAATAATCGGCTCGGGGCTGGTCAGCGCCGACTGGGCATTTTCACCGTCAGAGTCTGCCACCCACAAGTTGAAGCGCTGCGCCGTCTTGGTGACATAAGCAATGCGGGTTGCAAAAATACCTTTTTCGCCGGTGATTTTTTCGTAGATGAAGTCGGCTACCCGGTGTGCCGCCAAACGCAAGTCAGCCGCCGAAACCACATGACTCTGACCGCCCAAGTCTTGGCTGCGAACGACATCCCACAAGCGCACACGTACATCAAAGCGGCCATCGGCCAAGGCAGTGATGCTGCCGGTGGCGACGGAGTCAGCACCGCGTTGGCGCCAAGTATTGGCGTCAAGCTGGGTGGTTTCGTCAGCCTGCAGGCCAGCGGTGTCCACCGAGCGGAACATGCCGCTGCGCTCCAAATCGGCTTTCACAATGGCGCTGATTTTTTGGGGCGCTTGCGCTTCGCCTCTGAAAACGGGCAAAGCAATGGGCAATTGCGTCAGGCCAATGCCCGACACTTCGACACGGAATTGGGCCAGTGCCGGGACGGCAGTCACCGCCAACAGCGAGGCTGACGACAGCGCCTTCAGCGCACCACGCCGCTGAATATTTTGAAAACTAAAATCATTCATCAATTTGACGATCCAGACTGTTCAACACGAGATTTTTAGCCTATGCAGCTTCAGCCTGCATAGTACACACCGGACAAGACAAAACGGAACATCAAAGTCTAAACGAAACAAACGGCTACTAAATTTATTCACCGCAGAAGCCCAACGATAATGCAGTCAAAGCTGGCAACCCGGAAAAAGCCCTTGAACCATTCAACTTCTTCGCCTCAAGCGACTCCACCGACGGCGAAAAAGCGGACCATTCCTGAAAGTGTCAAAAGACTCTGGCCCTATTTCAGCAGTTCAAAAAGTGGCTGGATGCTGGCGATTATTGCAACGCTGTTGGCATCTGCCACTGAACCGATGGTGCCAGCCCTGCTGAAACCCTTGTTGGATCGCGGTTTTCAGCCTGGCGGTGAGCTCAACATCTGGCAAGTGCCGGTCTTTTTAATGCTGCTCTTCGGGGTCCGCGGACTGGCTGGTTTTTTGGCGCAATATGGTTTGGCGAAAGTCACCAACGTCGGCTTGCAAAAACTCCGCGAGGCGATGTTTGACAAACTCCTGAGCGCGCGTTTTAGCTTGTTCACGGAGCAAACCTCCAGCACCATTGCCAACACAGTGGTTTACGAAGTCCAGAACGGCTCCAGCTTGTTGGTGAACGCCGTGATGCGACTGGCGCGTGACCTGCTGAGCATGCTGGCCTTGGTCGGCTACCTGCTGTACCTGAACTGGAAATTAACGCTGGTTGTGGCGCTGATTTTCCCAGCCGTCATCGCTGTCGTGCGGATACTCTCCAAGCGGCTTTACCGACTGACCAAAGAAAGCCAGAAAGCCACCGACGACCTCGCCTACGTGGTAGAGGAGAACGTCTTGGCGCATCGCGACATTCGCCTGCATGCAGCGCAAAAAATTCAGTCTCTGCGTTTTCATTTGCTCAGCTTGGCGCTGCGCCATTTGTCTGTCAAGTCGACGGTGGCTCACGCCGGTATGAGCGCGCTGACCCAACTGCTGACCGCCGTGGCACTGTCCGCCGTGGTCTCGATTGCCTTGCTGCAAAGCGCCAATGGCGCCACCACGGTCGGCAGTTTTGTCGCCTTTGTAACCGCCATGCTGCTCTTGATCGCACCCATCAAAAGTCTGTCGGACGCCGCCACACCCATCACCCGCGGTATCGCGGCATTGGAGCGCGGCTTGAATCTGCTGGACCAAATTGATGACGAAACCAGCGGCACCTTCAGCAAAAGCAGGGCCACCGGAAACGTCACCTTCGCGGATGTCACCGTGCGCTACAAAGCCGACGCCAACCCGGCACTAGACCAACTCAACCTGACCATCCGACCGGGCGAAACCATCGCGATTGTCGGCACCTCCGGCTCGGGCAAAAGCACGCTGGTGAACTTGTTGCCACGTTTTCAGGATCTATCTTCCGGCGTCATCCGCCTAGACGGCGTGCCACTCAAAGAGTGGCACCTGACATCGCTACGCGAACAGTTCGCCTTCGTCAGCCAGCACGTGGTGATGCTCAATGAGTCCATCGCCGCCAACGTCGCTCTCGGGCAGCCGATTGATCGAACGCGGGTGACGCAATGCTTGCAAGACGCCAACTTGGAGAAGCTGCTGGCTGAACTGCCAAAAGGCATGGACACCCTGCTTGGCCACAACGCCATGCAGCTGTCAGGCGGTCAGCGCCAGCGTTTGGCGATTGCCAGAGCGCTCTACAAAGATGCGCCAATTTTGATTTTGGACGAAGCCACCTCGGCGCTCGACACCGAGTCTGAGCAAGCGGTTCAGCAAGCGATTGGGCGACTGACCGCCGACCGAACCTCTGTGATCATTGCGCACCGCCTGTCGACCATTCAACATGCCGACCGCATCATCATGCTCGAGAGCGGCCGGGTGCTGGAGTCGGGCAGCCATGCGGAGCTGCTGGCCAAAGGCGGCGCTTACAGCCACCTTTACCAGCTGGGCTTCAACACCAGCAGCAAGTCCCACTGATAAATTCTTGGCGTTAAAGCAGCACGATGTCGTAGTGCTCTTGCGCCATCGCGACTTCCGATTGCAAAGAAATCGGCTTGCCGATAAAGGCGCTCAAGCCAGCCAAGTGCTGGCTTTCTTCGTCCAAAAATAACTCGATGACTTGCGGCGCCGCCACCACGCGAAACTCGCGCGGATTGAACTGCCGGGCCTCGCGCAGAATTTCTCGCAAGATGTCGTAGGTCACGCTGCGCGCCGTCTTGACCACGCCCTTGCCGCCGCAAGCGCTGCACGGCTCACACAACTGGTGCGAGAGCGACTCACGCGTGCGTTTGCGTGTCATCTCCAGCAATCCCAAGGCCGAAAATCCGTTGACCGTGGTCTTGATACGGTCACGTGCCAGCTGTTTTTTGAACTCGTCCAGCACCGCGTCGCGGTGGTTGTCGCGCAGCATGTCGATGAAGTCAACGATCACGATGCCGCCCAAATTGCGCAACCGGAGTTGCCTGGCAATGGTTTGCGCCGCTTCTAGGTTGGTTTTGAAAACAGTCTCATCAAAGTTGCGCGCGCCGACGAATCCGCCAGTGTTGACATCGACGGTGGTCAACGCTTCGGTCTGGTCAATGATGAGGTAGCCGCCCGACTTGAGTTCAACCCGACGCCCCAAGGCACGGGCGATTTCTTCGTCGATGTTCAACAAATCAAAGATCGGCCGTTCACCCGCATAAAGCTGAATTTTTTTCAGCGTGGCGGGCATGAACTCCGCGGCGAAGGTTTGCAAGTGCGCGCACTGCTCACGCGAATCAACGCGGATGCTTTGCGTGTCTTCCGAGACCACGTCACGCAACACGCGCTGCAGCAAATTGAGGTCTTGGTGCAAGACAGAGGTCGGCGGTAAGCGCAAGGATGCGTCTTTGATGCGCGCCCAGGTCTTGCGCAAATAGCCGATGTCTTCAGTGAGTTCCGCGTCGCTGGCTTCTTCGCCGTTGGTGCGCAAAATAAAGCCGCCACCGGCCTCGCCGGCAAGGGCTTGCATGCGCTGGCGCAGCTCTTCGCGTTGCTTAGGCGGAATTTTTTGCGATACGCCAATGTGGCTGTCCTGCGGCAAAAACACCAGCAAGCGGCCGGCAATGCTGATCTGCGCCGTCAAGCGCGCGCCCTTGGTGCCAATCGGGTCCTTGAGGACTTGCACCATGATGGCCCGGCCCTCAAACAGCTGCTTCTCGATCGGCAAAGCCGGTGCGGTTTCGGTCTTGCCGGACTCCGCTTCTGCGTGGCGACTGTTGATGCTGCTCATCAGATCAGCCACATGCAAAAAGGCGGTGCGGTCGAGGCCGATATCGATGAAGGCAGATTGCATGCCCGGCAGCACACGCACGACCTTGCCGAGGTAGACATTGCCGACCAAGCCGCGTTCGAGTGCTCGTTCAACGTGGAGTTCTTGCACTGCGCCGTTTTCGACAACAACGACACGGGTCTCCTGAGGCGACCAATTGATCAGGATTTCCTGCGACATGGGGGACAGTCCTAGTGTCAGATCTTCACGCCAACGGCGCGCAAGAGCAATGAAGTTTCATAAAGAGGCAAGCCCATGATGCCCGAATAACTGCCGTTGATGCGGGTGATGTGGACCGCTGCCCTGCCCTGCACCGCGTAAGCGCCGGCTTTGCCCATGGGCTCACCAGAAGCAACATAGGCCTTGATTTGGGTCTGCGTCATGTGGGCAAAGGTGACGCTTGAAATGCTCAACGCCTCGACAGTCTTTTTCCCGTTCTGCACGGCCACCGCCGTCAGCACGCGGTGCGTGGCGCCTGACAATAGCGTCAACATGCGGAACGCATCAGCGTCATTCGCAGGCTTGCCCAAAATGGTTCGGCCCAAGGCGACGGTGGTGTCAGAACACAGCAGCGGCGCGGCCGGCAAACCTTGCCGCTTCATACGCGCCACAGCCGCTTGCAACTTGAGCCGAGTGACGCGCTTGACGTAGGTCGCAGGCGCTTCAGCCCCGTGCACAACTTCTATAGCTTCGGCGTCTTCAGACGGGTCCGGTAACAGGCGTTCGAACGACAAGCCGAGTTGCTCCAGCAACTGCGCCCGACGCGGACTTTGCGAGGCTAGGTAAATGAAATCAGGCATGGCTACTCTCGGTGATACGGATGGTTCACCGTGATGCTCCAAGCGCGATACAGCTGCTCAATCAGCAGTACGCGCACCATGGCGTGAGGCAGCGTCAGGTCGGACAAGCGAATACGTTCGTGGGCGGCTTGTTTGAAGCCTGGGTCGAGACCATCGGGGCCGCCGATGACAATTGAAACGTCGTCGCCCTCGCGTTGCCAGAGCCGCAGTTTGTCGGCCAAAGCAACGGTGGTGATGTTGCTGCCGCGCTCGTCTAAAGCGACGATGCGCATGCCTTTTGGAATCGCCGCTTCAATGCGCGACCGCTCTGCGGCGAGCAAATTCTCAAGGGTTTTAGAGGCCCGAGCTTCGGTCTTGACTGCCTTCAGCTCGACTTTGAGTTCAGGCGGGAAGCGCTTGGCGTAGTCGTCGTAGGCGGTCTGCGCCCAGTCGGGCACCCGTTGCCCGACTGCGACGATCTGCAGCCTCATGCGCTCCGGGGAGTTTTCTTAGCCGCGACCTTCTTAGCGGGCACCTTCTTGGCCACTACTTTCGTGGCCACGGCCTTCTTGGCCACTACTTTCTTGGCGGCGACCGGCTTAGCGGCGACTTTGGGCGCGACCGGCTTTTTCAGCG
>JASDRC010000030.1:15232-19879 GCA_041442125.1 Polaromonas sp. | reverse complement strand
TTCTTGGCGGCGACCGGCTTAGCGGCGACTTTGGGCGCGACCGGCTTTTTCAGCGCAGCCGTTTTGGCAGCCAAGCTTTTTGGCGCGGCCCTTTTGACTGGTGCTGCTTTCACCGGTGCTGCGGCAACCGACTTGAGCACTGGTTTAGCACGCGGCTTGGCAGTGGCCTTAGGCGCTGGCGTGTTGGTGACGATGGCTTTGACCGCCGCTTTCACGGACGGCTTAGGAGCTGCTTTGGCTGCGCCGCGCTTGGCGGGTGCTTTCTTGGCGGCTGTTTTGACGCTAGCCGGTGCTGGCTCGCCACTGACGCGGCCAGCTTTTCTAGCGGCGTTACGGGCCACGGTACGAGCGGCTGTGCGGCCGCTAGGCGCTTGCGCGACAACGGCCGCGGCTTCAGCCGCAGCCAAAGCGGCAGCGCGAGAGGCTTTGACCAGCGGTGCAACTGCACCGAGTTTGAGCTTGACGGGCTTGTCGCCCCACAGCTCTTCAAGGTGGTAATACTGGCGAATCGTCGGCTGCATGATGTGCGCCACAGCCGCGCCGCAATCGACGATGATCCACTCGCCGTTTTGCTCGCCTTCAATGCGGGGTTTGCCAAAACCGGCTTCACGCACGGCATCGCGCACGCTAGCGGCCAGAGCCTTGGTTTGACGATTCGACGTGCCCGAAGCGACGATGACGCGCTCAAACAGCGAGGTGATGTGCTCGGTGTCAAAGACCTGAATGTCCTGCGCCTTGACATCCTCCAAGCCATCGACAATGGCTCGCTGTAGTTTTTGAATGTCTTTTTTGTCGGCGCTGTGGGTGGTGTCGGTCATGCTGTGGTGCTCAAGAAGAGGTTGGGCGGGCTTGGTACAGCCCATGGAGTGAAATATAACGCGCTACTGCGTCCGGAACCAGTCCGGCGAGATCTGGCTGCGAGGTATTTGGAGAGCCGGTGTGAGAGGCAATGAGTTGGCGGATTGCCGTTGCGCTGACAGTCATAGGAGGCAGTTGCAGATGAATGCGATGCCGCAAAGCTGACGTCTGCGCCAACGTGACGGCTGGTGCACTGGCCTGCGGCGGGCGTTCCGCTACACAAACTGTAGCTCGCGAGAGTATATCCTGCCACCGATGCCACCCCGTGAAAGCCACCAACTGGTCGCCACCGATGAGAAGAAAGAACACGGCATCAGGCTCTTCGGCCTGCAGCACTTCCAGTGTGTCAATGGTGTAGCTCGGCCCCGCCCGCTTGATTTCACGCTCATCGACGCTGACGCGGTCCAGCCCACTGAAGGCCAGCTGCGTCAGCTTCAGCCGATGTTCAGCGGCGCTCAAAGACCGGTCTTTGTGCCATGCAAAACCGGTTGGAATGATTTTGAGTTGGTCCAGCTGCAGCTGCTCAATGGCCGCTTGGGCCAATGCCAAATGCGCGTTGTGCGGCGGGTCAAAGGCACCGCCAAAAACACCGATACGCTTCAAACCCAGTCCCTTCGGACCAGGAAATCGCGCGTCAAAGCTGCTTCTGGCGATTCCGGCGGATCTTCACGGCGGTACGACCAACTCGTCAGCGGCGGCATCGACATCAAGATAGATTCGGTGCGGCCGCCAGACTGCAAACCGAAATGCGTGCCGCGGTCCCAGACCAGATTGAACTCGACGTAACGGCCGCGTCGGTACAACTGAAAATCTCGCTCAGCTTGACCATACGGCATGCCCATGCGGCGTTCAACGATGGGCAAGTACGCCGTCAGGAAGGCGTTCGCCAGGCTCTGCATCATGGCAAAACTACGGTCCATGCCGAGCTCTTGAAAATCGTCGAAAAACACGCCACCAATGCCGCGCTGCTCTTGCCGATGCTTCAAGTAAAAATACTCGTCGCACCAGGTTTTAAAGCGCGGGTATTTGTCCGCACCAAACGGCGTCAACGCGTCCTTGCAAGTCTGATGAAAATGCACCGCGTCTTCTTCAAAAGCGTAAAACGGCGTCAAGTCCATGCCGCCGCCAAACCACACCGCGGGCACGCCCGAGGCTGGCGTGGCGGTGAGCATGCGGACATTCATGTGCACCGTCGGCACATACGGGTTGCGCGGGTGAAAAACCAGCGACACGCCCATGGCCTCAAAGGGTGCACCCGCCAGTTCCGGCCGATGCTGCGTGGCGGAAGGCGGCAGACGGGCGCCCCGCACATGCGAGAAGCCGCAACCAGCGCGCTCAAAGACCCTGCCCTGCTCCAGAATTTGCGTGACGCCATTGCCCTGCAAAGCTTCGCCCGGGGCTTTTTCCCAGGCGTCTGAAACGAAGCTGTGGCCGTCGAGCGCGGCCACAGCCGAGGTGATGCGCTCTTGCAAGCCGAGCAAAAAAGTTCGGCCGGCTTGCGCCGATTGTTCTGAAGAAATGGTCGATGACATGGCTGAAACCGGTCAGGACTTGATGGCCCGATAGCCGATGTCTTTGCGGTACTGGGCACCATCGAAATGAATTTTAGACGCCAGCTCGTAGGCCTGCTTTTGAGCCTCTTTCACGGTGCTACCCAGGGCAGTGACGCACAAGACACGACCGCCAGAAGTCAGCGCTTCGCCTTTGGCTGCGGGCATCGTCCCCGCATGAAACACCATCACATCGGCCTCCTCCATTTTTTCCAGTGACGGCACGCCGGTGATCAAGTCACCCTTGCGCGGATTCATCGGATAACCCTCTGCCGCCATGACCACGCCCAGCGCCGGCCGACGGTCCCATTCCAGTTCGACTTGGTCAAGCTGACCCGACGTTGCAGCCATCATCACGTCATACAAATCTGACTTCAGCCGCATCATGATCGGTTGCGTCTCTGGATCGCCCATGCGGCAGTTGAACTCCAAGGTTTTGGGGTGACCATCGGCGTCAATCATGAGGCCGGCGTACAAAAATCCGGTGAAGACAATGCCGTCTTGCTCCATGCCTTTGATGGTCGGCATGATGATTTCGCGCATGGCACGCGCATGGATCTGCGGCGTCACCACCGGGGCCGGCGAGTAAGCGCCCATGCCGCCGGTGTTCGGGCCAGCGTCAGCGTCGAGCAGGCGTTTGTGGTCTTGGCTGGTCGCCAATGCCGTGACATTTTTGCCGTCGCACATGACCATAAAACTGGCTTCTTCGCCTTGCAAAAATTCTTCGATCACCACGCGGGCGCCGCCTGCGTTGTGCGTCACACCCAGTGGGTTGAAGCTGGCGTCAGGCGCGAGCATGAAGTCAATCGCCTCGTGCGCCTCTTGCAGCGACATCGCCACCACCACGCCTTTGCCAGCAGCCAAGCCGTCGGCTTTGACCACGATGGGCGCGCCCTTTTGGTCGATGTACGCATGCGCGGCCAGCGGGTCTGAAAAGGTTTCGTAGTCGGCCGTGGGAATGCCGTGGCGCTTCATGAAGGCTTTGGAGAAAGCCTTGGAGCTTTCGAGTTGCGCGGCGGCTTGGGTCGGGCCGAACACACGCAAACCGTGGGCCCGAAAATCATCGACGATGCCCGCGGCCAGCGGCTGTTCGGGGCCGACCACCGTCAAGACGATTTTTTCTGCCAAGGCCCATTCGCGCAGCGCCTCGATGTCCGTGATGGGGATGTTTTCAAGGCGCGAATCCTGCGCTGTTCCGCCATTGCCGGGCGCCACATACACCGCTTGCAACTTGGGTGACTGCGCCAGCTTCCAGGCCAACGCGTGTTCACGGCCACCGCCGCCAACGACCAAAACTTTCATACCAATACTTTCATGCCGGAGCTTTCATTTTTAACGTCAGGAAGCGGTTCAAAGCGACAGCGCCGCGTTGTGGAAAACGGCTTGGGTGTCGTCCAAGTCTTCCAGAATATCGAGCAGTTTTTGCATTTTTTGCGCATCGTCGCCGCTCAGCTCAATGCTGTTTTCAGCGCGCATGGTGACTTCAGCCACCTCGGCGATCAAGCCCGCAGTTTCAAGGGTGTTTTTGATCTTTTCAAAATCAGCGTACGGCGTCAGCACCTCAATGGCCCCGTCGTCATCGGTGATCACATCGTCTGCACCAGCGTCCAGCGCCAGTTCCATGACCTTGTCTTCGTTCACGCCAGGCGCGTAAATCAGCTGGCCGCAGTGTTTGAACTGAAAAGCCACCGAGCCTTCGGTGCCCATGTTGCCGCCGTGCTTTGAAAAAGCATGCCGCACTTCGGCCACGGTGCGCACCTTGTTGTCGGTCATGCAGTCAATGATGATGGCCGCGCCGCCAATGCCGTAACCCTCATAGCGGACTTCCTCGTAATGCACGCCCTCGAGGCTGCCGGTCGCCTTGGCAATGCCGTACTTGACGTTTTCGCTCGGCATGTTGGCGGCCTTGGCTTTGTCGACGGCCAGTCGCAAGCGCGGATTGGTGCCCAAGTCACCGCCGCCCATGCGTGCAGCGACCATGATTTCACGCATCACACGGGTCCAGACGCGCTGGCGTTTTTCATCCTGGCGACCCTTGCGGTGTTGAATATTCGCCCATTTACTGTGTCCGGCCACGAAGGCTCCTTCTGAGATGCGTGAATTGATTTAATCTTGCCTTGTATTTTACTTTTCGCCTGACGCCCTTTTCAAACTCAGTTGAACCACAGGGAAACCCGCTGGATGAACACGCCTACATCTTGCCGGGTCAGTGGGATGCCGGTGATCGCATTTTTGGCAC
>JASDRC010000030.1:0-15132 GCA_041442125.1 Polaromonas sp. | reverse complement strand
GGCCCCGAGGCTGGCGTGCGCGCAGTGCTGGCGCATTTGCGGGCTGACCCGCGCTTGGCCTCGCTAGAGCACAAAGAAGCGCACAGCGACAAAGCCCCTTTTTACCGAATGAAAGTGCGCCTCAAGCGAGAGATCGTGACGATGGGCGTGGCAGGTATCAACCCAAATCGCATGGCCGGCCAGTACGTCAAACCACAAGACTGGAACGCTCTGATCAGCGACCCCGATGTGGTGCTGATCGACACTCGCAATGACTACGAAGTCTCTATCGGCACATTTGAAAGCGCTATCAACCCCGTCACCAGCAGTTTTTCAGAACTGCCAGATTGGGTGCGCCGTGAAATGGGTCCTGAGGGTCGGCTGCAAGAGCGCGCTGGCAAAAAACCCAAGGTCGCCATGTTTTGCACCGGCGGCATTCGCTGTGAAAAGTCCACCGCCTTCATGCGCACGCAAGGTTTTGACGAAGTTTTTCACCTCGAGGGCGGCATTCTCAAGTACTTGGAAACCGTGCCTGAAGCGCAGAGCAGTTGGCGCGGTGAGTGCTTTGTATTTGACGAGCGCGTCTCGGTCAACCACGATCTGCAGCCAGGCAACTTCGCACTGTGCCGTTCTTGCCGCGACCCGGTCAGCGCTGAAGACAAACTCTCGCCGCTGTATGTCGAGGGCGTGAGCTGCCCCGGCTGCCACGACACAACCACCGAAGTCCAAAAAGAAGGCTTTCGGGAACGCCAACGCCAAATCGCTTTTGCCCAACAACGCAACGAGCGGCACATAGGCATCCAACGCGGCCTGCCGGCCAAGCCAAACACTTAACCATGCAGGACTCGCTGCCGGTCTTGTATTCGTTTCGCCGCTGCCCCTACGCCATGCGCGCCCGACTGGCGCTGGCTATCAGTGGCCAAGCCTGCGAGTTGCGCGAGGTCGTGCTGAAAACCAAGCCAGCCGAGTTGCTAGAAGCCTCGGCCAAAGCCTCGGTGCCCGTGCTGGTGTTGCCAAGCGGTGAAGTCATTGACCAAAGTTTGGACATCATGCGCTGGGCTTTAAGACTCAATGATCCGGCGCAATGGCTGTCCGCCCAACCTGAGCAAGCAGCGCATGTGCAAGCGCTCATCGACGACTGCGAGCAAACCTTCAAACAGCATTTGGATCGCTACAAATACCCGAACCGATACGACGGTGCTGTCGCCTTGCAGCACCGCGCAGCCGCTGCCGACTGGTTGACGCAATTGGCACAGCAACTCAGCGCCGAGGGCTGGTTGCTCGGGCCAGCAGCCTCACTCGCCGACATGGCCATCGCACCCTTTGTGCGGCAATTTGCGCAGACCGATCCGCACTGGTTTGAACAACAAGACTGGCCGACGCTTCAAACGTGGCTGAAGCGCATCGTCTCTAGCGGGTTGTTTGAAAGCGTCATGCACAAATACCCGGCGTGGGAAAGCGGAACAGCCGGACCCCTATTTCCAACCCCATGAAAAAAGCCCGCTGAAGCGAACTTCAGCGGGCTTTTTAAGAGGGCAGCTGGGTCAGTCAGCCGTTGCCGCTTGTGGCTCCGGCTTGGCCTTGCCTTCTTTCTTCGGCAGCGGCTGGATGTCCAACTTGACCTCGCCGGTTTCGACGCCTTTGTCGTCTTTGGTGACCGTCATGTCCACCGTCAAACGACCACCGTCAACCAAGCGCCCAAACAGCAGTTCGTCAGCCAAGGCACGGCGAATCGTGTCCTGAATCAGGCGCTGCATCGGGCGTGCACCCATCAAGGGGTCAAAGCCTTTGCGGCCCAGGTACTGACGCAAATCGTCGGTGAAAGTGACTTCGACTTTCTTTTCTGCCAGCTGGGTTTCCAGTTGCAGCAAGAACTTGTCGACCACTCGCAAGATAACCGACTCGTCCAAGGCCTTGAAGCTCACTGTGGCGTCCAGACGGTTGCGGAACTCCGGTGTGAACAGGCGCTTGATGTCAGCCATCTCGTCTCCCGCTTCACGCGGGTTGGTGAAGCCGATGGTCGCCTTGTTCATGGTCTCAGCCCCTGCATTCGTCGTCATGATGATGATGACGTTGCGGAAATCGGCCTTGCGCCCATTATTGTCTGTCAGCGTGCCGTGGTCCATGACCTGCAGCAAGACATTGAAGATGTCCGGGTGGGCTTTTTCGATCTCATCGAGCAGCAACACGCAATGCGGCTTCTTGGTCACTGCTTCGGTCAGCAAACCGCCTTGGTCAAAACCAACATAGCCTGGCGGCGCGCCAATCAGGCGACTGACGGCGTGGCGTTCCATGTACTCCGACATGTCAAAGCGGATCAGGTCGATGCCCATGATGTAGGCCAGCTGTTTGGCGGCTTCTGTTTTGCCGACGCCCGTGGGGCCGGAGAACAAGAAGGAGCCAATCGGCTTGTCGCCTTTGCCCAAACCCGAACGCGCCATTTTGACAGCCGAAGCCAACACATCGATGGCTTTGTCTTGGCCGAAAACCACGCTTTTCAGGTCACGTTCTAGAACTTTCAGTTTGCCGCGATCGTCGTTGGAAACGTTGGCAGGCGGGATGCGCGCGATCTTGGCAACGATCTCTTCGACCTCGGTTTTGGTGATGGTTTTCTTGCGCTTCGACGACGGCAAAATCCGCTGGGCTGCCCCGGCCTCATCAATCACGTCAATCGCCTTGTCGGGCAAATGCCGGTCATTGATGTACTTGGCGCTGAGTTCAGCCGCGGCTTGCAGCGCAGCCACAGCGTACTTGACGCCATGGTGCTCTTCGAAGCGCGACTTGAGACCTTTCAAGATCTCAACGGTTTCTTGCACCGTCGGCTCAACCACGTCCACCTTTTGGAAGCGACGTGAGAGTGCTGCGTCTTTTTCGAAAATACCGCGGTATTCCGTGAAAGTAGTGGCACCAATGCACTTGAGCTGACCCGAGCTGAGCGCAGGCTTGAGCAAATTCGACGCATCCAAGGTGCCGCCCGAAGCTGCACCCGCACCGATCAAGGTGTGGATTTCGTCAATGAACAAAATGCCGTTGGGCTTGTCTTTCAGGGCTTTCAAGACACCCTTCAGACGTTGCTCAAAATCACCGCGGTACTTGGTGCCGGCCAGCAAAGCGCCCATGTCGAGCGAGTAAACCTGCGCTTCAGCCAAAATTTCTGGCACTTCTTTTTGCGTGATGCGCCATGCCAAGCCCTCGGCAATCGCGGTCTTGCCAACGCCGGCTTCACCGACCAGCAAGGGGTTGTTTTTGCGGCGGCGGCACAGAATTTGAATCACCCGCTCGACCTCGAACTCACGGCCAATCAACGGATCGATCTTGCCTTCTTTGGCGAGCTGGTTCAGGTTCTGGGTGAACTGCTCCAGCGGCGAGGACTTTTCTGACTTTTCGGCGGTTTCTTCGGTTTCAGCCGCGCCCTCGCCAGCCTTGGTGGGCTCAGGCGGATCGCTCTTTTTGATGCCGTGCGCGATGAAGTTCACGACATCCAGACGGGTCACGCCCTGCTGGTGGAGGTAATAAACCGCGTGCGAGTCTTTCTCACCAAAGATGGCGACCAACACGTTGGCACCGGTGACTTCTTTCTTGCCGTTGCCAGTTGACTGCACATGCATGATGGCGCGCTGAATGACGCGCTGAAAGCCCAGCGTCGGCTGGGTGTCCACGTCGTCAGTACCCGCCACTTGCGGCGTGTTGTCCTTGATGAAATTGCTCAGCGCTTTGCGCAAATCATCCACATTGGCCGAACACGCACGCAGCACTTCGGCCGCACTCGGGTTGTCCAGCAAGGCCAGCAACAGGTGTTCCACGGTGATGAACTCGTGACGCTGCTGGCGGGCCTCGACGAAGGCCATGTGCAAGCTAACTTCTAATTCCTGGGCAATCATTGATTTTCCTTTAGGCTTGCTACACAAATTCTATAAATAACTAAAGAGTAGATGGGGGCACTTTTCACAATTCAACAGGCTCGCTGACACATTGCAACGGATGACCATGCCGGCGAGCCGCTTCGGTGACCTGATCGACTTTGGTGGCCGCCACATCTTTGGAAAACACGCCGCAGACGCCTTTGCCGTCCAAATGAATCTTCAACATGATCTGGGTCGCAGCTTCTCGATCTTTGCTGAAAAACTCCTGAATCACCATCACCACGAACTCCATTGGCGTGTAGTCGTCGTTCAGAACCACCACCTGGTACATCTGCGGCGGCATGACTTTTTGGGTCCGCCGTTCAAGAACAACAGCACCGCCACCTTGACCCTCTTCGGGTTGGGTGGGCGTAGAAACAGGCGCCTTTGCCGGCGCGGGGACTTTGGGAGATTTCGTAGCCATGGAATTGATTCTAGCCAGCCCTGCGGCTTGGTGGGGCGCCTGGGGCCATTGCTGCGTTAACGCTGAAGCACCGCAGCAGCACCAACAAGGCACATATAAGTCATAAATATTACTTTCATGCAGGTATTCATCACTCCCTTATGATTTAACCCATGAACCATCGTCTCATGCCCTTCACCATCGCCCACAAGCAGGTCTTCAAGTCTCTTTTGTCCACGTTGGCTTTGTTGGGATCGGCTGCACTCTTTGCACAAGAGGCGCCCCAGCTCAATCTGCAACGCACGACGCTGAATGCAGGCATGCACCAAATCACGGCCCAAGTCGCGCTGACACCGCAGCAACGCCAAATCGGACTGATGCACCGCAAAGAGATGCCCCAACCCGAGGGCATGCTGTTTGTATTTGAAGAGCCATCGGTGCAGTGCTTCTGGATGAAGAACACCTTGCTGCCGCTGACCGCGGCCTTTGTCGCCGACGACGGCAGCATCGTGAATCTCGTCGACATGAAGCCGCAGACCACCGACTCGCATTGTTCGATCAAACCGGTGCGCTATGTGCTTGAAATGAACCGGGGCTGGTTTGCCAAAAAAGGCATCAAAGCCGGCGCTCGTCTTGGCGGCGCGCCGTTTGAGGTCAAACGCTAAAAACCTTCAGGCCAGTTCAACCCGCAGCAGCTTTGGCGTTGCGCGTGATCGCTGACAGCGTGCCGCGCGTGCTGATGACTTCAGGGTCCAGCATGATTTCAATCAGCGTGCCTTCAGCGCGACTCATCGCCGCCAACAACTCGATTTCAAATTCGGCTGTGCGCGTGATGCGCACGCCGGCGTAACCGTAAGCGCGGGCCAGCGCGGCAAAGTCTGGGTTCTTCAAGCGCGAACCGCTTTCATGCTCGGGGTATTCGCGCTCTTGGTGCATGCGAATGGTGCCGTACATGCCGTTGTTGAGCAGCACGATGATGGTCTTGGCGCCATGCTGCACAGCCGTCGCCAACTCTTGGCCATTCATCAGAAAATCACCATCACCCGCGATGGTGAAAACCACTCGCCCAGTGGTGATGGCCGCCGCAATACCTGCGGGTACACCGTAACCCATGGCGCCCACAGTCGGCGCGAGCTGCGTTTTGTGGCCCTTAACGAGTCCGTGGTGTTTGTAAAAACGATGAACCCAACTGGCGAAGTTGCCAGCGCCGTTGGTTAACACCGCATCTTCGGGCAAATGCTTTTGCAGCAAACCAACAATGGCGGGCATGTCAACATCACCAGGCAGTGCTTGCGGCACCAAGTTACCCAAGTAATCCGCATTGGCGGACGCTGTCCACGCCTCCCAAGCCACCGACACGGGGGCGGTCAACACTTCCATTGAGCGGGCCGCCGCATTCATCGTCGCATTGATGGCCAAGTCGGCTTGAAAGACGCGATTCAGCTCTTCAGCGCTGGCGTGAATGTGCACCAGCTTTTGCTTGGGACTGGGCGCTTCAATCAGCGTGTAATTGCCGGTCGTCATCTCGCCCAAACGAGGGCCGATAGCAAGGATCAAGTCGCATGCTTCGATGCGTGCCGCCAGCTTGGGATTGAGCCCTATGCCGACATCACCGGCGTACAGCGGATGGTGGTTGTCAAAGGTGTCTTGAAAGCGAAAAGCGTTGCCAACGGGCAGCTGCCAGTTTTCGGCAAAGCGTTGCAAGGCTTGCGCAGCTTGCGGCGTCCAGCCGCCACCGCCAGCAATCACCAACGGTCGTTTGGAGGCCAACAGCATTTCGCGCAGCGTGCGCAAAGCACCCGGGTCACTCCAAGCTTGCACCGCCTCGACCCGCGGCAAAGGTTGGGCGGCGGTCATTTTTGTCAGCATGTCTTCTGGCAAGACCAGCACCACCGGTCCGGGCCGGCCATTCATCGCGGTGGCAAAAGCGCGGGCGATGTATTCGGGAATCCGATCAGCGTCGTCTATGCGCTCGACACGCTTGGCAAAACCCTTGGTGCTAGGGCCAAAGAAACTGGTGTAGTCGACCTCTTGAAAGGCCTCACGGTCACGGCAATCGCTGGCCACATCGCCGACCAGTAGCACCATTGGGGTCGAGTCTTGAAATGCCGTGTGCACGCCAATCGAGGCATTGGTGGCGCCCGGGCCACGCGTCACCATGCAAACCCCGGGCCGGCCGGTGAGCTTGCCGTGGGCTTCGGCCATGAAAGCGGCGCCGCCCTCTTGCCGACAAATCACGAAATCAATCTGGCCTTGCCGCGCATGCAGCCCGTCCAGCACAGCGAGATAGCTTTCGCCTGGAACGCCAAAGGCGTGGGTCACGCCCTGGGCGATCAGGCAATCAACGAGAAGGTGGCCGGCAAGTTGTTTAGTCATGCCAGCATTGTGCCGCGATCAACGCCCAGCTTTGCGCTGTCAATTACTCGGGTGTGCTTTTATCGCCATCTGCACCGCCAGCCGCCAAGGCTTGACGGTCGAGTTCTTCTTCAGACAAAGGCGGGGCATCGTTCAGCGCCTGCAATTCCGCCAGAAATTCTGGCGTCGGCGTTTCGTGCTCCAGCAGAACTTCTTTTAGTTTTTGCACGCTGGTCTCTACATGCAGGGAGTCAGAATGCAGCTCGGTCGGCGGTACGGGAAATTTCTCACCCAACTCGAACTTAAACGCCTCGGCTTTTTCGTCGACCCAGTGAGCGAATTGACCCTCTGATGGTGTGTTGGGATGAACCAAGATCTTCTCCTTGAAAGACAAGCAACTGGCAGTTGAGACGGCCCAAAAAGGACGCGGCTGACATTGATTATGAAGACATGCGCTCTTCAACGCCAGCGGTGATATGGCCTGCCCAATGCCCAGCCCCGAATACACCACGCCATCAACGCGGCCAGTGGCCTTGTCAGGGGTTGAGCGCTTGACCAACAGGTCGCGCGACGGTGCCGCCAAGTCAGAGGAAAAGCCCAACCCAAGCTCCCCGTGATGCCGTGCACGCTGTAAGCATGACCCAGACGACCGGCACTCACCTTGCGGTTGATGAGCGTGTAGTCAACCGGGTGAAGCACGCCATTGCCAATACCGGCCAACACCGCAAAGCCAGCCAGCATCCAATAACTGGTGCGCATGGCGTAGCCCAAGGCCGCCAGACCGACAAATAGGATGGCCCTGTACTCGTGGTGTTCGCGCTTTTACGCGAGTTGATCAATGCCCTCGACCGCTCTGCCAGCGCTACGCAAGGGGCCTGCCAGCGCGAGGCCTTGTTGATGGCCTTGGTGAGCGATGAAATAGGCCGTGCTGACGTTCAGGCCTTGGGCGTTCCCTTGCCGCACCCGCGCAACGGCGACAGGCGGCTGCGGGTGCTCTGCGAAGCCGTGCTACTGGCCCACGCACTGCCGCTGCTGGCCCACGGCGCATCGGTCAGCACTGCAGCTGCGGCCAGCAGCTATGCCAGCGAGAGTGCTTTTTCGGCCATGTTCAAAAGCACCATGGGTCAGTCGCCGAGCCACTTCCAGGGGCAAGCGGGCAAGTTGAAAATTTCGGCATGAAAAGCTGGCTAGCACCCTCTATGTCGGTGGCTCAGCGGCCACACCTCAAACCGGCTTAGCAGCACCCTTCAGCGCTTCACCAAAGCTGAACACGCCGGGATCACGAATCGTGTCGACGTCCACCGGAATCGTGCTCTTAGGCGGAAAACGCCCTTCTAGCAGCAGCTTACTCAATGGGTTTTCAATCCGTTGCTGAATTGCCCGCTTCAAAGGGCGCGCACCAAACACGGGGTCAAAACCCACTTTGGCCAGCTCGGCAATCGCCGCTTCAGACACCTCCATCGTCAAGTCCATCTTTAGCAAACGCGCCTGCAGCACCTTGAGCTGGATACGGGCAATCGACTCGATGTTTTTGGCATCCAGCGCGTGAAAGACCACGGTCTCGTCGATACGGTTCAAAAACTCGGGCCGAAAGTAGTTCTTCAACTCGTCGGTCACCGCGTCTTTGATGTCCTCGTAGGGCTGGCCCACCATGGACTGAATGATCGGCGAGCCGATGTTGCTGGTCATCACGATCACCGTGTTTTTGAAATCCACAGTGCGGCCTTGGCCGTCGGTCAAACGACCGTCGTCGAGCACTTGCAACAAGACGTTGAAGACATCCGGGTGGGCTTTTTCAACCTCGTCGAGCAACAACACGCTGTAAGGTTTGCGGCGCACAGCCTCCGTCAAGTAACCGCCCTCTTCGTAACCAACATAACCGGGCGGCGCACCAATCAAGCGAGCGACCGAATGCTTCTCCATGAACTCGCTCATGTCGATACGAATCAGGTGGTCTTCGCTGTCAAACAAGAAACCGGCCAGCGCCTTGCACAGCTCGGTCTTGCCAACGCCGGTCGGGCCGAGAAACAAAAAAGAACCCGTTGGACGGTTCGGGTCACTCAGGCCCGAACGTGAACGGCGAATGGCGTTGGCGACAGCGCCAATGGCTTCGTTCTGGCCGACCACGCGCTCATGCAACTTGACTTCCATTTGCAGCAGTTTGTCCCGTTCACCTTGCAGCATTTTGGACACTGGAATGCCCGTGGCACGACTCACCACTTCGGCGATTTCTTCGGCACCCACTTGCGTGCGCAGCAGCCGCGGTGCGTTGCTTGCGCCCTTTTGTTCTTCGCGGTCTTTGGCGGCTTTCAGGCGCTTTTCGAGTTCGGGCAGCTTGCCATATTGCAGCTCAGCGACTTTGTTGAAGTCACCTTTTCGCTTGAGCTCTTCAATCTGAAAACGTGTCCGCTCGATCTCTTCCATGACGTCTTTAGAGCCCAGGGCTTGCGCTTTTTCAGCCTGCCAGATTTCGTCAAAGTCGGAGATTTCCTTTTGCAGCTTGACAATTTCTTCTTCAATCAAACTGAAGCGCTTTTGCGATGACTCGTCTTTTTCGCGGCGCACGGCTTCACGCTCGATTTGCAGCTGAATCAGCCGCCGGTCTAGCTTGTCCATGACCTCGGGCTTGGAGTCCATCTCGATCTTGATCTTGGCTGCGGCTTCGTCGATCAGGTCAATCGCCTTGTCCGGTAAAAAGCGGTCGGTGATGTAGCGGTGACTGAGCTCAGCCGCCGCCACAATGGCCGGATCGGTGATCTGCACACCGTGGTGAACTTCGTACTTTTCCTGCAAACCGCGCAGAATAGCAATCGTCGCCTCGACCGTCGGCTCACCGACCAAAATCTTTTGGAACCGGCGCTCCAGTGCGGCGTCCTTTTCAATGTATTTGCGGTATTCGTCGAGTGTCGTGGCGCCCACGCAATGCAACTCGCCACGCGCCAAGGCGGGCTTGAGCATGTTGCCGGCGTCCATCGCGCCCTCACCTTTGCCGGCACCGACCATGGTGTGCAACTCGTCAATGAAAACGATGGTCTGGCCTTCGTCTTTGGCGAGTTCTTTGAGCACGGTTTTCAGGCGCTCTTCAAATTCGCCGCGAAACTTGGCACCAGCCAACAGCGCAGCCATATCGAGCGACAGCACCCGCTTGCCTTTGAGCGAGTCCGGCACTTCACCGGCGACGATGCGCTGCGCCAAGCCTTCAACAATGGCGGTCTTGCCAACGCCGGGTTCACCGATCAGCACCGGGTTGTTTTTGGTCCGGCGCTGCAGCACTTGAATGGCCCGGCGGATTTCATCGTCGCGGCCAATCACCGGGTCGAGCTTGCCCATGCGGGCGCGCTCGGTCAAGTCCATGGTGTATTTTTTCAAGGCTTCGCGTTGGCCTTCAGCCTCTGGGTTGTTGACGGTTTGACCGCCGCGCACAGCTTCAATCGCGGCTTCGAGTGACTTGCGCGTCATGCCGTTGCCTTGAGCCACTTTGCCTGCCTCACTTTTGCTGTCGGTCAGCGCCAGCAAAAAAAGCTCGCCAGCGATGAACTGATCGCCCCGCTTGATGGCTTCTTTCTCAGTCGCTTGCAGCAACTTGGCCAGCTCCGCACTGATTTGAATTTGCTCCTGCCCTTGCACTTGTGGCAGTTTTTTGACGGCCGCGTCGGTGGCAAACTTCAGCGCTGACATGTTGACGCCAGCGCGTTGCAACAAGGCCCGAGGCCCTTCTTCTTGGCGCAGCATCGCCGACAACAGGTGCAGCGGCTCGATGTAGCCGTGGTCGTTGCCCAAAGCCAAGGACTGAGCGTCGCTCAAGGCTTCTTGGAACTTGGTAGTGAGTTTGTCTTGGCGCATGGAAATTCCGATCGAACAGTGTGCTTAGCTGTGGGGTCTTACGCGTTTTTTCAATAGCGTGCGGCAGTTGTCAGTTGCCGCAGACAAGCTGCACGGGCAAAACTAAGTCGGAGCTCGACCAGTCCAACTGGTGCGTCTTTTGCAAATATTGACGGCCGGTCTTGAAAAGGCTGCGCATGCGGCGTTCGTGCCGCATGAACGGGTCGGTCCGCGTCCAGAATTGGGCTTCAGCCGTTAGTCGCTTGCAGACCCCAACGCGCCAGTGCCGCGTCGTCGCTGACACGCGCATCAACCCAACGCGCACTCGCAGGCGTTTCTTCTTTTTTCCAAAACGGTGCTTGTGTCTTCAAGTAATCCATCAGGAACTCACAAGCCTGAAAACTCTCGCCGCGGTGCGCCGACGTGACGACCACCATGACGATTTGGTCCAAGGGCTGCAGCAGCCCGACACGGTGAATGACCCGCGCGGCGAAGATGTCAAAGCGCGCCATCGCCGCATCGATCATGGCCTCAATGGCTTTTTCGGTCATGCCCGGGTAGTGCTCAAGTTCCAGCGTGGCCACTTGATCACCCTCGTTGCGGTCGCGCACCGTGCCGACGAAACTGCACACCGCACCGACGCGTTTGTCGCTTGCGCGCAGCGCCGCAATTTCAGTCGAAAGGTCAAAGTCTTCGGTTTGAACGGCTACACGAGCGAGCATCTCAACCTCCGGTGACCGGTGGGAAAAAAGCCACTTCGCAGCCTTCGCGCAAAGCAGCTGACTCGTCACTCATGATTTGATCGAGCGCCATGCGCACCGGTTTGCCACGGGCCAAGGCCTGCGCATGGGCCGGGCTGAGGGCCAACAACTCGTTGCGCAAATCGGCCAGTGTGCTGGCCGTGGTCTCGCGTTGCTCGGTGCCCCACCCCAGAGTCTCACGGATGGAGGCGAAATATTTGACGGTGATTTTCATGGGCTTGATTCGATGAACTTGATTCGAAATGAACTGCGGCTCAAGACAACAAGGCCGAAAATGGAATGTAGCTGACCACATCGCCCGGTGCGATGGTTTTGCCGGACGGATTGTCAACCAATCCGTCGCCCCAAACAGCCGAAGTGAGCACGCCTGAGCTTTGATTCTCAAACAGCGCTAGCCCGCCGTCAGCCAACTGCCGAACGCGCAAAAATTCACGCCGCTTGTCGGCCTTGGGCCAGCTGAATTGCGCCACGGCGGTCATGGCTTGTGGCGCCAGTGCCGTCACACCCAAGAGCTTGAGTACAAAGGGGCGCACCAGCAACAGGAAGGTCACAAAACTCGACACCGGGTTGCCCGGCAAGCCGATGAAATGCGCAAACGGGTCAGCGCTGGAAGACTGAATACGGCCGTAGGCAAACGGCTTACCCGGCTTGATGGCCAACTGCCAGAGCTTGAGTTCGCCCAGCGTCTGCACGGCCGGTTTGATGTGGTCTTCCTCGCCCACCGAGACGCCGCCGCTGGTCAGAATCAGGTCGTGTTGCAGCGCCGCTGCGGCGAGTGCCTGCACCGTCGCGTCGAGCTTGTCAGGCACGATGCCGAGGTCGGTCACTTCGCAGCCCAAGCGCTTCAACATGGCGCGCAGGAAAAAACGGTTTGAATTGTAGATAGCACCGGGCGGCATGTCGGCTGGCGCGATGTCACCCGGCATGACCAGCTCATCGCCGGTTGAAAAAAGCGCCACGCGGACCGGCCGAGTCACGTGCAGTTTGTCAAAACCAATGCTGGCGGCCAAGCCTAAAGCCGCTGGCGACAAGCGCTGGCCGCGCGCCAACACCACCGCACCGCACGCCACATCTTCGCCTTGTCGCCGAATCCATTGGCCGGCCTTGGGCACGCTCAACAAGCGCACGCTGGCGCTGTCAGTCAAGGCTTCAGTGTCTTCCTGCATGACCACCGCGTCGGCACCCGACGGGATCGGTGCGCCAGTAAAAATACGCGCGGCAGTCAAGGGCTCCAGCGCGTGGCCGTAGCTACCGGCCGGAATGCGCTGGGTCACTTGCAACATATCGGTGGTGGCCAAATCAACGCTGCGCACGGCGTAACCGTCCATCGAACTGTTGTCGTGACCGGGCACATCAAGGCTGGAAAGCAAGTCTTCAGCCAGCACGCGACCATCGGCGTCAAAGGTCGAGACAGCTTCAAAGTCAGCCAGCGGGACAGCCATGGCCAACAACTCGGCCAGCGCTTCATCCAGCGGGCGCAGAGGCTGGCGAACTGGGGCGGAAGATGTCGCAGTGGGCGCAGGATTGAGCAAGCTCAGCACCTTTCAAAATTGGTAGTTGTCAGCGTTGTAGTCAAAGCGATGCCCATTCTGGACGAGGAACGAAGCCACACCGTCAGGGTCGTTCAAATCCAGCACCGGCAGCAAGGTCGGTACGGGCAGGTGCTGCGCTGCATCAGTGGCGATGGCCACAATAAAAGCATCCTCGGGATAGCGCACCGGCAAGGGTGCGTCATCGGCGGTGGTGGCACGCCAAACTTCGATTTTCAGCAAGTCACTGCTTTTGAAACCTTCAACCAAGACCCAGTCAACCCCGGTGTACAGCTCGGCGATCAGATGATGCACGTTGAGCTCGGACGGCTTTTCAAATTCACGTATCAGCGCCAATCGCATGTTGGATGCGGCGACCACTTCAAAGGCGCCGGCTTCGCGGTGCCGCCAGGTGTCTTTGCCCGGCTTGTCGATATCGAATTTGTGGTGCGCATGCTTGACGATGGAGACCCGCAGACCGCGCATTTTCAGCGCTGGAATGACCTGCTCAACAAGCGTCGTTTTGCCCGAGCCGGAGTAACCGGCGAAGCCTACCACTTTCATTCTCTGCGCTCCAGCGTGCGTTGGGTCGGATTCAGTTCAATCTGCATGCTCAGCCACATAAGCCTTGATCAAGGCCACATCGGCCGGCATCAATTTGACCCGCTTGGGCAAGTCTTCAATGCCGTCGAAACCGGGCGGCCGCTCTGGCGGGCGACCCAGCGCTTCTTCAATCGTCGCGGCGAATTTAATCGGCAACGCAGTCTCCAGCACCAGCATCGGGACGCCGGGCGTGAGATGCTCGCGCGCCACTTTGACGCCGTCGGCGGTGTGCGTGTCGACGACCGTGTCAAAGCGTTGATAGGTTTCTCGAATCGTCTGCAAGCGGTCGGCGTGTGTGCTCTTGCCGCTGACAAATCCGTAACGCGCGCTCGCTTGCGGAAAAGCCGGATGGGCGCTCAAATCAAAAAAGCCTTGCTCGTTGAGTTGGCGACTGAACAAGTCTGCCGACAGTGTTGCATCCCGGCCCAACAGGTCAAAAACAAAGCGCTCAAAATTTGAGGCCTTAGAAATATCCATCGACGGGCTTGAGGTTTCGTTAATGTCGGCACCAACGCGTACGCGGTAAACCCCGGTGCGGAAAAATTCGTCCAGCACATCGTTCTCGTTGGTCGCCACCACCAGTTGGTGCACCGGCAAACCCATCATGCGGGCCACATGGCCGGCACACACATTGCCGAAGTTACCCGAGGGAACGGTGAAACTGGTCTTGCCGCCCGTGGCCGACTCGGGCAATTGGAAATAACCCGCGAAGTAATAAACCACCTGCGCTAACAGCCGCGCCCAATTGATTGAGTTGACAGTGCCGATCTTGTATTGGCGCTTGAAGGCCAAGTCGTTGGAGACCGCCTTGACGATGTCTTGGCAGTCGTCAAAAACGCCATCGATCGCGATGTTGTGGATGTTCTCGTCGAGCAGGCTGAACATTTGCGCTTGCTGAAACGGGCTCATGCGGCCGTTCGGCGAGGTCATGAAAACACGCACGCCTTTTTTACCGCGCATGGCGTATTCAGCAGCGCTGCCGGTGTCGCCACTGGTGGCGCCCAAAATATTGAGTTCTTCGTTGCGGCGGGCCAACTCGTACTCAAACAGGTTACCAAGCAACTGCATGGCCATGTCTTTGAAGGCCAGCGTCGGGCCATTCGACAAGGCTTGTAAATAAAAACCCGCCTCAGATGCATCGGTTGCCGCGTCTTTGAGTTTTTTCAGCGGCACAATTTCGGGGCTGCCAAACACGGCGGCGGTGTAGGTTTTGCGACACAGCGCCCGCAGATCATCGGCGGGAATGTCGTCGATGTAGAGCGAGAGGATTTCAAAGGCCAAGTCTGCGTAACCTTGCTTGAGGTAAACCTCGCGCCAAGCCGACAGTGTGGCGGCGTCAACCACCGGGTAGTGCTCGGGCAGGTACAGACCGCCGTCAGGCGCCAAACCCTCCAGCAAAATTTCGCAAAATTGTTTGCGGTCGGCATGACCGCGCGTGGAGAGGTAGCGCATCAAGCCAGTTCCTCCTTGCGGATGCGGGTGATTGGCGCCAACACAGTCGGCAAAAGTTGCATCTGCGCAATGGCCGCGTTCATTTTGGCTTCGACGCAATCGTGCGTGAGGATGATCAAATCCGTCTGCGTTGAACCTGCCCCACCGACCTCATCGGCTTCGCGCTGCAACATGGCGTCAATGCTGATGCCGGCTTCGGCCAGCAAACCGGTCACGCGGGCCAGCACACCGGCTTGGTCTGCCACCTTCAGGCGCAAGTAATAACTGGTCACGACTTCGCTCATCGGCAGTATCTTGGCGTCGCTCATGGCGTCTGGCTGGAAGGC
>JASDRC010000029.1:0-29517 GCA_041442125.1 Polaromonas sp. | reverse complement strand
AAACGGTGCAATGCCGTTGAGCGCAACCGTCGGCGATGCATTGAAGTCCTGCCGTGCCAAGGACAACTCCACGCGGTTATGGATGCCGATGGCGACGCCATAACCGTTCAAGCTGTAGTCTTGAGTTTTAACCCGGCTGGCGTAAGAGCTGAAGCCTATTTCGCCTTCGGTGGCATTGGTGCCAATCACGGCCCAAGGTGTCAGACCACCGCCGGCCGAGCCGGCAATCGTGCTGACGCCGCCAGTGAGCAGCAATTTATTGGTGTCAGCCTGCGCCAAACCGGTGCTCAAGATCAGGCCCATCGCAGAGGCCAAGAGTGTGGTTTTTTTCATGTCCGGCTACCTTGGCCAGTACGCTGTGGCCCGCTAGCAGGGGCGGCAGGGGGAAAAGCCAGCGTTGGAAAGGAATATTTCATGGTTGTGTCCTTGGGTTTGTCAGTACGTGAAGGGCTGAAAGCGAGCGTCGCCTCAGTGGTGCGACCCTCTGGATACGGACTGAACTCGACATTGGATTCAATAAAACCCTAGACTTTAAAAGGGCATGAATTAATTCGAATCAAGTACTGTGCCGACTGCGTATTCCTCGCAAGATCTATAAACAGACACAATCGCGCGATGAACACTGACACCCATGATCTGGAATTGATCGACTTATTGGACCGCGTCGCCAAGCAAGACCACGCTGCACTGAAAGTGCTTTATGACCTCTGTGCCAGCAAACTTTTTGGGTTGGCCGTGCGCGTGGTTGGCAACCGGGAGTGGGCGGAGGACGTGCTGCAAGAATCTTTCATGAGCATCTGGCGTTCCGCCGGTGACTACCGGGCCTCACTCAGCCCACCGATGGCCTGGCTTGGCCTGATCGTGCGCAGCCGGGGGCTTGATTTTTTGCGCCGCCGGACCACGAGTCGCAGCCATCTCACCCAAGAGCTGGATGAAACCATGGCCGAGACACTGGAGGGCAACTCCGCTTGCCCAATGGACGCCGCGCAAGCCAGCGAGCAGGCCTTGGCTTTGCACCAGTGTTTGGGTCGGCTGGAGAGTCGCCAGCGCGAAGTGGTCAGCTTGGCCTATATCCGCGACCTCAGCCACAGCGAGCTGAGCTTGCAACTCAAATTGCCACTGGGCACCGTCAAGACCTGGATACGCCGCGGTCTGGATCAGTTGCGCCAGTGCATGTCACACTTTGCATGAGAGCGCAGTCATGAACCTGATCAACAACCCTCAACTCCTCGAACACTTGGCCAGTGCTTACGCGCTGGGCACTTTGCGCGGCGGTGCGCGTCGCCGTTTTGAAACACTGGCGCGGGAGCAAGCGCTGGTTCGGGCTGCCGCCTTGGTGTGGCAAACCCGACTCGCCAGCATGAATGAATTGCAAACGCAGTCCGCGCCCAGCCCGGCGGTGTGGACCCGCATCAACAACTTGCTGCAAGGTGAAAAAGAGGTTGCTGCTGTGTATGCACAGCGCCGTGCTGGGCTGCAAGCGGACGCTGCCAACAGCCGCCTAGGCGAGTGGCTGCGCAGCCTGTTGGTCTGGCGCGGCGCGGCAGCTGCCGGCGCTTTGGCGACCGTGGTGGCCGTCGTCACTGGCTTAAATTTGCGCGTTGAACTCGGCGCTGAAGTGCAGGCCCTGCAAGCCCAATTGCGGGCCACGCCGCAGATTCAATACGTCGCCGTCTTGGCCGACAACAAATCGGCAGCTTCCATTTTGGTGACCTTTGACGCTAACAGCCAAAAGCTCACGCTGCAACGGGTCGGCAGTTATCAGGAAGCCGGCGACAAATCCCTGCAACTGTGGGCCTTGCCACCGACGGGCGGCCCCCGCTCCTTGGGCGTGCTGAGCCAAGAGAAATTGCTGCGCCTGACGGCCGGTGAGAGCGACATCCGTGCAGTGCCGACGCTGGCGATCAGCTTGGAGCCGAAAGGCGGCGTGCCAAGCGCTGGCGGGCCCACCGGGCCGGTGATGTTCAGCGGGGCTTTGATTCAAAAGATGCTTTAGCGCCAGGTCAACCAGCCGCGAACGGGACCATCAGCTAAATGGACCGATCCGGTTAGATCTGGGCGTGCGCTAGTCTTAAGCCGCTGGCCAGTAGGCGTCCGATCAAGACTGATTTCAATTTCTTTTTCATGCTCGTCACCCGTTGTCTATTAAAAAAAATAATAGTAAATCAAGCGGGTGGATTGTGAGCGACTGGAGGGATGTCTGTAAATCCCTTATTTGATGCCCGCCATTGCCAAGCATTGCCGAGCTAATTTGAGCACCGGCGGATCGACCATCCGACCGTCCACCGTGAAGGCACCGCCACCGGCTGCAGCTTCGGCTTGCAAGACGCGCTGGGCCCACTCTAGTTGCGCGTCAGTGGGCGCAAATGCGGCATGCACTGCGGCCACTTGCAGAGGATGAATGCACAACTTGGCGCCAAAGCCAAAGCGCAGGCTGCGGGCTGCATCGGTCTGCACGCGGCTCATGTCTTGGGTGTCGGTGGTCACGCCGTCGATCGGTGCCGCCAAACCAGCACGCCGCGACGCGAGCACGATGGCGAAGCGAGCCGGGGCCAGTTCGGCTTCGTCCGCCCCGCAAGCCATGCCCAGATCAGCCTGAAAGTCGAGGTTGCCAAAAGCCAGCCGCAGCACGTTTGCGCTACGGGCCAGCGCATCGACGTTGGCCAGCCCTTCGGCGGATTCAATGATCGGAACCAAGGCCGGCGATGGCATGCCCAGCGCGCTTTGAACGTCGGTCAGATCCGTCACTTTTTCGGCTTTCGGCACCATCACCGCTGACAGATCGGGCAGTTGCGGCAACCACGCCAGATCGTCCAGATGATCGGCAGTCTGCGCGGCATTGATGCGAACCAGCACGCGCGCACGTTGGGCCGTTGGCCACTGTTGCCAGGCGGCAGCCAGCGCAAGGCGGGCGGCGGCTTTGTCGGCGGCTGGCACGGCGTCTTCGAGGTCAACAATCACCCTGTCGGCTTGGCTGGCCAAGGCTTTGTCGAAGCGTTCGGGCCGATTTCCCGGTACAAATAAAAACGAGCGAGCCTCGGTCAGCAGTGACGAACTCACGCTGCTGCCAGCAACAAGCGGCCGACGCGCGGCCACTGCATGACTTGCCACAGCTCTGCGATGGACGTTTCCATTTCGCTGGCGCTGGCGCCGCCGCTGTGGGCGGCCAGGCGCAGCGCTTTGGCGGTGATTTCATCGCGGCTGAGCGTGTTGCCTGGGTCGCCCTTGGGTTCGTCCACCCGGCCTTGCAACACGCGGCCGTCGGTGGTGTGAACCGTGACTTTGCCGATCCAGCGCTGCGGGTAAGCGGCATCGACTTCGGCGTCCAGCTGCATCTCGACTTTGTCGCGCAGCGCCGTGGTCAGCGTGTCGTTGAAGTGTTGGTCAAACTCAATCAAGCCGGCATGACCAAAGCGCGCAGCCAAACCCAGCACGGTGCCCATGCTGAATTTGCTCTGGTGCACGGTGCTGGGGTGGGTCACCGGGCCCAGCACATCGATCGCGCCTTGGTGCACCTGCGTGACCACGCGCGCCAAGTCTTGCGCTTGCAACTGGTGGTCTTGCATGACTTGCAAAAGCGCGTCCGCCGCCGGGTGCGTATGACGGCACGAGGCATGGTATTTGAACGAGGTTTCTGCCGTTGCCCAGCGGCTGCCGAGCCGGTCTGTGAGCTTGCGCACGTCGGCATCGCTCGACATGCCGGCGGCCATGCCTTGCGGGCCTTCAAGGATTTGGGCTGCACCGGTGAAACCGTCTTTGGCCAAATAAGCCGCCATCAAGCCTGCGCCAGCGGCATGCGCGGTGTGCAGTTGTTTGGAGTCTGCTGCGGTGCGCAAAAATTCCCACAGGCCAGCCGACTGTGTGCCAGCCGACCCAAAAGCGTGCTGCATTTGTACTGGGTTCAAACCCAGCAAATGACCGACCGCTGCTGCGGCCGCCAGCGTGCCCGCGGTACCGGTGGTGTGAAAGACTTTGTAGTGCGAGCGCCCCAAAAATTCACCGACGCGAATACCCACTTCATAACCCGCCACGGCCGCCGTGATGAGTTGCGCGCCGCTGGCACCAATGGCTTGCGCCACCGCCAGCGCGGGGGGGAAAACCACCGTGGCTGGGTGAAACACCGAGCCGTTGTGCACGTCGTCTTGTTCGGCCACATGTGAGGCGCTGGCGTTCGCCATGGCGGCCAAATAGGGACTGCTGCCACTGCGCGTGATGAGCACTTCGCTCGGCCCTTGGTCTGGCCCCATGCTCAGTGCAAAGCGCGTCAGGCTGTCGACCGGGCGCGCGTTGTGGCCGCCGATGGCCGAGCCAAACCAGTCGACCAACAGGTCTTCGGTTTTGCGCAGCACGGCGTCAGGAATGTCGGCGGTGGTCAGGTTCGCGGCAAAGGCGGCGAGGGTGGCTGTGGCGCTCGGATTGTGTTGGCTCATAGCGTGGTTCCAAGTTCAGCCAAGATGGCTTGGGTGTGTTCACCGACGCTGGGAATGGCGTCCATGCGGTAGTCAAAACTGCTTTGTTTGCCAGGCGGCAGCAAGGCCGGCAAGTCGCCTGCGGGTGAGCCGACTGTCGTCCAGCGCTCGCGGGCTTTGAGTTGCGGGTGGGCCCACAGATCGGCCAGGCTGTTCATGTTCGCATTGGCAATCTGGGCGCTGTCGAGACGCACTACCACTTGTTCGGCCGTGAGGTTGACGAACGCACTGAGAATGATGGCTTCCAGCTCGACACGATTCGCACTGCGCAGCGCATTGCGGTCAAAGCGGGCGTCGGTGGCGAGTTCAGGTTGCAGCAAAACTTTGTTGCAAAACTGCAGCCATTCACGCTCGTTTTGCAGACCCAAAATGATTTTTCGACCATCGCCTGCCGCAAACGGACCGTAGGGGTAAATGGTCGCGTGGGCGGCGGCGGCGCGCGGCGGTGGGGCAGCGTCGTCCAGGGTGTAGTACATCGGGAAACCCATCCACTCGCCCAAGGACTCGAGCATGGAGACATCGATGTGCGAGCCTTCGCCGGTCTTGTCGCGCTGCATCAATGCCGACAAAATGTTGGTGTAGGCGTACATGCCGGCGGCGATGTCGGCGATCGAATTACCAGCTTTGCTGGGATGTTCCGGGGTGCCGGTGATACTGAGAAAACCGGCTTCGCTTTGGATCAGCAAGTCATAGGCTTTTTTGTCGCGGTACGGGCCGTCGTTGCCGTAACCCGAGATGTCGCAGACGATCAGGCGCGGGTCTGCGGCGCGCAGGGTGGCGGCGTCGAGTCCCATGCGGCCGGTTGCGCCGGGTGCCAAGTTTTGCACCAGCACATCGGCCTTGGCGATGAGTTGCTTCAGCACGGCCAAGTGTTGCGGGTCTTTCAGGTCTAGCGCCAAGCTTTCCTTGGAGCGGTTGACCCAGACAAAGTGCGAGGCTTCGCCGCGTGCGCGGTTGTCGTAAGCGCGGGCAAAGTCACCCACTTCGGGGCGTTCCACCTTGATGACGCGGGCGCCCAGGTCAGCCAATTGACGCGTGCAAAAGGGCGCTGCAATAGCGTGCTCTAGCGAGACCACGGTGATGTGGTCGAGTGGGCGCGGACGGGCTTGGTTTGGCGGATTAACGGTGGTCATCAAAACGATCTTGGCAAGCCCAGCAGATGCTCGGCGACGTAGGAGTAAATCAGGTTGGTGGAGATCGGGGCGACTTGGTACAGCCGCGTTTCGCGGAACTTGCGCTCGACGTCGTACTCGCAAGCGAAGCCAAAACCGCCGTGGGTTTGCAGGCACACGTTAGCGGCCTCCCAAGACGCTTTGGCGGCCAGGTATTTGGCCATGTTGGACTCGGCACCGCAGGGCTGGCCGGCGTCGAACAGGGCGCAGGCTTTGAAGCGCATCAGGTTGGCGGCTTCGGTCTCGATGTAGCTGTCGGCAATCGGGAATTGAATGCCTTGGTTTTGGCCGATCGGCCGGCCAAAGACTTCGCGGTCGGTGGCGTAGCGGCGAGCGCGGTCGATGAACCAGTAAGCGTCGCCAATGCATTCGGCTGCTATCAAAGTGCGCTCGGCGTTCAGGCCGTCGAGGATGTATTTAAAGCCTTTGCCTTCTTCGCCGATCAGGTTCTCGGCGGGGATTTCGAGGTTGTCGAAAAACACCTCATTGGTCTCGTGGTTCACCATGTTGCGAATCGGCTTGACGGTCATGCCGTTACCGATGGCTTGCTTCAAATCAACGATGAAGATCGACATGCCTTCGCTCTTGCGTGTGACCTCGGCCAGCGGTGTGGTGCGGGCCAGCAAGATCATCAGGTCGGAGTGTTGAACGCGCGAGATCCAAACCTTCTGGCCATTGACAACATAGCGGTCGCCTTTTTTGACGGCGGTGGTTTTGAGCTGCGTGGTGTCGGTGCCGGTGCTGGGCTCGGTCACAGCCATCGACTGCAAGCGCAATTCGCCGGTGGCTATTTTGGGCAGGTACAGGTCTTTTTGAACCTTCGAGCCGTGCCGCAGCAGCGTGCCCATGTTGTACATCTGGCCGTGGCACGAACCCGCATTGCCGCCGGAGAAGTTGATCTCTTCCATGATGACCGAGGCTTCGGCCAAGCCGAGGCCAGAGCCGCCGTATTCGGTGGGAATCAATGCGGCCAGCCAACCGGCTTCGGTCAGTGCCTTGACAAAGGTCTCGGGGTAGCCGCGTTCGTGGTCGACTTGTTGCCAGTAAGCGGCGTCAAAGCTGCCGCACAGGTCGCGCAGGGCTTCGCGCATGTCTTGATGGGCGTCTGGGGCGGGGATGGTGGTTTTCATATTTTCTCAATAACAGGGTTCAGGAAATGGGTGTTCAGTGTGGCCAGATTGTTAGCCGAGTTCGGCCGTGCCTTGCATGGTCAGCCAGCCTGCGTGGTCTTGTGTCCACAAGCGGATCTGCGAGCCATCACTTTCGGGTTGGCCGTTGACGCGCATGACGCGCTGGTCAGCGCACTCAAAGGTCGGCCGCAGGGCTTTGAACTCAAAGCGTTTGATCGGGCGGTCGGTGTGCCGGCGCACCAAGTCGACCATCAGCGTGGCGATCAAGGGGCCGTGCACGATCAGGCCTGGGTAACCTTCGACGTCGGTGACATATTTCCGGTCGTAGTGAATTCGGTGGCCGTTGAAGGTCAGGGCGGAATAGCGAAACAGCAGCACGTCGTCGGGCGTCACGTCGCGTTGCCAAGCGGCGCCTGGCTCGGCGGCCACAGGGGCCGGCACCGGGTCGCCGGGCTGCACCGCTGGGCGGTAAACAATGTCGTGTTCTTCGGTCAAGCACAGACCTTGGGCGTTGCTGATCTCATGCTTGACCAGCACGAAGAGCAGGTCACCGCTGCGGCCCGACTTGTGCGTCACCGACTCGATGGTTGAGACCCGCTTGACCGTGTCGCCGACCCGCAGCGGCGCATGCCACTGCAAACGGCCACCGGCCCACATGCGGCGCGGCAAAGGCACGGGCGGCAAAAAGCCTCCGCGCTTGGCATGGCCGTCGGGACCGATCTCGCTTTGCCGATGATGCGGCAGAAAAAACAGCCAATGCCACAGCGCCGGCAGCTCGGTGCCCGCCATGGGCGTTGGGTCATCGCGGTCCAGCGTGGCGCTGAGCGCCCGCAGCGGCGCGGGCGTGATGAGGTCTTCTAGGGTTTCGGTGCGGCCCTGCCAGTCTTGCAGGTGGGCGAGGGTGCTTGCGTCAAGCGTGGTGGTCATCAGTGGTTCCGTTTCAGTCAACCTGCAATGTTCGGCTCATCAGGCGCTCAGCGCAATCAGGGATTTTCAAACCAGGCCTTCGGAAAAACAGAAGGCTCGGCGAGTCGCAGTAATATGGCGCCATGCATTTTGACCTCAACGACTTACGCCTGTTTTTGTTGGCTGCTGAAGAAGGCAGCCTGACCAAGGCCGCTGCCAAGCATCATTTGTCTTTGGCGGCCGCCAGCGCCCGCATCAAGGCGCTTGAAGTGCAGGCCGACCTGCCTTTGCTTTATCGGGAGGCTCGCGGAGTACGCCTGTCGCCGCCGGGGCTGGCTTTTTTGCACCATGCCCGCTTGATCTTGCATCAAGTCGATCAGATGCAGGGGGATCTGAACGAATATGGTGGCGGCCTGCGCGGCCATTTGCGCGTGTTTGCCAACACCACCGCCGTCACCGACTTTTTGCCCGAACTGCTGCCGCCATTTTTGGCTGACAACCCCAAAGTCAATATCGACCTGCAGGAAAAGCCGAATGCCGAGATCGCCCGTGGCGTGCAGGATGGCCGGGCTGACTTGGGCATCGTCGCCGGGCCGGTCGACACGCTGGGGCTGGAGCGGCTGCACTTCAGCACCGACCGGTTGGTGCTGGCCACCGCGTTGTCGCACCCCTTGGCGCAGCGCCAGCAAGTCTCTTTTGCCGACACGCTGGACGAAGACGCGATTGGCATGCAACAGGGCAGTACCTTGCAAATGTTTTTGGCGCAGGTGACAGAGCGCCTCGGCAAACCCATGAAGCTGCGCATTCAGCTGTCGAGTTTTGACGCCATGTGCCGGATGATTGGCGCGGGCGTCGGCGTCGGCATCGTGCCGGAGTCGACCGCGCTGCGCTATCAGGCGGCGATGGGCTTGGCGCTGGTGCAGCTGAGTGACGCTTGGTGCGTCCGTGAGCGTTATATCTTGACGCGTGACCGCGCCGCCTTGCCGGCTTACGCGCAGTCGCTGATTGAGCGTTTGTGCGCGCATTTTGTGCGCGCAGAAGCAGTGCCAAGCCAGCGACAATAGCGTGATTATGGGCAAGGCAAACATGCAACTACAAGACATTTTATTTTCCCAAGGCTTCGGCACGCGGCGGGTTTGCGCCGGCTTGGTGCAACAGGGCTTGGTCGTCGTCAACGGCGCGGTCTGCGATGACGCTGCCGCTCCTTTTGAGGCCCAAGGGCTGCACTTCGAAGTTCAGGGCACGCCTTGGGCGTACCACGAAAAGGCATATTTGATGCTGCACAAGCCGACGGCGTATGAGTGCTCGCAAAAGCCCGGTATGCACCCTGGCATCTACACGCTGTTGCCGGCGCCGATTCGCCAGCGTGGCGGCGGTGCCGCGGCGGGCGTGCAGGCTGTCGGCCGCTTAGACCAAGACACGACTGGTTTGCTGCTGTTGTCAGACGACGGTAAATTCATTCACCGCATGAGCTCGCCCCGGCACCATGTGCCCAAGGTCTACGAGGTCACCGTCAAACATCCAGTCGACGCGCAACAGGTGCAAAAACTGCTGGACGGCGTGGTGCTGGACGACGACCCGAAACCGGTGCGCGCGGCGGCTTGCGTGCAAACCGGCGAACTTCAGCTCAGCTTGACGTTGACAGAGGGCAAATACCACCAAGTCAAGCGCATGATCGCGGCGGTGAGCAACCGGGTTGAGTTTTTGCACCGCTCCCAGATTGGCGGCTTGCTGCTGCCGGCTGACTTGGCCGCCGGTCAGTGGCGCTGGCTGACGGCAGACGATTTGGCGAGTATTTCAGCGCCGGTGTCGGCGACTCCGCCCTCTGCCGCGTTGAGTTAAGCAGCTGACGCTACACTGGCGCGCAAATCAGACAAGGCATTTTTGTGATTTCTGTTTCCCGCTTTTTTCCTTTTGTGTTGGCGTTGTTGTCGGCAACAACTTTGAGCGCCATGCCCGCCAAGCCAGTCGCGCCGGCGCCTCTTACCGCGCCTTTGGCTGCAGCGTTCGTTCCTCCTTTGTTCGTGTTGAATTCGCTGGACGACAGCGTCAGCGTGCTGGACGTCACGACCTGGACCGAAACCCGGCGCATCGCCACCGGCAAGCAGCCGCACCATCTGTACATGACGCCGGACGAGAAGTCGGTGATCGTGGCCAACGCGTTGTCGGACTCGTTGACCTTCATCGACCCTAAAACCGCAGAAGTCCAGCGCACCGTGCGCGGCATTTTGGACCCGTACCATTTGCGCTTTTCGCCGGATATGAAGTGGTTCGTCACGGCCGCGAACCGGCTCAACCATATTGACATCTTCCGCTGGGATGGCAGCAACATGACGCTGGCCAAGCGCGTGTCGACCGGCAAGACGCCCAGCCACCTTTGGATCGACAGCAAGAGCAGCACGGTTTATTCGACCATGCAGGACAGCGACGAATTGATCGCGTTGGATCTGCAGACGCAAACCCTCAAGTGGCGTATCAAAACCGGTCCGATGCCGGCCGACCTGTTCGGCACAGCCGATGACAAACGCATTTTGGTGGCGTTGACCGGTGGCGACGCGGTCGAGGTGTATGACGTTTCCGGGTCCTTGCCAGCGCGCAGCAAAGTTATCACGACCGGGTTGGGCGCGCATGCTTTTCGTGCCTTGGGCGATGGCCGTCACGTGCTGGTGAGCAACCGCGTCGCCAACTCCATCAGCAAGATTGACCTGCAGACGCTGGAAGTCGTCGGCCGGTTTGCTGTGCCGGGCGGTCCTGACTGCATGGAAGTGACGCGCGACGGCAAGCAGCTTTTTGTGTCTTCGCGCTGGGCCCGCAAGCTCAGCGTGATTGACTTGGCCAGCGGCAAGCTGGTGCGACAAGTGAACGTTGGAAAGAGCCCGCATGGCGTCTGGACTTTGGATCACACGTCGCGCTGACATGCTGGCCCGCGTTGTCGGGCTGGCTGTCGTTGCCAGCTTCGCACCTGCGTTGTGGGCGGGTGGCTGCGCGGTTCCGCTTGGCGGTGCTGCGGCCAAGCCGCTTTACCTGACCTTTGACACCGGCCACATGGCGGTGGCCCCACTGATCGCCGACGTGCTGAAAAAGCACGACGTGCAAGTGACATTTTTCGCCGCGAATGAGCGCACCCAGAAAGGCAACGGCAGCTTGGGCAGCGACTGGGCCAGCTGGTGGCAAGCCCGCGCCATCGAAGGTCATGAGTTCGCCTCGCACACTCATGACCACACCTATTGGCGCGCTGATGTGGCGTCTAAGAACGAAGCCGTGCGCTTTCGGGTTCGCGCCTCCGCCGGCCCGCAAGCAGGTCAAGATCAAGTCTGGACTTCAGCGCAGTACTGCGCTGAAGTCCACAAATCCGAGTTGCGCTTGCAGGAGGTCACCGGCCGAAAAACGCTGCCGCTGTTTCGGGCGCCGGGCGGTAAGACCTCGCCTGAACTGCTGAAGACTGCGCGCAGTTGCGGTTATGCGCATGTGGCTTGGGCGCCAGCGGGATTTTTGGGTGATGAGTTGCCGAGTGATCGATTCCCCAACCCGCAGCTGCTGGAAAAAGCTTTGAGGACAATTCAAGCCGGCGACATATTGGTGGCGCATTTGGGCATCTGGTCACGTCAAGAGCCGTGGGCGCCCGCCGTGCTGGAACCACTCATCGTCGGCCTCAAAGCGCGTGGTTTTTGCTTTGCCACGCTGCGTCAGCATCCGCAGTACAAGCGCTGGATTGAACAGCGCGAGGCCAAATCATGAACTGGTTCAGTGACGCCTTTGCCGTTTTTCAGTCGACCCTGTTTGAAGCCCTTGCGCCTGGGTTGTTCCAGTTAGGCATGGGCAATTTGCTGGAAGACGCCTACGCCGCCAGCACTTGGCTCTTGGTCGGGCTGATCCAGATCGCCGTGCTGCTGCTGGTGATTGGGCCGCTGCAACGCTGGCGACCCGTCGAGCAGGTCACTGATCGGGCGACGATTCGCACCGATGTGATCTACACGTTGATCCATCGTTTGGGGTTATTCCAATTGGCGCTTTTCTTCACCCTAGAGCCGCTTTTTGACAGCGGTTTCGGGCTCTTGCGAACCGCTGGCATGGGTACTTTTCACCTGGACCAAGTGTGGCCTGGTGTGACGGACGGTGCGGTGGTCAGCTTTGTCATCTACCTGTTGGCGCTTGACCTCGCCGCTTATTGGTTGCACCGCGGCCAGCACCGCATCGGTCTCTGGTGGCGGCTGCATTCGCTGCACCATTCGCAGCAGCAGATGACCATGTGGAGCGACAACCGCAACCACCTGCTGGACGATGTGCTGGTGAGTGTTTTGCTGGTGTTGCTGGCGCAGCTGATTGGCGTGGCGCCTGAGCAATTCGTCGCCATCGTCGCTTTGACGCAGCTCAGTGAAAGTTTGCAGCATGCCAACCTGCGCCTGAGTTTTGGACGCATTGGCGAGCGGCTCTGGGTCAGCCCGCTGTTTCATCGGGTGCACCACAGCATCCATTCAGCAGACTCCAATTACGGCGTGCTGTTGCCGTGGTGGGACCAGCTGTTTGGCACCGCCAACTTTCAAACGCACTGCGACCCGACCGGCGTCAAAGACGCGCACAACGCCATGCTGGACGACGGCGCTGGCTTGGCGTCCCAGCAGTGGCGGGGACTGAAACGTCTTTGGGGGCGCGCATGAAGCGCTTGGTCGATTCCTTCTGGCGCGCCACGCTGTATTGCCTGCACCCGCGGGTCATTGCCTTGTCCTTTTTGCCACTGCTCATCATGGCGGCGATCGCGCTGGGGCTGGGTTACTTTTATTGGAACGATGCGATTGACTTGTTGCGCGCGCAGCTCGACAGTTACCAGCTGGTCGCCAGCATGACGCAGTGGCTGGAAGGACTGGGCTTGGGTGATCTGCGGCTGGTGATGGCGCCGGCGTTGTTGTTGTTCATGGCGATTCCGGTCATGGTCATTGTCTCGCTGCTGTTTGTCGCCTTGTTGATGACGCCGACGATGGTTGCGCTGGTGGCGGAGCGGCGTTTTCCCTTGCTGCAACGTCGGCAGGGCGCTTCGTTTTGGGCCAGCTTGCTGTGGAGTCTGGCGTCCACCTTGATGGCTTGTCTGGCCCTGCTGTTGTCGCTGCCGCTGTGGTTGATTCCGCCTCTGGTGCTGGTGGTGCCGCCGCTGATTTGGGGCTGGCTAACTTACCGTGTCATGGCTTATGACGCTTTGGCCGAGCACGCCAGTGCTGAAGAGCGGGAGCAGGTTTTCAAAACGCACCGCATCCCCTTGCTGTGCATCGGTGTCCTGAGTGGTTATCTCGGGGCAGCGCCCAGCGTGATCTGGGTTTCCGGTGCGATGTTTGTCGCCATGGCGCCGATTTTGGTGCCGATCGCTATTTGGATCTACACCCTCGTGTTCGCCTTTTCGTCGCTCTGGTTCACGCATTACGCCTTGTCTGCTTTGCAGCAGTTGAGGGCGCAAAACGCCACGGCCGCAGCCGCCGAGTCCTTTAACTTGCCTTCTTCAACCTGAGCGTTCAGCGCTGTCACACCATGGCTCAAAACTTCGGTATCGTCATCATTGGCGATGAAATTCTCTCTGGTAAACGTGCTGACAAGCACTTGGCCAAAACCATCGAGCTGTTGGGCGCCCGCGGCCTGCAACTGAGTTATGCCGACTACGTGGGTGACGATCCAGACCGCATCACCGCCACCTTGGCGCGGGCTTTTGCGTCTGCCCGCGACCACGGCGACGTCGTCTTTTCGTGCGGCGGCATTGGTGCCACGCCAGACGACCACACCCGTCAATGCGCCGCCCGCGCGCTGGGGGTTGAGCTGGCGCTGCACCCCGAAGCCAAAGAACTGATTCAGGCTCGCATGCACGACGTTGCCCGTGAGCAAGGTCTGTCTTACGAGCCCGACCGCGAAGACAACATCCATCGTCTCAATATGGGCACCTTCCCTGTTGGCGCCAGTATCATCCCGAATCCATACAACAAGATTCCGGGTTTCTTTTGTTCCGCCGAGCCGGTCCAAGGTGCGAACACCCAAGCCGGTGCTGTTTACTTCGTGCCGGGCTTTCCGGTCATGGCCTGGCCGATGATCGAATGGGTGCTCGACACCCACTGCAGTCATTTACACCAGCAATCGGCCTACAGCGAAAAGTCGGTGATTGTCATGGGCTCGATGGAAGCCATGCTGACGCCGCTGATGATCGATCTCGAAGCGCGTCACCCCGGCGTCAAAGTCTTCAGTCTGCCGAGTGTCGACCATCCGCAATACGGTCGGCATATCGAGCTAGGGGTCAAAGGTGCGCCCGCCGATGTCAATGCGGCGTTTCCGGCGCTGCTGGCCGGCTTGCATGTTTTCAATGTCAAGTTAGGCCCAGAGTTGGTGCGCTAATGGGCGCGTCTGAGAGTGCACTTGATTGGTGCACTCAATAAGCTCTATATTGGTGCACTGCAAACCACTTCAGATCAAGACTTGGGGTGCTTTTAGTCTTTCTTTTGTGACACCGGTTCAGGCCGTGGTCAAAAACGGGGCGGTTGACGGCAAGATGTTAAGTTTCACTGGTTCAAAGCCGCATCCCATTGGCATAAAAATTGCAATCAATGGCACTGAGCAGATTTTTTAACCACCATCCAGCAACAGGAGATTCTGATGGCAAAGACAGTCGCAGACGTCATGAAAATGGTCAAGGAAAACGAAGTCAAGTTTGTTGACTTCCGCTTCACTGACACCCGTGGCAAAGAGCAGCACGTCACCGTGCCGGTCTCGCATTTTGACGAAGACAAGTTCACTTCAGGCCACGCTTTTGACGGCTCATCCATCGCCGGTTGGAAAGGCATTGAAGCCTCCGACATGCAACTGATGCCTGACCCGAACACGGCCAACATCGACCCTTTCTTTGAAGAAACCACCGTTTTCATGAGCTGTGACGTCGTCGAGCCTGCAGACGGCAAGGCCTACGACCGTGACCCGCGTTCGATCGCCAAGCGCGCTGAGTCTTACCTCAAGGCTTCTGGCCTGGGCGACACCGCCTTCTTTGGTCCCGAGCCAGAATTTTTCGTCTTCGACGACGTTCGTTGGAACACCGACATGTCGGGTACCTTCTTCAAGATCGACGAATACGAAGCACCGTGGAATTCGGGCAAGAAGCTCGATGGCGGCAACCGTGGCCACCGTCCAACCATCAAGGGTGGTTACTTCCCCGTGCCACCGGTCGACAGCATGCACGACATGCGCTCGGAAATGTCCCTGATTCTCGAATCGCTGGGCATCCCTGTCGAGGTGCATCACCACGAAGTCGCTGGCCCAGGCCAGAACGAGTTGGGCACCAAGTTCAGCACGCTGGTTGAGCGCGCCGACTGGACACAGGTCCTGAAGTACGTGGTGCACAACGTCGCCAATGCCTATGGCAAGACCGCGACCTTCATGCCAAAACCCATCGTGGGTGACAACGGCTCCGGCATGCACGTTCACCAGTCGATCTGGAAAGACGGCAAAAACCTGTTCGCTGGCGACGGCTATGCAGGCCTGTCAGATTTCGCCCTGTACTACATCGGCGGCATCATCAAGCATGCCCGTGCCCTGAACGCCATCACCAACCCAGGCACCAACAGCTACAAGCGTTTGGTCCCAGGTTACGAGGCACCGGTCAAGCTGGCTTACTCGGCTAAGAACCGCTCGGCGTCGATCCGTATTCCGCACGTGTCCAATCCCAAGGGTCGTCGCATCGAGGCACGTTTCCCTGATCCACTGATGAACCCATACCTCGGCTTCTCAGCCCTGATGATGGCCGGTCTTGACGGCGTGGAAAACAAGATCCATCCGGGCGAAGCCGCCACCAAGGATCTGTACCATCTGCCGCCTGAAGAAGACGCGCTGGTGCCAACGGTTTGCCACAGCTTGGACCAAGCGCTCGACTGCCTCGATGCAGACCGCAGCTTCTTGACCAAGGGCGGCGTCTTCACCGACAGCATGCTCGACGCTTACATTGAACTCAAAATGGGTGAGGTCACGCGTTTGCGCCAAGCCACGCACCCGATCGAGTTTGACATGTACTACTCGCTGTAAAGCGGGTTTTGTACCCAAAAAGGACAGCTTCGGCTGTCCTTTTTTTTGGCTTGGTCACCAACGCGCTTTGCCAGATAATTTAAGGTCATGAAAAAATTTCTGTTCTCTGTCGTTGTTGCGCCAGCCTTGGCGGCGGTTAGTTTTGCTGCGACAGCGCAAAACGCGATTTACCGCTGCGGCAATGAATACCTCAACGACGCTGCAGTGGCTGTAGCGCGCGGTTGCCAGATGATCGAGGGCGGCAACGTCACGGTGGTGCCGGGGACTCGCGTCAACTCGGTAGAAAAGGCCGAAGCCAGCCCAGCCGTGGCCAACGCACCGGCCCGTAGCGTGGGGCGAAGCGCAGCCGTCAACACCCGCCCAAGCACCGACGCGGCCGCGCAGCGCGCCCGCGACAGCGATGCCCGCAGCATCTTGTTGGCCGAACTGATGACGGCGCAAGCCCGGCTGGCCGAGCAGCAACAAGCCTACAACAACGGCGTACCTGAAAAACGAGCCACTGACACGCAGCATCCGCAGCGCTACCAAGAGCGTGTCAATGAACTCAAAGACGGTATCCAGCGCTACACGGGTGACATCGCTGGACTGAAACGGGAAATCGCACGCCTGCCCGCCATCATCGCCATGCCGAGGTAGCTCGCGAAAACGCGCTGGTAATGGGTGAGAATAGGCCTCTTGAAAAAGACTGACACGATCACACCACAACCTGTTTCGGCCGCTGTCCGCTACCAGGCCTTTGACCTCTTGGCGACCCTCGTGGCCGTGGTCCATCTCGACGGCTTCGTGGTCTTTGCCAACGCTGCCCTGGAAGACGCGCTGGGCATCTCGCGCCGCACGATCGAAGGCTCGCAATTCCCAGAATGCTTCACAGACCCGTTGATCATGCGCAACGCGCTGGCCGGCGCCGGCAGCAATGAGTTCGCCGCTTTGCGCTATGACGCTTGGCTGCGGCGGTCCAGTCAAGACCCCTTGCCGGTGCATGTGGTGGTGGCCCAGACCGATGTGCCCAGCGAAGTCATTGTCGAGCTGCTGCCACTTGAGCAGCAAGCCAAGCAAGACCGCGAGGAGCGACTCATCGACCAAGCCCAAGCCAACAAAGAGCTGATCCGCAACCTGGCCCACGAAATCAAGAATCCCTTGGGTGGCATTCGTGGCGCAGCGCAGTTGTTGGAGATGGAAATCAAGTCGAAGGAGTTGATTGAGTACACGCAAGTGATCATTCACGAGGCGGACCGGCTGCAATCGTTGGTCGACCGTTTGCTGGCCCCGCACCGTCGGCCTCATGTGGTCGGTGATGTGAATATCCACGAGGTGTGCGAGCGCGTGCGCTCCCTGATTCAAGTTGAGTTTCCAAAGGGCCTCAAAGCAACGCGCGATTACGACATCTCTATTCCTGACTTTCGCGGCGACCGTGAGCATCTCATTCAGGCCGTGCTGAACGTCGCGCAAAACGCGGCGCAAGCGCTCAGTGAGCGCGTCGCGGCCGGTGATGCGGAGGTCATTTTCAAGACGCGTATCGCGCGCCAAGTGACTTTTGGCAAGCAGCGTTATCGCTTGGCATTGGAATTGCATGTCATTGACAATGGGCCGGGCGTGCCGGACTCCCTCAAAGACCGTATCTTTTATCCGCTGGTGTCAGGGCGAGATGGCGGTTCCGGGCTGGGGCTGACGTTGGCGCAAACCTTCGTGCAGCAACACCACGGTTTGATCGAGTGCGACAGTGTGCCCGGCCGTACAGACTTCAAGATCTTGATTCCTCTGCCTTGAGGTCTGTTCCATCCATTGAGTTGATACATAGGAATAGAGTGACATGAAACCGATTTGGATCGTTGACGATGACCAGTCAATCCGTTTCGTTCTAGAAAAGGCCTTGCTTAGGGAAGGTCTGCCGACGCGCAGCTTCACCAACCCGCGTGAAGTCCTGGCCGCACTGGCCATCGCCACCGACGACGATGGCCCGCAAATCTTGGTCAGCGACATCCGCATGCCGGGCGGCTCAGGCCTTGATTTGTTGGAGACTGTCAAAGAAAAATTACCGGGCTTGCCGGTCATCATCATGACCGCGTTCTCTGACCTTGACAGTGCTGTGTCGGCCTTTCAATGCGGCGCGTTTGAATACCTGCCGAAACCGTTCGACCTGCCCAAGGCGGTCGAGCTGATTCGCCGCGCGGTGGAAGAAAGCCAGCGCGAAGAAGTGGCTGAAGAACGTATGGCTGTGGCGCCCGAAATGCTCGGCCAAGCGCCGGCCATGCAAGACGTTTTTCGCGCCATTGGTCGGCTCAGTCAAAGCAATGTCACGGTCATGATCACCGGCGAATCCGGCTCCGGCAAAGAGCTGGTGGCGCGTGCGCTGCACAAGCATTCGCCGCGCGCCAACGGGCCGTTCATCGCCATCAACACGGCGGCAATCCCGAAAGACTTGTTGGAGTCCGAACTCTTCGGCCACGAACGCGGCGCTTTCACCGGCGCACAAACCATGCGTCGCGGTCGCTTTGAGCAGGCCGATGGTGGCACGCTTTTTCTGGATGAAATCGGCGACATGCCGTCTGATTTGCAGACACGGTTGCTGCGTGTTTTGTCTGACGGACACTTCTACCGTGTGGGCGGTCACAGCGCCGTCAAAGCCAATGTGCGCGTCATCGCGGCAACCCATCAAGACCTTGAGCAATGCGTCAAAGACGGGCACTTCAGGGAAGACTTGTATCACCGCCTGAATGTGATTCGCCTGCGCCTGCCTGCGCTGCGTGAGCGGCGTGAGGATGTCTTCATGCTGACCCGCCACTTCCTGCAGCAAAGCGCCAAGCAACTCGGTGTTGAGCCAAAACGCATTGCCGACGCGGCCTTGCAGCAGCTCAGCACTTTCAGTTTTCCTGGCAACGTGCGGCAGTTGGAAAATATCTGTCACTGGCTCAGCGTCATGGCCCCGGCGCAAATGATTGAAGCCAAGGACTTGCCGCCTGAAGTGTTGGCCACACTGCCGGATGCGCCCAAAGTGGCCAATGTGCCGCCTGCGGCCTTGTCGGGATTCAGCGCCGCCCACGACATGCAGCCGGCACAACAGCCTGTCTTTGTTGCTGTGGCGCTGGCCAGTCCTGCAGACGGTCACTTGCCGACGACGAGCAGCAGTGGTGGTGGTCATTGGGAGGCCGACCTCGAGGTCGAAGCGCTGGCCTTGTTGGCGAGCGGTCAAACCGATGTGTGGGACGTCTTGACGCGTCGCTTTGAGTCTAAGTTGATTCAAACCGCACTGGTCAACACCCGTGGGAGGCGTATCGAAGCCGCTCAAAAATTAGGCATTGGCCGCAACACCATCACGCGCAAGATCCAAGAGTTGGGGCTGGAGTAAGGCGACAGAATCGGCCAGGGGGCTGGCCAATTCCCATTCTCCATCCGATTCCGATCCCTACCTGAACTCGACCACCACCGGCACGTGGTCACTTGGCCGCTCGTTCTTGCGCGGTAGTTTGTCGATCACGCAGCTGCTGACTTGTGCTTTCAGCGGCTCACTGACCAAGATGTGGTCAATGCGCAGCCCGCGGTTGCGGCGAAAAGCGAACTCACGGTAGTCCCACCACGAGAAGCTTTTTTCGGGTTGCTCAAACAGGCGAAAAGCGTCGGTCAAACCCAAGTCCAGCAGGCCTTGAAAGTGCTCGCGCTCTGCGGTGGTGTGGTGAATGGTTTCGCGCAGGCCTTCTGGGTCGTGCGTGTCCTTGTCGTCAAAGGTGATGTTGAAGTCACCGACCAGCACCAACTTGGGTGTGCTGGCGAGTTCTTGCTTGAGCCAGTGGCGCAGACTGGTCAGCCACTTCATTTTGTACTCAAACTTCTCGCTGCCCGGTTCTTGGCCGTTGACAAAGTAGCCGTTCACCAGTCGTAGCGCACCGGTTGGCGTGTCAAGTGTGGCGGCAATCACGCGGGACTGCTCATCGGCAAAACCGTCGATGTTTTTGCGCACATCGCGCAAGGGCAGGCGACTCAAAATCGCGACGCCGTTGTAGGTTTTTTGGCCGAACACGGCGCAGTGCGCATAGCCGGCGTCTTGCAGGGCTTGCAGCGGAAATTTCTCGTCGGGCAGTTTCAGCTCTTGAAGGCACAGCGCTTCCACCGGATTGGCGGCCAGCCAGTCCAGCACCTGCGGCAGACGAACCGTGAGGGAGTTCACATTCCAAGTGGCAATTTTCATAAGGGGTCAGTCGACTTCTTTTGGTAGGTCACAAAGCTAAAAGTCAGTCCGGTTACCGACAGGTGTTGCTCGCGCGCTGTCTCTGTCCACCCTGAACCCAAGGTTGGCGCGTAGGCATCACCTTCAAAGTCTTGCGCAATTTCGGTGACTTCAGCGCGTACCGCGTGGGGTTCGGCTTGCCGGTAAATTTCAGCCCCGCCAATGACCCAGACCTCGGGTACATCGCCGCTCAGCTGCAGGGCCTCTGGCACGCTGCTGGCGCGCACAGCGCCTTCTGCTTGCCAGCCAGCTTGACGCGTGACGACGATGTTGCTGCGGCCCGGCAGCGGCCTAAAGCGTGGCGGCAGTGAGTCCCAGGTTTTGCGGCCCATGATGACGGGGCATCCTTGCGTCAAACGCTTGAAATGCGCCAAGTCTTCTGGCAAGTGCCAAGGCATGCTGTTGTCTTTGCCGATCACGCCGTTGGCGGCACGCGCAAAGATCAGGTTGATGCGGGGCATCGTCACGGCGATCAAACCGCCACGGGCGCTTTGATGGCCGGGTGGTGTTGGTAGTTTAGAAACTCGAAGTCGTCAAACGCGTAATCAAAAATCGACGCGGGCTGGCACTTGATATTCAGCGTCGGGTAGACCATCGGTTCACGGCTCAGTTGCAACGCCACTTGCGCGTGGTGGTTGCTGTAAATGTGGCAGTCGCCACCGGTCCAGATGAAGTCGCCCACGGCCAAACCACACTGCTGCGCCACCATGTGCGTGAGCAGCGCATAGCTCGCAATATTGAAGGGCACGCCGAGAAAAATATCGGCGCTGCGCTGGTACAGCTGGCAGCTGAGCTTGCCAGGTTGGCCGGGTACCTCAGAGGGGGCAACGTAAAACTGAAAGAAAGCATGGCAGGGCATTAGCGCCATCTTGGACAGGTCGGCGACGTTCCACGCGCTGACGATGATGCGGCGCGAATCCGGATTCGTTTTGAGTGTCTTGATGACCTCGGCGATCTGGTCGATGTGGCCGCCCTCAGGCGTTGGCCAGCTGCGCCACTGCACGCCGTAGACGGGACCCAAGTCACCATCTTCACGGGCCCATTCGTCCCAGATGGAAACGCCGCGTGCTTTCAACCAATTGTTGTCGCTGGAGCCCTGTAGAAACCACAGCAACTCATGGACGATGGATTTCAGGTGAACCTTCTTGGTGGTCACCAGCGGAAAACCTTCGTTGAGGTCGAAGCGCATTTGATAACCAAAAACGCTCTTGGTGCCTGTGCCGGTGCGATCAGCTTTGAAGACGCCTTGCGTGTCCACGTGGCGCATGAAGTCTTCGTATTGGGAGCGGATGGCTTGTGTCATGGCGGTCATTATGTTCGCAGGACTTTCCCCGGATTCATGATGTTGTTCGGGTCCAGTGCGGTTTTCAGCGACCGCATCAGGCCTAGCGCGACGGGGGATTTGTGGATTTCGAGCTTCTCGACTTTGAGGCTGCCAACACCGTGTTCGGCTGAAATCGAGCCGCCAAATTTTTGCACTGATTCATACACCAAGGTGTTGACTTGGTCTTCCCAGTCGCGCAGAAACGCTGGGCCGTCGCTGCCGACCGGGGCTTGCACGTTGTAGTGCAAATTGCCGTCGCCCAAGTGACCGAAATTGACCAGCCTGACGCCCGGAATCTCTTGCTGAAGCAGGGCGTCGGTGCTGCGTACAAATGCCGACATGTGTGACACCGCGATTGAAATATCGTGTTTGATGTTCAGGCCTTCTTCGGCTTGCGCCAGCGGAATGCTTTCGCGCACATGCCAAAGCTGTTTGGCTTGTGCGAGGCTCTCGGCCACCACGGCGTCGCTCACGCAGCCGCCCTCAAAAGCAGCTTCCAGCAAGCGTTCAAATTGCACGCGGGCGTGGGCTTCAGACTCTTGGTCTGAGCATTCGAGCAGCACGCAGAATGCAGAGGTTTCATACAGCGGCACTTTGAGTTGGCTGAAGTGTTGTGCCACTAAGCTGAGTGCAAATTGGCCCATGACTTCAAAGCCCGTGAGGCCCGCGCCCAAGTGTTGGTGCGCCATGCCGAGCAACTTGATGGCGTCGTCCATGGAATCGACGGCAGCCCAAGCCGTGAGGCGCGCTGCGGGCAAAGGGTAGAGCTTCAACGTTGCGGCGGTGATGATGCCCAAAGTGCCTTCGCTACCGATGTACAAATCACGCAGGTCGTAGCCGGTGTTGTCTTTGCGCAGACCCGACAGGCCGTGCCAGATGTCGCCAGCTGCCGTGACCACTTCGAGGCCCAGGCACAAGTCGCGGGCGTTGCCGTAGCGCAGCACTTGCGTGCCGCCTGCGTTGGTGGCGAGGTTGCCGCCAATGGTGCAACTGCCTTCAGCGGCCAGACTCAGGGGAAACAAAAAGCCGGCTTGCCGCGCCGCGTCTTGCAGACTTTGCAGCACGCAGCCAGCGTCAACAGTGATCGTCATGTTGGCTGGGTCAATCTCACGAACGGCCCGCAGGCGTTGCAGGCTCAGCACCACTTGCTGGCCGCTGTCGTCGGGAATAGAGCCCACCACCAAGCCGGTGTTGCCGCCTTGCGGCACCAAGCTCACTTGGGCTGCGACGCAGGCTTTAACGATGCGCGCCACTTCGTCGGTGTTGCCTGGGCGAACCACGGCCAGCGCTTTGCCGCGCGCGCGCTTGCGCCAGTCCATCTCCCACGCTTGCAGGTCACCATCTGTCAGGACATGGGCATCTCCGCAAATGCTGCGGAGGTTTTGTAAAAAATCGTTGTTCATGGTGTTTCTGCTTGTGGTGGAGCTGGGGCTGCTGGATTTTTCAGGCGCACGCGAACGTGCAAGGCGCAGGCGACAAACAGCAGCAAGCACAGCCCGATTTCAAGCATGGCCAGGTAATTTCCGGGGGGCGCGTCGCTCCAAGCGCGGACCACGCCTTCGGTGAAGTAAATCCACACGAACAAGCTGAGCCAGCGGTAGGTGTACATGCGGTTTTTGAGCACCCCCGCCAATGGCAGCACCAGCGGCAGTACTTTGAGCGCCAGCAGCGACCCGCCGGGGCGAATCGGCGCGAGCCACATTTCCCAAGCCAAGCCAAGGGCGATCAGCCCTGTCAGGCTGGCCGTAGCCAGCCAGCGTGTGATGTCTATTTTCAGGGTTTTGTTCATGCAAGTGGCATGATACCGGTCATGACTTTGAAGCAGCTTTCAGCCGACCTATCCCACTTCCCTTGGCGTGACACGGCGATCACCTTGCGTAAGCGTTTTCGCGAGGACAACATGGGCTTGACGGCCAGCAGTTTGACCTTCACCACCACGATCTCGCTGGTGCCGTTTTTCACGGTGGCGCTGGCCATCTTCACGGCTTTTCCGATGTTTGCCAAACTACAGGGGTCGCTGCAGGTGTGGCTGATCGAAAGCCTGATTCCAGAAAACATTTCCAGGCAGGTGCTGGGCTACCTGACGCAGTTCAGTCTGCAAGCCAGCAAGCTGGGTGTGGCCGGCTTGGCGGTGCTGGTGGTGACGGCGGTCGCCATGATTTTGACGATCGATCGTACGTTCAACGGCATTTGGCGAGTCCGCAATCCCCGGCCATTCGCGCAGCGAGTGTTGATTTACTGGGCCGCAGTGACACTTGGGCCTGCGTTTTTGGCGGCCAGTTTGGCGGCCAGTTTGGCGGCTACGTCGTATTTGTTGCCCTTTGCCCGCAATGGCATGGCCGGGCCTTCTGAAATACTTCAGCTGTTGCTTGATGGGCTGGAGTTTGCGGCTTTGGCGGGCGGTATGGCGGCGCTTTACCACTACATGCCGAACACTTATGTGAAGTGGGCGCATGCATGGACGGGTGGGCTGTTCGTGGCGGTAGGCATCGCCCTGGCCAAGAAACTTCTGGCGGTGTACCTGGGCATGGTGCCGACGTACTCCGTCGTTTACGGCGCTTTTGCCACCTTGCCGATCTTGCTGGTGTGGATTTACGTGGCTTGGATCATTGTGTTGATGGGCGCCGTGATTGCGGCCTACCTGCCCAGCCTGTTGGCTGGTGTGGCCCGGCGCGCCAGCGCTCATGGCTGGCGGTTTCAGCTGGCGCTGGAAGTGCTGCAACGGCTAGAAGCAACCCGCAGCAGCATGCCGCAAGGTCAGTTGGCGACTGATTTGGCGCAGTCCTTGCGAGTCGATTCACTGGAGCTCGAACAGTCGCTTGACGCCTTGGCGAGGCTGCACTGGATTGGCCAACTGGCTGACATTGAAGGTGACAACGAGTCGCGCTACGTCTTGCTGGTCGACCCTGACAGCACACCGCTTGAGCCGCTGGTGGATGAACTGCTGCTCGACAAAACCGATGCCACTCGCAAGCTCTGGTCGCGTGCGGGTTGGGCCGAGACCCGCCTGCGCGAGGTGCTTTGAGGCGTAGGACAAAGCGCCGATCTGTGCCTTCCGACCGCTCAAGCATGCTTTGGCCGAGTTGTTGAGTCCAGCTTTGCGATAGCATGAATCAATTGGCTGACTGAGCAGTCTGCGGCGGTGCATTTCAGGTGCGCCGGACCTTCATCCACCCACAGGAGAGACTCCCCCCTATGCAAGTTCAAATCAACACCGATAAAAACATCAAGGGTGGTGTGCCGCTGAGCAACCACGTGCAGGCATTGCTGGAAACGCGCTTGCACCGTTACCGTGACCGTTTGACCCGCATCGAAGCGCATTTGAGTGACGACAACGGTCACAAAGCAGGTTCTGGCGGTGATGACAAACGCTGCGTCATGGAAGCTAGGCCGCGCGGCCTGCACCCGCTGGCAGTGACCCACGTGGCTGGCAACTTAGACCAAGCGTTGACCGGTGCCTGCGAAAAGCTCGAGCGTTTGCTCGAAAGCACCTTGAGCCAGCTCGATGACCCACGCGGCAAACCACTCCCAAATTTCGATTGAAGAGCCAAGTGACTGATCTGATTCTGGGCTATATTGGCAGCGAATAAAAAATCAGGAGACCAGTCATGAAAGTTGCAGACATTTTGCGCGTCAAGGGCAGCACGCTTTACACCGTTCAGCCTGAAGAACCGCTGGCCAGCGCCACGCAAATCATGGCTGAAAAAGACATCGGCTCACTGGTTGTGATGGCATCTGGCAATCTGGTCGGCATGCTGACCTTTCGCGAAGTGATTCAGTGCATCGTCAAAAACGGCGGCGAGATTGGCAGCGCCTCGGTGCGCCAAGCCATGGACGAGCAGCCCTTGACCTGTACGCCCGACACCGAAATCGATGACGTGCGCCGCATGATGCTGGAGCGCCATGCGCGCTACTTGCCGGTGATGGAGCAGAAAATGCTGATGGGCGTGATCAGTTTTTACGACGTCGCCAAGGCGGTGGTCGACAGCCAGAACTTTGAGAACAAGATGCTCAAGGCCTACATCCGCGACTGGCCTGCCGAGGACGAAGCCAAACAGGCTTGAAGCGATAGGCAGGCAAGTGTGGGTCGGGTCTGGGATAATCACGATCTATGAGCGGCAACACCTTCGGACACCTTTTCGCAGTCACCAACTTTGGTGAATCCCACGGCCCGGCCATTGGCTGCGTGATCGACGGCTGCCCGCCCGGCATGGCCCTGTGTGAGGCCGACATTCAGCACGACCTCGACCGCCGTCGCCCCGGCACCAGCCGGCACGTGACGCAGCGTAACGAGCCCGACGCGGTTGAAATCCTCTCCGGCGTCTACGAAGGCCAGACCACCGGCACGCCGATTTGCCTGCTGATCAAAAACACCGACCAGCGCAGCAAGGACTACGGCAACATCCTCGACACCTTCCGGCCCGGTCACGCGGATTACACCTACCTGCACAAATACGGTCTGCGCGACCCGCGTGGTGGCGGTCGTTCGTCGGCCCGCCTGACGGCACCGATGGTGGCGGCTGGTGCTGTCGCCAAAAAATGGCTGGCGGCGCAGCACGGCATTGGCTTCATGGGTTGCATGACGCAAATTGGCGACATGCCCGTGCCGTTTGAGTCGTGGGCGCATGTGCCCAACAACCCGTTTTTTGCGCCCATGGCCGATGTCTCGGCGCTTGAAGACTACATGGACGACTTGCGCAAATCTGGCGACTCTTGCGGCGCCCGCATTCGCGTGGTTGCCACCCATATGCCCGTGGGCTTGGGTCAGCCTTTGTTTGACAAGCTGGACGCCGACATTGCCTACGCCATGATGGGCATCAACGCTGTCAAAGGCGTTGAAATAGGGGCTGGTTTTGCCAGCGTCAGCCAACGTGGCACGACGCATGGCGACTCGCTCTCGCCAGCCGGTTTCAAGAGCAACAACGCCGGCGGCGTGTTGGGCGGCATCAGCACCGGGCAAGACTTGGAGGTCTCGATCGCCATCAAACCGACCAGCTCGATCATCTCGCCGCGCGAGTCGATTGACATGGCCGGTCAGGCCACCAGCGTCATGACCAAGGGCCGACACGACCCTTGCGTTGGCATCCGCGCCACGCCGATTGCCGAGGCCATGCTGGCGCTGGTCGTGATGGAGCATGTACTGCAGCAGCGCGCCCAGTGCGGTGATGTGCGCGTTGACATGCCGCGTATTGCTGGCGCGGCGTGAGCTTGCGCGACCGGTGAGCACCCGCCGCCAGCTGGTTCCGTTTGCCGCTCTGTCGGCCAGCTACTTTGCGCACATCGGATTTTTCAATCCTTATTTGCCTTTGTGGCTGAAAGAGCTGGGCTTCAGCTTGCTGGCCATCAGCGTGCTGGTCTCGTTGCAGGCGGCCACACGGCTGTTTGCGCCCTACGGTTGGGGCTGGCTGAGCGACCGCACGGGCGAGCGCATCAAGCTGCTGCGCTACAGCGCCTGCGTGGCCTTGCTGGCGTCGACCGGGCTGTGGTTCGATGGCGGCTTGCAGTGGTTGTTTTTGGTGCTGCTGGTGATGTTCGCCCACACCAGCGCCATGATGCCGATGAGCGAGGCCGCCATGGCCCATCTGGTGACGCAAGGCGGCGTCTTCGATACGCGGCGTTATGGGCGTATTCGCTTGTGGGGATCGCTTGGATTTTTGGTCACGGTGCTGGCGGCGGGGGCGTGGTTTGAGCAGGACGGCATGCGCCACTTTCCGGCCTGGACAGTGGCCACCATGTTGGCTGTGGCCGTCAGCGTCTGGTTTTTGCCTGACCTGAAAGAGGCCGTGCCCGAGCATGCGCAGCACGTCAACGTGATGCCGGTGTTGAGGCAGCGCGCGGTGCAGTGGTTTTTTGCAGCGGCATTTTTTCATGTGCTCTCGCACATTGGCATTTATGTTTTTTTCTCGCTCTACTTAGATTCGTTGGGTTACAGCAAAACCATGATCGGTCTGCTTTGGGCCTTGTCGGTGGTGGTCGAGATTGGCTGGTTTTTCACGCAGTCGCGTTGGCTGCCGCGTTTGAGTTTGACGGCTTGGTTGATGCTGTGTTCGGCGGCGATGCTGCTGCGCATGGGCATCACGGCCAGCAGCGCGCAGGTGTTGGTCTTGTTGCTGGTGGCGCAGGCCTTGCACGCACTGACGTTTGCCACGCACCATACCGTCTGCATCGCCTTGTTGTCGAAACATTTCAATGGTCGCTTGCGCGGTCGCGGGCAAGCGCTTTACACCGTCATTGCTTACGGTTTTCCGGGTCTGTTGGGTGGGCTGGCTGGTGGCGTGTTGAGCACCCATTACGGATTGGTCAGCGTCTATTGGGCCTCAGTCGGTACCAGTTTGCTGGCCCTGCTGTGCGCCTTTGGGGCTTGGCGGCATCAGCACCAGCGCTCGCCCATGCCAAGTTAAAGCGCGCTGTCGACGTCGCGCCAATGTCCGGGTGCCAAGCCATCCAGCGCGTGCGGCCCGATGGCCGCGCGAATCAGGCGCAGCGTGGGGAAGCCCACTGCAGCGGTCATGCGGCGCACCTGCCGGTTGCGGCCTTCTCGAAGGCCCAACTCCAGCCAGGTGGTGGGCTTGGCTTGGCGTACACGGATAGGCGGGTCGCGCTCCCAGACGGCTGGCGCTGTGCTCATTAAATGTACGCGGGCAGGACGCGTCAGGCCGTCGTTGAGTTGCACGCCTTCACGCAAAGCCGCCAGCGCTGCTTCGCCGGGTTCGCCTTCGACTTGCACCCAATAGGTCTTTTCCATCTTGAAGCGCGGGTCCGCAATGCGCGCCTGCAGTTGACCGTCGTTGGTCAGCAGCAGCAGCCCTTCGCTGTCCGCGTCAAGCCGGCCGGCCACGTAGACGTTGGGGATATTCAGAAAATCTTTCAAGCCGCGCCAACGTCCCTCGGGCGTGAATTGGCTCAGCACGCCGTAAGGCTTGTTGAAGCAGATCAGGCGGGTCGGGTTGGAAATGATCATGGCGGCGCAGCATAGCACTTCACATCTCAGCCACACATGCAGTGAGTTAGCATCCTCGCATGAGTGTTCATTACGACAGCGTGCAAACTGGCACGCTTTACCCCGAAGCCTTCCAGGTGGCTGCCCCTTCTTCAGCGCTGGAACGTCACATTTGGCCGCGCAAGCAGGGTCTTTTTATCCGCAAAGCGGCGTCATTGCTGGAGGCCAGCGTCGAGTTGGCTGAAGGTGCTGCGCCTGACAAGGGCGCGCGCGAGCTGGGCGCTGGGCAGTTTGGCTTGGTGCCGCCATGGGTCAAGTCGGCGTCGGACGCCAAACTGCGCTCGACCAAGCTGGTCAATGCGCGGTCAGAAACCGTCACCACTTCGACCAATTTTCGCGACACTTGGCTCAAAGGTCAGCGTTGCATCGTGCCGATGATGGCGTTTTATGAAGACGACTGGCGCAGCGGCAAAGCCGTGCCGACACGCATCACCCGCGTCGATGGCAAGCCGATGGGCGTGGCTGGTTTGTGGGAACGTTGGGCCAAAGATGGCGAAGAAATCATCAGCTTCACGCTGCTGACCGTCAACGCCAACAGCCATGCTTTGCTGCACCGCTACCAACAAGGGGGCAACGAAAAACGCATGCCAGCGATCTTGGGCGAGGGCACTTACGACGCTTGGTTGAACGCCCGTCACGAGAAGGCCAAGGAGTTCATGCGGGCCTACCCGGCGAACTGGTTGACGGCCAATCCGGTCGAGAAATAAGCGGGTTAATCGCCCAGGTTGATCAGCGTTGTCAGCGGCACGTCACCCGGCGCGACATAGTCCGCCATGACCCAAATCCGCGTCGACTGCTTGGCCGCTTCGTTCAGCAGTTGCAAGACAAAGTTGATCGACGCTTGGTCGAGTGAGTCAAACGGGCCGTCAAGCAGCGTGAGCGCGGCCCCGCAGGCCGCGGCTGCGGCCAGCCAGACCTTGCGCTTGGAGCCGGTGGACAACATGAACAGGTTTTTGTGCAGGTGCGGCTCCAAGGACAAACCTTCGATCAGCGCGGGCAACAGGGCCGCGTCAAATGCCGGGTACGCGCGCTGTACCGTCTGCAGGTACTCGGTCGCCGTCAGCGCGTCGTGCGCCGTTGAACGCGGATCCATCCAAAACATCTGCTGGCGGTAAGCCTCGGCTTGCTCGTGCAGAAACACACCGCCCAGTTGCAAACGCCCTGCATCAGGCGGCAGTTCGCCAGCCAGCAGGCGCAAAAGCGTGGTTTTGCCGCGCCCGTCACCGCCCAACACCAGCGCCACACCGGGCGCCA
>JASDRC010000028.1:0-29575 GCA_041442125.1 Polaromonas sp. | reverse complement strand
TGGTGCGGCTGGCGGGGATCGAACCCACGACCCTTGGCTTCGGAGGCCAATACTCTATCCACTGAGCTACAGCCGCAACGCTGAATTGATTTTGTCGGGCGTCAAACAGCAGATGCGTTGGACGCTGGCTGATGCCTCACAACATCAGCGTCGGATTCTAACAGTCGGCGCGAAGGCGCCGTTCAAAGCCAGAGATGCATCAGAGGTGACAGCTATAATCTATGGTTGCTGGGCTTGTCCCTGGTTGCCCCCGACACCCCGTTTTTTTTGAGGAAGCCATGAGCGCACACGACAACCACACGGCTCATGAAGAAGAGCACACCGGCCCGGTCAAAACACCCAAGCAATTTTTGCTGATGGCGTTTTTCTCACTGGTGATTCCCATCTTCGCCATCATTGGTTTGGTCTATTACGTGACCTCGGCCAACATGCCGGCCATGGGTGCAGGGAACATGGAAAAATCCATTGCGGATCGCATCCTGAAAGTCGGCTCGGTAGAGATTCGCGATGCGAATCGCCCGCTGAAAGCCGGTGCTGATGTTTACGCCGCTCAGTGCGTAGCTTGCCACGCCAGCGGCGCGGCCGGTGCGCCTAAATTTGGCGACGTAGCCGCTTGGGCGCCACGCCTCAAGACTGGCTTTGAAGCTCTCTGGAATTCTGCCCTCAAAGGCAAGAACGCCATGGGCCCACAAGGCGGTGGTGATTTCAACGACATCGAAATCGGTCGTGCGGTGGTTTATCTGACAGCTTCTGCTGGCGGCAAGTTTGCAGAACCTGCAGCAGCGGCTGCCGCTGCGCCGGGCGAGCCTGCTTCGGCACCCGCGCCAATGGCTGCAGCGCCAGTCGCAGCAGTAGCCGTCGTTGTTGCGGCAGCGCCTGCGGCCACGGTCGGGGCGGGCCAAGCCCTTTACCAGCAAGCTTGCGTGGCTTGCCATGCAGCTGGTGTGGCGGGCTCGCCTAAGTTTGCTGACAAAGCCGCTTGGGCACCGCGCATCAAAACCGGCATTGACGCGATGACAGCCAGCGTCATCAAGGGCAAGGGCATCATGCCGCCAAAAGGGGGTTCATCAGCGTCTGACGCTGACATCCGCTCCGCGGTTGAGTACATGGCCAGCGCCGCCAAGTAAGTTACGCGCGCTGATTCAAAAAGCCGGTCAGTGACCGGCTTTTTTGTGTCCGCTTGAGGCGTGCAGTTGGGCCGGGCTGCGAACATAGCCGAATCGCTTGGGCAAGTCCGCCGACATCACGTCCTCTGGCACCCACAGGCCGCACTCGACTGCGTCGGCAGCATGGGTCATGTCTTGTGTATGGACCAGTCCGAAACCAATGCCCGTTTCTAAATAAAGCCGGCCATGCTGATCGAGCATGCTGCGCTGCACGCGGGCCAAATCGCCGGTGTGCGAGGCGACAGAAAAATCAGGTGCCACACGGCAAACCAGCGGCGTGGCTTCAAGCTCAACATACACGCGCTGCGGCCCGTTCTGAAAAAACCATTGGCCTTCCGCATCAGCCTCGTAATTGCGCTGAATGAAGTCAATCAGCTTTTCATGCTGTAGCAGCGAGCCTTTGCTCTGCGTACTTCCGCCGGCAAATGAACCAGCCGCTTGCGCCTGGTCATCACGCATATACCAATTGCCGCGCGCATCCAGCCCCAGCCAACCAAAGCAGTTGGGTACGTTGGGCCACTTGGCGATGGCGGCTTTGACGATGTCATCCATGTATTTCTGAACTCCTTGCATGAGATGGTAAATGCTGCGCCAAAAACGCGCAAACAGCCATCGGCATGGCGCGCACATGCGCTTGTGGCCAGCCAGTCGCAGCGTCGGCCGGGAAGCCGACGTGGCCACCCTGTTCTGGTTGCCACAGGATAACGCTGGCGCTGACGTCGCCCATTCCCGGCAGACTGGTGGCGGGAACAAAGGGGTCGTTGCGGGCGTTCAGCGCCAATGCAGGAATAGCAATCCGCTGCATGTGCGGTTTAGCAGAGGCCCGTCGATAGTAATCTTCAGCGTCGTTGAAGCCATGCAATGGCGCGGTGAAGATATTGTCAAACGCACAGAGGTCACGGGCAGCCAGCAATGCTTCGCGGCTAAAAAGCCGCGGGTGTTGGGTTAACTTTTGCAAGGCCTTCGGCACCATCGTGCCCATGAACATTCGCGTGTACACCTGCCGGTTAAAGCCTTCTCCAATTGCCTTGCCGCTGGCGGTTAAATCCAACGGCGAAGACACGGAGGTGATGGCGCTCACCACATCGGCGGCGGCGCCTTCAAGTTCGGCAGCCCATCGCATCAGAGCGTTACCGCCCAGCGAGATGCCAATGGCCAGCAGCGGCCCCGCGTGTGCCGCCTTGAAACGGCGCAGTATCCAGTCGATCTCCGCAAAGTCGCCTGAGTGGTAAGCGCGTGGCGCAAGGTTCAATTCACCAGAACAGCCGCGAAAGTGCGGTACCGCACAAGCCCAACCGCGGCTTCTGGCGACATCCGCAAGGGCTTCGGCGTAGTGGCTTGACGACGAGCCTTCAAGGCCGTGAAAAACAACCAACAACGGTTGCGCCGTCGCATCCTGATGGGCAGTTGCACCGGAGCCATCCATGAGCCAATCGACATCGACGAAATCTTGATCCGGGGTCGTCCAGCGCTCACGCCTGAACTGAGGCTGGTTGCTCGGGTAACGCTGGCCGCGCAAAGCCGCCCAGATGGTCTGCAGGTTGCCGCCGGGCAACCACCAAGGAGCACGGTAGTCCATAGCTCAGTGCAAGACCGTGGGGCTGTCGCTTAACGGTACTTCCTGTGCGGTGCCCGGGCTGGCGTGATGGGCGACCATTCGCCAGCCTTGGGCTGTTTTGAGGTAGACGTTGGTGGCCAGCACATAGGCTTGCGCCGGGCCGTTAGGGGTCATAACTTCAACGCGCTCGACAACGCTGTGGATGCTGACGCCCAAGGTCTGCACGCGGCGCACTTGTTCAATGTTGGCGCGTATCGTGCCGTGCGAGAACATCGCTTCAAAACCACCCCGGATCGCCAACGCGCCGATCCACCGGGAACCGCCTGGGTGGATGCAGATGATGTCCTCTTCATCGGCCCAGCAGGCCATGAGTTTGTCGATGTCACCGAGTCGCAGGGCTTCGTAAAACGCGGCTTCGGTCTCGTCTGCGTGGCCGTTGTGGGTTAGAGTGGGTTTGGCTGTTCGCATGAATGGCGTTCTTTGGCGTGAGTGGGCGGCGTGGTCACGCCTACCGCATTAAGCCATGCCGCCAGCCGGTCGACCAGCACGACCGCAAGGTAGCCTTCCGGCTGACGGTGTATTTCGTCGACAGCGCAGCTGGGCTTGCCCGCCAGCAGTCGCCATCCGAAGGGGTTGTGCGAGACGTCAACGCTGTTCTGAATCGTCCGGCCATAAAAAAACCGACCCTGACAGGTCGGTTTTCTGGGGAACATTTGACGCGCCAGACCAGTGGCCCAGCGGTCAAGGGATCAACGCTTCTGGCGGAATTTACGCAGTGCGGCAATCTGAGCGACCATGACAGTCAGCTCTGATTGCGCACGTGCCAGATCGATATCGCTCTTGGCATTTTTCAACGCCTCTTCAGCAGCCTTTTTGGCTTCCAAGGCCTTGGCCTCGTCGAGGTCCTTGCCGCGGATAGCCGTGTCACTGAGCACCGTGATGTGGTTCGGCTGAACTTCGAGAATGCCGCCAGCAACAAACACGAACTCTTCCGTGCCGTCTGCCTTTTCGATACGCACGGCACCGGGGCGAATGCGCGTGATCAACGGCGTGTGACGAGGGAAAATCCCCAGTTCGCCAGCCTCGCCGGGCAAGGCCACGAAACGGGCCTCGCCCGAAAAGATCAACTCTTCGGCGCTGACAACATCGACTTGGATGGTATTCATGGCAACCGTCCGTTAGATTTTCTTGGCTTTTTCGAAGGCTTCGTCAATCGTGCCGACCATATAGAAAGCCTGCTCTGGCAGGTGATCACATTCACCAACCACAATCATTTTGAAGCCACGGATGGTTTCAGCCAAGCTGACGTATTTGCCCGGTGCACCAGTGAACACTTCAGCGACGTGGAAGGGCTGCGACAAGAAACGCTGGATTTTACGGGCGCGAGCCACGGCCAGCTTGTCTTCCGGTGCCAACTCGTCCATGCCTAGAATCGCGATGATGTCGCGCAATTCTTTGTAGCGCTGCAAGGTACCCTGCACAGCACGTGCCGTGGCGTAGTGGTCTTCGCCCACCACGTTCGGGTCGAGCTGACGGCTGGTCGAGTCCAGTGGGTCAACCGCTGGGTAGATGCCCAGCGAAGCGATGTCACGAGACAACACAACCGTGGAGTCCAAGTGCGCAAAGGTCGTCGCAGGTGATGGATCGGTCAAGTCATCGGCAGGAACGTAAACGGCCTGGATAGACGTGATCGAACCGACTTTGGTCGACGTGATACGTTCTTGCAAACGGCCCATCTCTTCAGCCAGTGTCGGCTGGTAGCCCACAGCGGATGGCATACGGCCCAGCAAAGCTGACACTTCAGTGCCGGCCAGTGTGTAGCGGTAGATGTTGTCGACGAAGAACAGCACATCACGGCCTTCGTCACGGAAGGACTCAGCGATGGTCAGGCCGGTCAAAGCGACGCGCAAACGGTTGCCTGGGGGCTCGTTCATCTGGCCGTAAACCATGGCCACTTTGGAGTCTTCGAGCTTCTCAAGATTGACAACGCCGGAGTCGGCCATCTCGTGATAGAAGTCATTGCCTTCACGGGTACGCTCACCAACACCCGCAAACACGGACAGACCCGAGTGCGCTTTGGCGATGTTGTTGATCAACTCCATCATGTTGACAGTCTTGCCAACGCCAGCGCCACCGAACAAACCAACTTTACCGCCTTTGGCGAACGGGCACACCAGGTCAATCACCTTGATACCGGTTTCCAGCAGTTCTTGCGATGGCGAGAGTTCGTCATACGCAGGGGCTTTGCGGTGGATCGGTGCCGTCAAGGTTTGGTCCACTGGGCCACGCTCGTCGATGGGCGCGCCAAGCACGTCCATGATGCGGCCCAGGGTGGCTTTGCCGACGGGAACAGTGATCTGCGCACCGGTGTTGTAAACCATGTTGCCGCGGCGCAGGCCGTCTGAGGTACCGAGCGCAATGGTGCGCACGATGCCGTCGCCGAGCTGCTGCTGCACTTCGAGGGTCAGGGTCGAGCCCTCCATCTTGAGTGCGTCATAAATGCGGGGCATTTGGTCGCGGGCGAACTCAACGTCCACCACCGCGCCAATACACTGAACAATCTTGCCTTGAGCTTGAGCCATGATTGGATCCTCTTTCGTTCTTTAAATTCTGAAACGCTGCGTGGCCACCGGCCTAGACAGCTGCGGCGCCGGCAACGATTTCCGAAAGTTCTTTCGTGATCGCCGCTTGACGCGTCTTGTTGTATATCAGCTTGAGTTCGCCAATCACGCTGCCAGCGTTATCGGTCGCCGACTTCATGGCCACCATGCGAGCCGATTGCTCAGACGCCATGTTTTCAGCCACGGATTGGTAGACCAGCGCTTCGACGTAACGAAGCAGCAAGGCGTCAATGACGCTCTGTGCATCGGGCTCGTAGAGGTAGTCCCATTCGTGCGCGGACTTTTCAACCGACAACGGTGCCAGCGGCAGCAACTGCTCAATCACCGGCTCTTGGCGCATGGTGTTGACAAACTTGGTGTAGCAAAGATACACCGCATTGACCTCGCCTCGGCTGTACGCGTCGAGCAGCACCTTGACCGGGCCGATGAGCTTTTCCAAGTGTGCTTTGTCACCCAACTGTGTCGCATGCGACACCACCTGAGCACCCACACGGTTCAGAAAACCCAGACCTTTGTTGCCGATGGCCACGGCTTGCACCGTCTGGCCGGCGGCTTGTGCCTCTTTCAGCTTGCCAGTGACTGCACGCAACACGTTGGTGTTCATGCCGCCGCACAGACCTTTGTCTGTGGAGACGACGATGAAGCCGACCACCTTGGACTCGTTGGTCTGCATGAAGGCATGCGTGTAGTCAGGATGGGCCTGACTCAGATTCGCCGCGATGTCGCGAATTTTGTCGCTGTACGGGCGTGCTGCACGCATGCGCTCCTGCGCCTTGCGCATCTTGGAGGCGGCCACCATCTCCATGGCCTTGGTGATCTTCCGGGTGTTCTCAACCGACTTGATCTTGCCGCGTATTTCCTTGCCTGCTGCCATATGTATTCCTAAATGTTTTTGAAAGCTTGTGGCTTTTTATCTATTCAGGGTTGAATCAGGCAAACGATTTTTTGAACGCGGCCACAGCGGCGGTCATCTCGGCCTCGGCATCCTTGTCCATGGCTTTGGCGGCTTCGAGCTTGCTCATCAAAGCGGCGTGCTTGTCTTTGAGATAGCTGTGCAGACCGGCTTCGAAGTCCAGAACCTTCTTGACTTCGACGTCGTCCATGAAGCCTTTGTTCACGGCAAACAGTGTTGAGGCCATGATCGACACCGACTGTGGCGAGTACTGCGCCTGCTTGAGCAATTCGGTCACGCGGGCACCGCGGTCGAGCTGCTTGCGGGTGGCTTCGTCAAGGTCAGAGGCAAACTGCGCAAAAGCGGCGAGTTCACGGTACTGCGCCAAGTCGGTACGAATGCCGCCGGACAGGTTCTTGATCAGCTTGGTCTGAGCAGCACCGCCGACGCGCGACACCGAGATACCGGCGTTGATGGCGGGGCGAATACCGGCATTGAACAGGCTGGTTTCCAAAAAGATCTGGCCATCAGTGATCGAGATCACATTGGTTGGCACGAAAGCAGAGACGTCGCCGGCTTGCGTTTCGATGATCGGCAATGCGGTCAAAGAACCAGTTTTGCCTTTGACTTCGCCTTTGGTGAAGTCTTCAACGTATTTTTCATTCACGCGGGCTGCGCGTTCGAGCAAACGGCTGTGAAGATAAAACACATCGCCAGGGTAAGCTTCTCGGCCTGGTGGACGACGCAGCAACAAGGACACCTGACGGTAAGCCACGGCTTGTTTGGACAGATCGTCATACACGATCAGCGCGTCTTGACCGCGGTCGCGGAAGTACTCACCCATGGTGCAACCAGAGTAGGCGCTGACGTATTGCATGGCAGCCGATTCGGCAGCCGAAGCCGCCACAACGATGGTGTATTCCATCGCGCCGGCTTGCTCCAGCGAGCGTACAACGTTCTTGATCGACGAGGCTTTTTGGCCAATCGCGACGTAAACGCAGGATACGCCCTGGCCTTTTTGGTTGATGATGGCGTCAATTGCCACCGCGGTCTTGCCGGTCTGGCGGTCACCAATGATCAGTTCGCGTTGGCCGCGGCCGACGGGAACCATCGAGTCAATCGACTTCAGGCCGGTTTGCAGCGGCTGGTCGACCGATTTACGGGCGATCACACCGGGCGCAACTTTTTCAATCACGTCGGTCAGCTTGGCGTTGATCGGGCCTTTGCCGTCAATTGGCTGACCCAGTGCGTTGACCACGCGGCCAAGCAACTCAGGACCGACCGGAACTTCCAAAATACGACCGGTGCACTTGACCGTGTCGCCTTCGGCAATGTGCTCGTACTCACCCAGCACGACCGAGCCCACCGAGTCACGCTCGAGGTTCAAGGCCAGACCGTAAGTTGGCGTGCCGTCAGCGGTAGCGGGAAACTCGAGCATCTCGCCCTGCATCACATCGGACAGGCCGTGGATGCGAACGATACCGTCGGCCACCGACACCACAGTGCCTTGGTTGCGAATGTCGCTGCTGGCACCAAGACCTTCGATTCGGCTCTTGATCAGTTCAGAAATTTCTGCTGGATTGAGTTGCATGACTCTTTCCTTCTTTCTATGTTTGTTGGCTAAAAACTTGAATCGGCGCGGTGCGCCAGATCAAGCAATCAGCGCCATCTTCATTTGTTCCAGCCGAGCCTTGACTGAGGTGTCGAGCACCTCGTCGCCCACGACTGCGCGAATTCCACCGATCAACGATGCGTCGACCTCGACGGTCACACCGAGCTTGCGTCCAAAACGCTTTTCGAGCGTGACGGCCACTTCAGCCAATGCTTGAGCGTCCATTGGGAAGGCGCTGTAAACGACAGCTTCGGTTGAACCGCTGGCTGCATTTTTGAGCGCCCGAAACTGACGAGCGATATCGGACAAGACGGCCAGACGGCCGTTCTCAATGATGAGACCCAGAAGATTCCGAGCTGCTGCGGGCAATTCCTTGCCACCAGCCATCACCTTGAGCACCTGCGCCGCATCCGCATTCGGATGCTCGGCAAACTGGCGCAACTCAGCATTGTCGGCGAGCGCCGCCAACTCGTCGAGCCAAATGACAGTGCTGTCCAGATCGGCGGCTTGCGCTTTGAACAGCGCTTCCGCGTAAGGGCGGGCAATGGTTGCAAGTTCAGCCATAGTTATCTGCCGCCTTCGCTTACAGCTCAGTTTTCAAGCGACCCAACAGGTCAGCATGAACGCCAGCGTTGACTTCCTTGCGGAGAATCTGCTCAGCACCTTTGACAGCCAGCAAAGCGACCTGCTCGCGCAGTGCCTCGCGGGCCCGGACCATCTGTTGACCCGCTTCAGCCTGAGCTGCAGCGATGATCTTGTTGGCCTCTTCGGTCGCACGGCCCTTGGCTTCTTGAACGATGCCTTGGGCGCGACGATCAGCGTCGGCCAGACGCGCGGCGGTCTCGTTGCGCGACGTCACCAGTTCAGCTTCGACACGCTTGTTGGCGTTGGCGAGTTCTGACTTGGCGGTGTCGGCAGCGGCAAGGCCGTCAGCGATTTTCTGTGCCCGCTCGTCTAGCGCTTTTGTGATTGGAGGCCACACGAACTTCATCGTGAACCAGACCAGAATCGCAAAAACGATAGCCTGCAGGAACAGGGTTGCGTTAATGTTCACGACTTATTCCTTTTGCAACGTGAAAGGTGCGAAGGAAATTAAGCCAGAACGAACGGATTGGCGAAGGCGAACAGCAAGGCAATCGCCACGCCGATCAGGAAAGCAGCGTCGATCAGACCAGCCAAAATGAACATTTTGGTCTGCAGTTCGTTCATCAGCTCAGGCTGGCGTGCCGAAGCTTCCAGGAACTTGCCGCCCATCAAAGCGATACCGATCGAAGCACCAATAGCGCCGAGACCCACGATCAGACCACAAGCCAGTGCGACGAAGCCGAGAACGTTTTCCATGATTTATCCTTAAAAGAAGAGAAGCTACGAGAAGAGAAAGAAAAAAGCGAAAGAGAAATTTCAGTGAGAGTCGTGCGACTGACCCACGTAAATCAGCGTCAACATCATGAAGATGAAAGCCTGCAGCGTGATCACCAGAATGTGGAAGAGACTCCACACAGTTCCAGCGACAACATGCCCTATTCCTAGCCAGAAAACGCCCGTGAGGGGGTTGAATTGCCAGGCCCATACGCCGCCCATCAGGGCGATCAGCATGAAAACCAGTTCACCAGCAAACATGTTGCCGAACAACCGCATACCGTGTGAGACGGTCTTGGCGAGGAATTCAATCATCTGCATCAGGAAGTTGACCGGATACAAAAACCAGCGATCACCAAAAGGGGCCGCAATCAATTCATGGAACCAGCCGCCAACGCCTTTGATCTTGACGTTGTAGACCAAGCAGACCAGCAACACACTGACCGACAGACCCAGCGTGGTCGACAGATCAGCCGTAGGCACCACGCGCATGTAGTCAGCGAAACCGGCCGCCGGGCCAGCCGTGTGCCAGATCAAGGGAATCAAGTCGACCGGGATCAAGTCCATCGCGTTCATCAGGAAAATCCAGATGAACACCGTCAAAGCCAGTGGCGACACCAGTTTGCGACTTTTGGCATTGCGAACCACGCCCTTGGCTTGGTTTTCGACCAACTCAGCCAATATCTCGAAGGCCGCTTGAAAACGGCCAGGAACGCCTGAGGTCGCACGGCGTGCTGCACGCCACATGAAAAAACAACCCAAAATGCCCAACACCACCGAGAAGAAAACAGAGTCCAGGTTAAAGACACTGAAGTCCACAATGCTGCTTTGTTTGACGTCCGCAAAAGAGAAGTCTTTTTGCAAATGCTGCAGGTGGTGCTGGATGTACTCTCCAGACTTTGGGCCTTGTGTTACGGCGTGTTCAGCAGCAGACATAAATGATCAATTCGTCCATCTTAAAAATTGTTGACCGTCGACTTAGGCATCCGGCTGAACCACATGGCCGCCCAATACACCTTCATCGTCACCACAAAGCCCGCCACCAGGGCAAGCCAACTCAAATCCACTATCAGCCGAGGCGCCAGCAGCAGCATCGCCACCGTCAAGGCCACCTTGACCGTCTCCCACACTACAAAACCAGCCAAAGCCGCACTGCCCTGAAGCTGCGACTGCTGTCGCGACAAGCCGCGGGCAAATATGGCGGCAGGCAGTACCACCGCCAAAGCGCCATAGCCTGCTGACCAAACCACAGCCAACCGACCCGTGAACATCCACGCCACCGCAGCCACCGCACAACCCACCAGCAACTGAGCCAACACCACCCGCCACAAGGACAGCACTGGGGTGACACGCCGCAGGTTGTCGGCTTCTTCTCGCGTCAGGGGCTTGAAATCTTCTTCAGTCGCACCCAACTCTTCTTCAGAGTCTTTGCGCCACTCCGCTTCGGAAGGAGTATTCGGCTGTGCTTGCGACCCCTCCACCAACTTCGTCATCTTGAACTTTACAAATTACCAAGAGGCTACAAACCTGATACATTTCTGGTTTTAGCAAAGCCGCTTATTGTACGTAGAAACCCCCGAGCCCAAGCACTTTCTCGCAGGCGCCCTGCAATTGATTCAATTTGGTGCAAGTTTTCTGTCGCTTGACGCATTTTCACCGCAGGCGTTTGCCGCGACGAAAGGCCATCTTTCGCCGCTCGATGGGCGCCCCTTGGTCTGAGACACAATCGAGGGTTCTGCCCGCCGGCAGACGCGCCTCAAAAGCCCGCGCGACCTGCCCATGACGGCTTCTTTTTGCCCCTAGCAGTCATATGAAAAAATCTTCTCCTGATCAGCCCGTCGTTGAAAAAACGTCTTGGGTGCAAGGCATCAAACAGTCCTTGCCGAACCGCCACACGCTGGCAGCGCACCCGTGGCTCAAGCCTTTGTCGCACCGGCTGCTGGAACCTGATTTGTGGCATATCCGCCACGAAGCTGTGGCGCGCGGTGCGGCTATTGGTGTGTTTTGGGCTTTTGCCGTGCCGTTTGGGCAGTTTGTATTTGCGTCTGCCCATTGCGTTTGGTGGCGCGGCAACATCCCGGTGGCCGCCGCCATGACGTTGATCACCAATCCCTTCACTTTGGCGTTTTGGTTGTGGATGGCTTACAAGGCAGGCGGCGCTTTGCTCGGTTCGACACAACAAGTACCCGACCTCGAGCCGGCGGTGAGTCAAGCCGCCAACATCATGGACTGGATCACCAGTTTTGGCGCTCCCGCTGCGTTGGGCATGGGCCTGTTTGCGGTGTTTGGCTCCGCGCTGACCTACTTTGTGGTGAGGCTGGCTTGGCGCGCGCGCGTCTGGTTCAAACGCCGGCGCCGCTGAACGCCAGTCTCTTTGCAGGACAATTCACACCATGAGCACCTCCACTCCCACTTCCACGCCACTGCCAACACCTGCCGCTCACGGCACCGACCTGCCCACCACCCTGTGTTATCTCAACGGCGCCTACACGGCCCTGCGCGATGCCAAGATCAGCGTGATGGACCGCGGTTTTGTGTTCGGCGACGGGGTTTATGAAGTAGTGCCGGTGTATGCCGGTGCACCGTTTCGTTTTTCCCAGCACATGGCCCGGCTGGACCGCAGCTTGGCCGAGTTGCGCATCAGCAACCCCTTGAGCCACGCTGAATGGCACGCAATCACCCAACAACTGGTAGCTGACTTCAGCCGCGAAGCAGGCACTGCTACGCCGCCAGACCAGTTGATTTATATCCAGGTCACGCGCGGCGTCGCGCTGCGCGATCACGTCATGACCAGTGGTGTGGCGCCGACCGTTTTTGTCATGACCAACCTCATGAAACCTGTCCCCGCCGCCCATCGGGCCGCCGGCGTGGCTTGTGTCAGTGCCGACGATTTTCGCTGGGAAAAAGCACACATCAAAAGCACCAGCTTGCTGGGCGCGGTGTTCTCGCGGCAAATCAGCGCCGATGTCGGCGCGATCGAAACTGTGATGTTCCGCGGTGGCTACCTGAGTGAAGCCGCGGCCTCCAACGTCTGGGTCGTCCAGGACGGTTGCGTCCTCGGCACACCGAAAGACCATCTGGTGCTTGAAGGAATTCGCTACGGCTTGATCGAAGAGCTTTGCCGCGCTGCCGGCCTGGGTTTTGAATTGCGCCGCATCAGCCGCGCAGAAGTCTTCGCCGCAGACGAGTTGCTGCTGTCCTCGGCCACCAAAGAAATTTTGCCCATCACCCGGCTCGATGGCTTGGCTGTTGGCAGCGGCCAACCCGGCCCTGTCTATGCCAAGTTGTACGCCGGCTACCAACGCGCCAAGGCGCAACCAACGCCATGAACAAACCGACAACTCCGTCAGTCCCTTCTGCAACATCTGCAACGTCGGTACCCGCAGCGCAGCCCGAATCGCTGATCGAATACCCGTCGCTGTTCCCCATCAAGGTGATGGGCCTCAAGGTCGACGGCTTGCTGCACGCCATCACGATGATCGCGCACGCATTTGATCCGGCCTTTGACGCCAGCACGATTGAATTGCGCGAAAGCAAAGGCGGCAAATACCTCGGCATCACCGTCACCGTCACCGTCACCAGCCGCGAGCAACTCGACGAGCTGTACCGCACGCTGTCAACCCACCCAATGGTCAAGGTGGTGCTGTGAGCACGGTCTGCTGAGATGCGGCCTGTGACGGCGACTCCCTTGACCTGTCTCGAGCCGCGCCAGCTGGGTCTGGTGGACTACCTCGCCACTTTTGAGGCGATGCAACAATTCACCGAGACGCGTGACCCGCAAACACCCGATGAGCTGTGGATCTGCGAGCACCCCGCGGTTTACACCCAAGGTCTGGCCGGCAAGGCTGAGCATGTTTTGAGCCCCGGCAACATCCCTGTGGTGCAAAGCAACCGCGGTGGCCAAGTGACTTTTCATGGCCCAGGCCAAGTGGTGGCCTACCCGCTGATCGACCTGAAACGCGCCGGCTATTACGTCAAAGAATATGTTTACCGAATTGAAGAATCTACCCTCAAAACACTGGCGCACTTTGGCGTGACCGGCCACCGCGTGACGGGCTCGCCCGGCATTTATGTGCGGCTCGATGACCCGACATCGCACGCGGCGCTGAACGGCCCACGCCATCCGGCCGAGCCGTTTCGCGGCCTCGGCAAGATCGCGGCGCTCGGCATCAAGGTGAGCCGGCATTGCACGTACCACGGCGTCGCCCTGAACGTGGCGATGGACCTTGAACCCTATTGCCGTATCAACCCCTGCGGTTACGTGGGGCTGCAAACCACGGATCTTTCTACAATTGGGGTCTCGGTGAGCTGGCAGGAAGCCGCCGTCGTGTTGGGCCACAAGCTCGCCACCTACCTTTCTCCCTGATGTCTCTTCAAGACGAGAACCTTATGAGCACACTTGAAACCGGCAATCCGGTCGTCCGCGAAGTCCAGAGCCAGCAAGACTACAACCCACTGGCCAAGCAAAAAGCCGCAGCCAAACTTTCGCGCATTCCGGTCAAGGTCGAGCGCGCCGAAGTGCTTAAAAAGCCGGACTGGATTCGTGTCAGAGCCGGCAGCCCGACCACCCGCTTTTACGAGATCAAGCAGATCCTGCGCGAAAACAAACTCAACACCGTTTGCGAAGAAGCCAGCTGCCCAAACATCGGCGAATGCTTTGGCAAAGGCACGGCCACCTTCATGATCATGGGCGACAAATGCACCCGCCGCTGCCCATTTTGCGATGTCGGCCACGGCCGGCCTGACCCACTGGATGCGAATGAGCCGGAGAATTTAGCCAAGACCATCGCCGCCCTGAAGCTCAGCTACGTGGTCATCACCAGCGTCGACCGCGATGACTTGCGCGACGGCGGTGCCCAGCATTTTGTCGACTGCATCACACGCATTCGTGAGCTCTCGCCGCGCACGCAGATTGAAGTGCTGGTGCCCGACTTCCGTGGTCGCGACGACCGCGCACTGAGCATCTTGACCTTGGCGCCACCTGACGTGATGAACCACAACTTGGAAACCACCGCGCGCCTGTACAAAGAAGCGCGCCCCGGCAGCGACTACCAGTTCTCGCTGAACCTGCTGAAGAAATTCAAGGCGCTGCACCCGAACGTGCCGACCAAAAGCGGCATCATGGTCGGCTTGGGCGAAACCGACGAAGAAGTGCTGCAAGTGATGCAGGACATGCGCGACCACCAGATCGACATGCTGACCATCGGCCAGTACTTGGCCCCCTCCACCTCACACCTACCGGTACGGCGCTACGTCCACCCGGACACCTTCAAAATGTTTGAAGAGCGTGCTTACGCGATGGGTTTTTCACATGCGGCGGTGGGTGCCATGGTGCGGTCTAGCTACCACGCTGACCAGCAGGCGCATTCGGCAGCCGAAGCCGTCGCGCTGGCAGCGGTACGCTGACGCAAGCGCTGCAAAAACTACAGCAGCGAAGCAGGGTCTTCGCTGTCAATCACGCGCTGCGCCCACGCCTTGAGCTTGCTGGTGTCGGCCCGCAAAATCTCTTGCTTAACGGCGAGTATTTGTGACGGATGCATCGAAAAACTCCGCAGCCCCAGCCCCAACAACAGCCGCGTCATGCTGGCGTCGCCGGCCATTTCGCCGCAGACGCTGACGCCTTTGCCCTGCACATTGCATTCGGCGATGGTGTCGGCGACCAGCCGCAACACGGCCGGGTGACACGGGTCGTACAAATGCGCCACAGCTTCGTCGGCACGGTCGATCGCCAAGGTGTACTGAATCAGGTCGTTGGTGCCGATAGACAAGAAATCGAAGTACTTGAGAAACAGCTTGAGCGTCAGCGCCGCCGCCGGAATCTCGATCATGGCGCCCAGCCTGACCGGCCCGTAAGGCACGCCCGTGTTGTCGAGCGTGGCGCGCGCATGGTCAATCAATGACATGGTCTGGCGAATTTCTGAGGCATGGGCCAGCATCGGCACCAGCAGATTGACTTGCCCGTGTGCCGCCGCCCGCAAAATAGCGCGCAGCTGTGTCAAGAACATGGGTGGATCCGCCAAACTCCAGCGAATCGCCCGCAAGCCCAAGGCCGGGTTGAGGTGCGTCTCTTGCGCCTTGGTGTGCCGGTCCAGCGGCTTGTCCGCGCCGATGTCGACCGTGCGAATTGTCACCGGCAGACCCTGCATGCCGTCAATCGCCTGACGGTAGGCCAGGTATTGTTCTTGCTCACCGGGCAGATGGCCGATGCGCCCCATGAACAAAAATTCACTGCGAAACAAACCGACACCGACAGCGCCGGCCTTAACGGCGCCCGTGGTGTCTTCCGGCATTTCAATGTTCGCCAACAGCTCGATTTTTTGACCGTCCAAGGTCAGCGCTGGCGTGTGCAGCAGGCGGTTCAAGCGTTCGCGCTCCAACTCGCCCTGGCGCTGTTTGAAGCCGTACTCGGCCAAGATGATCGGCGACGGGTCAACGATCAGCACGCCGGCATCGCCGTCGATGATGACCCAGTCGTCTTGCTTGATCAGCTGACTGGCACTGCGCGCGCCGACCACGGCCGAAATGTCCATGCTGCGCGCGACAATGGCGGTGTGTGAGGTGCGGCCGCCGACATCGGTGGCGAAGCCGACGAACAGGCTCTGCTTGAACTGCAGCATGTCGGCCGGCGACATGTCATGCGCCACCAAGATCAGCGGCACGTCCATGGTGTCGTCTAGCAACAGGTCTTTTTGCAGCTTGCGGCTGCAAGGCATTTGCGGCAGCACCGGTGAAGCGACACCTTTCATATGTCGCAAGATGCGTTCGACGACCTGCTCCAAATCGGCCTTACGCTCACGCAAGTACTCGTCTTCCATCTCGTCGAACTGCCGCGCGATCATCTCGTATTGCGTGGTCAGCGCCCACTCAGCGTTGTAGTGACGATCCGTGATCCAGCCTTTGACGCCGCTGATCAGCTGCTCGTCTTGCAGCAGCATGAGGTGCACGTCCAACAACGCCGCGAGCTCATTCGGCGCGTCACGCGGCAACTCACGCTGCAGGCGCGTGATCTCTTCGGTGACCGCATTGCGCGAGGCGCGCATGCGTTGAATTTCCGCCTCGACCTGACTGGCATCGACAAAGTAATGCGCCACGTCGGCCCGGCTAGACGCCACCAGCACCGCCCGGCCAATCGCAATACCGCGCGAAACCGCCAGACCGTGGATGGAAAAAGTCATTCGCCCTCGCCGAACTTGTCGGCTATCAAGGCCAACAAGCCGTCCATTGCCGCTTGTTCGTCGGTGCCGTTGGTTTCAAGTTCCACCAAACTGCCGATGCCTGCAGCCAACATCATCACGCCCATGATGCTTTTGGCGTTGACTCGGCGCTCACCACGGCTGAGCCAGACTTCACACGGAAAACTGCCGGCGAGCTTGGTCAGCTTGGCCGAGGCACGAGCGTGCAAGCCCAATTTATTGCTGATGGTTGTGCTGGTCTTGATCATGGTTTCGGCGGTTCTGATTTTGGGGAGCGGTGATAGCCACTTGCATCACCCCTTGGGTGGCGCCAATTAAAGCGCGCGCCGCCAACGCGTCCAGCGTTTCATGCCGGTACGACACGGTGCGCAGCAACATCGGCAAGTTGACGCCGGTGATCAGCTTGGAATGCACGCCGTCGACCAGTTTTTGGGCGACGTTGCAGGGCGTGGCGCCAAACACATCGGCCAACACCAGCGCGTCTGTTGACCCCAGTTGCGCCAACATGATGCGGGCCTGTGCCAGCGTTTCCTCGGGCGGCGTGTTGGGCTGCACGTCGAGTGCAGCCACGCCCTCCGGGTTGTCCGTGAAAACATGCGCGACGCACTGTCGCAGCGCCGAAGCCAAAGGCGCGTGGGCGATGATGAGAATGCCATTCATTGGCATGAATTATCGGCCTTACCTCTGAGGAACCAAGCGTATGAGGCTATGGAGCAACACAAAAAGACGCTCATAGCGGCCTGAAAACTGGCGATTTCGGTCAAGCCGATGGCTTGGAGGGCGTCAACCAGCAAGCCAACTCCCCATTGCACGACAAAAACGCCAGAAAAAATCATCAGATTTAAGGCCGACAGCGCGCGCCCGACCAAAGACGGTGGAAAAGCCATGCCAATCGCCGGCTGGGCCAAGCCCAAGACGCTGGACGTCACGCAAAACACCGCCCAACCGACCCAGCCGGTGTCGCTGGCGCCAGCGATATTGATGGCCAGCGCCAGCAGGCTCAGCGGCACACCCCAAGCGATCAGTCGATCAGCGCTCCAGCCCCGACTGATCAGACGCGGGGCCAACATGCCCCAGCCCCAAAAAGTCACCAACATGCAGGCGTTGAGATAGAACAGCCCCGTGGCCGATTCCAGCGGCGAATAACCCGCCACCTTCAACATCCACGGCCCGGCCCACAAGGTCTGGATGGCGATCAACCCGCCGTAATTGAAAAACGCCAGTGGCGTCATGGCTTGGAAGTACCGGCTGCGCCAGACCGGCGCATAGCTTGCCGCGTCGACCTCCTTTGGCGCCGTCGCAGCTGCCACGGACGTCGGCGGCACGATCCAAGCAATCACCGCCATGCACAGCAGAATCAACATCGCCAGCAGCCAAAACAACGGGCGCCAACCGGTGAGCGGCATCAACCACTGCACGGGCAGCGTCGACGCCAACATGCCCAAGGAACCGGTCATGAGCATCCAAGCATTGGCTCGCACCAAAGTGGGCCCGTCCAGCCAACGCCGAAAACCGGTGAGCGGCGCCATCAAGCAGGCACTCACGCCCATGCCGACCAGCACCCGCGCAGCCAGTAACCAGGCAAAGCTGCTGGCCATCGAAAACGCGACGCAACCGACGACCGCGAAACTCAAAAAATACAAGATGACGCGCTTCGGACCATACCGGTCAAGCCAGCGGCCCAGTGGCAACTGCATCGCCGCAAAGCCGAAAAAATAACCGCCCGCCAACAACCCAAGGTCACTGGCCTGCAAATTGAAATCCAGCGTCAACACCGGCGACAGCGTGGCGGTGATGGCCCGCACCAAAGCAGAGCAAAAGTAGGCAGCCGCAAAGGCCAGGAAAATAAAAGCGGCGGCCTTGCGGTCCAGTCTTTCGCTGCCTGGCTGAGGCTCAGCAGCCACTGATCCGGATGCGGCGGTTGGCATCAGTCGAACTTGAGGCTGGCGAAATAAATTTCTGCGGCCACCGGCTCAATGGCCGACGCGTACATCACGACCTGGACCACTTGCGAGCCCTTGGTGAAGTAAGCCGCCCAACCATTCACAGCACTGCCGTCTGGCCGCTGACCTTGCGCCAGCACCAGCACCGGCGCTGGGTTTTCAGATGCACCGGGCACCCTTAGCGGGCGCGATTGCGTGCTCGCCGGCGTGGCCTTCATGTTGGTCAGCGTGAGCGCCTGCCACTGCGCCAGCACCTCCGGCACATTGGGCGCATCGGCCAAATCAGCGAGCGCCACGGCAAACGTCGCACCGTCAGCGTCACAGCCCAGCATCGTCATCTTGGTCGGTCGGCCGCCCAGCGGGACGATCTTGTCGCCCTGGTCTGGCTTGCAAGGCAGCAGCAGTTTCAGGCCACTGTTGCCGGGCTGGACATCGCGCCAGTTCAGCTTGGGGCTGCAAGCCGCAGCCAACAGCAAGAGCACCAGTACCAGCAAACCGAGGACTCTGCGCACGAACCAGCGAGGCGCCGCAGCGAGGAAAACGCGATGAGCCATAAGGGCAAAGGGTGACGTGAGAAGAGGCATCTAGGAAATTTTCAAAGCGCGCATTGCGCTTTTAGGCGTGACAGCTTGGAACAAAGAGAAGCCTGACTTTACAACCATTCACGATTTGAAGCGCTGTAGTTCGGTGCACTGCACCAATTTTGGGCTTTTGAGCTGGCGCGGCCCTTGCTACATCTTGCTCATCTCTCACTCACAACATCAGGCCATTCATGAATCGCAACGACATCACCGAAAAAATCATCACTGTCAAAGTGAGCAAAGGCATCACCTGGGAGTCAGTGGCAAAAAAGGTCGGCCTCAGCAAGGAATGGGTCACCGCAGGTTGCCTCGGGCAAATGACTTTTGACGACAAGCAATCGAAGGTTATTGGTAAGATTTTTGGCCTCACGGCTGACGAAAAAAGTGGCTGCAAGTTGTCCCCTACAAAGGCTCGCTGCCGTCACAAGTGCCGACCGACCCACTGATCTACCGCTGGTATGAAATCGTCAGTGTCTACGGCACCACCATCAAAGAGCTGATTCACGAAGAGTTTGGTGACGGCATCATGAGCGCGATTGATTTTTCGATGGACATCGTGCGCCAGCCAGACCCCAAAGGTGACCGCGTTAATGTTGTTTTGTCGGGCAAATTTTTGCCGTACAAGCAGTACTGAGCTGATTGAGGCGTTGGCGACGGGGCAAAATGCAGGGATGAATTCTCTCCAAGGTATCCGCGTCCTCGATCTTTCCCGCGTGTTGGCTGGCCCGTGGTGCACCCAAACACTGGCCGACCTCGGCGCTGACGTGATCAAAATTGAGCGCCCCGGCGCTGGGGATGACACGCGCAGCTGGGGCCCACCCTTTTTGCACGACAACGCCGGCCAAGAAACCCATGAAGCCGCTTACTACCTCGGCACCAACCGCAACAAGCGCTCGGTCACCTGCGATATTTCACAGCCGGCCGGACAAGCGCTGATCCGTGAACTCGTCCTGCATTGCGATGTGTTTGTCGAGAATTTCAAGGTTGGCGATATGGCGCGTTATAGCTTGGACTACGCCTCGCTGAAGTCACTCAATCCGCGCTTGGTTTACTGCTCCGTCACCGGCTTTGGTCAAACCGGCCCCTATGCCGATCGCGCCGGTTACGACTACGCCATTCAAGGCATGGGCGGGCTGATGAGCATCACTGGCGAGCGTGATGACTTGGGCGGCGGGCCGCAAAAAGTCGGCGTCGCCGTGGCCGACCTGATGACCGGCATGTACGCCACCGTCGGCATTCTGGCAGCGCTGCGGCATGCTGAAAAAACTGGCGAGGGTCAGCAGGTCGATATGGCGCTGCTCGACACGCAGGTCGCCATGCTGGCTAATTTGGGTGCGAATTACTTGGTCAACGGCAAGGTGCCCGGGCGTGTCGGCAACGCACATCAAAACATCGTGCCCTACCAAGTGTTTGAAGTCGCAGCCCATGCCGATGGCAGCAAAGACCACCTTATTTTGGCGGTGGGCAATGACTCGCAATACGCCAAATTTTGCGCGGTGGCCGGTGTGCCTGAGTTGGCCAGCAACCCCTTGTTCACGAAGAACCGTGACCGTGTGCTGAACCGCGCGCAGCTGGTGCCGATGCTTGAAGCGTTGATGAAAACCCGCAACAAGACCGACTGGCTGGCGGCGCTCGAGGCAGCCAAGGTGCCGTGTGGCGCCATCAACCATTTGGGCGAGGTCTTCACAGATCCCCAAATTGAAGCCCGCAACATGGTGACGCATTGGCCGCATCCACTCAATGACGGTTTGCGCTTGGTCGCCAGTCCGCTCAAGCTCAGCGCCACCCCGGTACGCACCGACCTGCCGCCGCCACTGCTCGGCCAGCACACCGAAGAGGTGTTGTGCAAGGTGCTGAACTACTCCGAAGCGCAAGTCACCGAGTTGAAGACCAACGCGGTGATCTGATGGCTGGTTTTTTTCTGGCGCACTTCTTACCGACTGAACTTTTGACACCCGCTGCGGTCTATGTGGATGTTCGATGCCGTTTAAGATCAACGCCATGAAAGTGTTCCCCTTGACCTTCTTTTCAAACCTGCTTCACCGTTTTTGGCGTCCCGTGTCTGCGGCCTTGTTGGCGCTTGGACTGGTGGCGAGTTTGTCGGCTTGCACCAGCTCCCAAACTGCGCCTGAGTCCACGTTTGTGCTGCTTGACGGCAGCAAGATCAACACGGGTGACTTCAAAGGCCAGGTCACTTTGGTCAATTTCTGGGCCACGAGCTGCGTCACCTGTGTGGCTGAGATGCCCCAGCTCATCGCAACGCATGAAAAATACGCGCCGCAAGGTTTTGACACGGTGGCGGTCGCGATGAGCTACGACCCACCGAGTTACGTCGTCAACTACTCCGAAACGCGTCAGCTGCCGTTCAAAGTGGCCATCGACAACACCGGTGCCGTCGCCAAGGCTTGGGGTGACGTGCAGCTCACGCCCACCACCTACCTGGTGAACAAGCGCGGCCAAATCGTCAAGCAGTATGTCGGCCAGCCTGACTTTGCAGCGTTGCACCAATTGATTGAGAAGCTGTTGGCGCAGACCTGAGGCCTTCCAAGCCGCTGTTTTACTTGTTGCGAAACGCGTCGTGGCAAGCCTTGCAGCTGCCAGCCGTGGCCGTGAATGCCGCTTTCACCGCATCCAGATTGCCGGTCCTGGTGGCCGCAACCAGCTTGACACTTTCTGAGACAAGTTTGTCGCTGGCCTCTTTGAATTTGGCTTGCTCGCTCCATATCTCGGCTTTGGCTTTGGTGTCGCCGCCCTTCTCAGTGCCTGAACCAAAAGCTGCCCACGGCAGCTTGGCCATGCTGGCGACAAGCTCGGCATTGTCAGCCGCGATTTTTGCGTCGTAAGGTGCCCGGCCGGAGGCCATGGCGCCAATTCGAACAAAGTGTTGCTTCATCACAAACAAGGCGCTCTGGCGGTATTTGATGGCGTCTTCAGATTTGACAAACTGCGCGGTTGCAGGCGCCGCGAGGGACAACATTGCAGCCGCCGCGGCTGCAAGTGCAAAAGCTTTCATGCCTTTCCTTTTTTGGAGTGTCACCGGCCTTGCCGAGCTGGCAGAGCATTCCGGGCGCTCTGCGTTTAGCGACAATATGCACGCATCAATTCCAATGTCTTCAGAGTTTCACCACTGAAAGTGCCCATGGCTGCGCAGCAGAGTTTGATTCGTTCGGGTCTCGGACTTACCGACGCGTCTGTTCCATTGGGCGCTGGCGGTGTGCTTCAGCGGTTTTCTGATCAGCGGCACTGCTGGCGGTGCGGCGATGGCTTTTCATTTCCGCTTCGGCGATGCCATGCTGACCCTGCTGTTGTTTCGTTTTGTCTGGGGCCTTGTGGGTGGCCGTTGGTCGCGTTTCAGCAGCTGTTTGTTCAGCCCTCAAGCGACGCTTGCCTACCTGAAAGGCGAAAGCCCAATCGATGCGCGCGCCGGGCACAGCCCGTTAGCAGCCTTGTCGGTGTGGGCTTTACTGGCTTTTTTGACGCTTCAAGTTGCCACTGGTCTGGTCAGCGATGATGAGATTTTTCATGCGGGACCTTTGACGCACATGGTCTCGAATGGGACTGTCCGCCTAGCCACTTTTTATCACGCCGATATTGGGCAATTGGCCCTGCTGCCGCTGGTACTGCTGCATCTTGGCGCTGTGACTTATCACACCCGCCGACGCCACTGTCTGGTCAGCGCCATGCTCCATGGTGACAAGTTGCTGCCTTTCTCAGCCCTGCCTTCGCGGGACGATGCAAAAACCCGTCTGCTGGCGCTCGTCATCCTCTTACTTTGCGGCGCGACGGCTTATGGGGTGAGCAGCCTTCACTCGGCCCTTTTTTAGCTTGCTCGGAGCGGAGAAGACAAGACGATGGGTTGGCGGGAATTACCGCTACACTGACTTTCAACTTCACACCCTTCTTTTGCGCAGCTCGTCCTTTCATCTCACAACACCCAGCTCAACTGAAGAGTTCGCTTTGGTGCGGCTGATTTTTACAGAGTACGCTACCCAGCTGGGCATTGATTTGCATTTTCAAAACTTTGAAGCAGAGCTGGAAGACTTGCCTGGTGAGTACAGTGCGCCGCGCGGCGCTTTGTTGTTGGCTTGGGTCGATGGCGAACTGGCCGGCTGCTGCGCCTTGCGGCAAATCGACAATGTTGATTATCCCAACGCCGCAGAAATGAAACGCCTGTATGTGCGCAAGACCTATCGCCGTTCTGGCTTAGGCCACCATTTGGCGCAGGCTATTCTCGACGCCGCCCGCTCTGCGGGCTACCACTGCGTGTTGCTCGACACCTTAGACGACATGGAGTCAGCCCGGGCACTGTATGTGGACATTGGTTTTGCGGAAATCCCGCCTTTTTACCACAACCCAGTTCCCGGAGCTCATTACCTCAAGGTCGATTTATAGCCTTGGCAATGTGCTGTTCAGGCCTTGGCTTGAGCCAGCATCGTCGCACCATCGCTCACTTCGAACTTGCCAGCAGCTTCGACATTCAGTGAAGCGACCTTGCCGTCTTTGATCAACATCGAGTAGCGGTTGCTGCGCAAGCCCATGCCGCGTGCGCTCAAGTCCAAAGTCAGACCCGTGCCTTTTGCGAAATCGGCGCTGCCGTCGGCCAACATGCGGATCTTGCCATCGGTTTTTTGGTCGCGTGCCCAAGCACCCATCACAAACGCATCGTTGACGCTAACGCACCAGATTTCGTCAACGCCATGGGCCTTGAGTTCATTGAAAGACTCAAGATAACTCGGAATATGTTTGGCAGAACAGGTTGGCGTGAAAGCGCCCGGCAAAGCGAACAGCGCAATGGTTTTACCCGCGGTGGCTTTGGCTACATCGATGGGGTTGGGGCCAAGGCTGCAGCCGTTGCCTTCAACCTCAGAAAATTCCATCAGCGTGGTCGCTGGAAGTGTGTCGCCAACTTTGATCATCAGTGCTCCTGTGCGTTGTGAAATAACAAGTCCAGATTGTGCTGTGTATTTTGACTCAGCCAGCTGAGTTCCGCTGAACAACAGTGGATTGTCGACACCAGACTGAGCTGAGCAGTATGAATGTGGTTCAGAAATGAAAAACGGCCCACACAGTGGACCGTTTTTCGGGAGGCTGGTTGTCAGTCTGAAAGACTTAAACCAATTCCGCCTTTTGCAGCAACTTCGAAACAACCCAATTCTTGGTTTTAGAAATTGGACGGCTTTCGGTGATTTCGATCAAGTCACCCATCTTGTACTCGCCCTTTTCGTCATGGGCGTGGTATTTGCTGGACAAAGAAACAATCTTGCCGTACAGCTCGTGTTTGACACGGCGTTCGACCAGAACGGTCACAGTCTTAGCGCGCTTGTCGCTCACAACCTTACCTACCAAGGTACGCGTGAGGGATTTTTTTACTTCCGTCATTTGTTGGCTCCTTGCTTGACGATGGTTTCGGCCAAGATGGTCTTGGCGCGAGCAATGGCACGGCGCGTTAATGGCAGCGTGGATGTGTTGGTCAGTTGTTGCGTGGCTTTTTGCATGCGCAAGCCAAAGTGTGCTTTTTGCAACGCTTTGACTTCAGCTTTCAGGCCGTCAACGTCTTTTTGGCGCAGTTCAGTAGTGTTCATTTGTGTCATCTCCTGCTTACTGGCCAATCATGCGGCTGACGAAGGTGGTGCGCAGCGGCAGCTTGGCAGACGCCAGGCGGAACGCTTCACGGGCCAACTCTTCAGGCACGCCAACAATTTCAAAAACAATCTTACCTGGCTGAATTTCAGCCACGTAATATTCTGGGTTGCCTTTACCGTTACCCATCCGCACTTCGGCGGGCTTTTGGGAAATTGGCTTGTCTGGGAAGACACGGATCCAGATACGACCACCACGCTTGACGTGGCGGGAAATCGCACGACGTGCGGCTTCAATTTGACGAGCAGTCAAGCGACCGCGGTCGGTACACTTGAGACCAAAATCACCGAACGCCACTGAGTTACCTCGTGTGGCGACGCCGGTGTTGCGGCCTTTTTGCTCTTTGCGGTATTTTCTACGAGCGGGTTGCAGCATGATTTATCTCCGTGATTAGACTGATTACTCAGTCTTGGCACCGTCAGCTGCTGCAGCTGGCGCGGCTTTACGAACGCGCTTAACGGTGGATTTCGAAGCATCGGCGTCAGTCGCCTCCGCAGGTTTGTCGCTGCCATCAGCAGGGGCTGTGTTGACGCCGCCGACTGGGCCACGTGCAGGGCGTGCGCCGCGAGCAGCAGGACGTTCTGTACGGTCACCTGGACGGGCATCGCGACGTGGGCCGCGTGGCTTGCGCTCTTCATCAGCGACTTCGATCATCTTGGCACCGGTGCCATCGTTACGACCGAGGGTGTCACCTTTGTAGACCCAGACCTTGACGCCGATCACACCGTAGGTGGTCTTGGCTTCAGAGGTACCGTAGTCGATGTCGGCGCGCAATGTGTGAAGTGGCACGCGACCTTCGCGGTACCACTCGCAACGTGCGATCTCAATACCATTCAAACGGCCAGACGACATGATCTTGATGCCGAGGGCACCCAGACGCATGGCGTTTTGCATGGCGCGCTTCATGGCACGACGGAACATGATGCGTTTTTCAAGCTGTTGAGTGATGCTGTCAGCGATGAGCTTGGCATCAATTTCAGGCTTGCGAACTTCTTCGATGTTCACGGCGACTGGGACGCCCAATTGGCGGCTCAGTTCTTTCTTGAGGTTCTCGATGTCCTCGCCTTTTTTGCCGATCACGACACCCGGTCGTGCCGAGAAAATCGTGATACGTGCGTTCTTGGCAGGACGCTCAATGATCACGCGGGAAACCGCAGCGCTCTTGAGTTTGAGCTTCAGGTACTCGCGCACCTTGATGTCTTCGGCCAGCATGCCAGCGAAGTCTTTGTTGCTGGCGTACCAGCGGCTATTCCAGTTGCGGCTGATTGAAAGGCGGAACCCGGTAGGGTTGATTTTTTGTCCCATATCCTGTCTGCCCTTTAGTTGCCAACAACCACGTACACATGGCACGTCGGCTTGCTGATACGGTTGCCGCGGCCTTTAGCGCGAGCGGAAAAACGCTTCAGCGTGGTGCCTTGTTCGACGTAGATGGTCTTGACCTTCAAATCGTCGATGTCGGCGCCGTCGTTGTGTTCAGCGTTGGCGATGGCGGACTCAACCACCTTCTTGATAATGCCCGCAGCTTTTTTCTGCGTGAAGTTCAAGATGTTGAGCGCCTGATCCACTTTTTTACCGCGGATCAGATCAGCGACCAGACGGCCTTTGTCGACCGACAGACGAACGCCCCGGAGGGTTGCACGTGTTTCCATGGTCTTTCCTTACTTTCTCACAACTTTTTTATCAGCCGGGTGACCTTTGAAAGTCCGGGTGAGTGCGAACTCGCCCAACTTGTGGCCAACCATTTGATCAGTGATGTAAACCGGGACGTGTTGCTTGCCGTTGTGCACAGCGATGGTCAAGCCGATGAACTCGGGCAGGATCATGGAGCGACGCGACCAGGTTTTGATCGGCTTCTTGTCTTTGTTGGTAACGGCCTTGTCGGCCTTGGCTACCAAATGATGGTCGACAAAGGGACCTTTTTTGAGTGAACGTGTCATGGCTTAACCTTACTTCTTGCGACGCGAAACAATCATCACTTGCGTGCGCTTGTTGTTGCGGGTGCGGTAGCCTTTGGTCAGGTTACCCCATGGATCGACAGGATGGCGACCTTCGCCGGTCTTGCCTTCGCCGCCACCGTGTGGGTGATCGACCGGGTTCATGACCACACCGCGAACGGTAGGACGGATACCCAACCAGCGCTTCGCACCAGCTTTGCCGAGACGGCGTAGGCTGTGTTCTTCGTTGGCGACTTCACCGATGGTGGCGCGGCATTCGATGTGAATCTTGCGGACTTCACCAGAGCGCATGCGCACCTGGGCGTAAGTACCTTCACGAGCCAACAAGGTTGCCGAGGTGCCAGCGGAACGGGCGATTTGCGCGCCCTTGCCGATTTGCATCTCGATGCAGTGAATCGTCGAACCGACCGGGATGTTGCGGATCGGCAGAGTGTTGCCGGCGCGAATCGGGGCTTCTGGGCCGCTGATCAACGTGGCGCCGACTTCAAGACCGCGCGGAGCGATGATGTAGCTGCGTTCGCCATCGGCGTAGCACACCAGCGCAATGTGAGCGCTGCGGTTAGGGTCGTACTCGATACGCTCGACCTTGGCCGGAATCGCATCTTTGTTGCGCTTGAAGTCGACCACACGGTAGTGGTGCTTGTGACCGCCGCCTTTGTGGCGCGTCGTGATGTGCCCGTTGTTGTTACGGCCGGCTTTTTGGAATTGTGGCTCCAGCAGCGGCGCGTAACCTTCACCTTTGTGCAGGTGATCACGGGAGATTCTCACCATGCCACGCATGCCTGGTGAGGTGGGTTTCATTTTAATGACAGCCATGATTACGCAGTCTCCCCACCGATGTTCAGCTCTTGACCAGGCTGCAAGGTCACGTAGGCTTTACGGACATTGTCCCGGCGGCCGACTGACTTGCCAAAGCGCTTGGTTTTGCCCTTGGTATTGAGAACGGCCACTGCCTTGACGTCTACCTTGAACATCAGCTGCACGGCAGCCTTGATTTCATATTTTGTAGCGTCTTGCAGGACCTTGAACGTCACCGTGTTGGTCTTCTCGGCGATCATCGTGGCTTTTTCAGACACGATGGGCGCGACAAGCACCTGCATCAGGCGACCTTCGTCGAATTTGGATTTACTTGAAAAAGGTTGCAGGGCGCTCATGCGAACATCTCCTTGAGTTTGTCCATAGCAGCTTTGGTGACCAGAACCTTTTTGTAGTGCACCAGCGACAGCGGATCTGCGTAGCGTGGCTCAACAACAAGAATGTTCACCAGGTTGCGTGAGGCGAGGTACAGGTTTTCATCAACTTCATCAGCAATGACCAGCACCGAAGTGAGGTTCATGGCCTTGAATTTATCAGCCAAGACTTTCGTCTTTGGTGAGTCCACTGTCAGCGAATCAACCACAGCCAGACGACCTTCGCGGGCCAACTGGGAGAAGATCGAAGCCATACCGGCGCGATACATCTTCTTGTTGATTTTGTGCGTGAAGTTTTCATCAGGCATGTTCGGGAAGATACGACCACCGCCACGCCACAGCGGGGAGGACGTCATACCAGCACGTGCGCGACCAGTGCCTTTTTGTTTAAAAGGCTTCTTGGTCGAGTGACGAACTTGCTCACGGTCTTTCTGAGCGCGGGTGCCTTGGCGGGCGTTGGCCTGGAAGGCCACGACCACTTGGTGAACCAAGCTTTCGTTGTATTCACGACCGAATACGGTATCAGGCACATCCACTTTGGATGAGGCGACACCTTGGTCGTTCAGGAGTTCGACTTGCATCAATTCGCTCCTTTAGCAGCATTGGCGGACTTGACCTTGATGGCAGCACGAACCGTGACAAAACCACCTTTTGAACCAGGCACTGAGCCGCGGATCATCAGCAGTTGACGGGCTTCGTCGATGCGCACGATGTCAAGGTTTTGCGTGGTGATGGTGGCATCACCCATGTGACCCGTCATGCGTTTACCAGGAAACACACGACCAGGATCTTGCGCCATACCGATGGAGCCAGGCACATTGTGCGAACGGCTGTTACCGTGCGATGCGCGCTGTGACTTCATGTTGTGACGCTTGATGGTGCCGGCAAAGCCTTTACCAATCGAGGTGCCCTGCACATCCACCAACTGGCCGACAGCAAAGACAGCAGCAGCTGGCACAACAGTGCCCGCAGCGTACTGGCCTGCGACGTCAGCCGTCACGCGGAATTCTTTCAGGATCTCACCAGCTTCAACGCCTGCTTTCGCAAGGTGGCCGGCGGCTGGCTTGGTTACGCGCGATGCTTTGCGCGAACCGAATGCAACTTGCAGTGCATCGTAGCCATCATTTGCTTCGGTTTTTACCTGGGTAACACGGTTGTTAGAAACATCTACCACTGTGACAGGAACGGTATCCCCATCATCAGTGAACAGACGCATCATGCCCACCTTGCGGCCCAGCAACCCGAGGGAGTTGCTTTGACTCATTGTTTTCTCCGTAACTTCCACCGCTGCGACTTCAATTGGCCACAGACGTTTTGATGTGAAAGACTGTTAATAAAACTCCTCCGCCCACGCATAGCGTGTTCAAAGCAGCCCACGAGTATAGCGCTAATTTTGCCAATAGGCAAACTAGCGCCAGACCCTTGGTCTTGTTGGGACTGCGGCCTCGCAGCTACAGTCCTGTTTTTGCTTATTGCAGCTTGATTTCGACGTCCACGCCAGCTGGCAAATCGAGCTTCATCAACGCGTCAACAGTTTTGTCTGTGGGGTCAACGATGTCCATCAGGCGCTGGTGCGTGCGGATTTCTAACTGGTCACGGCTGGTCTTGTTGACGTGCGGCGAGCGCAAGATGTCAAAACGCTTCATGCGGGTTGGCAAAGGCACGGGGCCTTTGACAATCGCGCCGGTGCGCTTGGCAGTGTCAACGATCTCGGCGGCTGACTGGTCAATCAGTTTGTAGTCAAACGCTTTGAGACGGATACGGATTTTTTGCTTGGTTGCCATGGTTAATTCCTTGGTTGTTGCTGGAATTAAGCGAGGATCTTGGCAACGACACCGGCGCCGACGGTCCGGCCGCCTTCACGA
>JASDRC010000027.1:2837-6934 GCA_041442125.1 Polaromonas sp. | reverse complement strand
CCGCCAGCAGTCTCATACCGGGGCTCCGGTCAAGGTCCAGATCAAGCGATCACGGTCGGCCAAGGGCGCGCCCACCACTTCGTAAGTTTGTCCATTGACCGTCAAGTGATCGCCTTCTTGCGGCTGTGGAATCGCAAGGCTCAGCACATCAAAGCGGTGCGTCGCCAAAGCAAAACGGCTGCCCCCAAAGGTATCCATCACATCGTTTTGCCTGGACATGAACCGAGTCTCAACTTCTTGCCCATTGGCCAGCCGATACACACCCAAAACACCGAGACAAATGAAGCTGCGCTCCAGCGCTTTTTGAAAGGCGTTGTGTGTCACGTCAAGCTCAGGCGGTCAGCTTGATCAGCACACCTGGGCGATGGCACATGGGCAGCGGGTTACTCTGCGTGTGCAGGTCGGTCCCGCGCTCAAATTTGCGCGGCTCTTGCTTGGCATAGAGCGGCTGGCCCAAGGTGTTGACCGTCTCGTTGAAGTCGGCCGGAGAAAAGTAGGTGCCAAACGTGTCGACGGTGCCCACGGGAAAGCAATGCGCCTCACCGTCGGCGATGAACTTGCGAACCGTCCCTTCTGCGGTGCTGGCCTGACCGCGGTACTCCTCAAAGGTGATGCCGCCGTAGGTGAAACCCGTGCGGACGTCCTCACGCAGCCAGGCCCCTTCTTGAAAGCGTGAGTAAGCATCTTGCACATTGGCGTGACTGGTCAGGCCTTCAAAGAACTGCGCCGAGCACAGGCAGCGCACCCCGGTCATGAACTCGCCTTGGAGATTTTTTTCCATGTCGGCCAGGACCCTGACGCACTTGTTTCGCACATTGGTTTTGGGGTCACTCAGACCCATGGAATGCACCGTGGGCTGGATATCGAATTCAGCAAACAGGTTGTAAATCGTCGAGCCGTCGGCATCCAGAATCTCACCCTTGAGTGCGCCCATGCGCAAGTGCTCCAGCGTGATCGAATGTTTGTTGCGCATGGTTTCCAGGTGTCGCGCCAGCACGCCGGAGATGGTTTCCAGTTCGGTCTCAGAGCCAAAGGCTCGAATGCCCTGGACCTCCTCGGGCAACACCACATCGTCATGTGGGATGTGGGGAATGACAAAGGAGCGCAGCTTGCGTTTGCCACGGGTGCCGACCGTGCCGGGAGAGCCCGGGGGCATGGTTGGCAACAAGTTGAGCACGCCATTGCGCTCTTCGATGATGATTTGCCGAAAGCGTGTCGGTTTGGCCGGAAACAGGTTCAAGCTCTCCAGGCGACCGTAGCGGTTGGGCACGAAGTTGATCGCCGCCGTGAGGTTGGCCATGTTGAAGGCCGGGCTGTCACAAATGTTTTGCATTAAAGGCTCCAGAATTAAAAAAGCCCGCACGGGCCATCCAGGCGCGTCGGGCTAAACAGTCCGCGAAAGGGAAAGAGAAATGAATGGGTTGATTGGTTAGGTAGGTGCCGTGCGGTGCATCAAGCGGTTTCGCGCACTAGGACACCTCGCTGGGCGAGCTGGCCCTCATAGACCGTGCGCTGCGCACCGGTCAATGAAATCGGCCACACCAGCGCGGTCTTGGCCACGACGGCATGACGCGCGATCAAAATACCATCGCGGCGGTCCCCGTTGGTGGCGTCGACGTTATTGCCGAGCACACCGATGGGCGCCTGGGTGCCATCGCTTGCGCCCGGGTCGATCGCGTAGTGTTTGCCATCACTCTCGCTGCGCCCCAGCACGGCTCCCAAAGGCAGGCTTTGACCGGCTGCGATGGTGACGGCTTCGCGGGAATACAGGTTCGGGGCTTCGTACTTCAACAGGTCTCCAAGATTCTTTTGTTCGGTCATCGTCGGCATGGTTTATTCCTTTATGGGGTATTGAGTTTTTTGACAGCGGCGACGATGGGCGAAGCACTGGGACGATCGATGTCCTGCGTGCCCGCATCGACACTGATCGTGGAGCGGATCTCGCTGGCTTCTGAGTCGGCTGCCCGCGCATCGATCAGCACCCGGCGTACATGGGCTTCCGTTTTTGCCGCCCCGATAAATTCGGCCGCGCGGTCCGGACAACCGGCCAACATGCAAAGCTCAGCGATCGCTTGGGCGGACTGCACCACTTCGCGCCGCCCCTCATCGCGCGCTTGCGCCAGCAGAACGGCGACTTGCTCCATCCCAATCATCTCGGGCGTTTTTAATTCTTCAGACATGGATAAATCCTTTTCGGGCAATGCCGTCTCAGTGCGGATGACTCCTCGAACCTGAGACGGCTTGCGGTTGCGGGAGCTTAAGAATTGGTGAAACTGGGCCAAGGTGGTGTCCAGGGTTTGAACCCCATCGGCCAAACCTGCGGACACGGCATTGGCCGCGAAGTACAGACCGGCCTCGGTGCCTCGCACCGCCCGGACATCCAGACCGCGCATTTGCGCCACGTGATCGGCAAAGATCGCGTAGAGCCGGTCGACCTCGGTTTGCAGCTCGAACTTGGCTGCACCCGACAAGGGCTCATGGGGTGAGTAGTTGTTTTTGTGCGCGCCCGCTGTGATCGCGGTGTAGTGGTAGCCGTCTTGCGCGTCCTTGGCCGACTGGTCCACATGCAGGGCAATCACACCCACGGAGCCGACGCCACCGGTCTCAGTCACAAACAGGCGCTGCGCGCTGGCAGCAATGGCATAGGCCGCCGAATAAGCGGCATCGTTGGCAACCGCCCACACGGGTTTGCTCGCGGCCACTTCACGCACGCGGCGGGCCACCTCAAAACTGCCCGAAGCCTCGCCACCAGGCGAGTCGATGTCGAGCAAGATACCGCGGACACTCGGGTCTGCCGCAGCGGCGTCCAGCAGCGTGGCGATATCGCTGTAAGACGTGAGACCAGAGGCCGCATCGACCCCCATGGAGCGTTTGACAAGCGAGCCGTAGATGGGAATGACGGCGATGCCCTCGGGTGCGGCCATTGCTGGCAACCGCTGAAATGCCGCCATGTCCATGGGCGGCAAGGCGGGCAGATCAGCCATGCCGATGCGCGGGCCGAGCACCGACAAGATCACGTCCAATTTAGGGCGGTGAATCAGCAAGGGCGTTCCGAACAAGCGCGAAGCAAGGTAATTCATGATGGAGGGTCCTGCGTGGGATCAGCGCCGGGCTGGTCGATGGTGTTGTTGGCTGGGTCTGCGGCCGGGTCGCTGAATGTGTCGTTGGCCGCGTTTTGATTAATGTTCTGATTCGCGTTTTGACCAAATCCCTGGCTAGCTTGCGGGACCTGGTCATGCCGGACGTCTGAATCAAAAATGAGCCCCAAGTCATCGGCGCGCTGGTTATCCGCTGCGATCTCCCGATCGACGTCCTCCGCGTCGTAGCCATTGCCCGATATCACCTCCGAGCGACTCATCAAGCCCGCACGGATGGCCAGCTTCATGGCGTTGAATTCTTTTTGCGGATCGACCCAACTCCAGCCCTGCGGAATCCACTTCGCAGCTTGGTACTGACGCTTTGCTTCGCGGTAAGCCGGCAACGTGAGCTGCCCTTCCAGCACGGCTTTGTCAAACCAGGCCCGCCAGATGGGGCGGCACAGCTGGTGCACGATCACGCCGTGCTGCAAAGCCTCACAGCGGCGGCGAAACTCCAGCAGGCCAGCCCGAATCGAGGAGTAGTTCACTTGCGTCAGGTCCCCGGTGAGCATCTCAAACGTGATGCCCATGGCGGCGGCCACCGCCCGGAACTGCTGGCGCATGAATTCGGCATAGGACGACCCGACATCCGCCGGGGCCGAGAACTTGATGTCCTCACCCGGCTCCAAGATCTGCAGCGTGCCGGGCTCCATCCCGGCCATGGCCACACCGCTGGGGGCCGCATCAGACTCACCCATCAGGTTGTCTTCCGGCGCCAAGCGGGTGATGAAGCCTGCAAACATCGCAGCCGTTTTCTTGCGCACCAGTTCGGCGTCGTCATACTGGTCCAATTCATTGAGCTTGACCAAGGCACGCGTGAGCCACGGCTCGCCGCGGATCTGACCCGGGCGCAGCGGCCGAAAGAGATGAATCACCTCTGAGGCATCCACCCGAACCGTCTCCATACCGCCCGCCCCAGACATCGGCGCCAACAGGCCATCATTAGGATGGGAGCGATAC
>JASDRC010000027.1:0-2827 GCA_041442125.1 Polaromonas sp. | reverse complement strand
AGGTGGTAGGCCACTCTGCGCCCCAGACGGTCAAACTCGATGCCAGATCGAATGACGTTGCCCGAATTGGAGGCCCCAGAAGCAGCCGCCAAATCCCGGTTCATCGTGCTGGGCAGGTGCTCGGCTTCAAGCACTTGGATCTGCAAGGCCACCGGCAACCCATCGCTTGAGCGTCGATAGCGCAATCGCACCAGCGCCTCACCCCCTGCGAGCATGGCGCGGGTGGCTAAGGCTTGCAGACCATAGAAGTCGGTGAGACCTGCCGCGTCGGCTTGTTCGCACCAATCCCGCCAAAGGCTTTGGATCGCCTCACGCTGGACTTGGTCAGCCACCATGCTTTGCGGCTTGATACCCGTGCCGATGGCGTTGGCCACAAAGGCCTCGATGCCCGAAGCCGCCCAGGCGTTTCGGCGCACCAGGTCCCGGCTTTTAGCCCGCAGCTCGTCTTGCGCAAAAGCCAATGCCGATACGGCCCCAGGATTGCTGGGCATCCAGGCCAGCGCCCTGCGCCCACCACCTGTGCCGTCATAGATCGGCGTGCTACCGAACACGCGGCGTTGAAGATTTTTAAACCAAGACATCACAAGCCCTTGGCCGTCGTGATGCGGATTTGCCGCGACTTGGTGCGTCCGCCATCGCGGGCAAGCGTGGCCTCGACCTCGGCAATGGCGGTTTTCAAATCGGCCACGCTGCGGTATTCGATGCTCTTGCCGTCATAAGCCACTCGGTGTTCGCCGCTGGCCAAGGCCTCGCGAAGAGCTTTCAAATGCTCAGCGGTATAGGTGCTGGAAATTTCGGTCATGGGGTGCTTTCATTTACTTCATCCAGCGGCTGCGAATCACCCGTCGAACGGAGGGAGCAGCTGAGGGCCACAGCCCCTCTTCACTTGGCTTGCCAATAAAAAAGCCACCTTGATCGGTGGCGTTCTCTGATGGATTGACTGACTGCTTTGGCAGCACTGGCGGCTCCGGCGGCTCCGGCTCAATGTCGCCGGATCCTTGTAGCGCTTCATTCATGTGCTGTTCAATATCGGGTTCGTCTGACTTGTCCGGCAGCGGTACGCCATACGCACCCTGCAGAAATTCCGGCGACTCAAAGCCAGGCTGCACCGGAAACAAGCCATCCATGCGGATCTCGGGTGGCTCAGCCCCCACGGGAATGCCGAGCTGACGTTCAAGCTCCAACCAATGGCGTTCTTCAAAGCGATCGAGTCCCGCCAAGCTGGCCGCCGCTCGGGCATAGACATAACAGTCCAGCGCCTCGTTGCGCTCGCGAATCTTTTGCCACTCCCGAAAAGAAAACCCGTTGCGGTCACGCCGGGTGATCAGTTGCTCGGAGCACAGCTGCTGAACGTATTCAGCATCGACTTGCGGCAGGTGCACATAGCCTTTGGGGAACACAATTTCCCCATCCTCAGTCACCTCCACACTTTTGCGCAGGTGGTTAAAGAGCTCGAGCTTGGCGATGCCGCCCACCACGGCGTAGACCCGCAGGCCGCGGCGCAGCCGTTTGCCGTTCGTGGTCATGTCCACCGCCGTGGGCAAGCCCACCAAGGCCGCACCTCTGGCAACGCCCTTCATGGGTAGGAGCCTGGGGTCGTGTTGGCTGCGCACAAAAGCATAGGCTTCTTGGGTGGCATAGCCTGTGTCCAGCCCCATGCGCACCAGACGCATCGGCACACCGCTGATGTGCGTCCACCGCTCTTGCAGCATGTCGCCCAAACGGCGCCAAACCGAGTCACGTGCCGTGTCGCCCTCGAGCACCCGGTGCTCGATCAGCCAAGCATGTTGCTCGCGCCCAAAACCCCAGACCGAAACCTCGATACGGTCCTTCTGAATGTCGATGCCCGCGGAAAGCAGCAAGGCGCCATAGGGGATGGTGCCGATGCGGTAAGCCTCGCGGCGCTCAAGCAGGCGCTGCCACTCCGGCGTCTCGCCTTGCTCCACCCAGGTCTCACCCAACTCGGTGTTCTTGAAGGCCTTGAGCGCCACGGCTGAGCCTTGGGCCAAGTCCCAGGCTTGGGCAACTTCCTTCCAGCTGCGCCACCCCACAGGGCTGTACAAGCTGGAGAGGTGAAAGCCAGCCGTTCGGCCCTGCCCCGGACACGTGGCAATCCAGCGCCCAGCCTCGAGCATTTGGGTTTTGGCGTGCTCCTCAATCGGCTTGTCGCAGGACTCACACAGGTAGTGCGTTGTTTCGTGCTGCCCCTTGATCCAGCTCAGGCGCTCAAAGCGCAGGCGCTGTTCATGGCCGCAGTGCGGACACGGCACCATGAAGTGGCGTTGGTCAGACTGCTCGAACTCGCGCTCGATGCGAGAAGCCCCGGAGATGGTGGGTGTCGAGACAATAAAAATCTTGCGCCGAGCAAAAGTGCGCGTGCGCGCCTCGGCCAGCGAAATCGCGTCACCTTCACCATCCACATCCCCGGGGTAGCCGTCCACCTCGTCTAGGAACAAATAACGCACGGGCATCGAACGCAGGCCCACCGCACTGTTGGCACCCGTTAGCACCAAGACACCACCCCGAAACTCTTTGGAAAGAATGGTGTTGCCCGAGTCGCGCGAGCGCGCCGGGGAAATCAGCGAGGACAGCGTGTTGCTTTCCTCAATCAGCGGATCAATTCGTTGCTTTGAGTTGCGCTTCGCCATCTCCACCGTGGGCGCTACGGCCATCATCGGGCCCGGCGCCATGTGGATCACATAGCCGATCCAGTTGTTGCCGCACTCGGTACCACCAATCTGTGCGCCCTTCATGAACACCACCCGCTCCACCGGTGAGGAGGGCGAGAGGCAGTCTTTGTTTTAGAGAATTTTGGGAGTGGTTTTTG
>JASDRC010000026.1:72110-85219 GCA_041442125.1 Polaromonas sp. | reverse complement strand
CTGTGTCGCAGCGCAGCAATCGTTACGGCTCTGTTCCCGACTATCTCGAGCACATTAATGAGCACATCTGCGTGATGGTGCAGATCGAGAGCTTGGCGGGCGTGGCGGCGGTCAAGGAGATTGCGGCGATCGACGGTGTTGACTCCATCTTCGTTGGACCCTCTGACTTGGCCGCTGCGCTCGGCCACCTGGGCAATCCGTCGCACCCCGAGGTGCAGGCGGTGATCGCTCAAGTGTTTACCGACGTCAGGGGGGTCGGCAAACCGGTCGGCATTTTGGCCCCCGTGGAAGCGCAAGCACGCCACTACTTGGCGATGGGGGCGACCTTCGTTGGCGTCGGCAGCGACCTCGGGACTTTCCGCAGCGCCACGCAAGCTTTGTGTGAGCGCTACCGCGATTGAAGCGCGGCGCTGGTTTTCACATGCCGCTGTAGTTCGGTCCGCCGCCACCTTCGGGCGTGACCCAGACGATGTTTTGTGTCGGGTCTTTGATGTCACAGGTTTTGCAGTGCACGCAGTTTTGCGCGTTGATCTGCAGCCGGTCGGTGTTGTCCGGGTTCTTCACGTACTCATACACACCGGCCGGGCAGTAACGGCTTTCAGGGCCGGCGTAGAGCGCTAAATTGACGTTGACGGGCACGCTGGCGTCTTTCAACGTCAAGTGCGCAGGTTGCTGTTCTTCGTGGTTGGTGTTGGAGACAAACACCGAACTCAGGCGGTCGAAGGTGATCTTGTTGTCTGGCCTTGGATAGACGATCGGTTGGCACTCAGCCGCCGGTTTGAGCATGGCGTGGTCGGGCTGGCTGCGGTGAATCGTCCACGGTGGGCTCTGAATGCCCAGGCGCGGCAGCAACCACTGCTCAATGCCCGTCATGAACGTGCCCATGTACAAGCCTTTTTTGAACCATGCCTTGAAGTTGCGGGACTGGTTGAGCTCCTTGGCCAGCCAGCTTTTGGCGTAGGCCGCCGGGTAGGCGCTGAGCTCGTCGTGTTGGCGACCATTCGTCACCGCGGCGTAAGCCGCTTCGGCGGCCAGTTTGCCGGTTTTGATGGCGGCGTGGCTGCCCTTGATGCGAGCGGCGTTGAGGTAACCGGCTTCGCAGCCGATCAAGGCGCCGCCCGGGAACACCGTCTTCGGCAAACTCAAGGCACCACCGGCGGTGATGGCGCGCGCACCATAGCTGATGCGCTTACCGCCTTCGAGGTACTGGCGAATCGCAGGGTGCGTTTTCCAGCGCTGCATTTCTTCAAACGGACTGAGGAAGGGGTTGCTGTAGTCCAGCCCAGTGACCAGCCCAAGCGTGACCTTGTTGTCTTCCAGGTGGTACATGAAGCCGCCGCCGTAGGTGTCGGACTTCATCGGCCAGCCGGCGGTGTGCACGACCAGACCGGCTTTGTGTTTGGCCGGGTCAATCTCCCACAGTTCTTTGATGCCGAGCGCGTAGGCTTGCGGGTCTTTGCCGGCGTCCAGCTGGAAGCGGCTGATCAATTGGCGGCCCAAGTGGCCGCGTGCGCCTTCAGCAAACACCGTGTACTTGCCAAGCAGTTCCATGCCGAGCTGGAAGTTCTCGCCGGGCTCGCCGGTTTTGCTGACGCCCAGATTGCCGGTGGCCACGCCTTTGACCGAGCCGTCTTCGTTGTAGAGCACTTCAGCGGCTGCAAAGCCGGGAAATATTTCAACGCCAAGGTTTTCCGCTTGCTGCGCCAACCAGCGCACCACATTGCCCAAGCTGATGACGTAGTTGCCCTTGTTGTGCATGCAGTCGGGGACTAAAAACCCCGGCGTTTTGGTGCTGCCTTGTTCGCTTAAAAACAGCACTTCATCTGACGTGACGGGTTGGTTCAGAGGCGCGCCCAGCGCTTTCCAATCGGGGATCAATTCTGTCAAGGCTTTCGGGTCCATCACCGCACCTGAGAGAATGTGCGCACCGGGCTCGGAGCCTTTTTCCAGCACCACGACAGAAATCTCAGTGCCTTTTTCTGCTGCCAATTGCTTCAGGCGAATCGCCGTGGCCAAGCCGCCGGGACCACCGCCGACCACCACCACGTCGTAGTCCATGGCTTCACGCGGACCGAATTGGGCCAGGATGTCTTCGTTGTTCATGCGGTGAGGGCTCCGTGATGGTTGAAAATTGCAGTATTGGATTTTATTCTGCTTAGAGACGCCATGGCCTGTGGGCTTGAAGTGTTGTTTGTTTTGCTGTTTACCCGCTCATGCTAACCGGCGTCCTCGCTGGCTTGGCTCGCCATCATTTGGTGGAATGTTGCCAGCCAGCGTTTGAGTGCCATCTTGTGCGGGCAACTCATCGTCAGCGAAACCATCTTTGCGCTGCTGTATTCTTTCGCTCGGAACGTTCAATGGCCGTCGTTCGCACAATTCGCCGCGTGTGTGCTGTTCACGCTCGGCATCCTGGTTTCAATCAAGGCACACGCATGAAGATCGAGATTCCTGAGAAGAAAAAATTCGTCTACGAAATGCTCATCCCGATCCGTTGGGGCGACATGGACGTGATGGGCCATGTCAACAACTGCTCGTACTTCCGTTATTTGGAAGCGATCCGCGTGGACTGGACGCGCAGCATTGGCGCCATGCCCGACCCCAAAGGGGACGGCACGGTCATCGTCAACGCCTTTTGCAACTTTTACAAGCAATTGGAATACCCGGGCGACTTGTTGGTCAAAATGTACGTCAGCGATGCGGCGCGCACGACCTTTGAAACCTGGGCCACGATGGAGCGGCTAGACCAGCCCGGTGTGATTCACGCGGCCGGTGGTGCCACCGTCATTTGGGTCGACACGCCGGCGCAAAAAGCCAAAAGCCTGCCGGATTACGTTCGAAAAATTGTCCCAGGCCTAGACTGAGCTAACTGAGCTGTCTGCAAAACGGCCTCGCAGATAGGCCAAGATTTTGTCGGAGTCGTACAGCCACTGGCTGCTACCGGCAGCGTCTGTAATTTTTAAACAGGGCACTTTGGCGAGGCCACCGCCTTGCTGAAGCGCATCCCGGTCGCTCCCTTTGGGTTGCGCGTTGACGTGTTGAATCGGCAGCGACAAGCGGCGCATCTCTTGCCTAACTTTCATGCAAAAAGGGCAGGTCTTGTACTGGTACAGCGCCAAGCTTTCGCACTGCTTGTCGACGCTGGCTTGTGCAGCCTGTGCCCGCACCAGCCCAGCGGGTCGACCCAAGCGCTCTTTGAGCAAGATGACCGGGCCGAGGACAACGCGCAGGGTTTTGAAAAAGGAGCGAATTAAAAATTTCATGCGTGATGTTAAACGTTAGAGTTCAGCCTTCAAGCCCCCCATGCGCTGTGACGCTGAGTGCCGCGACTCAGCCGGCCAACAATTTATGCACCAAATCTGCCGTGGTCGAGGCCTTGTATTTGCGCATCAGCCGTGCCCGATAAACCTCTACCGTTCGGTGGCTGATGCTAAGCGTCCGGCCAATTTCTTTCGAGGTCAGGCCATCCATCAAATACGCGGCCACTTCGCGTTCACGGGCGGTCAGTTCAGCTGTGACCGGGCGCCGTGAGCTGAGGTCTTCAAAGGCCCAGATGCCAGCTTCGTGCGGTGCGTCGCGGTTCAACGTTCGGCCGGTCACGTGGCACCAAAAGGTCTCGTTTTTGAAGCGCCCATCGACGCGTTTCATGATGCGGTCATCGGCATAGACGCCGTTGGCATTCAAGATCGGAATCAGCCGCGCGCCGATGCGCTCGTACTCGGCGGCGCTCGGGTACAGCACTTTGAATGACTGACCAACCAGCTGATCGCGCGCCGCGCCAAACATCTCGCAGACGTGCTGATTGCAGCCGACAATGGCGCGGTTTCGGGACAACACCAAGCCCACCGGAGCCAAGTCAAAAGCCAGTTGGTAATCGACGTCCATGGGGCAAACCTTTAGGGAAAACTACGTAATGCGTTACGTAGTATCGTAGGGCCTCTGCAGACTCAACCGGAGACCCTTTTGAACAAGATATTTCCCTCCGCCGAAGCCGCCTTGAAGGGCGTTGTCCAGGACGGCCAACTGATGGCTGTCGGTGGTTTTGGCCTGTGCGGCATTCCTGAGGCGCTGATCGAGGCACTCAAACAAAGTCAGGTCAAAAACCTCACCGTGATCTCGAACAATGCCGGCGTTGACGGTTTTGGCCTCGGCAAATTGTTAGAGACGCGGCAGATCAAAAAAATGATTTCGAGCTACGTCGGCGAGAACAAAGAGTTCGAGCGCCAGTTCCTCGCTGGTGAGTTGGAGCTCGAGTTCACACCGCAAGGCACGCTGGCTGAAAAGCTGCGCGCTGGTGGCGCGGGCATCCCGGCGTTTTTCACCAAAACCGGTGTCGGTACCTTGGTGGCTGAAGGCAAAGAGCTGCGCGAGTTCGATGGCGATAACTACATCATGGAACGCGCCTTGGTGCCTGATGTCTCGTTCGTCAAAGCGCAGACCGCAGACACCTCGGGCAACCTGCGTTTTCGCTTGACGGCCCGCAACTTCAACCCGGCCGTGGCCATGGCTGGCAAGCTGTGCATTGTCGAGGTCGAGGAAATCGTTGAGCTGGGTGAACTGGCCCCTGACGACATTCATTTGTCCGGCATTTACGTGCACCGCATCGTGCTCAATGCCAGCCCTGAAAAGCGCATTGAAAAACGCACGGTGACCGTGCCGACCAGCAACCCAACAGGAGCCTGACATGGCGTGGACTCAAGACCAAATGGCTGCCCGTGCGGCCCAAGAACTCGAAGACGGTTTTTATGTCAATCTCGGCATTGGCATTCCGACGCTGGTAGCCAACTTTGTGCCCGCAGACATGGAAGTCTGGCTGCAATCTGAAAACGGCATGCTCGGCATTGGGGCTTTTCCGACCGAAGACCAAGTCGACGCCGACGTCATCAACGCCAGCAAGCAAACTGTCACCACGATTGCGGGTTCGTCGATCTTCGGCAGCCATGACAGCTTTGCCATGATCCGTGGCGGCAAAATCAACCTGTCGATCCTCGGCGCCATGCAGGTCAGCGAGCAGGGTGACTTGGCGAACTGGATGATCCCCGGCAAGATGGTCAAAGGCATGGGCGGCGCGATGGACTTGGTGGCCGGCGTCAAACGCGTGATCGTGCTGATGGAACACGTCGCCAAAAAGAAAGATGGCACCGAAGATTTGAAGATCTTGAGCCAATGCAGCTTGCCACTGACAGGTGTTGGTGTGGTCGATCGCATCATCACTGATCTGGCCGTGATGGACGTCACACCGCAAGGCTTGAAAGTGATCGAGATGGCGCCCGGCGTGACGTTGGAGTTGCTGCAGTCGAAGACCGGGGTGGCACTGATTTGAGTTGACTTTTTAGTCGGTCAAAAAAAGCCCTCACGCTAAAATGTGAGGGCTTTTTTGCGTTTGAACTGGCCGCATCTTATCTAGTCTGTTGACGCTGGTGGTGCTGCCAACTTTTTACCGCCGGTTTGACGAAAAACCTCGCGAAGCCTGATCTCACAAAGCGGGTGAATTCATGGATTGCAGTTGTCGCATTTGGAGGGGTCTGCAAACGCATCGTTCAACCGAAGCCGTTCTTCGCTATGCGCGCAGGTTGCACAAGACCAAATGTCCGCGATGGGCACTCGTGTAGCGCTAAGACATAACCGGCATTTCAAACCTGCAACGTGCGCTGTGATCCAAAATCCTGCGGACCTGCAGGTGGGACAGCTAGAAGCAAGCTTGTGTGTCAGATTTTCTGCGGCACTGCGGATCATTCTTTGTCGTGTTGGATTGCAAAATGCCCTGAGGTCACTTTCCACAAAAACCAGTCCTTGGGACGACAGTTCCTGAGCATGGCGAAAGGCGTCGCTCAGTGAGCGCCAGTCGGCAAGACCTTTCCAGATTCGAGGGTCATCCTCGTTGTTCGGACGAAGCATCAAATGGTGCGATGGGAAATTTAATTCGTCAGCAAAACCCGCCAGCGCATCCAGGTCAGACACGAAGCGCTGCGAGTTTTGTGCCGCACCCTGGGCCATGCCGACGATTTCCAGTGGCGCTTCATCGTCTATGAAAACGACAACTTCTATGTTCCAAGGAATCAGGCCTGCGAATGGGTCCATCACAAAGGCCCCTTCGCTGGCAATGCCCGCAAAGCTCCTGCCCAGCTCCATACCCAAGCGGCACTTGCGGCGGGCCGCTTCAAGTTGGCTGCCCGCGCGCGGCACATCACGCCCAAAGGTGCCTAGCAAGTCAGTATCAAACCCGGACACCAGCTCCAGTCTATAGTTTGTACCTGCGTCGAAGACGGGGCCCAGAATGCTTTCTTTGCCATGCTGGGTTAGAAGCGTCAAGCGTTTAAAGGTCATTGACTTCTTGTACCAAAGGGGTGAACCCAGATTCACAGGTACCAACAAAGAGAACGTCAATTTGTTGGTATCTCATGTTAGGTCGTGACTTCGCGTGATACAAAAACCCGCTAGGCTTTTAGGCGTGCGGGTTGTGACACGCTAAAAAATGACGATTTGGAGCGGGTAGAGGGAATCGAACCCTCGTGGCTTGCTTGGGAAGCAAGAACTCTGCCATTGAGCTATACCCGCGTGCCTTGTATTTTAGCCGGTCAAAAAAGCAGCGCGGAAGCCACGGTGGCGCCAATGCCAAGGAATGGAATCGAATACGCATGAAAAACCAGCCACGCTTGGCGGTCGCCGCTCATGCGCAGGGCGATCAGGTTCGCCAGCGAATCGACCATCCAACCGAAGCCACCGACATTGACGCCATAGGCCATCACACGCCAGTTGTCTGAGTATTCAGCCAATGCGATGGCGGCTGGCACGTTGCTGACAATTTGCGAGGCCGCCATGCTGGTGAGTTAAAGATTCAGCGGCTGTTCGAGGTCGAGGCGGTGCAGGACGTTTTGCACGACGCCCAAGCCGGCCAGCAGACGCAAGTCGATGAACATCAAGACAAAGACCAACAGCAAGCCCCAGTCAAGCAAGGCCAGCACACGGGCGCGCAGGGCTTAAAAAGGCAGGTAAAGCGACAGCAGCGGCAGGCGCCGTTAAAACGTCAACACCACATTACCGATGTCTTGTCCGGCCTCAACCGCTTCATGCGCCAGCACGATGTCGGCCAGGGCAAAAGATCGGCTGATGGCGTGCTGTAAGCGGTTGGCCTGAAGCAAGTCGCCGAGCTGCTTCAGCGCGGCCACTCGGTGGGCTGCTGGCAGGTCGTAGACCAAGAAAAACTTCAACTCTAAAGAGTTAAAAAGCATGGTTCTGAAGTTGATCGGCAGGTCGGTCGCCACATTGGAGCCGTAGCAGACGACGCGGCCATGCTGCGCGAGTCCGCCGGCTGTCAGCAGGGCTGAGGTGGTCGAAAAATCCATGTCGATGATGAGGTCGACGCCCTGGCCATTTGTCAGTGCCTTCAGGCGTTCGGCCACCGCTTCGGTTTTGTAGAAAATCACATCGCGCACGCCAGCGGCTTGGGCGTGTTTGGCTTTTTCGGGCGAGCCGACTGTGCCCATCACGTGCGCGCCTGCCAGCGACAGCAGTTGTGAAACGTAGTGGCCGACTGCCGACGAAGCGGCAATCACCAGCACTTTTTTGCCAGCCACATCACCGCTCAAGCGAACTGCCTGAATCGCCGTCAACGCTGGAATGCCGAGGCAAGCGCCGGCCGCAAAGTCAATTGCGTCCGGCAGGTGTGCTGCTTGCGCTGAGGGCAAGACAACGAGTTCGCTGGCCGTCCCCATGGGGCGTTGCCATTGCGCGTTCCAGGTCCAGACGCGTTCACCGATGCGGCTGGCGGAAACACCGTCACCGACTTGGTCGATGACGCCAGCGCCATCGCTGTGCGGCACGATGCGCTCGTCGGACAAAGGTCGGGTGCGGCGTGATTTGACGTCCGACGGATTGACCCCTGAAGTCACCATGCGAACTCGTACTTCGCCGGGGCCGGCAACCGGGTCAGGCATCTCGCCGACGATCAGAACGTCTCGGGCTTCCCCATTTTTGCTGTACCAAGCTGCGCGCATGTAGATCCTCTTATGGTTTTGAGTGGGCTCTCAAAGACGGCTCAAAGAGCAACCCAGAATGAATGTCGGCGACTGAACAGGCACCGCTCAGCTGCATGGTACGCGTGAACTCGTCGCGCAGTATGGCCAGTGCCCGGTGTGCGCCGTCTTCGCCAGCGGCGACCGCGCCATACAAGGTGGAGCGCCCGACTAGCACGCCAGCGGCACCCAGTGCAATGGCCTTGAAAATATCCGAGCCGCGCCGTACGCCGCCATCGAGCAACACAGGCATGCGGGCTTTGACGGCTTGCACGACAGCGGGCAGGGCGTCGAGCGTGGCCACTGCACCGTCGAGTTGGCGGCCACCGTGGTTAGACACTACCAGCGCGTCGCAACCCATGTCGGCCAAGCGACTGGCGTCATCAGGCCGCAAGATGCCTTTGACGATCAATTTGCGCGGCCATTGGTCACGGATTTTTGCAGGCTGCTCCAGTCGAACGCCGGGTCGTAGCTGCGGCCCACTGACGACGCTATGGCTGTGGCGTTCTTAGCCTGCATGTCGAGCCCGATCATGTTCTCCATCACCGGCATGCCAAAACGCACGATGTCTGACAACCATCGGGGGTGGCACGAAAAGTCCAACAGATTCTTGGCGGTGAAGCGAAACGGCACCGAGAAGTGATTCCGAAAATCACGTTCGCGTTTGCCGCCCACCGGCAAGTCGACCGTGATCATCAGTGCTTCATAGTCGGCGGCCAGCGCGCGTGCGATCAAGCCATCCAGAAAAGGTTTGTTTCGCAAAATGTAGGCCTGAAACCAGAGCCGTCCAGGCGCCGCTTTGGCGACTTGCTCGATCGACCCGCCGGCACTCAACGACCGAAGTACCCGATGAGTCTGAGCAGGGGGCTAAAACCATCCAGCATTCAGTCCCTCATCAGCCGTCAATCTCTGACGGATGTTTGAGCTGCGTCAACCTCTGAAGCGTGTCAGTCACTAAGACCTTGGGTGGCTTCGACACTTTTGCCTTCAGAAGATTGGTACGAAATTTGTTCGAAATTTTTTGTTTTATCGGTGTTGGCTGCCTCATTGGCTGGTTGCGCGACCCCGCAAGGTCAGCAGGAGCAGGGCGGCATGATCGTTGGCGGCCTGTTGGGTGGCGTGTTTGGCTCGCAGGCGGGCAAGGCAGCGGTCGCACGGTGGCCGCCATCGTGGGCCGGTCTATGGACCAAATTAATAAGCTTAAAACGGCGCATGTGCTGGAGAACGTCCCAACCTCCGTCCCAACCAGCTGGGTTAATCCAGACTCGCGCAATCAATACAACGTGCGCCAACCCGTACCTATAACGCCAGCGCGGGCCCCTGCCGCGAGTACACGGCTCGCTCCCTCGTGGCAGGCAAAAAAGAGACTGTGCATGGCACGGCTTGCCGACAGGCGGATAGCCGCTGGAAGGCCACGAACTGGCCCTGCAGATCTGTTCGTGGTTGTTGTGTCGACTTACTTCTGAATGTCGCCCAAGCAGAGGTATTTCATTTCCAAGTACTCGTCCATGCCGTGGCTGGAACCTTCGCGGCCAAGGCCGGACTGCTTGACGCCGCCGAAGGGCACGTGCTCGGTGGCGATCACGCCGACGTTGATGCCGACCATGCCGTATTCGAGCGCTTCTGCCACGCGGTAAATACGGCCGATGTCGCGGCTGTAGAAGTAGCTGGCCAGACCGAACTCGGTGTTGTTGGCGGCGTCAATGGCTTCTTGTTCTTTCTTGAAACGGAACACGGGCGCAAACGGGCCAAAGGTTTCTTCGCGCGCGCAGAGCATATCGCTGGTGGCTTCCGAGATTACGGTGGGCTCGAAAAATTGGCCCGTCAGCGCCTTGCCGCCAACCATCAGCTTGCCGCCCTTGGCCAAGGCATCTGCCACATGGCGTTTGACTTTTTCAATGGCGGCGTCTTCGATCAGCGGACCTTGCACCACGCCTTCGTCAAAGCCGTTGCCGACCTTGAGTGCCTTGACCTTGGCTGAGAATTTCTCAACGAAGGCGTCGTACACCCCGTCTTGCACATAGATGCGGTTGGCACAAACGCAGGTCTGGCCAGCGTTGCGGTATTTGCTGGCCATCGCACCTTCAACAGCGGAGTCCACATCAGCGTCGTCAAAGACGATGAAGGGCGCATTGCCGCCGAGTTCCAGTGCGAGTTTTTTGACGGTCGGTGCGCTTTGCGCCATCAAGATACGGCCAACTTCCGTCGAGCCGGTGAAGCTGATGTGGCGCACCACGTCGCTGGCGCAAAAGACCTTGCCGACCGCAATCGAGTTGTCGCCGTCAGCGGTCAGCACATTTAGCACGCCCGCTGGAATCCCTGCGCGCAGAGCCAGCTCAGCGGCGGCCAACGCGCTCAGCGGCGTCAGCTCGGCAGGCTTGATGACCACCGTGCAACCGGCGGCCAGCGCCGGCGCGACTTTGCGGGTGATCATGGCCAGTGGAAAGTTCCACGGCGTGATGGCAGCACAAACACCGATGGGTTGCTTCAACACCATCAGGCGGCGGTTGTTGTCAAACTGCGGCAGCGTTTCACCGTTCACGCGCTTGGCCTCTTCGGCGTACCACTCGACAAAGCTGGCACCGTAAGCGACTTCGCCTTTGGCTTCGGCAAAGGGTTTGCCTTGCTCGGCGGTCATGATGCGGCCCAAGTCTTCCACGTTGGCCATCAGCAACTGATACCACTTGAGCAAAATCGCGTGGCGTTCTTTGCCCGTTTTATTGCGCCAAGCGGGCAGGGCTGCGTTCGCTGCGTCGATGGCGGTGCTGGCGTCTTTGGGCCCGAGGTTGGCGACGTCAGCGAGCTTCAGGCCAGTGGCGGGATCGTTCACGTCAAAACGGCTGCTGCCCTGGACCCATTGGCCATTGATGAACGCATCGGTCTTTAAAAGGGTTGGGTCGTTGAGCAGGGAAAGCGGGGAAGTCTTCATGTCCGTGGTGTGCCTTTGGGTTGTTCTGGGGTGGTTCTGAGGGTGATTGGTGGGTGTTCTTGCTGCGTATTTTGGTGCATCTTGGAACGCAACCTTAAACCATAACGTGCTCAGGCCAGCTCTGCAGGCTGGGTCCCGGCTCGAAACTTATAATCTTGGGTTACACAAAACAAGCACTTATATGCAGCCTAGGCCCTGATGGGTCTGCGGTCAACAGAGCCCTTCCAAGATGAGCCAACCGAATTTCACCGTCGCCGACATCCGCAAGACCTTTCTTGATTTCTTCGCGTCCAAAGGCCACGCGGTGGTGCAGTCCAGCCCGCTGGTACCCGGCAATGACCCGACACTGATGTTCACCAACTCGGGCATGGTGCAGTTCAAAGATGTGTTTCTCGGTGAAGACAAGCGTCCTTACGTGCGAGCCACATCGGTGCAAGCTTGCTTGCGCGCCGGCGGCAAACACAACGACTTGGAAAACGTCGGCTACACCGCGCGTCACCACACGTTTTTTGAGATGCTGGGCAACTGGAGCTTTGGCGACTACTTCAAGCGCGAGTCGCTGAAGTGGGCTTGGGAGTTGTTGACAGAAGTCTACAAACTGCCAGCCGACAAGCTCTGGGCCACGGTCTACATTGACGACGACGAGGCCTATGACATCTGGACCAAAGAGATCGGTTTGCCGCCAGAGCGCGTGGTGCGGATTGGCGACAACAAAGGCGCCAAATACCAGTCGGACAATTTTTGGATGATGGCCGACACCGGCCCTTGTGGCCCGTGCAGCGAGATCTTTTTTGACCACGGCCCAGAGATCGCCGGGGGCCCACCCGGTTCGCCCGAACAAGACGGTGACCGCTACATTGAGATTTGGAACAACGTGTTCATGCAGTTCGACATGCAGCCGGATGGCTCGGTCAAACCGCTGCCAGCGCCTTGCGTCGACACCGGCATGGGCTTGGAGCGTTTGGCCGCCATTCTTCAGCATGTTCACAGCAACTACGAGATCGATATTTTTGACGCGTTGATCAAAGCCGCTGCGCGTGAAACCGGCGAGACCGATTTGGCCAACAAGTCCCTGTTTGTCATTGCCGACCATATTCGCGCCACTGCATTTTTGGTCAGCGACGGCGTCGTGCCGTCCAACGAAGGCCGTGGTTATGTGCAGCGCCGCATCATTCGGCGGGCGATTCGCCACGGCTACAAGCTGGGTAAAAAGACGCCGTTTTTCCACAAGCTGGTGGCTGACTTGGTGCTGCAGATGGGTGACGCTTACCCACGCCTCAAAGCCGATGAACAGCGCATCACCGATATCTTGAAGACCGAAGAAGAGCGTTTCTTTGAAACGCTGGCCATCGGCATGGAAATTTTGGATGCGGCCTTGGTTGACGGCGTCACTGTGTTGCCGGGCGAGGTCGCCTTCAAGCTGCACGACACCTACGGTTTCCCGCTTGATTTGTCGGCTGACGTGTGCCGCGAACGCGGCCTCAGCGTCGACGAAGCTGGTTTTGCCGTGGCGATGGAAAAGCAAAAGACGCAGGCGCGTGCCGCCGGCAAGTTCAAGATGGACCGCGCGCTCGACTACACCGGCGCGGGCAATGAATTTGTCGGTTACGAGCAGCTGCAAGCAGAGGCCAAAATCGTTGCGTTGTACTTAGACGGCGTGCCCGTTGTCGCTTTGAATACCGGCCAAACCGGGGTGGTGGTGCTCGACACCACGTCTTTTTATGCTGAAAGCGGCGGACAGGTCGGCGACGAAGGCGCGCTGGTCAGTGGCTCGGCCCGCTTTGAGGTCGGCGACACGCAGCGCATCAAGGCCGATGTGTTTGGTCACCACGGCGAGGTGGCGCAAGGCACGCTCAACGTCGGAGATCACGTGGCGGCGCAGGTGAACTTGGAATTGCGCGCTGCCACCGTGCGCAACCACAGCGCCACGCATTTGATGCACAAAGCCTTGCGTGAAGTGTTGGGCACGCATGTGCAGCAAAAGGGCAGCTTGGTGAACCCCGAGCGCACGCGGTTTGACTTCGCGCACAACGCCCCTGTGACCGATGCACAGATTCGTGAAATCGAGCTTCGCGTCAACGCCGAAATTCTGGCCAATGCCGCCACGGACGCCACCGTGATGGACTTGGAGTCGGCGCAAAAAACCGGTGCCATGATGCTGTTTGGCG
>JASDRC010000026.1:62767-72010 GCA_041442125.1 Polaromonas sp. | reverse complement strand
ACCGTGATGGACTTGGAGTCGGCGCAAAAAACCGGTGCCATGATGCTGTTTGGCGAAAAGTACGGCGAGACCGTGCGCGTCCTCAGCATCGGCAGCAGCAAGGAACTCTGCGGCGGTACCCACGTGGGCCGCACCGGCGACATCGGCCTGTTCAAGATCGTTGGCGAAAGCGGTGTGGCGGCGGGTGTGCGCCGTGTCGAGGCCGTGACGGGTGCGAATGCGCTGGCGTATTTGCAGTCGCTAGAAGCCACTGTGCAGGCGGCTGCGTCATCGCTCAAAGCCAGCCCGGTTGAGCTGCAAAATCGCATCGGCCAAGTGCTTGATCAAGTGCGTGCGCTTGAAAAAGAAGTGACCGCGTTGAAGGGCAAGCTGGCCTCGTCGCAAGGTGACGAGTTGATGCTGCAAGCCATCGACATCAATGGCGTGAAAGTGTTGGCCGCACGTCTGGAAGGCGCCGATGCCAAGACCCTGCGCGAGACCATGAACAAACTCAAAGACAAGCTCAAGACCGCCGTCATCGTGCTCGCCGCTGTCGATGGCGACAAGGTGCAAATCGCCGCCGGTGTCACCGCCAACATCACGGGCCAAGTCAAAGCCGGCGAACTGGTTAATTTTGTGGCTCAGCAAGTCGGCGGCAAAGGCGGCGGCAAGGCCGACATGGCCATGGCCGGCGGGACTGACGCGTCAAAACTGTCAGAAGCGCTGAAGTCCGTGCAGGCCTGGGTTACAGAACGGGTTTGATCGTGGGTTTTAATGTGCGTTGGTAGTAGCTAATAATTTAGCAGCTACAGAAAGATGGCTGCCTCGGATCGTGTTGGGTCGTACTCGTCTGTGAGCGTGATGGCTTCAAACAGCTTGGAGCCCAGCGGGTTGTAAAAATACTTGGGCGCAACACTGGCTGTGGGCTGTAACAGGCCGTCTGTCGGTTCTTGCGCCAAGCATGTTGACATGCCGTGACGAAGTTGCCTGGCCAAGGTCGATATCGGCCAGTCATGTCGACCGATCTGGTTGGTTTAAACCGTCATCCTTCTGCGGCTGACATAGCTCAGCGCATCGACCAGCGCCACCAGCACCAGCATAGACAGCAAAATACTGCCAGTTTCACCCATTTGGAACAGGCTCATGTGAAAAGCCAGCATTTGGCCCAAGCCGCCTGCGCCCACCACGCCCAGCACAGCGGCTGCGCGGATGTTGTTTTCCCAGCGGTACAGGGTGTAGCTAGCGAACTGCGGCAAGATTTGCGGCAAAGTAGCGTACCAAAAAATTTTGGCCTCGCTGATGCCGCGGCAACGCAGGGCAAACGCTGGGCCTGCGCCCGCGTTTTCAATGCTTTCAGCAAACAAGCGGCCCAGCACGCCTGACGTGTGCAGCGCCAAAGCCAGCGTGCCGGCCAGTGGCCCCAAGCCCGCGCTGATGAGCAGCAGCGCTGCCCAGAGCAGCTCAGGAATGCTACGCAGCATATTCAACACCGAGCGGGTTATGCCGCGCCACCGTGCTGGGTCGTCATGGTGCGTTTTGCTGGCGGGCACGGCCAGGGCCAAGCCAAAAATGACCGCCAGCAGTGTGCCCAGTGCGCTCATGGCCAGTGTTTCTAGCGCAGCCCAACCCAGTTTGGCCAAGAATTTGCTGCTGGTTTCAGGTACCAACATTTCGCCAACGAACTTGCCCATTCGGCCAGCAGCATCCGCACTGAAGAACTGCGCCCATTTCAAGTCAAGTGTCCAAAAGCTGGCAACGGTCAGGCAGACAAGGCCGAACACAAACCAACATGCCTTGCACCGCGCATCGAACAGCGGTGGCGGCATCTTACGGGGTGATACGCGGAAACCTTGCACCCCTTACCCCAGCTCTTTACGCAACCACGCGCTGGTGGCATCTGCCAGCCACACCAGCGACATAAAAACAATCAGCATGGTGGCGACTTCAGAACCATTGAACATCTTCATCGATGCGTCCATTTGCTGACCCAACCCACCCGCGCCCACAAAGCCAAGCACGGCCGACGAACGAATGGCGCACTCCCAGCGGTACACGGAATAGCTGGTCAACTCGGCAGCGTTTTGCGGTAGCAAGCCGTAAAAAAACGCTTGTAGGCGTCCCGCGCCGTTGCGAAGCAGACTCTGCGTGACTTGCTCATCGCCACTTTCCAGAATTTCGGCATAGACCTTGCCCAACATGCCGCCGTAGGTCAGTGCAATCGCGATCACGCCCGCCGTTGGCCCCAGACCCACCACGCGCACAAATATCAGCGCCCAAATTAATTCCGGGACGCTGCGCAGCAACACCATGACCCAGCGCAGCAGTGTGCGCAACACCGCAGGAAGCTTGTTCATCTTTCCGGTCAACGCGGACACCGACAAAACCCGCACCGACAGCAGGGCCAGTGGCACGGCCAGCACCATTGCCAGAGCTATGCCGGCAGTGGCAATGGCAACCGTACGCCAGGTTTCTCTGGCGACCAGAAGTAAAAATTCGCCTTCTATTTTTGGCGGAAAGAAGTCACTTAAAAACTTTAAGGTCGGCTTTAAATTACTGGCCTCAAACAGGGTCCAGATTTTGAATTCAGTCAATACAAGGGCAGGCCACAACAGCACGGCGCCAGCCAGTAGCCAGAACAAGCGACCCACCCAGGCTGGGTCGCGCTTAGTGTTTCGCGAAATCACCGTCTGCATCAGCGGCAATGCATCACAGCAGGAGGTGACGGCGCATCGGGCACATCATCAGCCGCCACTGAAGGCCCCTCTAGCTCATGCAAGCGCTGCGCGTACAAGTCATGCAAGTGCTGGGGTGAAACTTGTGCGGCAGTAAGATCAAAAACAACCTGACCATCGCGCATACCAATGATTCGCGGAAACGACCGCAGTGCCATGTCAACGTGGTGCAAAGTCGCCACCAGCGTTGCGCCGCGCTCGGCAGCGACATGGGTCAGTGCTTTGATGGCCTGCTCACTGCGCGCTGGATCCAGCGCTGACAGCGGCTCGTCAACCAGCAGCAACTGCGCGTTAGATGCCAAAATTCGCGCCAGCCCCACGCGTTGCCGCTCACCGCCTGACAGGCGGTCAACCCGCTCGAAAAGCTTGTCAGCCAAATCAAACCTCGCCAGGGCTGCATCGGCAGTTTCAATATGCGTCGGATAAAACAGGCTGCGCAAGCTCGCCCAAATACCCATTTGCGGCAAAAGCCCCGCTAGCACCGCCGTCACCACACGCTGGCGCGGCGGCAATGGCGGCACTTGCGGGGCCAAAAACAACTTCGCTCGCAACTTTTGAAGCCCACGGGTCTGTAAACTCCAAGGGTCAACTTCGCCCAACTGGAGCGACCCCGTCGTCGGTTTTAAAGCGCAAGCAGCCAATTGCAGCAAGGTGGTTTTGCCTGCGCCGGACGGACCAATAATGGCCACTTGCTCGCCGGACTGCACTTTTAAAGAGACATGCCGCAGGGCATCAGGCGCATTGCCTGTGGCTGCTGGATGGCGAGCCGATGCATCGGCCAAAATAACCTGCACGTTGTTGGCGGGTCTGTTTATTTAAGCAAGCCAGCGCTGCGGGCAGCGGCTTCAATGCCGCGGTAGTTCTCGGGCTTTGTTGCGATGTACTTGCTAGCGCGGTTCAAATCCAAAATCTCTTTGCCTTGTGGTGTTTTAGGGTCAATGTCCAGCAATGCTTTTTTGACGCGTTCGCGCTGGGCGACAGGCATGTCTGCGTGCACTGACCAGTTGTAGTTGAAGTAACCCGGCGTGGTGAAGAACACCACCGCGTCTTTATCCGACACTCTGCCTTCTTTCACAAACTTGTTCCAAACGGTGATGTCAAGCGCAGCAGCGTCGACCTTTCCGCTGACAACGGACGCAATGGTTGCATCATGCGCACCCGAATACGCCACGCGTTTGAAGTCTTTGTCAGGATCAATATTGGCGTCGAGCAAAAAGCTGCGCGGCATCAAATGCCCAGACGTCGATGATTGCGAACCAAAACTGACCTGTTTACCCTTCAGGTCAGCCAGTGTTTTGATGCCTGAATCCGGTTTTGTGATGAACACAGATTGAAACTTGGTGTCTTCCTCGCGCTGGGCAATCGGCACAATTTTTCCGCCTGAACGCACGCTTGCCTGCACAAAGGTGAAGCCGCCCAACCAAACCATGTCGACCTGCTTGTTGACCAGCGCTTCAACCGCAGCGGGGTAGTCAGATACAGGAATAAACTCAACTTTTTGACCCAGCTTGCTCTCCAGGTATTTCACGATCGGGCCGAACTTACGGGTCTGCTCAGTGGCGGCTTCTTCGGGGATGGTGGTGACGCGGAAAACAGTCTGCGCGTACGCGGTACTTGTCAAAGCGGTTGATGCTGTCAAGGCCGCGATGCTGAGCAATGATTTGAATTTTTGCATTGAAATGTGAGCCACGTTCGGGTTCTTTCTGAGTTGGGATTGAGTAACAAGGTTTGTGTGAAAGATAACCAAGTATTTTGGCTGAAAGCAGATGCATTCTCTAAATGCTGCGCAATAACCATAGAACGTGTCGCCGTGCCGGCAGTTACAGCCGCCACGCCAGTGTGAGTTGGCTCTGAAAGTTTCGAGCCTGGCCGGTCACTGGGTCTGTAAAAGCAATCGACTTGGCTAGCAACTGTAGCGGGTAGCGGTAGTCGTCAGCGGGCGTGTCGGCCACTGGCGGGTACATGCGGTCATTCAAAATCGGCAGCCCGAGTGCGTTCATGTGCACGCGCAGTTGGTGTTTCTTACCGGTCACCGGGCTCAGGGCGTACAGCGCTTGCTGGCCTTGCACATCGAGCACGGCCACATGGGTTTCGCTGTTGGGCGCACCGACCACTTCACGTTGCCTGAAAAAGGGCTGGTCCTCGACAATTCGGCTGCTGCGCACCAGCGGCAAGGGCAAGTCAGCCCGCCAAGGTGCCACGGCCTGGTAGTGCTTGGTGACCTCATGCCGGCGAAACAGGCTTTGGTAGGCATCGCGCTCAGCGGGTTGAACGGCAAACATCACCAAGCCAGCGGTTTCGCGGTCGATCCGGTGAATCGGAATCAGAGCGTCAATGCCGAGCAAATTTTTCAGTCGCACCAACAAGGTTTCTTGCAGGTAATGGCCGGACGGCGTGACGGGTAAAAAATGCGGCTTGTCAGCGACCACCAAATGCGCGTCTTGGTACAGCACGGTGGCTTCAAAAGGCACACGCGCTTCAGTCGGCAAGGCGCGGTAGTAATAGACCCGCATATGGCCGCGGTAAGGTCGCTCGGGCGTGACAGGTTCACCGTATTCATCGGCCACTTGGCCTGAAGCCATGCGCTCTAGCCAGACCTCACGACCAATCGCAGGAAAGCGTTCAATCAAAAAATCGGTGATGGTGCGCCATGTGCCTGCAGGCAAGCCGACACAGCTCGGGCTGACGCCGAGCCGCGTAGTCAGGCCGTGGGCTGGCAGTTGGCTCACACGCGTTGGAAGACCAGGTCCCAGACGCCGTGACCGAGCTTGATGCCGCGGTTTTCAAACTTGGTGAGTGGCCGGTAATCAGGCTTGGAGGCGTAGCCGCCAGCGTCTGGTGCTGCGGTGTTTTGCAGCAAAGGCTCGGCGCTGAGTACTTCCAGAATTTGCTCGGCATACGGCTGCCAATCGGTCGCGCAGTGCAAATAGCCGCCGGGCTTGAGGCGGGCGGCGAGCTTGGCGATCAGCGGAGGTTGGATCAACCGGCGCTTGTTGTGTTTGGTTTTGTGCCACGGGTCTGGGAAAAAGATGTGCGCACCGTCCAAGCTGGCCAGCGGCAGCATGTGGTCGATCACCTGCACCGCGTCGTGCTGCAAGATGCGGATGTTGGCCAGCGATTGTTCATCGACGCGTTTCAGCAGCGCACCCACGCCGGGGGTGTGGACTTCGCAGCACAGGAAATTGTCTTGGGGACGCAGCGCTGCAATCTGTGCCGTGGCTTCGCCCATGCCAAAACCAATTTCCAAAATCGTCGGCGCGCTACGCTCGTAGACGATTGCAAAGTCCATGGCCTGACCGCTGTATGGAAGCAAAAAGCGCGGACCGACATCGGTAAAGGCTTTGGCTTGACCTGCCGTGGTCCGGCCCGTGCGCAATACAAAGCTGCGGATGCTGCGGTGGTGGGACGGCTTGGCTTCTGTGGAAGCGCCAGGCGCTTCAAGCGGGGGAGTGGTGGAATCGTTCACTGGGGGATTTTAATGCCCATTGTGCCGTCCATTGCTGTGTCCATTGCGTCAAGACCTCGGTCAGCGTCCCGCTGGACGCTGGCAAATTCAGGCAGGCCGCTGCCGCGTTGAGTTCAGTCAGTGCCGCCAGGGGATCGCTGAGCCGCAGCGCCTGAGCGCCGTTTCGTTTGCTGAGTTTTTCACCGTTGGCACCTCGTACCAAGGGCGTGTGCAGGTAGCGCGGCGTCGGCAGACCGAGGGCGCGTTGCAACAGGATTTGACGTGCCGTGTTGTCGGCCAAGTCTTCACCGCGCATGACGTCGGTGATGCCTTGCGCCGCGTCATCAACCACCACTGCCAGCTGGTAGGCCCAGAGACCATCGGCTCGGTGCAGGACAAAGTCGCCGACCTGCTCGCTGACGTTTTGTCTTTGCAGCCCGAGGCGTCGGTCGGTCCACATGACTTCTGCGCTTTGGCCTGTAGGCGAAGTCAAAAAGCGCCAGGCGCGCGCCGGTTTGTCATGCAGGCCAAGCCGGCAGGTCCCCGGATAAACCAATTCGCCATGGCGTTCACGCGTGTGACCTTTCAGGGCGAGTGCGCTTGCAATGTCTTGTCGGGTGCAGCTGCACGGGAAAGCCAAACCGGCGAGGATGAGTTGGTCAAGTGCCTTTTGGTAAGGCGTGCCGCGTTGCGACTGGTAGACCGGCGCCTCGTCTGCTAGCAGGCCGCAGCGAGCCAGTTGCTGCAAGATGGTGTTGGCTGCACCGGGCCCACAGCGCGGCGTGTCGACATCTTCAATGCGCAGCAGCCATTGACCGCCGTGGGCCCGGGCATCCAACCAGCTGGCCAGCGCTGCCACCAGCGAACCCGCATGCAGCGGGCCGGTGGGTGAGGGCGCGAAGCGGCCGATGTAGCTTGGCAGACTCAAGCAATTGCCAGCGCCATGTCAAGACCGGAGACAAAAGCGTCTTCAACGCGGTGCCCCAGACACCAGTCGCCGCACAGGCCGATACCGGCCTTGGCGTCCCAAAAATGGCTTTGACCGGCGGGCGCAGTGGTTTGGGCGTAGCGCCAGCGGTGCACGTCCGCATGCGACGGCGTGGCGCGGATGCCAGTGATTTCGGTGAAGGCTTTCAGCAGCTTGGCCTTGACCCGTTCGGCGTCGTCTTCCAAGTGCTTTTGCGACCATTCGGGGCTGGCCTGCACGGTCCAGCGCTCGATCGACTCGCGGCCGGGTTTAGAGGACTCGCGCGCCAGCCAAGCGATGCGGTGGTGCGTGCTGCGCGCAGCGTTCCATTGCGGGCCAAGGTAGCTCAAATTGGGTTGCACGGCTTGCGGAAACGCCAGCATCAGCGTCCAACACGGCGCCACATCTACCTTGCCGAGCGTTGGCAACATGGATTTGCCCAACTGCGAGCTGAGCAGCAGCGCCTGCGCTTGTGGTGAGGGCACGGCCAGCACCACGTTGTCAAAGCCCGAATAAACGCGGCTGCTGTCGTTGCTGCCGTCGGTTTGCAGTTGCCAGTGCTGGGGGTGCAGTGTGTCGCGCTCAATCCGCACCACTTGTGTTTCCAGCGTCAGGCCGCCGGCCGCCTCAATCGGCTGAGCCCAGTGACGCACCAAAGCATTCATGCCTGGCGAGGCGACCCAATGCGGCTCTTTCGGCGGCAGTGAAGCGGCAAAAACGCGGCCCACTTCGTCAAGAATGCGCACAGTGCTGGCGCTCCATGGACGGACCACGTTTTGAGCGGCTTGCAGCACTTTCAAAAAGCGTGGATCACGCGCCGTGAAGTATTGCGCGCCGTGGTCAAAACCACCAAACTCGGTGCGCCGGGTGGCCATGCGGCCACCAGCGCTTAAGCTTTTCTCAAACAAGCTGACCTTGTGGCCCGCCTGCATCAGCGTGCGGGCGCATGCCACGCCCGCCATACCGGCACCGACCACGGCGATGTGGCGCGGTGCGCTTGGGCTGGTTGATGCAGAAGAACGAGCGGGAGGTTTTGATTTTTTAGGCATGTCTTTTTAGCTTTTAGTGGCGTTCTGTTGATCGAGCATCATTAGGCACACTCTACACGCAGAATCTGGCCGAATCCATACGGGGCTTCATGGGGTTTGATTGAATTTCATGGCATGCGCGGGCGTTCCAGCAGAGCTGTGCGGGTGGCTGGCTTGTCGAGCTGCGTCAGCCACCATTCAAGCGCTCGTCCGGGACGTGTGCCGACGTCTTGCCGCCAGGCATAACTCGTCTTGGCAACCCGGGTCGGCCGCTGCACTTGTTTGATGATCAATTGGCCGGCCAGCACATGCGGCCGTGCCAAATACTCGGGTAAGAATCCGCCGCCCAGCCCGCGCAATTGCGCTTCTAGCTTGGCCGGCATGCCGGGCACAGTGAAGACGTCTTGCCCGCCAATCAGCCCGACCGTCAAGCCACCGCTGCGTTGCACTGAATCGGCCACCGCCACGGCTCGGTGCGCCCTGATTTGGCTGTCGCTCAAGGGTTCCGGCGCGCTGGCCAAAGGATGCTGCGGGGCGACCGCGTAGACAAATTGGATCGGCCCCAGCAGCTTGCTGTGAAAGCTCGACTGCGTGGTCGGCTCGATGATCACGCCAATGGCTAAGTCGGCTTGGCCGGAGGTCAGTGCTTCGAGCGTGCCCGACAAGGCTTCTTCGCGAATCTTCAACCGGGTGGGCGGCCCGAGTGCAAAAAAGGCTTCACACAATTCCATCACCGTGGTGCGTGAGATCACGCTGTCGATCGACAGCGTGAATTGCGCTTCCCAGCCGGTGGCCACGCGCTTGACCCGGTGCGCCACGGCATCCAGTTCGGCCAGCAGACGGTTGCCCTCGCGCAGCAGTTCCTTGCCGGCTTCGGTCAGCTGCGCTTGCCGTGATGAGCGGTCAAACAGCAGCACGTCTAGCGCGTTTTCGACTTGCCGCACGCGGTAGGTCAGCGTGCTGGGCACCACTCCCAGTTCGCGCGCCGCTGCCGCCATGCTGCCGGTGCGGTCTACCGTGGAGATCATGTGCAGGGCTTCTGGGGTGAGGGCGTCGCGAAAGCTGCTCATAAAGGAATGGGTGTTGGTTTGC
>JASDRC010000026.1:26380-62667 GCA_041442125.1 Polaromonas sp. | reverse complement strand
AGCGCTTCAGGCCACGCAGTGCGTCCGCTGGACAGCTGGGTTGTTGGCAATCCTGAATATATTGCTCAATGATGCTGGTGAACGATGCATCCGGGCGCAAACCCAGCGCCAAGGCGCGTTCTGAGCTGGCGCCTCGGGCCCAGTTGGCGACGATGCCGGCGATGCGTTCGTCGCGCTCAAAACGCACCAGTTGACGCACTTGCTGACCCGCCACATCTTCAAGGGCTTGCAACATGTCGCCCACCCGCACGTTCAATCCCGGTAGATTCAGCGCGAGACGTCCGCCCATGGCTTGGCGGCTGGCCTCAAAAACGGTGATCAATCCACGGACTGCATTGGAGGGTGAAGACACCGGGTGCGTGACATTGGGGTTGACCGGGCAGATGCTTTCAACGCCCGCCAGCGGTTCACGGATGATGCCGCTGAAAAACGACGAGGCGGCGCCATTGGGTTTGCCCGGTCGCACGGTGACGGTCATCAGGCGGGCCGAGCGGCCATCGACAAAGCCTTTGCGGGTGTAGTCGGCAATCAAGTGCTCGCACGTCAGTTTGTGGGTGCCGTAAGACGTTTGGGGCGAGGGCAAGGTGTTGTCTGTCACCACCTCTGGCAGGGGGTTGCAGGCGTCAGGCCCGAACACCGCGACTGAGCTGGCAAAGACCAAGCGCGGCACGTTGCCAGCCTTGCGCAGACCGTCTAATAACAGGCGGGTGCTGTCGAGGTTGGAGCGCAAGCCCAAGTCAAAGTCCAGCTCACATTCGCCAGAGACGGCCGAGGCCAGATGGAAGACGCTGTCAAAGCCACGGGCAAACAGGTCGGCTTGTTCAAGCAGCGGCCCGGTGTGCACGCGCACCCTGGTGTCGGCCATCAGGTCTGCCGGCGGTGGGAATAAATCGGCGATGTGAAGCTCGTCGATGCCTTGGCCGGTGAGTTGCGCTTTGAGCAGCAGTTGTCTGGCCAATCGCGCACCGACAAAGCCACCGCCACCGGTGATGAGTATTTTCATGTTTCGGGTCTTTCGTGTCAGTGGTTGTCACGCGGTACAAATGAGCCGCGCCTGCCGACCAAGAAGTCCAGGTCAGCCCCTTGGTCGGCTTGCAGCACATGGTCGATGTAAAGCTTCCAGTAGCCTGAAGTCATCGGCGGCTCGGGGACTTTCCAATCGGCCAATCGGCGCGTCAATTCTTCGTCGCTCACATGCAAATGCAGTTTGCGATTCGGGACGTCAAGTTCAATGATGTCACCATTTTGAACCTCGGCCAACGGACCCCCTGCTGCCGCTTCAGGGGTGGTGTGAAGCACAACTGTGCCGTAGGCCGTTCCGCTCATGCGCCCGTCGCTGATGCGCACCATGTCGGTGATGCCTTTGCGCAGAATCTTGGGCGGCAAAGGCATGTTGCCCACTTCGGCCATGCCGGGGTAGCCCTTGGGTCCGCAATTTTTCAGCACCATGCTGCAGTTTTCATCGATGTCGAGGTCTTCGTCATCAATGCGGGCGTGGAAGTCCTCGATATTTTCAAAGACGACGGCCCGACCCTTGTGCACCATCAACTCGGGCGTGGCGGCGCTGGGCTTGATGACAGCGCCGCGCGGTGCCAGGTTGCCACGCAAAATAGCGATGCCGGCTTTGGCTTTGAAGGGTGCTGACAGCGGTTGAATGACGTCGGTGTTGTAGTTCTGAGCCTCGGCGATGTTGTCAGCCACGGTTTTGCCGTTGGCGGTGACAGCATGCGTGTGCAAGTGCTCCGCGATTTCTTTCATCACCGGCAAGCCACCGGCGTAGCAGAAGTCTTCCATTAAATAGTTGCCCGGTGGCTGTAGGTTCAGCAAGCAAGCAAGCAAGGAAGATGGCTGGCGAGGCGGTCGAAATCGTCGATGCTCAGCTTGACACCAATCCGGCCGGCAATCGCAATCAGGTGAATCACGGCGTTGGTGGAGCTGTCAATAGGGGGCTTGGAGTCGCAGGCCACCGGCGAGTTCGACGCTCGCAGTGCCGCCGCTGTGCCGCAGCACGCCAGGCAGAAAATTCATCGATGGCGAGCCAATAAAGCCAGCCACAAATTGATTCGTCGGATGGTCGTACAGCGCCAGTGGTGAATCCGTTTGCTCGACGAGCCCATCGCGCATCACGACTATCTTGTCGGCCATGGTCATGGCCTCTATTTGGTCGTGCGTCGCATAGACGGAAGTGGTTTTTAAGCGCTGATGTAACTCTTTGATTTCGGTGCGCATTTGCACCCGCAGCTTGGCGTCCAGATTGGACAAGGGTTCATTGACCAGGAACACAGGTGGGTCCCGCACGATGCAACGCCCCATCGCCACATTCTGCCGTTGTCCGCCAGACAACTGGCGCGGAAAGCGGCCCATCAGTTCGACCAAGCCGAGGATGTTGGCGGCAATCATCCGCTCATTGACCGCTGAATTGGGCTGTTTCGCCAGCGTCAGACTAAACGCCATGTTGTCACGTACCGTCATGTGAGGATAGAGCGCGTAATTTTGGAACACTATGGCGATGACCCGCTCCTTGTGCATCATGTTGTTGACGCGTTTTCCGTCAATCGAAATATCGCCAGAGCTTATTTCCGCAAGGCCTGTAATCATCCGTAAAAGCGTTGTATTTCTAGCACTTAAAAATCAGTGCTTCATTAGCGTCTACCCTTGTTTGTCTCTTGTTCAAGCTGCAGGTGCGTTACTGAATCGGTAACTCGACCTTGACACTTTGTGCTGCTCTGACGATTTCTCGCCATGTCTGTGCATCGATATGAATACCCTCGACGGCTCTTTGGGCTCGGGTAACTAGTTCTGGTTCGCCTGCGATTTGCACTGCATCAAAACCTTCGGCAACGGGTCCAGCTTGTAACCAATTGATGAAGGCCGAAGCCTCTTCCTCGAATGCGCTCTGCGTCGCCATTTTGCTGGGGTCAATCAAGATGGTCAGCATGCCATTGAGAACGGTGCGAACGCTGGGGTCGGTTGGTTTGTGCCACGTGCCACCACCGGTCAGGGCGCCGCCTAATAACTCGCAAGCCACGGCCAGGCCGTAACCCTTGTGTTCGCCAAAGGCGAGCAAGGCACCGAACAAACCGTTGCTCTGTGGGACGACAACCACGGCCGGGTTGGTGGTGGGTCGGCCGTGCTCGTCTATCAATGTGTCTGGCGCAATTTGTCGGCCTTCGTTGTGAGCGACCCGCATCTTGCCCTGTGCCACTCGACTGGTGGCAAAGTCGAGCAGGAAAGGCGGGCGTCCGGCCAGCGGTACGCCGATGCAGCAAGGGTTTGTGCCGTAACGTCCGTCGGCACCGCCAAACGGCGCAACCACTGGGCGTGACAATACGTTGACAAAATGCAGCGCGACGAGTCCCTGCGCCACAGCCATTTCAGCGAAGTGACCGATACGGCCCAGGTGATGGGTGTTGCCCAGCGTCATGATGCAACTGCCGTGCTGTTGGGCACGGTCAATGCCTAATTTCATCGATGCTTCGCCAATCGCTTGGCCATAGCCGCGCTGGCCATCCAGGTTGAGCAGCGTGCCGGTGTCCATGCGGATGTGGACCTTGCTGTTGGGTTTGAGTCCGCCTTCAAGGACTGCCTCCACATAGCGCGGCAGCATGCCAACACCGTGCGAGTCGTGCCCCCGCAGGTTGGCTTCAACTAAATTTTCAGCAACGGTCGTAGCTTCTTCTGGCGCGCTACCCGCCGCCCTTAAAACAGTCGCCATGTGAGTGCGTAAATCTTCAGCGGAGTGAGTGGTTTGCATGTGGCGCCATAGTGTTTAATCGACAGGGATTGGGGTGAATGCAAAAGATCACATGACTGCGCCGACTTGCCCCGGCACAAACTCGTTTTGCCCGTAGCCATGTTTTTCACTTTTATTGTGTTCGCCTGATGCAGTCGCCAGCAGCCTCACGAAAATACGTTGCCCCATTTCAGCAACTGTACTGGTGCCATTGATGATCTCGCCGCAATTGAGGTCCAAGTCGTCCTCTTGTTTTGCCCACAACGCGGAGTTGGTGGAAAGCTTCAGCGAGGGCGATGGTGCACAACCGTAAGCAGAACCTCGGCCCGTTGTGAAGCAAATCAAGTTAGCACCGCCAGCGACCTGGCCAGTGGCGCTGACCGGGTCGTAGCCCGGCGTGTCCATGTAAACAAAGCCGTGCGCCGTCACCTTTTCGGCGTATTCGTAGACGGCTTGCAAGTTGTTGGTGCCACTTTTGACGACCGCACCCAGGGACTTTTCCAAGATGGTAGTCAAGCCGTCAGCCTTGTTGCCGGGCGATGGGTTGTTGTTCATGTCTCCTTGGTTGAGGTCTGACTCTTCGCCCGCCCAGACCGACCATTGATGAAAGGGCTCGGAGGCCTCGTAGACATGCGCCCATTTGAGTTTGGTTTGCGCTTGAGCCAGGCTAAAGTTACCCGTCACACCTGTCAACAGGGCGCACAGGGCGAGTGTTTTGAGTGTCCATCGTTTTGTCATTTTGTCTCCTTTGTTATTGATCATGGAATGCCGCTAGATGATTGGCTTGGTTTTAAGAACTGGTTTTTGCGCGGCGCCAACTCGCACTGAATCGGGCGTGGGACTTGTCCATGTGGACGTGCATGGCGGTGCGGGCAGCCGCACTGTCGTGGGACTTGATGGCCTGCAAAATGGCTTCATGCTCCGCAATGGCTGACTGCCAGGATTTAAGTGTTTCAAAGTAGCCGCCTAGGCGCATGAAGAGCGGTCCTTTGCGCGAGTCCCAGAAGCCGTCCACTGTTTCGGTCAGGACCGCATTGCCGCAGGTTTCGGCAATGGCGGTGTGAAAAGCACGGTCGCCTTCAAGCGGCAAGACGCCACGGCCAGCCTCGCCGATCATCAGGTCTAGGGCGCTGCGCATGGCGACGATGTCTTTGCGTTTGGCTTGCAACGCGGCCATGCCGGCGATTTCGCCTTCAACAAGCTTGCGCGCCCGAATCAGTTCCAGTGGACCCCACTCTGGTGCAACGAGCAGCGTTGGCTTGGTGCGCTTGCTGCGGCTCAGCACGTAAACGCCTGAGCCGGTGCGAATCTCGACCCAACCATCAACTTCCAGTGCAATCAGGGCTTCTCTGACCGAGGGCCGACTGACGCCTAATTGCTTTGCCAAGTCCCGTTCTGCCGGTAGACGGCTGCCGACTGTGAATTCACCCTTGCCAATGAGCGTGCGCAATTGCTCCGCAATCTGTCGGTACAGTCGTTTGGGCTCAAGGGCTTGAAGTGGCATGCAGCGAACAGTGTTGTGAATTAAGGGTTAGTCAGAATTGGACAAGTGGTCAGGCCAATAAATAATCGCATGCTGATAATCTTTGGGCATCCGGAAAAACCCTGTGTTGCCCTGATCTTTTGTTTCAGTCACGCCATCAGGCTCAATAACTCAAGGGGATTCCATGCGACTTCAAGGAAAAACAGTCTTGGTCACTGCCGCTGGGCAGGGTATCGGCAAGGCCAGTGCGTTGGCGATGGCCGCGGCTGGCGCCCAGGTCTGGGCGACTGACGTGAATCAGAAATTGCTGGCTGCTTATGCCGGTATTCCAAACATTCAGACCCGTGTGCTGGATGTCATGGACAAAGACGCCATCGTCAGTGCGGTGAACGACATACCCGTCTTGGATGTGCTTTTTAACTGCGCAGGTTTTGTCCATGCTGGCTCCATCTTGCAAGCGACGGATGACGAATGGAACTTCGCCTTCGATCTCAATGTCCGGTCACAGTTCTGGATGATTCAGGTCGCGCTGCCCAAGATGCTGCTAAACAATGCGGGGCAGGGGGGGCGGCAGCATCATCAACATGGCCAGCGTTGTCAGCATCAAGGGCTTGCCCAACCGTTTTGTCTACGGCGCCTCTAAGGCGGCGGTGATTGGTCTGACCAAAAGTGTTGCAGCCGACTATGTCATGCAAGGCGTGCGCTGCAATTGCATCTGTCCGGGGACGGTCGACACGCCGTCGCTGCAGGACCGTATCAATGTCTTTGAAGACCCGGTCGAAGCGCGAAAAAACTTCATTGCCCGACAGCCCATGGGACGACTTGCGAAGGCGCATGAAATTGCACCGCTGGTGGTTTTTTTGGCCAGCGATGAGGCAGCCTTTGTCACGGGCCAGCACTACAACATTGACGGCGGTATGACCATATGAACCAACTTGACTTCGAGGGCCGTCATGCGGTCGTGACAGGCGGCGCCACCGGCCTCGGCTATGCCATTGCCCAGCGTTTGCTGCAATCTGGCGGCAGCGTGACGCTGTGGGATCGCGACCATGCGGCAGCAGAGCAAGCGGCATCTGATTTAGGCTCAAAAGCGGTTGCGGTGATGGTCGATGTGTCGCAGCACGCGTCAGTGCAGGCCGCCGTCAAAGCGACACTGCTAATCGCGCCGCGCGTGGACGCGCTCGTCAACAGTGCCGGCGTCACGGGACCCAACGTCAAGCTCTGGGACTACCCGGTGGACGACTGGCGTCAGGTCATGGACGTCAACCTCACGGGGCTTTTCATGTGCTGCCGCGAGTGGGCGCCGCATTTGCGCGCCAACAATTACGGCCGCATTGTCAACATTGCGTCGGTGGCCGGAAAAGATGGCAATCCGAATGCCAGCGCTTACAGCGCGAGCAAGGCGGCGGTGATCGCCTTGACCAAGTCTTTAGGCAAGGAACTGGCCGATTCGGGTGTGCGCGTCAACTGCGTGACGCCGGCGGCAGTGAAGACCGCTATTTTTGACCAGATGTCGCCCGACCACATCGCCTTCATGCTGTCTAAAATTCCCATGGGTCGGTTTGGGACGCCCGAAGAAGTTGCCTCGATGGTGGCTTGGCTGTGTACGGAAGAGTGTTCGTTTTCGACCGGTGCGGTGTTTGATCTGTCGGGTGGACGTTCAACCTACTGATTGGCAGGTCGTTAATTTAACTCGACGTACCCAAAACTTTAATTCAATTAATTTGCACTATGTCGGCAAAACCGTTCAACTGTTAAGTGGTTTTAACAGGATAAAGTAGGGTTTTTAGAATGAAAGGATGTGCATGCTGACCTTGCGACCCTCTGCTGAACGCGGCCACGCTGACCACGGCTGGCTCAAGTCTTACCACTCGTTTTCCTTTGCCGGTTATCACGACCCGGCGCACATGGGCTTTGGCAACTTGCGTGTCATCAATGAAGACCGCATTGCACCGGGCACCGGTTTTGGCACGCACAGTCACCGTGACATGGAAATCATCAGCTACGTGATGAGTGGTGCCATTGGTCACAAAGATAATATTGGCAACGGCGCCTCGATTCCGCCGGGCGATGTGCAGCGCATGAGCGCCGGTAGCGGTATCTCGCACAGCGAGTTCAACCATTCGCCCGATTCAGTCACGCATTTTTTGCAGATCTGGATTCAGCCCAACGTCAGCTGCATTGCACCCGGCTACGAACAAAAGAGTTTTGCCGACGCCGACAAACGCGGCAAGCTGCGGCTGGTGGCCTCACCGGATGGCGCTGCAGGCTCGATCACTATCCATGCCGATGCGCGCTTGTATGCAGGACTTTTTGATGGCCTTGAAGAAGCGCACTTGCTGCTCGACCCCCAGCGTAAAGCTTATGTGCAATTGATTCGCGGTGAGCTGCAAGTCAATGGCCAGCGGCTCAAGGCGGGTGATGCCGCTAAGCTAGCAGCAGAGAGCGCTTTGCACCTGACGAACGGCCAAGATGCCGAAGTTTTGGTGTTCGATTTGAGCGCTTGAGCGCCGCCTTTTTTTAACTTCGAAAGAATACGTCTTATGTTCACTTCCCTGCAAAATCCGCTGTCCTTCATGGGTCGCGCACTGATCGCTTTGTTGTTCATCCCGGCAGGCTTTGCCAAGATCGGCGGCTTCGCTGGAACCGCCGGCTACATCGCAGCCATGGGCGTGCCGCTGCCGTTCGTCGCCGCGGCCATTGCCATTGCGGTTGAACTCGGCCTCGGCATCTTGCTGTTGGTGGGTTTCAAAACCCGTTGGGCGGCTTTGGGCATTGCTATCTTCACCGTGGTGATCACTTTCATCTTCCACAAATTCTGGGGCATTCCCGCTGAGTTGGTGATGTCGCAGCAACAAGCTTTTTTCAAGAACATCGGCGTGGTCGGCGGCTTGTTGACCATTGCAGCTTGGGGCGCAGGGGCCTGGAGCGTCGACGCCAAACTTAACAAATAAGGACACTTCAAAATGACCAAAATAGCGGTTGTATTTCACTCGGGTTACGGCCACACACAACGCATGGCGCAAGCCGTGGCAGAGGGCGCTGGCGCCGACTTGGTGGCTATTGACGCAGACGGCAATTTGCCTGAGGGCGGTTGGGAAACCTTGGCTGCCGCCAGCGCCATCATCATGGGCTCGCCAACCTACATGGGCAACGTCAGCTGGCAGTTCAAAAAATTCGCGGACGCTACTTCCAAGCCTTGGTTCACCCAAGCGTGGAAGGACAAGTTGTTTGCCGGTTTTACCAACAGCGCCTCCATGAACGGCGACAAGGCCTCGACGCTGACTTACTTGTTCACGTTGGCCATGCAGCACAGCGGCATCTGGGTCAGTCAAGGCATCTTGCCGAGCAGCGGCAAGGCCGCTGAGCGCAACGACATCAACTATTTGGGTTCATACAGCGGTGCCATGGCGCAGTCGCCTTCAGATGCTGGTGCCAGCGAAATGCTGGCCGGGGACTTGAACACGGCGCGTGCTTTTGGCCAGCGCGTGGCTGAAGTCGCCGCCCGCTTTAAATAAACGGGTCAGCGAAACATGCCAAGCTGGGCCAGCGTGGTTTGGCTTGGCAGCTCAGGGAAAACGTGGGTTCGAATGCACTGATGAGCGTCTCCCTAAGCGAGCGTCGCGTTTAATATCGATCATGCGAATTTTTACTCTTTTGCCTTGGTACGACTGGCTGGCCACCGTCTGGTTTTTCAGTTGTTGGTGGTCTTATTCTTGGTTCGCCCGTAACGAGAATTTCAAGCGCCCCTCCATTTTGTGGGCCACCAACCGCTACCGGCATTACTGGTTATTGCAAGCCACATCGCGCGATCCGCGCGTCATTGACGGCATCATCACGCAAAATCTGTCAAGCACGCCGGCCTTTTTCTCGTCAACCACCATCATCATCATTGGCGGCCTGTTCGCGCTATTGGGCACGACTGACCGGGCCAGCGAACTGGTGCGAGAAATCCCTTTTGCAGTACAGACCTCAGTGCTGATTTTTGACCTGAAAGTGCTGATGATCATCGGCATTTTCGTGTATGCCTTTTTTCGCTTCAGCTGGTCGATGCGTCAGTACACCTTCGTGGCTTTGTTGATTGGGTCCTTGCCGCCACCGGCTGATTTTGCATCGGGCAAGTTTGACCGTGATGTTTTCGCCGCACGTGCTAGCCGGCTGGTCGGCTTGGCTGCCGAAACCTTCAACGACGGGCTGCGCGCTTATTACTTGAGCTTTGCGGTCTTGGCTTGGTTTTTTTCGACCATTGCCTTTGTTATTTTCACGGCCGTGGTAATTTTGATTTTGTACAACCGCGAGTTCCGGTCTGATGTCTTGCAAGTCCTGAAAGAGTGACGTTGCAGCCCGTCGTTCAGACCAAGTCGCGCGCCAGCCGCAGACCGCTGAACTGCCACTGCGCTTCAGGCGGGAAAAAGTTGCGGTAGCTGGCCCGCAAATGGTTTTGCGGTGTGGCAAATGAGCCGCCGCGCAGCACAAACTGCTGGCACATGAACTTGCCGTTGTACTCGCCGACCAAGCCTTCCCAAGGTTTGTAGCCCGGGTAGGCGTTGTAGCTCGACTGTGTCCATTCCCAGACATCGCCCCAGAGTTGGGCTAAGCCGCCCTCGTGCCGTTCCTGCAAGGGCAGGGGATGAAAGGTTGCGTTGTCTTGCAGGTTGCCTGTGATAGTTTGCGTCTGGCTGCGTGCGGCCAGCTCCCATTCTTGTTCGGTCGGCAAGCGGGCACCGGCCCAACGGGCGTAGGCGTCGGCTTCAAAATAACTCAGGTGGCAAGCCGGCGTGTTCGGGTCGACCGCCACTTGGCCGTGCAAGGTGAAGTTGCTGTACGGGTCGTCTTTTAGTTGCCAATACAGCGGTAGCTGTTGAGCGCCTTGTTGCACCCAATCCCAGCCCATGGACAGCCACAACTCCGGTCGCCGGTAGCCGCCGTCCTCAATAAATTCGATCATGTCGCCGTTGGTCACCGGCCGATCGCCGATCTCAAAGGGCGCGACAAAGACTTGGTGTCTAGGCGTTTCGTTGTCAAAGGCAAAGCTGCCGTCCAGCGCCGGCGCGTGACCGTGCAACCCCAGACCACCAGCCAGTCGAACCCAGCCTAGCGGCTGCGGGTGCGTTCCCGCCAGCGGCCAGCGTTGGGCATAAGCCGGCCGGGCCGGGTTTTGCGACAGCGCATGCTTGATGTCAGTGATCAGCAACTCTTGGTGCTGTTGCTCGTGGTGCAAGCCGAGTTCCAGCAGCTCTTTGAGGGCTTCGCGATCAGTCGCATTCAGGTGGGTCACCGAACCGATCAGCGCTTGCATGCGTTGATCCACGTGTTGTCGGTACCGCAGCACTTCAGCCAGTGTCGGCCGGCTGATCAGGCCGCGTTGATGCCGTGGGTGCTTGCTGCCGACAGCGTTGTAATAGCTGTTGAAGAGCACGCGAAAGCTGGCATCGTAGGGCGCAAAGTTTCGCTCAAAACGTTCCAGTAAAAAAGTTTCAAAAAACCAGGTGACGTGCGCTAAGTGCCATTTTGCGGGGCTGGCGTCGGGCATGGATTGCAGCTGGCAGTCTTCCGGGCTGAGCGGCCGAGTCAAGTCAACGGTTTGCTGGCGCGTGCGGGTATAGCGTTGAGCCAGTGCAGGGCAGTCGTAGGCGTGACTAGGGAACGGCATGCTTTTAGAAGACATATTTCTATTTTGCGTGACTGCGGTAAGACCTGCGTTGTTGGGGGTAAAGTTCCCTTTTTCGTCGGTTCAGTTCAGGTCGTATTGGGGGCGATGAGCTCAGGTCTAGGCGTCAAGGCGGCGTCGACCACGCGCCTGTCGTCAAAGACAAAGCAGCCGCCCTCGTAATGCGCCTGGCCGACTTGCTCAAAATAAGTCAGGATGCCGCCGTCGAGTTGGAAGACTTCGGTCAGCCCGGCTTCGCGCATCAAGATGGCGGCTTTTTCGCAGCGGATTCCGCCGGTGCAAAAGCTGATCACGGTTTTGCCTTGCAGTTCAGCTTGGTGGGCTTTGAAGGCGGCCGGAAACTCGGTGAATTTGTCGATGCGCCAGTCGATCGCACCGGCAAAGGTGCTGCAGTCCGCTTCAAAAGCGTTCCGTGTGTCGAGTGTGACCACGGTTTGGCCGTTGTCGTCGTGGCCTCGATCCAGCCATCGTTTTAGCGTGCGCGCATCAACCGCCGGCGCCCGGCCGCTGGCCGGCTGAATCGCCGGGTGGTTCATGCGGATGATTTCGGGCTTGATTTTCACCAGCCGCTTTTTAAAGGGCTGGGTCTTCGACCAGCTTTCTTTGACCGCCAAGCCCGAAAAGCGGCTGTCGCCTCGCAGCCAAGTCAAAAAGCCATTAATTTCGCCGGCTTCGCCCGCCAAAAATAGATTGATGCCTTCTTCGGCCAACAAGACCGTGCCCTTGATCTCGCTGCCCTCCAGCGCTTGGCAGATGGCGTATTGCAAGGCGGGCAGGCCGGTGAGGCTGACAAACCGGTAAGCCGCAATATTCAGGATGGTCATGGTGAGCATGATTGTAAGAAAAGACTGAAAAATCGATTTTTGGCAAGCCCCTGAGGCGGACAAAGTGACGCCTAAAATGGATTCCATGTTTGTTCATTTGCGTATTCATACCGAGTTCTCCGTCGTCGACGGCACCAACCGGATCGATGAAATTGTGGCCGCTGCAGCGGCCAACCAGCAGCCAGCCCTGGCCATCACCGACTTGTCCAATCTCTTTGGCACGGTCAAGTTCTACAAGCAAGCGCGCGGTAAGGGCGTCAAACCCTTGATCGGTGCGGACGTCTGGGTCGAGGTGCCCGGCAAAGCCGCCAACGCGCCACCCGCCCGGCTGTTGCTGTTGGTGCAAGACCGCCGCGGCTACCTGAATTTGTCTGAGCTGCTGACCCGCGCCTGGACTAAAAACGTGGTGCGCGACCAAGCCGTCATCAAGCTGGCATGGTTGCAAGAATTGGGCGAAGGCCTGATCGCGCTGGCCGGCGCTCAGACCGGCGCTGTGGGTCAAGCCTTGGTGCAAGGCGACCAGACCCGCGCGATGGAATGCGCCTTGTATTTTGCGGGCCTTTTCCCGCACCGCTTTTACTTGGAATTGCAGCGTGCTGAGCGTGCTGATGACGAGCGCCATGTGGTGGCCGCGGTGCAATTGGCGGCGCGCCTCAAGCTGCCAGTGGTGGCGACGCATCCAGTGCAGTTTTTGACTTACGACGACTATGAGGCGCATGAAGCGCGGGTGTGTATTTCGGAGGGTGAGATTTTGGGCAATGCGCGGCGCGTGCGCAAGTTCACGCGCGAGCAGTATTTCAAGTCGCAAGCGCAGATGACCGAGATGTTTGCTGACATCCCGTCGGCACTGGCCAATTCGCTTGAAATCGCCAAGCGCTGCAATCTGGTGCTCGACCTCGGCAAGCCGATGTTGCCCGACTACCCGACGCCTGACGTAGACGGTGTGCGCTTGCCGATTGACGCGTACTTCCGGCACGCCTCGCATGAAGGTTTGAACGAGCGACTGTTGCACTTGTACCCTGACGACAAGCTGCGCGACAGCAAGCGGCCTGAGTACGTGGCGCGGCTGGATTTTGAGATCAATGTGATCTTGAAGATGGGCTTTCCGGGCTACTTCTTGATCGTCGGTGACTTCATCAACTGGGCCAAGAACAACGGCTGTCCGGTCGGTCCTGGACGGGGTTCTGGTGCCGGTTCTTTGGTGGCTTATTCGCTGCGCATCACCGACTTGGACCCGCTGCAATACAACTTGCTGTTTGAGCGGTTTTTGAATCCGGAACGGGTCTCGATGCCCGACTTCGACATCGACTTTTGCCAGACCAATCGCGACCGCGTGATCGACTACGTCAAAGACAAATACGGCAAAGAAGCCGTCAGCCAGATCGTCACCTTCGGCACCATGGCGGCTAGAGCGGCGATCCGCGACGTCGGCCGTGTGCTGGACTTTCCCTATGGGTTTTGCGACAGCATTTCTAAGCTGATTCCGAATAAACCGGGGCAGGCGGTGTCGCTGCAATTGCCACCGGCTGACCGCGACAAAAACGACAAGATGGTTTATGCGGTCGAAGCCGAGCCCATCTTGGCCGAGCGCGAAAGCAAAGAAGAAGACGTGCGCACGCTGCTCGAGCTGGCCCGCAAGCTCGAAGGCCTGACCCGTAACGTCGGCATGCACGCCGGCGGTGTGCTGATCGCGCCCGGTAAGCTGACTGATTTTTGCCCGCTCTACCAGCAACCTGGCAGCGACTCGGCGGTCAGCCAGTACGACAAAAATGACGTTGAAGCGATTGGCCTGGTGAAGTTCGACTTCTTGGGTTTGGCGACGCTGACTATTCTTGAAATCGCGCGCGAGTTCATCATGAAGCGCCACGCGGGCCAAGAAAAATTCGCCTTTGAAAACCTGCCCTTGGACGACGCCAAGGTCTACAAATTATTTGCAGACGGCAAGACCGAGGCGGTGTTTCAGTTTGAAAGCAGCGGCATGCAGCGCATGTTGAAAGACGCGCGTCCGACCCGCCTTGAAGACCTGATCGCGCTGAACGCGCTTTACCGGCCTGGCCCGATGGATTTGATCCCCACCTTCGTGGCGCGCAAGCAGGGCCGCGAAGAAGTCATTTACCCGCATCCGCTGGTGGCCGACATGCTGTCGGAAACCTACGGCATCATGGTGTACCAAGAGCAGGTGATGCAGACCGCGCAGATTCTGGGCGGCTACACGCTGGGCGGCGCCGACATGCTGCGCCGTGCGATGGGAAAAAAAGATGCGGACGAAATGGCGCAACACCGCCAGATCTTCCGTGACGGCGCGGCCAAGAACGACATTGTTGAAGCCAAGGCCGACGAAGTTTTTGACTTGATGGAAAAGTTCGCCGGCTACGGTTTCAACAAGTCGCACGCCGCCGCTTATTCACTGCTGGCGTACCACACGGCTTGGCTCAAGGTGCATTACACGGCAGAGTTTTTCTGCGCCAACATGACGGTGGAGATGGACGATACCGACAAGCTGAAAATTTTGTTCGGGGATGCCGTGAAGATGGGCATTAGCTTCGAGTCGCCCGACGTCAATCGCGGAAACTACCGCTTTGAGCCGATCACCGACAAAAGCATTCGCTACGGCTTGGGCGCCATCAAAGGCACGGGGGCGCAAGCGGTGGCGGCGATGGTCGCAGCGCGCGAGGAGGGGGGTCCCTTCACCTCGCTTTACGATTTTTGCGTGCGCGTGGACAAGTCCAAACTCAACAAGCGCACGGTGGAGGCGCTCATCAAAGCTGGCGCGTTTGACAACCTGCACCTGAACCGCGCCGAACTGCTGGCGTCGGTAGAACGCGCCTTTGAATTCTCTGCTGCGACCCAGGCCAATGCCAACCAAGGCGGTCTGTTCGACATGTCGGACTCGCATGCCGCCAGCACGCAAGAACCACCATTGGTTGAAGCCATGCCTTGGGGCGTGAAAACGCGGCTGACCTACGAAAAAACGGCGGTTGGGTTTTATTTGTCAGGCCATTTGTTTGACGCGGTCGAGCTTGAAGTGCGCCAATTCGCCAAGCGCAAGATCGAGGACTTGATCGATTCACGTGAGCCGCAACTCATCGCCGCTATCGTCAATGACCTGCGCGTCATCAACGGTCAGCGTGGCAAGCTGGCCTTGTTCAAGCTCGACGACAAGACCGCCGTGATGGAAGCCACGGCCGATGAAAACGTGCTCAACGCCCACCGCAACCAGCTGAAAGACGACGAACTCGTCATCGTTCAGGCCACCTTGCAGCCGGACCGTTTTGCTGGTGGTTTTCGCCTCAAAGTCACGCAGGTGTGGGACTTGGAAGAAGCACGCTGCCGCTTTGGCAAATACCTGCGTGTGGCCGTTAACGGCACAGCGCCCGACATTCCACGCCTTGTGAAAGACTTCCCACCTAGGCGAGAAATTTCAGCCTTGGACGAGAGCGAGGTTTTACGCGGCTTGTCAGTGCGCTTAAGCCTGTGCCGCGATGGCGCGATGGCCGAACTTCAACTCGGAGACGCCGCGAAATTCTACCCGAGCGACGCCGCGCTGGCCAGCTGGATGGCGCAGGCGGATCGGGGCTTGGCGCAAGTGGTGTACGACTAGGGTGGTACAGCGGCTAGACTGTGTCGCGACAAGATTTAAATAGTCATTAACTATTAATTTAATGTTTCGATAGTCGCTGACTAATTCGAGGATGTTCAAATTGAACCGCGGTACGGGTTTTCAACGTGCATCATCAAGGGGCAGCAGCCCTCAGCTGTGCTCATCAAAAAGAAACTACCCATGTCTAATGCCGTCGTTCCTCCCGCTTGGTCGCAGTTGATCTACGCCCACGCTCGAACCCATCCCAAAGTTTTGGTCGGTTTCGGTATTTCCGTGCTGGGCGTGTTAGCGATGCTGTTACAGGGCGAAATCTGGTTCCATGCTGCTGGAAATGACACTGTTCGGTGGGCCTTGTGGGGTGGCACCGCTGGTTTTTTGGCGACCACCTTGGGCGCCATGCCGGTTCTTTTTTTGAAGGGACTGAAGCAGAAAACCGAAGACGTGATGCTCGGGGCGGCCGCTGGCATGATGCTGGCCGCGGCCGCTTTTTCTTTGCTGTTGCCGGGTCTGGCGGCGGGTGAGAAATTCACGGGCAGCGCGGTTGGTGGCGCTGGTTTGGTGGTTGTTGGCATGGCCCTGGGCGTTATGTTAATGCTGGGTCTGGATCAGTTCACCCCCCACGAGCATGACAAAACAGGCCCTTGCGGTCCTGGCAACGAGCGTTGCAATCGGGTCTGGTTGTTTGTGATGGCGGTGGCCATTCACAACTTGCCTGAAGGCATGGCGGTGGGTGTGAGCTTTGCGCAGGGTGATTTGAGCGTTGGTCTGCCTTTGGCCACAGCGATTGCGCTGCAAGACATTCCCGAAGGCTTGGCTGTGGCCATGACGTTGCGCTCGATTGGCACCAGTGCCTGGAAGTCGATTGGCGTCGCCGCACTGGGCGGTTTGTTGGAGCCCATCGGTGCCTTGATCGGCGTCAGTCTGGTCGGCAGTTCGGCCATGGCTTACCCGATCGGTCTGGGCTTGGCCGCTGGCGCGATGCTGTTTGTGGTGTCGCACGAGGTCATCCCGGAGACACACCGTAACGGCCACCAAACCTCTGCCACGATAGGCTTGATGGCTGGCTTTGCCATCATGATGGTGCTGGACACCACGCTGGGTTGAGGCTCAGTTGGCCTCCAGCCGCCTCAATCCCGATACCGCGCCATAGGCATGTGCCGCACCGCGCAACAAAGTGGCTTCTTTCCACCATGTTTCAGCCATGCCGTGTGTGCTGGCTAAAGCGCAGAAAGGCCACAAGGCCCACTCCGTGTCGGCATACCTCGGTTCACTTAGCGGCACGCTTTGGCAGGTGAGTGCATGCTGCATGGCCAGCATCCATGCCAAGCTGCCTTGCGTCGTTAAGCGCGACAAGGTGCCCGGCGAGGCCGCTAGGTGGTCGGCTCAGTCGGCGACGGCCAACCCAAGAGATACCGGCGACGGGCCGACCGTCATGGATGACATGCTCATCCGCACGCTGTGGCCTAGCGCTGCGGCGGCTTCTATTGCTGAGTTGGATTGCGCCGTTCTTCCAAAAAAGGAACGAATATAGCCACGCCGTCTCCCTGCTGCGTGTCCGTGCAGATGCCGTGCGGCAGACCGTTACCACGTTTGAAGTCATGGGGCTGATTGGAGCTTAGGCGCCGGCCGTCTGAGTTCACTACACTTAGGCTCTTTTTTGAAGCCTTGGCCGTCAAGCTCGGCATCTGCTTTATTTATGCGCCACCACCTTGCAGCCACGCCCGATGATTCCCCTGTTGACATCGTTTACCTTTGGGTTGACGGGCAAGACGTGGGCTGGCGAGCCAAACGCCGCCACGCACTGCGACAACTCAGCGCCGACGGCAACCACGCGATTGAGGCCATCGCCCGGTTCGGCAACGTCGAAGGCCGCTTTCGCGACAACGACGAACTGCTCTACAGTTTGCGAGCGCTGGAGAAATTCTTTCCAGACCATGGGCATATTTACCTGGTCACCGACGGACAGACGCCAGACTGGCTGAAAGCGTCCGACTGCATGACGCTGGTGGACCATCGGGAGCTGATCCCTGCCGCCTCATTACCGACCTTCGACTCCAGCAATATCGAGTCCTATATTCACCGCATTCCGGGTCTGTCAGAGCGTTATTTTTATTTCAACGACGACGTTTTTTTCGGTGCCCCCGTCAACTTAGACGATTGGTTCTGGCCGGGTGGTTTTTATGTGACTTGGTCTGACGATGCGGAAGTTTCTGATGACGTTTTGCAAACCGATGCAACGGCCCCAGAGAACGCTTGCCGCTTGTCGAACCAATGGCTGGCCCATAAAGCGGCTAACCAAACGCGGCCGACGACTGGCACCGTCGCCAAGCAGATAAGGAAAATGGACCCGCTTTACAGCAACACTTTTCGGACTTTCGCACATTCTCCGCGGCCCATGCTCAAGTCGCTGCTGTGGGAGCTTGAAGAGGAGGCGGCGGAACTCTTTGACGGCGTGCGTTCGACGGTGTTCAGGATTTGGGACAAGCCGACCATCGTCTCTGACTTTGTGCTTCGCTGGGCGCTGGCGCATGGCATGGCCCGCGTTAAAAACTACCGGCACCGCCATGTTTCCACTGGCGACAGTGGTCAAGCCGCAGAGCTCAAGCTGCTGGCCGAGCAGTTTGGTGCGCTTGATTTTTTCTGCATCAACGACACCACCGATGATGCGCATGCTGAAGATCCGCGGCTTGAAAATGTTCGCTTGACTTTGCGGCGGATGCTGTTTAAAACTTCGGAATTTGAACGTCCTGTGCAGGTCGAGATGTCAGCCGAGGACTGTCCAGCGGCCTTGGCTTGAACCCCGGATAAACGTCAGTTAATCGCCAGGGTCAGAGCGGCTTCCAGGTCGGTTCAAAAAACGGCGCGGGGATTAATATCTTCGAGGTCTGGCTTTGCAGCAGCGGCAGCATCTTGACGACATAGGCTTGCCAGTTGGCGTCTTTCCCCAGCTCGCCGCGGCGCTGGGTACGGTCCGCCAGATCTTCATAAGCCCACATGTGGACGATTTGGTTCAGCTCGCCGATGTCGGTGAAGTAGTAGCCCACCATGCGTCCAAGAATGCGCTGCTGAATTTGCAGGCCTTCTTTTTCATACAGGCTCAAGTAGTCTCGCCATTTGCCGGGATGCGTGGTGTAAGTGCGTTGTTCGACGAGCATGATTTTCATTCTTTCGTTGAGTTTTTCAGTGATGAGACGTGGCTGTCGGCCTCACGCCCCCGACCCTGAGGGTGCAGCAGCCGACTTTGATTTGATTGGCCTAGAATTCAAATTTCCCACAATCATCTCAAAAGGTCAAGCCATGCAAAACACAAACCGCCGAGTATTCATGATGCAAGTTGCTGCTGCATCGACCGCTGTGCTCGCATCGCAAGTCAGGGCTCAAACCATGGTCAACGAAAAAGACCCACAAGCCGTCGCATTGGGTTATGTCGCCGACACCACCAAGGCGGACGCCAAGAAATTCCCCAAGCACGCAGCAGCCCAAAAATGCTTGAATTGCCAGCTGTACAGCGGCAAGCCAGCTGACGCGAGCGGCGGCTGCCCGCTTTTCGCCGGCAAGCAGGTTGCTGGTAACGGCTGGTGCAGCGCCTACATTAAAAAGGCGGGCTGAACGGTCCGTTGAGTTGCACGGTGGCGTAGTTGATCGCGATGGCGAAAGAGACCCACAGCAAATAAGGCAACAGAAGGGCGCTGGCCCGGCGTGAGTAGCTTTTCATGGTCCACATCAGGGCGGCGATGGAGAGCCACAAAAAGCCAACTTCAAGCAGCGCCCAGTCGGGGCGGTGCAGTTTGAAGAACAGCCAGCTCCACAGCAAATTGAGCCCGGCATTCAGTGCAAACAGGCCGACCAGCCAATAGCGGCTGGCTCGGTCTGGTGCCTGCTTCCAAGCTATCGCGGCAGCCGCGGCAGCGAGTATAAAAATCAGTGTCCAGACCGGGCCAAACCATGCGTCTGGTGGTTTGAAAGCTGGCTGTAGCAAGCCTTTGTACCAAGGCCCGATCTCGGTCAACAAGCCACCCAAGACGGCCACGCACATGGCAGCCAGTCCGGCTATCAGGACGGGTCTGAAAGTATTTTGGCGCGGTAATTCGTTGCTCATTGGGTTCTTCAAGTGGTAAGCGCTGGGTTGAACAGCGCCAGTGCGTTGTGCAGTTTCCAGTGTTTGGCCCAAGTCTCTTTCGCGGTCTATGGCAGCTTAAAACATCATCTCAAAAATTTCCCAGCCGACGTTTTCAATGGTCTTTTCGCCAGTGGCGCCGCTGCCAAGTCATAAGGTGTACCACGTCCGGTTGTGAGACCATGCAGATTCACGCCGCCGGCCATTTGCAGCTTGCCGCAGCTGAAGTCGCTGGCCGGCGTGGCGGCGTAGGTCAACCGGACGATCGATCTAAGCGCCCTCGGGCGATTCAATCCGGCGTTTAGAAATCCAGCAGGCTCAGCCCGACACTGAAAACGGTCCGCTTGCGGTTGTAGTCGATCAGGCTGTCGCCGTAGCCACTGAAAATTTGTGTGTGCAGACGTAAGTTGCTTTTGCCGCCACCGTCGCGCGGACCGATGGTGCGCAGCCACTCGAGTCGGGCTGAGCCGTTGCCGTCTTGGCGCAAGGCGTGCAGCCATGTCAGGCCGACAGCGTGTTGCTGGTTAATGTTCCACATGGTTTTTAGTTCGCCCCGGCCGATGGTGTTTTCAATTCCCGGGTTGTCATCGCTGGTGGCGTTTTCTGCGAGGCGCTTCCAGACCCGCGCTTGCACCATCCAGCGCTTGTTCAACTCAACGCCGGCCATCAGGTAGATCCGGTTCCAGCTGCGCGACAAGGGCAGGCTTTGCCCGTTGGATTGATGCACCAAGCCCACACCGCTGTAACGCAAGCGCCAGTCATACGGCAGCATTACGTCCGTCGGGTAAACGTATACCAGCTCTGGCTCATGGTCGGTGGTCCGAAAGGGGCGCGAAATATTGCTGCTGAACACTTGCCAATACGACTGTTGTGAGTAAGCGAACCAGAGTGAGTCTTTGCGATCCGAATCGCCCTGCGTCAGCAGGCCTTGCGCGACCTTGGTTCGCATGGACAACTGCAGCCGTGTTTCTGTGGTGCTGTAGTTGATCGGCGAAACCGCCGTGTGATTGGCTGCGGTCGAACTGGGTTGCTGGTTCACTGAGTTAGAGCCGACAACGGAAAACGACAGCGGCCGGTAGCCACGAATGCGAAACGTACCGCAATCGGTGCCATTTTCAAGCTCCCAAAACCGTGACAAGGTGCTGTAGCGCATGTCGTGGCAGGCGTCGGTGCTGGCTATCTCAGTGCTGGCGTTGTCGGTACGGGTCACTGCTTCGGTTGTTGCCTGCATGCCGACAGACTCGGGCATGCTGCGGGCCGTGGGGGCGGGTGTTCGGCCAGCCCATTGGTCGTAGCAATCGAGCCTAGCTGCATTGCCCGTGATGGTGGCGCACAGGGGCAAGGCCGCGTCGCTTTCTGGGGCTCGGGCAAGCAAAGTCACCTGAGCGGAGGCATTCCCAATGCTCAAAAGAAGGGCGACGAGTGCGAGGGCGTTTGAATTGAAAGTGGACATCTGCGCGTTCGGTTGGCTTCTGAGTGTAGGGGGCCGCCAAATTCCCTCACAATCTGCCCATGACTCCAATCCTGCCCCTTTCTGCCGTCATCACGACGGCGTCGTTGTTGCCGCTAGATGACGCCTATCGACAGGTGCTGCACAACGAAGTCCATGCGCGGCCGACGGCGCGGATTCGGTTGCCGGCGCTGGTGGTCTATGTGGCGGTTCTCAACGACGGCATCAGCCGCGAACAAGAATGTGAGCATCTGCGCCGCTTGCCCGGTCAGTCGGCGCTGACACCTGAGCAGCTGGCGGGTAACTTTTTACGCATCCGCCTTGACGGCTACACCGTCAAATGGGAGCGGCACACCGAGTTCACGCGTTATTCCATCGTGCAACCGCTGCCCGACAACGCGGTGCTGGGTGCGTCCAATCCAGACTTGCTGCCAGCCTTGGCCGTCGCGCCAGACTGGTTGCGTGAGATTCCGGGCCGGACCATTGCCGCCATCATGCTGGCGATGGTTTATGGCGATTTAGAAACATCGGATGAGACCCTGGCCAAGGCCAAAGTCTGGCTGGGCGACACGCCGGTGCTGGCGTCGGTGTTGGGGCAGAACGGCCATTCATGGGCGGTCAGCGATTTCTTGCTGCGGTTCGATGGCTTTGAACGCATGCTGGTGGTGGCGCCTGCTGATATCAGCGCCACGCGCGCAGGTCGCGTCTCGCAGCGTTTGCTTGAACTCGAAACCTACCGCTTGATGGCGTTGCGCGGTTTGCCGGTGGCCAAGCAACTGGGGCCGATGCTGACGCAATCAGAATCCGCGCTGGCCGACATCATGGCCAGCCTCGAGAACAAGGCAGCTGCCGACCAAGAACTGCTCGACACACTGGTGTCGTTGGCGGCCCGGGTGGAGCGCGCCACCGCTGAGCACGTGTATCGTTTTGCGGCGACGCGGGCTTATGACGGGCTGGTGGCGCAGCGCATCACCGAATTACGCGAGAAAGCTATTCCGGGCACGCAAACCATCGGGGATTTCATGCAACGCCGATTGTCACCGGCGATTGCCACGGTGGCGGCCACAGCGCAGCGGCTGGCGTCGTTGTCGGAGCGGGTGGCCCGCACCAGCGCACTGCTGCGCACGCGGGTTGACATTGCTACCGAAGTGCAAAACCAGCAGCTGTTGGAAAAGCTCACGCGAGGGCAAGAGTTGCAACTGCGCTTGCAAGCCACGGTCGAAGGCTTGTCGATTGCGGCTATTTCTTATTACGTGGTAAGTCTGCTGCTGTACGGCGGCAAAGCTCTGAAAACAATGGGCATACCGATCAATCCCGAGATGGCGGCTGGCGCCTCCGTGCCGCTGGTGTTGTTGGTGTCATGGGCAGCGATTCGTCGCATTCACAAGACCTTGCGGCCAGATTTAGTGCGCTGATCAGCGTCGCTCCAAGGCCAGCACCAACCGCTGAATCCCCGGTCGGATGCGTAAAAAGCTGACGTAGAAGAGTTCCAAAAGCGCGGTCGCGCCAGGCAATGAAGCCGCCCGGCCCAACCAGCGCCAGCCAGGCAACTGTAGCCAAAGTTCGACAAAGGCTTTCGCGCCACTCAGTAATTCACCATCGGCCCGCCGCACATGAAAGCGGGCCATGAATCGCGATCGATCTTCGGCGTCTGCGAAGCGGTTGGTGTCTGCGCTGACATCCAGCCAGTGCACGGGCTGCAGTGGTTCAAGTCCTTGGTAGACGCTGACTTCGCGGCGGCAAAGTGGGCAAGAACCGTCGAACATCACGGTCAACCCGCCGCCGCGTGTCGCATCAGTGGATTGTGGGCGAGAGTCTTCGGTCATTGTTCGGGCGAGTCTTCGTGCTGGTTGATGATCCGTTTGGGGCGCAGTTGGTCGTCATACTGGACTTCGCCTTTGTAGGTGAATTGGACTTTTAATTTTTGAAAATCACGGATGCTTAACTTATCGACAAACAGGTTGGCGAGCTGCAGCCGGTTCTCTCTGATTTTCTTCTTCAAGTCGGCCAACACCGCATTGGCTTGCGCTTCGTCTTCCACAAAGTGGTGCCATTGCCAAGCTTCTCCGGCTGGTATTTTTCTAGATTTACCCGCGTGATTGCGCAAAACATAACTGACCTTCATGGGATTTGCCTCAGGCGAGTGCTGACATTTTCCAGTCAAAGACGGAATTCACGGCGCGGATGGCGGCGCGTTGGGGTAGGGGCTTGAGCTTGAAAATACTCCGAACTTCGGTTTTCTCGCGCGGCGGCAAGTTGGCTTGACGCGCCAATTCAGACAAGCTGCGGGATTCGAAAAATTTTTGAATCCGTTGGCGCATATCGGCTTCCATCTCTGCGAGCGGCGTCGCCAGTTCGGCTAATTTTTTGGTTGCGACCTCGGGTGCTTCAAAAATTTTCACGATATCCCACAAAGTCACCGGTCGGTTTTTTTCGTCTAACTGGTAGCCGCCGCCCGGGCCTTTATAAGCCCGCACGATGGCGTGATTTTTAAGCTCGCTCAAGGTCACTTCAATGTAGGAAATCGACAAGCCGAGCAGGGCCGAAATTTCGTGCGCTGGCACCGGTTGACCAGGGCTGTAGCGGGCGACAACGGTGGCAATCTCGATGGCTTTGGTGGTTTTTTTGGAAATCATGATGTTTCGTCGCTTTACTTGGTTGAGTAGATTATTTAACATTTGATGTGATTATTCTACTCAAATAGGCGTGTAAAGGTGAAAAATTCTTGACTTTATCAGTTTATTAGGTTAAATTCTACTCAATTACTACGCAAACAACATGATTCAAACAAAAACCACCCCCGTTGACAGTCAAGCACCACATTACCGAATTGGTGCGGTGGCCAAGTTGTCGGGGGTTCCAGTGACCACCTTGCGGGTCTGGGAGATTCGCTACGCGGCCTTCACGCCCAGCAAAAGCGATGGCCAGCATCGGCTTTACAGTCAGGCCGACGTCCTCAAGGCGGGCCAGCTCAAGCAGCTCAGCGACGCTGGGCACGGCATCAGTGCGATCGCCCATTTGGACACCGCCAGCTTGCGTCGCCTGCTGTTGCAGCAGCACCCCACTGCCACTGCCACCGCCATGGTCGGCGAGCCAGTCCCCCCTGGCGGTCGTAAAGTGGCCATGGCGGTGGTTGGGCGCGCCATGGCCAGCCGCGTCACGGCGCCTCAATTCACGCTGCAGTTTTTGACGCATTCGATTGAAGTCTCCGACGTCTTTGAAGACTTGGCCCATGCCGCTCAGGCAGCCTCCAGCGAACAGCCGCAGATTTTGCTGATCAAGGTCAGCACGTTGAACGACAACACGCGTGCGCAGATTGAAAACTTGGTCGCACGCCAACGGATTCTTCAAACCATCGTTATTTACAACTACGGCCAACTGGTGGCGGTCGAGGCGCTCAAAGTGTCGGGTCTGTTGGTGCGCAGAGAACCCTTGTCGGACCCCGAGCTGTCTGACCTCATCAGCTCGGTGTTGCTGGTCGATGCTGCCAGCTCTGTCGGCGCTTTTAACCCTACCGCTCTGATTCCGGCCCGTAAATATTCGGATGCCACGCTGCGTCGTGTCGCCGGCATTTCAACCAATGTTTTGTGCGAATGCCCGCGGCATGTGGCCGAGTTGATCGGCCAGTTGGCCAACTTTGAACAATACAGCCAAGAGTGCTTGAACAACAGCACGAAAGATGCGCATTTGCATGCTTATTTGCGGGCGGTGTCCGGTTCGGCCCGCGCCATGTTTGAGCGCGCGCTTGAAATCGTCGCCGTCCACGAGGGCATTTCACTGGCGGAGGCTGCCCCTGAGGTTGTCAAGGCCCCGTTCCCGCCCAAGGGCTGACCTTAGAATCAAGTCATGAAAATACTCATTTGTAACGACGACGGTTATCAGGCGCCAGGCATCGTGGCGCTGTACGAAGCGCTGAAAACCGTTGCAGACGTGGAGGTCGTTGCGCCCGAACAAAACAACAGCGCCAAATCGAACGCGCTGACCTTGCATTCGCCGATGTATGTGCACACGGCGGCCAACGGTTTTCGTTATGTCAACGGGACCCCGGCTGACTGCGTGCACATCGCCTTGACCGGCTTGTTGGGCTACCGGCCCGACTTGGTGGTGTCCGGCATCAATAACGGCGCCAACATGGGTGACGACACGATTTATTCCGGCACCGTGGGCGCGGCCATGGAGGGTTACCTGTTCGGCATTCCGGCGATCGCCTTTTCTCAAACCGAAAAAGGCTGGGCGCACATCGACGTGGCCGCCCAGCGCGCCCGCGACTTGGTGCTGCAACTCGCCCCATCGATTGAAGTGCTGGCCGATGGCGGGCTGCCCACGCTGGCGCCATGGCTGCTGAATGTGAATATTCCGAACCTGCCGAATGAGCAGATCAAAGGTGTCAAAGTAGCCCGGCTCGGGCGTCGGCATGCGGCTGAGCGGGTCATCACGCAAACCAGCCCACGCGGTGAAACCATGTACTGGATTGGCAGCGCCGGTCCGGCCAAGGACGACGGCGAGGGCACCGACTTTCATGCCGCCAAGCAGGGCTTTGTCTGCATCACACCGCTGCAGGTGGATCTGACCGACTACGAGGGCTTGCCTGACTGGGCGCAAACAGTGGCCCGCTTGACCCCAGCCAGTTCATGAGGGCGACCGAGCGGCCCGAAGCTGCGGCGGGCGACAAGCGGCCGACTTTTCCGGTTCGGTTGCCGGCCAATGTAAGCGGTCCGTCGGTCAACAAAAGAAGCTTTGGCTCGACGGCCTCAAACGTTTCCGATGTCTCTAAATTACTGCAGCCACTGGCGCCGAAACATGCGGTGCGGAGTTTGCAAAAGCCCGTGCCGGCAGGCGTCGGCCTGGACTCCCAGGCCGTGCGCAGTCGGATGGTCGACAAGCTGGCCAAGCAAGGCGTGCAAGACGCCGCCGTGTTGGCCGCCATGGGGCAGGTCGAGCGCCACCGGTTCGTGGACACCGCCTTGGCCAACCAAGCCTATGAAGACACCAGTCTGCCGATTGGCCTCGGGCAAACTATTTCAAAACCCAACGTGGTGGCGCGCATGCTTGAGTTGCTGCGGCAAGGCAAAGGTCCAGCCGAGCGCTTGGGCCGCGTGCTTGAAATCGGCACCGGCTGCGGTTACCAAGCGGCGGTGTTGAGCCACTTGGCCGGTGAGGTTTACAGCATTGAGCGCTTGCGCGGCTTGCATGAAAAAGCCCGCGAGAACCTGCGGCATTGTCGGCTGGCCAATGTGCATCTTTTGTTTGGCGATGGCATGGACGGTTTTGCCAAGGGTGCGCCTTATGCCGCGATCATCGCAGCCGCGGGTGGCGAAGCCATTCCAGCCGCTTGGATCGAGCAGCTGGCGGTCGGTGGCCGGCTGGTGGCGCCGATGCAAACAGCCAACGGACAGCAAGCGCTGGTGGTGATCGACAAAACAGCGCAAGGCATTCGTCAGGCCGTGCTTGAGCCTGTTCACTTTGTGCCTCTAAAATCAGGAACCAACTGAGCTGGGGGTGAGTCTTCACCCTGAAGCGTTGTGTCGCTATGGCCGAGTTGTAATGAAGCCCTTGTCAGCTTCGAAGATTGAGAACTGAATTGATGAATCACTCCGCACCTGCCGGTCGCTTGAATGGCCTGATGGCTGTCTCCCTTTCGCTCTTGCTGGTGTTGCTGGCGGGGTGCACATCGCGTTCACTGAGCAATGCGCCGGTAGAAGACCGCGGCACCGCCCGTGCCCCGGGTATCGGGGCACCCAGCGCCAAGCCGAGCGCCCCGATGCCAGGGGCCGAAAACGCTGGCAAGCCTGGTTTCTACACCGTCAAACCCGGCGACACGCTGATTCGCATCGGCCTTGACTCCGGTCAAAATTGGCGCGACCTGTCCCGCTGGAACAGCATCGACAACCCGAACCAGATCGAAGTCGGTCAGGTCTTGCGCACCACACCACCACCGGGTAATGTGGCCGTCGTTGCTCGGCCTGTGGCGAGTCAGGCTCCCGCCTCAACGCCCTTGCCTGCGCAAGGCATGAACGCCGCCAAGTCAACAGCCAACGCGGCGCCTCAAGCCAGTACCGACGCGCCATCGTCACCACCCAGCGCTGGTGAAGACGATGTGGCCTGGATCTGGCCGGCCCAAGGGACTCAACTGGCCGGCTTTGATGAAGTCAAGAACAAGGGCCTCGACATCTCTGGCCGCGCTGGCGACGCCGTGTTGGCCTCGGCTGACGGCCGGGTGGTTTATGCCGGCGCTGGTTTGCGGGGCTACGGCAACCTGATCATCCTCAAGCACAACAACACCTACTTGACGGCTTATGCCCACAACCAAGCCTTGCTGGTGAAAGAAGACCAGGCGGTTCGCAAGGGCCAAAAAATCGCCGAAATGGGCAGCAGCGACGCCGACCGCGTCAAGCTGCACTTCGAGATTCGCCGGCAAGGCAAGCCGGTTGATCCGCTCAAATACCTGCCGGCACGTTGAGTTAGGCTGCGCTGACACATGGCCTGGCCGGTGCTGGTTTTTGACATTGAGTCCATTCCAGACATCGCCGGCCTGCGGGCCCTGCGGGGCGCTTCGACTGCGCACAGTGACGCCGAGGTCTACGCCGACTATGTGAGTGAGCGCCAAGCTCGCGGCCAGAGCGACTTCATGCCGCTGCACTTGCAGCGCATCTTGGTCATCAGCTGTGTGTTTCGCAATGCTGAAGGCTTGCGGGTGCATTCCTTTGTTGACCGCGAGTCGGGCGGGGTGAGCCAAGAAGCCAAGCTCATCCAGACTTTCTTCAACACCGTTGACAAGCACGTGCCGCAGCTGGTCAGCTGGAATGGCGGCGGCTTTGATTTGCCGGTGTTGCATTACCGCGGCCTCAAGCACGGTGTGGTGGCCAGTAAATACTGGGACATGGGCGAGGGCGGCGACCACGACAGCCGTGAATTCAAGTGGAACAACTTCATCAGCCGTTACCATATGCGGCACCTCGACCTGATGGATTTGCTGGCGATGTATCAGCCTAAAAACAATGCGCCACTCGACGCCATGGCCAAGCTGTGTGGCTTTCCGGGCAAGCTCGGGATGGACGGTTCGGCTGTGTATCCGGCCTACCTAGGCGGTCAGCTGGAAGAGATTCGTCGCTACTGCGAAACCGACGTCATGAACACGTATTTGCTGTATTGCCGCTTTCAGAAAATGCGCGGCGGCCTGCTGGAAGCCGAGTACGAGCAGGAGATCGCGATGGTCAAAGAGAGCTTGCATCAGCTGGTGCCGATGGAGCCGCATTGGCAGGCTTATTTGGACGCTTGGTCATCGACCTGAGACAATTCAGGCATGACGGAAGAAACAAAGACACTCGCTTGGGCCTTGCCGCCCGAATACCCCCCAGATTTTTTAGACGTGGAGTCGCTCGACATGGAGGCCCAGGGCATTGCCCACCGGGCCGATGGCAAGGTGGTTTTCATTGAAGGTGCCTTGCCTTTTGAGCGAGTCACGGCGAATGTTTTTCGCAAGAAAACCAGCTTTGAAAAAGCCACGCTGACCGAAATTCACCGCGAATCAGCTCAGCGGGTCACCCCCGGTTGCCCCCACTTTGGCATGCATGTGGGCGCTTGTGGCGGCTGCAAGATGCAGCACTTACACGTGGGCGCGCAAGTGGCCGTGAAGCAGCGCGTGCTGGAAGACAACTTGTGGCACATTGGCAAGGTTCACGCTGAGAGCATCTTGCGGGCGATTGAAGGTCCGGCCTGGAATTACCGCTACCGTGCTCGCTTGTCGGTGCGTTACGTGCGTAAAAAAGGCACGGTGCTGGTGGGCTTTCATGAGCGCAAGAGCACCTATGTGGCGGACATCAAAGAATGCCATGTGTTGCCCAAGCATGTCAGCGCGATGCTGCTGCCGCTGCGCGAGCTGATTGGCAGCATGGAAGCCCGCGAAACCTTGCCGCAGATTGAGTTGGCTTGCGGTGACGCGCCGGGCGACGACACGCCCGCCATCACCGCGATGGTGCTGCGCCACATGGAGCCGCTGAGCGACGCTGATCTGGCGCGCCTGCGGGCCTTTGCCGCTGCGCGGCCGGGGCTACAGTGGTGGCTGCAATCCAAGGGGCCGGATACCGTCAAGCTGTTGGATGCTTTGCAAGCAGGCGATCCGGAACTCGCCTACGCCTTGCCGGACTACGGTGTCAGCATGCCCTTCAAACCAACGGACTTCACGCAGGTCAACCCGTACATCAATCGCGTTTTGGTGGCGCGGGCTTTGCGTTTGCTGGAAGTGCAAACCACTGAGCGCGTGATCGACTGGTTTTGCGGCCTCGGCAACTTCACGCTGCCGCTGGCAAGCTATGCCGCTGAGGTGCTGGGCATCGAAGGCAGTGAGGTGTTGGTGGCCCGGTCGCAGGCGAATTACGCCAGCAACCAAAGCACACGCCCAGCCGCCGGTTTGGCCCCACTGGCGCCAACTCGCTTTGTGGCGCGCAATTTGTTTGAGATGACGCCCGCTCTGCTGGTGCAGGACGGCCAAGCCGACAAGTGGCTGGTCGACCCGCCGCGCGAAGGTGCGTTTGAGCTGTTCAAAGCCTTGGTGGCGCTGCACCCGTTCGGGCCTGTACGGGCGACGGTCTATGCAGACGGCGTCGACACCGGTGTGCACGCGATCCCAGCGGTCACGCCGCCGGCCGGTTGGTCAGCGCCGAAACGCATTGTCTATGTCAGCTGCAACCCCGCCACCTTGGCGCGCGATGCCGGTTTGCTGGTCAACGAGGCCGGCTACCGCTGCGTCTCAGCGGGCGTGGTCAACATGTTCCCGCACACGGCGCACGTGGAGTCAATGGCGGTTTTCGAAAGGCCTTGAACGGCCTTGAGTATTTTGAAGCGATCATGAAAAAAGGGACCCGAGGGTCCCTTTTTTGTCAGCTGAAGTCAGCTGCTTGGCGCAGGCCTTAGTCGCGTTCGCCGCCGAAGATGCCGAGCAGCGCCAGCAAGCTCTGGAAGACGTTGAAGATGCTCAGGTAAAGGCCCGTGGTGGCGGTGATGTAGTTGGTCTCGCCGCCGTCGATGATGCGCTTCAGGTCATACAAAATAAACGCGCTGAAGATGCCAATCGCCAACATGCTGATGACGACCATGCCGGCCGACGAGGCGACGAACATGTTGATGACCGCGCCGACTATCAGCACCACAGCACCGACGGTGAGCCATTTGCCCATGCCGGAGAGGTCGCGCTTGATGACGGTGGACAGGCTGGCCATCAAGAAGAAGACGCCGGCCGTGCCGCCGAAGGCGGTCATGATCAGATCCGTGCCGTTTTTAAAACCCAACACCATGGCGATCATGCGTGACAGCATCAGGCCCATGAAGAAAGTGAAGGCCAACAGCACCGGTACGCCAGCTGACGAATTTTTGGTTTTCTCGATGGCGTACATGAAGCCAAAAGCGCCGCCCAAGAAGACGATCAATCCCAAGCCGCCGCCCAAGTTGGCGGTGATGCCCGTCGTGACGCCGATCCAGGCGCCCAGCACGGTTGGCAACATGCTCAGGGCCAGCAGCCAATACGTGTTGCGCAACACCCGGTTTCGCTCCAAGCTCGTCGGCTGGTAGCCGTAGCTGTAGTCTTGAGTTTCGTTGTTCATAAAATAATCTCCTAATTCAATTGCAGCAAGCTCACAGAAGCATGCCTGTTCCATTCTAAAGACATCAGTCGATTTTTGGCCATTTTCTGAGACTCACTGCCTACTTTTTGTAAGGACTCTTTCAGCCAGTATGCGGGTGATGACCCCATCTGTTCCGGTCAAACCTGCGTATGCTTGAGCTTTTGGCTTTAAAGAGAAAACAACATGCAAACAAAATCCGTCCTCGAATTGGCCGACGTCAAGCTCATTGCCGCCGCCGCTGAAGCCGAAGCCCTCAAGAACAAATGGGCTGTCAGTATTGCCATCGTCGATGACGGCGGTCACTTGTTGCATTTGGCACGTTTGGACGGCGCCGCACCGATTTCTTCGCACATCGCCCCGGCCAAAGCCAACACTGCCGCCATGGGCCGGCGTGAGAGCAAGGTCTATGAAGACGTGATCAACGGCGGCCGCATCTCGTTTTTGAGCGCCCCGCACCTGAAGGGGTTGCTCGAAGGCGGCGTGCCGATCATGAAAGATGGCGTTTGCTTGGGCGCTGTGGGGGTCAGCGGTGTCAAGTCCAATGAAGACGCGCAAGTGGCACGCGCGGGTATCGCGGCCATCGGCCTGTGAACTTGTGAGCCTTTGATTTGCTGAATTGCCAGCCAAAGACTCAGTTTTTTGGTTCGGTGATGAAGCCGATCTTGCGCAACCCGGCTTGTTGGGCCGCTGCCATGGCTTGGGCCACGCGTTCGTAACGCACCGCCTTGTCGCCTCGTATGTGCAGATCGGGCTGCGGGTTTTTCGCTGCAGCCGTCTTCAGCTGGGGCGCCAGTTGATCGTCGGCGACCGACGTTTCGTTCAAGAAATAGCGTCCCTGCGCGTCGACGCTGAGTCGCAACGTTTCAGGCTGGGTGATTTGCACCTGGTTGCTGGCGAGTGGCAAATCAATGTTCACTGAATGCTTCATGACCGGCACGGTGATGATGAAGATGATCAGCAGCACCAGCATCACATCGACCAGCGGCGTCATGTTGATTTCGTTCATCACCTCGTCTGTGTCGTCTTGGGTTCCAAAGGCCATGTTGTTCTCGCTCAGGCTTTGGTCAGGGGCGCAACGTGCGCCATCTTGGACGGACTGCCGGCCCTGACGCGCGCGCCGGTCACAAAGTAAGCGTGCAGGTCATGCGCAAAGCGGTTGACTTTGTGCAGCACGCCCTTGTTACCGCGAACCAAGGCGTTGTAGCCGAGCACCGCTGGAATGGCAACGGCCAGACCCAACGCCGTCATGATCAGCGCTTCGCCGACCGGGCCAGCCACTTTGTCGATGGTGGCGGCACCGGCCGCACCAATTGACAGCAGCGCGTGGTAAATACCCCAGACCGTGCCGAACAAGCCGACAAAGGGTGCGGTGGAGCCGACCGACGCCAGCACCGCCATGCCTGACTGCAAATGGGTGGTGAAGTCGTCGATGGCTTGGCGCAGGCTGCGGGTGACCCAGTCGCTCATGTCCAGCGTGTCGCCCAACTGGGTTTGCGTGTCGCGGTGGTGGGTGGTGGCTTCGCGGCCATGTTCCACCAGCTGGCGAAAGGGGTTGGCAGGGTCTGCCCCCAAACTGGCCAGACCGGCGGCCAGGTCTTGGCTCTGCCAGAAACTCTCGGCGTTTTTGGCGATTTTTTTGTAGCGCAGCAAGTCCAGCGACTTGATGATGATGACCATCCAGGAGGCCAGCGACATCAGCAACAGCAGCACCGCAACCGATCGGATGACGATGTCGCCTTGCGACCAAACACTGGCCAGGCCAAATTGGGAATTCATGAAGCAGTTCTCCGGGTTTCGTGATTTTAAAAATGGGGGCAGGGTTGGGCAGCTCGGTTAACTGCGCAGTTCCCAATGAATCGGGACGTTGACGGCCATGGTTTCGGCCACGCCGTTGCGCATGCCCGGCACATAGCGCCAAGCCATGACGGTGTCGTAAGCCGCTTTGTCGAGGCGCGGGAAGCCACTGGAGCTGACCAGTTCGGCGCGCTGCGGTTTGCCGTCGACGTCAATCCAGACTTTGTGGACGGTCCGGCCGGTTTCGCCCAAGCGCGCGCTCAGCGATGGGTAGTTGGGTTTCGGGTTGTGCAGGTAGTCGGCGTTGCTGGACGGCTGTTGCACCACCGCAGCCGCAGGGACTGCAGGCGGTGGCGTTGATGACTTCGCTGGCGCTGGCGTTGGTGCTGAGGGCGTGGGCGCAGGTGCTGCTTGCACGGTGGCTTGTGCCGCTGGGGCCGCAACGGCCAGGGGCTGCAATTGTGCCGGCACGGGCGGGGCAATTGGCTTGACTGGCGCTGGCGGTGTAGGGGTACGGTTTGTTGGCACCGGTGGTTTGGGTGCTGCGGGAGGCTGCGGTTTTGCAGGCTGCGCCGGTGCCGGCGCGTCGATCAGTTGAGACAACACGGTGACTGGTATCAGGATCTCGGCCGCCCGGATCAGTAAACCACTTTGCAAGGCCCAGATCACGCCAACATGCAGCGCCACCACGCCCAGCGCAATGGACACATTGCGGCTAAGCAGGGGCTTGGTGGACAAGGGAGAAGGCAAAAGAGACGGCATGGGTACGGGCGATCGGTCAGTTTGCGTTTGGAGTTGGAGATTATAAGTTGGTAAATGAGAACAATTCTCAACTGAGGCGTTAGTTTTTGAGTCTTTGGCAAAGCCCCTCAGACGTCGGCCCACATGCGCAGCAGGTTGTGATAACAGCCGGTGAGCGTCACTACTTCTGACCTTTCGTTGTTCAACGGGCTTTGGCCAAGGTGGCTATTTTGTGCCAAATCTTGCCGTCTCAAGGCCGTGATGGCCATGTCCATTTCATACAGCAGTCGCCGCTGGGCATCCGACCTGACCATGCTTTCGATCCAAAAAAAACAAGCCAAACGTTCACCCCGGGTGACGGGTTCGACCCGGTGCACCGACGTGCCGGGATACAGCACCAGGTCCCCCGCTGTGAGCTTGATGCGCTGCTCGCCATAAGTGTCTTGCACCACCAGTTCGCCGCCGTCGTAGCTCTCGGCATCGCTCAAAAATAGGGTGCATGCAATATCAGTCCGCACATGGCGGGCGGTGGCAGCATGCGTGCGCACCGCGTTGTCGATGTGGCTGCCAAAGGCGTTGGCGCTGCCGCTGTAACGGTTGAACAGCGGTGGGTAGACCGACTTCGGCAGGGCACCGGTGACAAACAGCGGGTTGCGCGCCAACGCGACAGAGACAAGGTGCCGCGCTTGTTGGGCAGCTGGCAATTCTTCCGGCAGTTGCCGGTTGTTTTTCACGCTTGCACTTTGGCTGCCCGCCGTGATGCGGCCATCGGCCCAGTCGGCACCGAGGATGAGTTGACGCACCTGCGCCAGTTCTTCGGGCGTCAAGACTTGGGGAATACGCAGCAGCATGGAAGTGTCCTGTTTTAAAACTTGCTCGTCAGTGTCAGATGTACCGAGCGTGCGAGTCCCGGTGCAGCAAAGCCGCGGTACAACGTGTTGTAGTAGACCTTGTCAAACAGATTGTCGATGTTGAGCTTGATCGCGTTGGACTGGTTGATGCGGTATTCCATCAGCGCGTCAGCCTTCACGTAGCCGGGTGCGCGGTTCTGTGTGGTGACACTGTTGGCCGGTTTGTTTTGGCTGACGGCCGTCATGCCGCCGCCGATGCGCCACGCTGGGTTGATGCGGTAAGTGGTGAACAGCGTGGCTTGGTGGCTTGGGCTCAAGCCCGGGTTTTGGCCGACCTCAGCTTGACCGGCGGCGTTTGATCCGGCTTGGTCGATGGCGGCGCGCAGGAAGCCCAGTCCGGCAAAAATGTCCCATTGCGGGTTGATGCGGCCAGCCACCTCGAATTCGAGCGCGTCCGTGTGCCGCTTGCCTGACAACAGGTAGGAGTTGGTCGCGGTGTCGATATCAGTGTTGCGCTCGTTGTATTTGTCGGTGCGTGCAAGGGCCGTGCGCAGCGACAAATCGCCTTCGTACAGTTCCCACTTGGCGCCGACCTCGATGTTTCGACTGCTTTCGGCAGGCGTGTTGGCAGATTGCGGGTCGTATTGGTAGAGGTCGCCGGAGGTGTTAAAGGAGGTGCCGTAAGCCGCGTAGTAGCTGACTTGATCGGTGGGCTGGTACATCAGGCCCAGACGTTTGCTCAGCAACGTGTCTGAGCGTGACAACGACGCCAGACCCTGACCCGTTCGGTCGTAATCGCCGGTGAAGTTGTCCAGTCGCACGCCGCCCACCAGTCTCCATTGGGGCGTCAGGTCCAGCGTGTCTTGCAGGTACAGACCCAGCGTGGTGGCTTTGAACTGGGTGGCGACTTGTTGCGTCAGGTTATCGCTGATGGCCGTGCTGTCTGGATTGCCAACGGGGGTGGCGGCTTTGGCCGGCAAATACTTTGACAAGCCCGGGTAGGTCGATCGACTGGAGTTCTCGATGGCGTATTCCGCGCCGACCAAAATGTTGTTGTTCAGACCCAGCCAGCGCGTGTTGGTCAGGTAATCGGTCTGCAAAAAGGTGTGGTGTTCTTCGCCAGCTTTGGCGTTGTTGGTTCGGGTGACCACCGTCGATGGACTGAAGTTGCTGGCCGTGGTGCCGCCGGCGAAGCGCGACTGGGTGGCCCACATGGAGCGCGTGTAATAACCGTCGCGCAGGCTGGTTTTCAGGCTGCTGCCGTCGTTCCAGCGGTGACTGTGCGTCAGCGTCACGGCATCGGCTTGGTCTTTTTGGAAGTCCGAATCCAGTCCATACCAATAGCGATTGGTCGGCGCTGGGGCAGGTCGGTTGTCCAGCCACGATGTGCCCCAGTCGGGCTTGTCGTTGTAGTCGAGGTGGTAGTAGCTGAACTGAAATTCATTGGCGGTGCCAATGCCTAGGCGGTAGTCGAGTGCCAAGCCGCGCCGCTGTGTGCTGGCGCTGGCATTGTCACCGCGGCCGTCCGCGTCGGTGCTCATGGCGTTGACGCGCAGCGCGGCATCGTCGTCGAGTTTGAAGTTGAAGTCGCCAAGATAGCGCTGGTAGCCCTGCGTACCCACGGTGGCGCTGACTTCATGCTCGGTTATCAAGCGCGGTTGCTTGCTGACTTGGTTGATGATGCCGCCGGTGGAACCCCGGCCAAACAGCATGGAGGCCGCACCGCGCAAGACTTCGATACGATCGACATTGAAGGTGTCGCGGTTGTACTGCGCAATGTCGCGCATGCCGTCTTGGTAAATATCGCCCGCCGCACTGAAACCACGCAGCCGGATGTTATCGCCAACGCGGCCGCCTTCGCCAGCTTCAAAGGTGATGCCGATGACGTTTTCCAGGGCGCTCTTGAAGCTGTCTTTGCCTTGGTCATGCAGCAGTTTTTCATTCACCACGGTCAGCGACTGCGGGATGTCTTTGGCCAAAACGGGCACTTTGCCCGAACTGGTGATGCCGCTCTGGTAGGTCTGCTGATCGCGCTCACGCGCCCCCGTGACGACCACCGGCGCCAAAGTTTTTCCTTCAAGCTTGGCCGCTTCTGTGTCGGGCAAGGTGCTCTGAGCCCAACTTGAAACCGACATCGCCAGCATCAGAGCGCCCAAGGGCAGCAGGGCTTTTTCAGAGGCGGCGGAGTATTCGGCAGTTTTGGGTATTTTTGCGATTTTGGGCAGGTGTCGATGTGTCAATGGAGTTCTCTGAATCAGCTGTTTGCGAAAGGCAAACCAGGAAAATGGCCAACCTGCTTAGCGAAAACCCGTTGGGTGTTTGCGTTAATTGGCTGAGGAGGTCAGAGTTTACATTGAATACGAATGATTCGCAATAACATTCAGTATGGTGACGTGAAAAAA
>JASDRC010000026.1:2038-26280 GCA_041442125.1 Polaromonas sp. | reverse complement strand
GGTGGATCAAGAGATCACGAGCGGCCTAAGACCCACCAAGCAGCGCCAACCACCACAAGCAGACTGGTCGGCAGCGTGATGAGCCTCAACGTGGTGATGCTCATGCGTGGCTTGCCAGCGGATGAGCGGTTTGCTTGATATAGGCCGTTGGGCAGGTTGCGCTGCACTGAGCAACCACATCACGGGCGCAGCCTTCGCAGCGGCCGCATTGGGTGGCGACACCGAGTTCGAATTGGATCTCGTCAAAGCCCATGCCGGCGCGGGCATGGCGGACGATGTCACGGTCAGAGATGCGGCGGCAAACACAGATGATCATGGCGGTGGCTCGGTTCTGGTTGGATTTAAGCAAGCAACGCTAATTATAAATGCGAACCACTCGTATTCGCAACAAATTCAACAAGCCTTTTTGTAACATTCGTGCAAACTCCTGTGGTGTGGCGCAAAAAAAGGGCCCTGAGGCCCCTTGATTTTTTCACGTGGCCAGCTGGCGACGTGTTGTGCCGTTGGCTTAACTGAGTTCGCCCATCTGGCTCTGCAGGTAGTTTTGTATGCCGACTTTGCCGAGCAGTTCAATTTGGGTTTCCAAAAAGTCAATGTGCTCTTCGGTGTCGTCCAAGATCATTTGCAGCAAGTCGCGGGAGACGTAGTCACGCACCGACTCGCAGTGGGCAATGCCGTCCTTGACGGTGACTTGTGCGGCCGTTTCGAGTTTCAGGTCGCAACTCAACACTTCGGGTACATCCTCGCCGATCATCAACTTGCCCAAGTCTTGCACATTCGGCAGACCGTCCAGCATGAAGATGCGGTCCATCAGCTTGTCAGCGTGCTTCATCTCGCCGATGGATTCTTCGTATTCCTTCTTGGCCAGCTTGTCCAGCCCCCAGTGCTTGTACAGGCGGTAGTGCAGGAAGTACTGGTTGATGGCGGTCAGTTCATTTTTGAGCTGAGCTTGCAAGAGCGCAATGACTTGTGTGTCACCTTTCATGTCAATCCTTTTGTAATTAAAAAGATTAATTGTGCAGACCGCCGCCGGACAGAGCAAGGTTATTTTTCATGACCCCTTCAGCGGTAGGCTGTAAAACTCAGGTTACCGGTGCGGAAGTCCGGATCAAGTGGTCAAAAGCGCCCAGTGCGGCCTTGGCACCATCGCCGGCGGCAATGATGATTTGCTTGAACGGCACGGTGGTGGCGTCACCCGCGGCGAAGACGCCCGGCACCGAGGTTTGCCCCTTGGCGTCGACGACGATTTCGCCGTGCTTGGACAACTCGACCACGCCTTTGAGCCAGTCGGTGTTCGGCACCAAACCGATCTGGATGAACACGCCATCCAGCGCGACCGTGTGCAGATCGTTGCTGGCGCGGTCTTTGTAGACCAGACCGTTGACGGTTTGTTCGCCAGTGATCTCCGTGGTTTGCGCGTTGGTCAGAACCGTCACGTTTTGCAAGCTGTGGAGCTTGCGCTGCAGCACGGCATCGGCGCGCAGTGCTTTGTCAAACTCGATGAGCGTCACATGGCCAACCACACCAGCCAAGTCGATCGCCGCTTCAACCCCAGAGTTGCCACCGCCGACCACGGCCACATGCTTGCCTTTGAAGAGCGGGCCGTCGCAATGCGGGCAGTAGGCCACGCCCTTGTTTTTGAACTCAGCTTCGCCGGGCACATTGATGTTGCGCCAGCGTGCACCGGTCGAGATGATGATGGATTTGCTTTTGAGTGAAGCACCGCTTTCGAGCTGAACCTCGATCAGGTTGCTTTCCGGGCCGCTGTTCGGGACCAGCGCTTTGGCGCGTTGCATGTTCATGATGTCGACGTCATAGGCGCGAACATGCTCTTCAAGCGCCATGGCGAACTTGGGGCCTTCGGTTTCTTTCACGGAAATGAAGTTTTCAATGCCCAATGTGTCGAGGGTCTGGCCGCCAAATTTCTCTGAGGCGATACCGGTGCGGATGCCTTTGCGTGCGGCATACACCGCAGCGGCTGCGCCGGCCGGGCCGCCGCCAATGATCAGCACGTCAAAGGGTGCTTTGGCCGCAATTTTGCTGGCTTCGCGTTTGACGCCGCTGGTGTCGATTTTGGCGAGAATTTCTTCCAAGCTGGTACGACCTTGGCTGAACTCGGTGCCGTTCAAAAAGACGGTGGGCACAGCCATGATCTGGCGCGCTTTGACTTCATCCTGAAACAGGCTGCCGTCGATCATGGTGTTCCGTATGCGTGGGTTTTGCACGGCCATCAGGTTCAGCGCTTGGACCACATCGGGGCAGCTGTGGCAGCTGAGCGAAACGTAAATTTCAAATTCAAAGTCGCCTTCCAGCGCGCGAATTTGTTGCAGAACGTCTTCTTCAACTTTCGGCGGGTAGCCGCCGATCTGCAGCAGCGCAAGAATCAGCGAGGTGAATTCATGGCCCATGGGCAGTCCGGCAAAGCGCGGACCGTGGTTTTCGCTGGGGCGATTGATTGAAAACGAGGGCTTGCGCTGGTTGTCGTCGCGGCTTTCCGTGACGCTGACCAAGGCCGAGGAATCGGCGATGTCTTTCAGCAGCGACTGCAACTCAACCGAGGCCTTGCTGTCGTCGAGCGAGGCGACGATCTCGATCGGCTGCGTGGCACGATCAAGGTAACTTTTGAGTTGGGCTTTGGTGGCGGCGTCGAGCATGGAGACTCACTTTGAAAAATAGGGAAATAAAAAAGCCCGGACGCAAGCGCTCGGGCTGGGCGCAGACGGGCGCTTAGATCTTGCCGACGAGATCGAAAGAAGGCTTCAGCGTTTCAGCGCCTTCATTCCATTTGGCTGGGCAAACCTCACCGGGGTGAGCGGTGATGTACTGAGCCGCTTTGACGCGACGAAGCAGTTCTTTGGCGTCGCGGCCAATGCCGTCAGGATGCACTTCAATGGTCATGATCTTGCCGTCTGGATTGACGATGAACGTGCCACGCAAGCACAGACCGGCGTCATCACCTTCTTCGATCAGCACATCAAAGGCTTTGGCAAGTTGCTGGCTGGGGTCGCCGATCAAGGCGTAGTTGACTTTGCCCATTTCTGGCGAGCTGTCGTGCCAAGCTTTGTGCGTGAAGTGGGTGTCGGTGGAGACGCCGTAAATGTCAACGCCCATTTTCTGGAATTCAGCGTAGTTGTCGGCCAAGTCACCGAGCTCGGTGGGGCAGACAAACGTGAAGGCGGCTGGGAAAAATACAAAAACAGACCAATTACCCTTCAACGATTCGTTGCTGACGGGAACGAACTTGCCGTTGAGGTAAGCGGTGGCTTTGAATGGAACGACTTCTGAATTGATTAAGGACATATCTAACTTTTAATAGTTGCAATTGAATTCTGACAAAAACAGTGTAACTTTGTGCGTTGGTAAAAATTGATAGTTTTTGGCTATTATTGGGGTTAACCCTTGCTATTGGGCGCCATGACAGCCCACGCCTTATCAATATTCCAGCCGCGAGGGGCGAACTTCTTGCAAGATCGTTGCGGCGATTTCTTCAATGGACTTGGTGGTGGTCGACAACCAGCGAATCCCTTCGCGGCGCATCATTGCCTCAGCCTCATGAATTTCGTGGTTGCAGTTCGCGATGCTGGCGTAGGTGGAGTTTGGCCGGCGTTCGTTGCGAATCTGGCTCAGTCGCTCGGACGCGATCGTCAAGCCGAAGATTTTTTTGCGATGTGGTACCAATGCTGGTGGCAATTGGCGGCGCTCAAAATCTTCCGGGATCAAGGGGTAGTTCGAGGCTTTGACACCGAACTGCATCGCCAAATACAGCGAGGTCGGGGTTTTGCCGCTGCGGCTCACGCCGACCAAAATCACATCCGAGCCAGCCAAGTCGCGGTGGCTTTGCCCGTCGTCATGCGCCAGCGAAAAGTTGATCGCCTCGATCCGATCGTCGTAGGCCTTGCTTTTGGAGGCGTCTGAAAAGCGTCCAACGCGGTGGTTCGACTTCAAGCCCAACTCGCTTTCCAGCGGCGCCACGAACATGCTGAACATGTCGAGCAGCAAACCGTTGCATTGCGCTTTGATGATGGACAAGATTTCCGTGTTGACCAGTGTGGTGAAGACAATCGGACGCTGGCCTTCCCCTTCGCCGGTGTGGTTGATTTGGCGAACCGCTTGGTACGCTTTGTCGACGCTGTCAATGAAGGGCATGCGCACGTGCCGCGGACTGAACTCGAACTGGGCAAGGATAGCGTTGCCAAAGGTTTCGGCAGTGATGCCAGTGCCGTCGGAGATAAAAAATACGGTGCGATTGGGCATGGATTGTCTTCGGGTGTGATTTCAGGGGTGCGGATTGCCGGGGCGCTGGCAAATCAGCGGGCCTCTACAATCGATGCCAATTATCCAGATTCTGTCGCCATGCTCCGCAACCACCTCTTCAAGTAACAACAAGGTTGGTTGCCGGCCATGGAGGCTTTCACGGTTTTAAAACCTCCCGGAGTATTTCTATGTCTAACTTGTTTGAGGCGACCGCCCTGGTCGTACCGTTCGAAAACCTGAGGATGACCGACGTCGACTCGGTCGGCGGTAAGAACGCCAGCCTGGGCGAAATGATTTCTCAGCTGCCCACTGGCCCGAAAGGCGTTCGCGTGCCGACCGGCTTTGCCACCACGGCTCATGCTTTTCGTATTTTTCTGGCGCATGCCGGACTGGACAAAAAAATCAACGGTGTGCTCGACCAGCTCGACACCGAAGACGTGCGGGCCCTGGCCGCAGCCGGCGCGCAGATCCGTGCGCTGGTCGAAGCCCAGCCTTTTCCGGCTGACTTTGAAGCCGCGATTCGCCAGAGTTTTGCCGGCTTGAGCGCGGGCAACCCGCAAGCCAGCTTTGCCGTGCGTTCTTCCGCCACCGCTGAAGACTTGCCGGACGCCTCTTTTGCCGGTCAGCAAGAAACCTTTTTGAACGTGGTCGGCGTCGAAGACGTGTTGCACAAGATGAAAGAAGTCTTTGGCTCCTTGTACAACGACCGGGCCATCAGCTACCGCGTTCACAAGGGGTTTGCCCACGCCGATGTGGCCCTGTCTGCCGGCGTTCAGCGCATGGTGCGCAGCGACTTGGGTGCGGCCGGTGTGATGTTCACCATCGACACCGAAAGCGGTTTTGAAGACGTCGTTTTCATCACCTCCAGCTACGGCTTGGGTGAAACCGTGGTGCAGGGCGCCGTCAACCCTGACGAGTTTTATGTGCACAAGCCGATGCTGCGGGCTGGCAACCGGGCGGTCATCCGCCGCAATTTGGGCTCCAAGCTGTTGCAAATGGAGTTCACCAGTGCCGACGAGAAAAAAGCCACCGGCCAGTTGGTCAAGACGACCGACGTGCCAGTCGAGCTGCGCAACCGTTTCTCGCTGACCGATGCTGATGTGGAGCAACTCGCCCGCTACGCCTTGGTCATTGAAGACCATTACGGCCGCCCGATGGACGTGGAGTGGGGCAAGGACGGCACCGACGGCGAAATTTACATTTTGCAAGCTCGTCCGGAAACCGTCAAAAGCCAGTCCAAGGGCAAGCCCGAGCAGCGCTACAAACTCAAAGCCACCGGCACCGTGCTGACCGAAGGCCGCGCGATTGGCCAAAAGATCGGCACCGGCCCGGTGCGCATCGTGCGCCACATCAGCGAAATGGACCAAGTCCAAGCCGGTGACGTGCTGGTCACCGACATGACTGACCCGAACTGGGAGCCGGTGATGAAGCGGGCTGCCGCCATCGTCACCAACCGCGGTGGTCGGACTTGCCACGCCGCGATCATTGCGCGTGAGTTGGGTATTCCGGCGGTGGTCGGCTGCGGCGACGCCACCGAGCTGCTGAAAGACGGCATGCTGGTGACGGTGAGTTGCGCTGAAGGCGACACCGGCCACATTTACGACGGTCTGCTGGAAACCGAAGTGACTGAAGTCGTCCGCGGCGAGATGCCGCCGATAGACGTCAAGATCACCATGAATATTGGCAATCCACAACTGGCGTTTGACTTCTGTCAGATTCCTAACCACGGCGTTGGCTTGGCGCGGCTGGAGTTCATCATTAACAACAACATTGGCGTGCACCCGAAAGCCATTCTTGACTACCCGAATGTTGATCCCGACCTGAAAAAAGCCGTTGAGAGTGTGGCCCGTGGCCATGCTTCACCGCGGGCTTTTTACGTTGACAAAGTGACCGAAGGCATCGCCACCATTGGCGCGGCTTTTTGGCCAAAACCCGTGATCGTGCGTCTGTCGGACTTCAAGTCGAACGAATACCGCAAGCTGATTGGCGGCTCCCGTTACGAGCCTGAAGAAGAGAATCCAATGCTGGGTTTTCGCGGTGCAGCGCGTTACCTGAGCGCCGACTTTGCTGGCGCTTTTGCGATGGAGTGCGAGGCTTTCAAACGCGTGCGCAACGAGATGGGTCTGGTCAACGTCGAAGTCATGGTCCCTTTTGTACGTACGCTCGGGCAGGCCAAGGCCGTCATTGAGTTGTTGGGTCAGCATGGGCTGAAACGCGGCGAAAACGGCTTGCGCATCATCATGATGTGCGAGGTGCCGAGCAACGCTGTGTTGGCTGATGAGTTCCTTGAATACTTTGATGGCTTTTCAATTGGCTCAAACGACTTGACGCAGCTGACGCTGGGTCTGGACCGTGACTCCGGTCTTGAAATTCTGGCCAAAGATTTCGACGAACGCGACCCGGCGGTCAAAGCTTTGCTGAGCCTGGCTATCAAAGCCTGCTTGCGCCAAGGCAAATACGTCGGTATTTGCGGTCAAGGCCCGAGCGATCACCCTGACTTTGCGCAGTGGTTGAAAGAGCAGGGCATTGGCTCGATGTCCTTGAATCCGGACACCGTTATCGACACTTGGAAAAAGCTCGCCGGCTGATTAGCCGCCGGACTGTTTTGCCATGATTGCCGCCGCTTACTGGATGCAGCGCGTGCTGGCCATGGGCCTGCTGTCTGCTGACTGGTCGCGGCTGGCCTTGGCTGTTTTGAATCGTCTGCTGGTGTTGCGACCCCGCGATTTATACGCTGGGGTCAGCCGAGCCCAAGTGCTGGCTGATTTGGGACAGAAGAAAGCCGCCATCCAATGTTTGCAGCAGTTGCTGGCGGTTCACCCCCAGCATGCGGCCAGTTGGTATCAACTGGCTTATTTGCTGGAAAGTTGTGAGCGCCATGCCGAGTCAGAGCCGGCCTTTCGGGCGGCTCTGGTGATCGACCCCGACATCGATGAGGCTTGGTACGGGCTGGCAATGCTGCTGGTACGCGAAGAACGACTGGACGAAGCCGTGCCCGCGCTGGAACACACAACACGTCTGCAGCCTTTGGGCCCGCACGGCTGGTACCAATTGGGCAAAGTGCATGCGAAGCTGGCGCAGCCTGAAAAAGCCTTGGCGGTGATTCGCCGTTTGCGCAGCTTCGAGCCGCAAGTGGCCAGCCGGCTGGCCAGTGAGATCGGTCTGAGTGGTTTGAAGTGAGCGAGCCCCAGCATGCCGGCCCACGCTGACACAGACATCCCGCAAAGCGCGCAATCGAAGGCGGAATTCAAAACCGCACTGAACCACGTTTACAAGTGGTATGCGGGTGGCTTTCTTGCTTTTGTGCTGACGCTGGCTGTATTGGAGCAGTTTGGTTTGTCGCGCCAGTGGATTGGGTTGATTTTCTTACTCGCCACACTTGGCTTGTATGCTGGGATTGGCATCATGTGCCGGACCACGGATGCGGCTGAGTACTACGTCGCTGGTCGCCGGGTGCCTGCGGTCTACAACGGCATGGCCACCGCCGCTGACTGGATGTCGGCGGCATCGTTCATAGGCTTGGCTGGCACGCTGTACTTGACGGGCTACAGCGGGTTGGCGTTCGTCATGGGCTGGACGGGCGGTTACTGCTTGGTGGCCTTTTTGTTGGCGCCTTATCTGCGGAAATTCGGGCAGTTCACGATTCCTGATTTTTTAGGCGAGCGCTATGGCGGCCACCTGCCGCGTTTGCTGGGTGTGATGGCCGCTATTTTGTGTTCTTTCACGTATGTGGTGGCGCAAATTTACGGTGTCGGAATCATCACCGCGCGACTCACCGGCGTGGCTTTTGAGTTGGGTATTTTTCTGGGTTTGGGCGGCATCTTGCTGTGTTCTTTCTTGGGTGGCATGCGGGCTGTCACGTGGACCCAGGTCGCTCAGTATTTGGTGTTGATCGTGGCGTACTTGCTGCCGGTGGTCTGGTTGTCAGTGAAGCAGACCGGTGTGCCGGTGCCGCAGGCCATCTATGGCTATCAATTGCAAAAAGTCACTGCCCGCGAAAAAGAGCTGAGCCTCGATCCGACAGAATTGGAAGTCCAGCAAATATTCAAGCAGCGCGCGGCTGAACTCGCTGCCAAGTTGCTGGACCCGCATGCCGCCTTGGTGGCAGACCGGTTGCGGGCGACCAAAGTGCTGGCTGAGCTGAAGGCGTCAGAGGCGCCGCTGGCGTCGATTTATGCGGCTGATCGGGCGCTCATCAACTTGCCTAAATCGACCGACGCCGCGCTCAAAGTCTGGCGCGTCGAAAAGGCAGAGGCGGATGCGAAATCGCGCCCGCTCAATGGCATGCCGCCGCATGCGCAGCAATTCGCCGGCAACCCTGCTGGCAGTGCCAGCGAACGCTATGAATTTGACACTTCGCGGCGAAATTTTTTGGCCCTGGTCTTTTGTTTGATGGTCGGCACCGCTGCTTTGCCGCACGTCTTGATCCGTTACTACACCGTGCCGAGCGTCAAGGAAGCTCGGCAGTCCGTGGCTTGGTCACTGTTGTTCATTGTCTTGTTGTACATCACCGCGCCGGCCTTGGCGGTGCTGGTGAAATACGAGGTGTTCACCTTGGTGGTCGGCACGCCCTTCGGTCAGTTGCCCGACTGGATCACGGCCTGGAACAAAGTCGATCCGAGCTTGCTGTCGGTGGTGGACATCAACAAAGACGGCATTTTGCAGCTCAATGAAATGTCGATTGGCGGCGACATTATTATGCTGGCGGCACCCGCGATTGGCGGCTTGCCTTACGTCGTTTCGGGACTGGTGGCGGCTGGCGGCTTGGCCGCGACTTTGTCGACAGCCGACGGCTTGCTGTTGACCATTTCCAGCGCGCTCAGTCACGACGTTTACTACAAGATGATTGACCCGAACGCGTCAACCGCCCGGCGTGTGACCTTGTCCAAAGTGCTGCTGTTGGTGGTCGCTTTGGGAGCTGCGTATGTGGCCTCGCACAAGCCCGCCGAAATTTTGTTTTTGGTTTCTGCTGCATTTTCGTTCGCGGCTGCAGCTTTTTTTCCGGCTTTGACGCTGGGTATTTTTTGGAAGCGGGCGACTGGCGCCGCCGCCTCTTTGGGCATGGTGGCAGGCCTTGGCACCACACTGTATTACATGGTGCTGACTCAGCCTTGGATGCGCAGCCTGTTCAAGGTCACCGGGCCGATCGAGCTGTGGTGGGGGATTCAGCCGATCTCGGCTGGCGTCTTTGGCGTGCCGGTCGGTTTTGCCGTGATCATTTTGCTCAGTCTGCTGACCAAGCGGCCTGAACCGGCGGCGCACGACTTGGTGGATTACGTGCGCTACCCAAGCTTTGTGAGTCGGCCAAAAAACCAGCCGCCCTCCGGCAGGCTATAATGTTGGGCTTAGCCTTGCTGCACCCTTAACGACGCTGGGGCAGCTTTCATTAACCAAAAGGAGAGTTTATGCGTCATTACGAAATCATCTTGCTGATCCACCCGGATCAAAGCGAGCAGGTCCCGGCCATGCTGGAACGCTACAAAACCATGATCACCGCTGGCGGTGGCAAAGTGCATCGCGTCGAAGATTGGGGTCGCCGTCAACTGGCTTACCTGATCCAGAAGCTGGCCAAAGCCCACTACCTGTGCATCAACATTGAAGCCACGCAAGCCGTCATGGACGAAATTGAACACGCGTTCAAGTTCAATGACGCTGTGCTGCGTCACATGACTGTGGTCAAGAAAAAGGCTGAAACCGGACCATCCCTCATGATGCGCAACGTCGAGAGAGAAGAAGCCCGCAAAGCCCAGCAGCAGGAATACGCAGCTTCTTAAGCTGCCCAAAACCACTGCTGTACGCGATTGAATGTTGCCTCACTGATGTGATGATTTGAGTGAACCATGTTGATTTGACGGCAAGTATTGTGGAGGTCAGCCCTCTACGCTACACGCCAGCTGGACTCCCCGCTGCCAATTTTGTCCTCGACCACGAGTCTGAAGTTGAAGAAGCAGGTAGCACCCGGCAAGTCAAATTAAGCATCAAGGCGGTTGCCTTTGGAAAGATGGCTGAACAAACAAGCCAACTTCCTTTGGGAAAAGTCGTCAGGTTTCGCGGATTTCTCATCAGTGCACGCACCAACAAAAGCGTCATTTTTCATATTCAAGAATTGAACCCCATTTAAGGAGTCCTTCATGCCCGGACCAAAACGTTTCAACAAAGACAAGCGCCCTAAGCGCAACACACAATCTCTGCTGTTCAAGCGCAAGCGCTTTTGCCGCTTCACCGCTGCTGGCGTGGAAGAGATTGACTACAAAGACATCGACACCCTGCGTGACTTCGTCGCCGAAAACGGAAAAATCATCCCCGCTCGCCTGACCGGCACACGCGCGATTTTCCAACGCCAAATCAACACCGCCGTCAAGCGCGCTCGCTTCCTCGCGATGCTGCCTTACAGCGACCAACACCGTAGCCTGTAAGGAGCACACGCATGCAAATTATTCTGCTCGACAAAGTTGTCAACCTGGGCAATCTGGGTGATGTCGTCAAAGTCAAAGACGGCTACGCACGAAACTTCCTGATCCCATCGGGCCGCGCACGTCGTGCGACCGCTGTGGCGATCAAGGAATTCGAAGTCAAGCGCGCTGATCTTGAAAAAGTCGCCGCTGCTAAATTGGTTGAGAGCCAAGCCCAGGGCGCCAAGCTCGGCGGCACCGTGGTCAAGCTGACACAGAAGGCTGGCGTTGACGGCCGTCTGTTCGGTTCGGTCACGAACGCTGACATCGCTGCAGAACTGACCAAGCAAGGCTTCGCTGTCTTGAAGTCTCAGATCCGCATGCCTAACGGTCCTTTGAAGATCGTTGGCGACCATCCGGTCAGCGTTGCTCTGCACACCGATGTGGTGGTTGACGTCACCGTGACGGTGTACGGCGAATCCGCTTAACAGCGATTGAGAGAGCTCTGGCTCCCTCTAAAAAGCCGCTCCTCGGGGCGGCTTTTTCTTTGGCTGAACGGCGCACGCTGCACGGATTTGATGTCCACCGTATTTCCACGCTCTATTCACATCCGATGCACCTGTTATGCACAGGTTTGTCCCAAGGCATTTTGCGACTCTGGCCTTAACATGGTCGTGTTAACAGGAAACCCATGTCTGCCGTACTTTCTACCCTTGATGCCGCTGGTTACAGCTCCGACCGGCAAATAGCCCAGCTGCGCATACCGCCGCACTCTATCGAGGGCGAGTCCAGCGTGCTTGGCGGCCTGCTGCTCGACAACAGCGCCTGGGACCGAGTCGGTGACCTGCTGGTCGACGAAGACTTTTACCGTTACGAACACAAGCTGATTTACGCCTCAGTCGGCGCGCTGATCAATGCCAGCAAGCCGGCCGATGTGATCACGGTGTTTGAGCACCTGCAAAGCCAGGGCAAAGCCGATGAAGTCGGTGGCCTGAGCTACCTCAATTCACTCGCTCAGTACGTGCCAAGCGCAGCCAATGTGCGGCGCTACGCCGAGATCGTGCGCGAGCGTTCTATTTTGCGCAAACTGGTCAAGGCCAGCGACGAGATCGCCACCAACGCCTTCAATCCACAAGGCAAGCCGGTCGCCACGATTCTGGACGAAGCTGAGCAGAAGATCTTCAAGATCGGTGAGCAAGGTTCGCGCATGAAGCAGGGCTTTCACAGCATGGACACGCTGGTGGTCGAGCTGCTGGACCGTGTCACCGAGATGTCAGAAAATCCGAACGACATCACCGGCGTGCCAACTGGCTTTTACGATCTAGACCGGCAAACCTCCGGCTTTCAGGCCGGCGATTTGATCATTCTGGCGGCGCGTCCTTCAATGGGAAAAACCGCGCTGGCCATCAACATTGCCGAGCACGTCGCGCTTCACGAAGGTCTGCCGGTGGCGGTGTTCTCGATGGAGATGGGCGCCTCCCAACTGGCGGTGCGTATTGTGGGCTCGATTGGCCGGATTGACCAAGGGCATTTGCGCACTGGTAAGTTGTCCGACGAAGAATGGCCGCGCCTGACAGAAGCGATTGAAAAGCTGCGCAATGTCTCGCTGCACATTGACGAAACGCCGGGTCTGACGGTGAGCGAGTTGCGCGCCAATGCACGTCGCTTGGCCCGTCAGTGCGGCAAGCTGGGTTTGATCGTTGTCGATTACTTGCAGCTGATGAGCGTCTCAAGCAGCATGAGCGACGAAAATCGCGCGACGGCGGTGGGCGAAATTTCGCGTGGCCTGAAGATGCTCGCCAAAGAATTGCAGTGCCCGGTGATTGCGCTGTCGCAGCTCAGCCGCGGTGTTGAGTCTCGCCCCGACAAGCGCCCGATGATGAGCGATTTGCGCGAGTCTGGCGCGATTGAGCAAGATGCCGATGTCATCATGTTCATCTACCGCGATGAGTACTACACCAAGGAGGCTTGCAAAGAGCCGGGAGTGGCCGAGGTCATCATCAGCAAGCAGCGCAATGGCCCGACCGGCACCGTCAAGCTGGCCTTCATCAGCCGCATCACCAAGTTTGAAAGTTTGGCCAGCGGGAGCAGTAGCGGCGATTATTGATCGCACAGCCGTCAATTGGCGGCGCTGGCAGCGTCGGTCGACTCCTGCAACAAGCGCCACATCACCTTGCCCGAACCGGACTTGGGCAGGCTGTCGACAAATTCGACCAAGCGCGGCGCTTTGTAGACCGCCATGTGCTCATGGGCCCAGTCGATGATGTCTTGCGGGCGGGTCTTGCCGCGCGCCTCGGTGCGCAGCACGATGATGGCCTTGACCGTCTCGCCGCGGTAGGCATCGCGGGCCGCAATGATGCAGGCCTCTTGCACCGCCGGGTGTTTGTAGAGCAGCAGCTCCACCTCGGACGGCCAGACCTTGTAGCCGCTGGCGTTGATCATCCGCTTGAGCCGGTCGGTGATGAAGAAGTAGCCTTCCTCGTCCATGCGGCCGAGGTCACCGGTGCGGAAGAATTGCTTGCTCTCAATCTCGCAAAACGCCGCTTGCGTGGCCGCCGGCTGCCGCCAGTAGCCACTGAACACCATCGGCCCAGCGGTGATGATTTCACCGACCTCGCCGATCGGCAATTCGTCCAGCGTGAGTGGATCGACGATGCGCGAATCGACGCCAAAGATCGGCATGCCGAGGCATTGCAGCTTGGCGCGCTCGGGCGGGTTGGCATGCGTGGGCGCAGCGGTTTCGGTCAGGCCGTAGCCTTCGGCAAAGGTCAGGCCGTACTCCTGCTGCAGCCGCTCGGCCACAGCAGCCGGCATCGCCGCACCGCCGCCGCTGAGGTAGGTCAAGCTGCTCAGATCAAAGCTTTTGTAGTTGGGGCTGCCGAACAGATCGATGATCATGGTCGGAATACAGGTCCAGTGCGTGACCTTGTGCTGCGAGATCAAGTGCCCCGCCAGTTCGCGGTCCCAGCGCGGCATGATCACCGTGCACATGCCCTGAAAAATCGGGCCGAGCACGCCGTACACCAGCCCGGTGATGTGAAACATCGGCACCACCGCCAAGCCGACCGACTCCGGCGCGGCATAGCCCCACAGCCCGCCGCCGCAGGTATTCGACATCAGCGTGGCATTGCTGTGCATGCAACCCTTGGGCAGGCCGGTGGTGCCCGAGGTGTAGGGCAGTAACGCCAGATCATTTGGCCTGGCGGTGTGCGGGCCCGGTTGCAGATCAAGCGCCAGCGCCTCGCCCCAGCGCAACATACCGCTGGGCAGGGCCGGGTCGGCCAGCAGCCAGTTCAACAAAACCGGCGACAAGCCCAGCTCGGCTGCCAATTCATCGGTAGGTGCAGCACCCGCTGGAAGCGCGTCCGCATAGCGTGCCACCAGCACAGCGCGGGGGCGCTTGGCTTCGGGCAACCCGTCAGCAGCAGCGGCCACCACGGCGGCCAGGTCAGCGCTGCAGATCGCCACTTGCGTGTCCGGGTCGTTCAGGTAATGGCCGAATTCTTCGGCCCGGTTCATCGGGTTGACCGGAACCACCACCGCGTTGGCCCGGTTGACGGCGTAAAAAGCGATCAGGTATTGAGGGCAGTTCTGCATGAACAAGGCCACCCGGTCACCGGCCTTGACACCGACCGCTTGCAGCCAACCGGCCAGCGCTTCGGCTTGCCGGTGCAGCTCGGCGTAACTGATGGCTTCGCCGCAAAAAATCGTTGCCGTCTTGTTTGGAAAACGGGCGGCTGAAACTTCCAGGTTGAACCAGAGCGAGGTCTGCGGCACGTCGAGTTGGCGGGGCAAGCGGCGCGGCCAGAACTTGTGTTGCACCGCTTGTTGATCGTGCAAGACGCGAGGCAAAGCGTGGGACAAGGGCAAAGCGGTCATTTCAGCAGCCTCTCAGGGGTTGGCTTGTGGACAAGAATTTTTATCACTTCATGAAATGTATACACAAAATCGATCGCCACGGATGTCCGACTTGGACCGCGGACAGTCTGACCTTGCAGTCAGCGGTCTGGCCTATTTCCGTCTGTCCTTGCGCTATGCTTTCAGTATGAAGCTGCACAATTACTTTTGCTTGTCGGCGTCGTACCGGGTTCGCATCGCTCTCAACCTGAAGGGCTTGGACTACGACTGCGTGTCGGTGCAACTCGCCCGCGGCGACCATAAAAAGCCACCTTACGTCGAGCTTTCAGCCGATACGTGGGTGCCCTTGTTACCGGCGGAGGCCTTGGGCCGTGCCAAGGTGCGGGCGCTGGCGCAGTCGATCGCTTGCGACATTCATCCTCTTCACAACCTGCGCGCCTACGAAGCCTGCATGGCACTGCCCGCGTTCAAACTGGCAGAACCCGCGGCCTGTCCGGACAGTGAATAAAGCCGACTGGCTGATCCCGCAATGGCCTGCGCCTGCCGGCGTGCGGGCGGTCTTCACCACGCGGCAAGGCGGCGTTTCGCTGCCGCCCTACGACACGCTGAACTTGGGTGATCACGTCGGAGATTCTCCAGCAGCCGTCGCCGCCAATCGATTGATCTTGAAGCGCGCCATCGGTTGCCCTCCGGTCTTTTTGCAGCAAGTCCACGGCACTGGGGTGCTGGAACTGAGTCATGGCAGCGTCGATGGTCTGGCAGCCGACGCTTGCCTGACGCGCCAGCGCGGCGTCGCCTGCACCATCATGGTGGCCGACTGCTTGCCGGTGTTGTTTACGCATCTGGACCAGCCCGTCGTAGCGGCCGCGCACGCCGGCTGGCGAGGTTTGGCTGGGCTCGCTCTGCCAGCCAATACCGACGCAGCAGAACCGATTTTTGAAGGCGTTCTGGAGGCCACTTTCAACAGGTTTTCAGCCTTGGTTGGCGCGTCACCCAACGAGGTTGCGCTCAGAACCATCGCTTGGTTGGGGCCTTGCATCGGGCCGACAGCTTTTGAGGTGGGGCCCGAGGTCAAGGCTGCGTTTGAAGCCGTGCATCCGGCGGCGGTCACGCTGTTCGTCGTACAGCACAAAAAAGCTCAACAGACGAAATATTTAGCCGATTTACAAGGCTTGGCGCGTCTCAGATTGCGCGCTCTTGGCATCAGCCAAATTCACGGCAACGACGGCACGCCAGACTGGTGTACCGTGAGCCGGCCTTCACGGTTCTTTTCGCACCGCCGGGACGCTGTCGGCGGGCACAGCACCGGGCGCATGGCCGCTTGCATCTGGCGCGACTGAGTCATTCAAGATGCAGCTGTTTGTTTCAGCCGCTATTTTTCCTTGGCTGTCTTCGGCTTTTTCTCTGGTTTTGATGGCGCGTTTTCGAGCGGGTGTCCGCAGTATGTAAAGCACCAAAGACAAGGGCAACGCGCCATAAAGCACAAACGTGATCAACGCGCCAAGCACGGAGCCTGTGCTGCTAGTCGCCTCTGCAATGCTCATCAGGAGCACAACATAAATCCAGCCGATGGAGATCAAGTACATAGAAGTTGATGCATAGTAAGGTCAATGAAATAATATTTAGACATAGTTGAAGCAATACCAAGTTTCGGCACCCAAAACTTGTTACAAATCCATCGGCTCACCGCGCATGTCATAAATAAGAGACAACATGAATTTTGAATCAAACTGGACCAAAGTCGCTCAGCAGTTCCAAAAAACCCTGGGTGAAAGTCTGCAAAAAGCAGTGAAATCCAGCCTTTCGATGCAGAGTTCCCCCCCAGCGGCCAATGCTTTACCGGCGCTCCAGTTTGATGCTGCGAAGATGCTGGAAATTCAGCAAACTTACATCAAAGAAGCCAGCACTTTGTGGAACCAAAGTTTGGTGCCAACCTCGGCCGCCGCCAGCGCATCACCAGACCGGCGTTTTTCAGCTGAAGCTTGGCAGACCAATCCACTGGCACATCTTTCTGCCTCGTCTTACATGCTCAATTCGCAAGCCTTGATGGGCATGGCGGAAGCTGTCGAGGGCGACGAAAAAACCAAAGCCCGCGTGCGCTTTGCGGTTGAGCAATGGTTGGCTGCTGCGGCCCCCAGCAATTTTTTGGCCCTGAATGCCGAGGCGCAGAAAAAAGCCATCGAAACCCAGGGCGAAAGCATCGCCCAAGGCCTGCAAAACCTGATGCACGACATGCAGCAGGGTCACGTCTCGATGACCGATGAAAGTAATTTCGAGGTCGGTAAAAATGTCGCCACCACCGAAGGTGCGGTGGTCTTTGAGAACGACTATTTCCAGCTGCTGGAGTACCTGCCGCTGACCGCCACAGTGCATGAAAAGCCTTTTCTGCTGGTGCCGCCCTGCATTAACAAATTTTATATCCTCGACTTGCAGCCCGCCAATTCGCTGATCCGTTACGCCGTCGAGCAAGGCCACCGCACGTTTGTCGTCAGCTGGCGCAACCCGGACGAGTCGATGCAAGACAAAACCTGGGACGACTACATTGAGCACGCGGCGATTCAGGCGATTCAGGTCACGCGTGAGATCACCGGCGCCAAGAGTATCAATGCGCTTGGCTTTTGTGTCGGCGGAACGATCCTGGCGACGGCGCTGGCCGTGTTGGCAGCGCGCGGCGAAAAGACAGTCTCCAGCGTGACTTTTTTAACCTCCTTGCTGGATTTTTCGGACACTGGCATTTTGGATATTTTCATTGACGAGACGGCCGTCAAGTTCCGCGAAATGCAGCTGGGGCAGGGCGGTTTGCTGAAGGGTCAAGACTTGGCTTCGACCTTCAGCTTTTTACGGCCCAACGACTTGGTCTGGAATTACGTGGTGGGCAATTACCTCAAAGGCGAAACGCCGCCGCCGTTTGACTTGCTCTACTGGAACAGCGATTCGACCAACTTGCCTGGACCGTTTTACGCTTGGTATTTGCGCAACACTTACTACGAAAACAACCTCATCAAACCCGGCAAATTAACCGTCTGTGGTCAGCCGATTGATTTGACCAAGCTCGACATACCGGCCTATATTTACGGTTCGCGTGAAGACCACATCGTGCCGATTCAAGGGGCTTATGCGTCGACCCAAGTGCTCAAAGGCACGAAGCGTTTTGTCATGGGCGCATCTGGCCATATTGCCGGCGTGATCAATCCGCCGGCCAAAAACAAACGCTCGTATTGGACCAGCGACAAGCTGGCGCCCAGCCATGACAAATGGCTGGCTGGCGCGACCGAGTACCCGGGCAGCTGGTGGTCGGACTGGTCGGCTTGGCTCAAGCGTCAAGCTGGCAAGCAAATAGCGGCACCCAAGACCTACGGCAGTCGCAAATACAAAGCCATCGAGCCCGCGCCGGGTCGCTATGTCAAGGTCAAGGTCAAAGCCTGAGCTGAGCTATCAATAACCGTCAATCACTGACTAGAAAGAGAAAATATGCAAGATATCGTCATCGTTTCAGCCGCTCGCACGGCCGTCGGCAAGTTCGGCGGTTCGCTGGCCAAGACGCCAGCCACCGAGTTGGGTGCCGCGGTCATCAAAGCCTTGATGGAACGCACCGGCCTGCCGGCCGATCTCGTCGGTGAAGTCATCATGGGCCAAGTGCTGGCGGCGGGCGTGGGGCAAAACCCAGCGCGCCAGTCGGTTCTCAAGTCGGGCCTGCCACACGCTATTCCTGGCCTGACCATCAATGCTGTTTGCGGCTCTGGCCTAAAGGCCGTGATGTTGGCCGCGCAGTCGGTCGCCACTGGCGATAGCGAGATCGTCATTGCCGGCGGTCAAGAAAACATGAGTGCCTCACCGCACGTGCTGAATGGCTCCCGCGACGGCCAGCGCATGGGTGACTGGAAGATGACCGACACCATGATCGTCGACGGCCTGTGGGACGTTTACAACCAGTACCACATGGGCATCACGGCTGAAAACGTCGCCAAGAAATACGGCATTGACCGTGCTGTGCAAGACGCCTTTGCGCTGGCCAGCCAAACCAAGGCTGCAGCGGCGCAAGATGCCGGCAAGTTCAAAGATGAGATCGTGTCGTTTTCGATCGCCCAGAAAAAGGGCGACCCGGTCATTTTTTCTGCGGATGAATTCATCAACCGAAAATCTAATGCAGATGGCTTGGCCGGTTTGCGCCCAGCCTTCGATAAGGCTGGCAGCGTGACCGCTGGCAACGCGTCGGGCATCAACGACGGCGCCGCTGCGGTAATGGTCATGACGGCCAAAAAAGCCGCCGCCTTGGGTTTGACGCCGCTGGCCAGAATTGCCAGCTACGCCACCAGCGGCCTGGACCCAGCCTTGATGGGCATGGGCCCGGTGTCGGCTTCGACCAAGGCGCTGCAACGCGCCGGCTGGAACGCGCAGGACCTCGACTTGCTGGAAATCAACGAGGCCTTTGCGGCACAGGCTTGTGCGGTCAACCAAGCAATGGGTTGGGACACCAGCAAGATCAACGTCAATGGCGGCGCGATTGCGATCGGTCACCCGATCGGCGCGTCCGGCTGCCGGATTTTGGTGACGCTGCTGCACGAGATGGTGCGCCGCGACGCCAAAAAAGGCATTGCCAGCCTGTGCATTGGCGGTGGCATGGGTGTTGCACTGACACTGGAACGCTGAGTTCAGGGCAATGCTCTCGGTGGAGATAAGAATTTTCAACAAGAACCGAAAGAGTGAGACATGACACAAAAAATAGCTTACGTCACAGGCGGCATGGGTGGTATCGGAACGGCTATTTGCCAGCGTCTTGAGCAAGACGGCTTCAAAGTCGTTGCCGGTTGCGGCCCAACCCGTGACGCTGCCAAATGGCTGGCTGAACAAAAATTGCTAGGCCACAGCTTCTACGCCTCGGTCGGCAACGTCGGCGACTGGGACTCCACCGTTGCCGCTTTCGACAAAGTCAAAGCCGAGCATGGCCCGGTCAGCGTGCTGGTCAACAACGCAGGCATCACGCGTGACGGCCAGTTTCGCAAGATGAGCAAGGCCGATTGGGATGCTGTGATTTCAACCAACTTGGACAGCATGTTCAATGTGACCAAGCAGGTGATTGAAGGCATGATTGAAGCGGGCTTTGGGCGCGTCATCAACATATCTTCCGTCAATGGTCAAAAAGGTCAGTTTGGCCAAGTCAACTACTCGACGGCCAAGGCTGGTCTGCATGGTTTCACCATGGCGCTGGCGCAAGAAGTGGCCAGCAAAGGCGTGACCGTTAACACCGTTAGCCCAGGCTACATCGGCACCGACATGGTCAAGGCGATTCGCCCGGATGTGCTCGACAAAATCGTCTCAGGCGTGCCAGCCAAACGGCTTGGCAAACCCGAGGAGATCGCCTCGATCATTTCCTGGATTGCGTCAGACGAAGGGGGTTACGCGACCGGTGCAGACTTCTCGCTGAATGGCGGTTTGCACATGGGCTGAAGGCGTTCATGGCTCTGATGGCGCTCACGGCACTTCCCGGAGATTCGCAGCTGGCTGCGTCATCACCCGTGCCACGGCGCTCAGCTCAGCAATGAGGGCTTGAGAGAAATAGCTGTTCGGCGAGTCAGGTTCTAGCGCAACAAATACCAAGTTGCCTAGGGCCTGATCCAGCGGAACGTAATAACTGCCAGCGGGTGCATCGATCACGCCGCGCAGCAGTTCAACGGCAACCATGGTGTTCACGTTCGAGGCGCTTGTCGCCGGCACTTTGGCTTGATAAAAGTCACCCAGAAAAGCCGCTGTATCTCTGACCTGCATCACTTGGACGCCGTGCAAGCGCAGCCGCTCAATGGCCGGCCTTGCTTTGGCGCCCAGCCAGTAACCGCAGGGGCTGACACGCGTTATGGCAGTCCGCAGAAGCCGGGCTGACTGAGTTTGAATTGTGACCGGTTGGTCGGCGCCACTGTCTGCGTCGATGAGTTGCAAGGTGCGGCGTGTCGGCGTTGCCTGCGCTTCAATGACGCGGTCTTTCTGGCAGGCTTGGTTGGTGACTTCGAGGTCCAGATAGGGCTTGAGTTGAGCCAGTTCCGAGGCGCGCTCTGCGGTGCTGTTCAGCACGCTGGTGATGGCCGTCACTTGCGCGTACAGCCGGCGTTGGCTGTGAGCGCGTTCGAGGCCGACCCCACGACTCGCCACGGTCAAGCTGATGCGGTTTTTCAGGCCATGTACATTGGCGCTGTTGTCTGGCTGCAGGTCACCCCAAGCGACGGTTTTGCCTCCCATGATGCTGGACGTGCTGGACGTGCTGGACGTGCTGGACGGCCATTCGCTGCTCAGCCCCGCAGCTGTGAGCGCGCTGACAAGCGGCTGTCGGAACCACTCCTCGGCCGCCTTGGTGAGAAATTCCGGCAGATTGGCCGTGGTCGCATAAGCGACCCAGGCATCGGCTTTGGGCAGTCCGCCCAAGGTGTTGACCAAGGCGCCCACGGCTGGATATTCCTGCGCCTCCAGCACAACCGTGGGTTGGTAGTCGCGCGCCAACTTGGCGATGGCTTGCGCTTCAGGGGTCTCCAGCACGAGATGGTCATGGGCCATGTCAAAACCATTGTCTGTCAGGCGTCTGGCCTTTGCCGCTCCATCCGGGTTCGCGCGCGGCACGATCAACACATTGATGCGGCTCAGCAAAGGCCGCAGCGGGCCTTGGGCCAGTTCACGCGCGACCACCAGCAAGGCCTCGGCGCTAGCAGGTGCATTGCCGTGTTGCTGGGCCAGCAGCAGCACGGTCGGGCGCTCTGTGGCTTTCAAGGCGGCTGCGTCGGCTCCCACGCCGCTGGAGAAGACCAAAGCTTCAATAGGCAGCCCTGCTTGCGACGTTCCAATCGTCACCACGGCCGCTTGACCGGGTGCTGTCAGCCGAGCTTGGCGTGCCTGCTCACGCAGCCAGCCTGCCAGCTCACTTTGGCTGGTCCAGCTCGATCGACCAGCACCCAAGCCCGGCGTGATGTACGGACGGTCGGGCTCAGGAAAACGCGCGGCCACAGCCGCAGCGTAAGGAGCGGCAGGCATCGTTCTTGGCGTGGTTACAGGCGCCGTGCTGGCGGGCTCAATGGTTGACAAAGGACCCCGCGTTGCAAGCGGCGCCGCGACCGGCTGCCGCTGGACAGCGGCCGCCTGATCGGCCTCAAGCTCACGCACCGTAGACTGCCAGGGTGGCAGCGCAATGCTCGTGCAACCAGCCAGCAGGATCGATGAAAGGAGGCTGGCGCCTCTTAGGATGGGCCGATGGCCAAGTGTCAACTGTGTCATTGCGGCTCAGTTTAGTCGGAGGAACCAGCCTCAGCCGAACCCATCTGTAAGACCGCGCTGACACGCAGCGCATGGTTTGGCTGATACCTCATCAGCAGAAGATCGGTCACCATAGACCTTCCTTACAAAAAACGCTCACAAACTTCATTTCGTGGGCCCTTTATATTTTGAGTCTCTTTCATTTCTCGGCTTGGTTTTACACGCATCGAATGTCGATGGGAGTCGTCTTGTATTGCGTCGTGGTCTTGCTGTTGGTCAGTGCGGTGGTGCAGATATCGACTGGTATGCCGTTCACCAGTTTCAGGCACGTGTTGCAAAGCGCTGCGCACGCTTTCAATATTTGAAAGGGGCATCATGTATTTGCTCAAGTTGCTTCCCGGCCAGGACGTTCCAAAGGGTTCCAAAGTGCCTTCGGAGTCACGCCATGCTGCACGACAAAAAGAGCGCTCAAACCCACGCTTTGCCTGATGACTTGCTGAGACTCAGCCGGCGGTGTCGGCGGTTCACCACACCAATACCCACAAGCTGAGCCGCATCATGCGGAAAGGGTCAAAATAAGCACATGCTGCACATGCTGCACATGCTGTGCACCGGCGCCATAGGCCATTGGAGAAGCTTTTATGCAAGACGAAGAACGTTGCTGCGGGAGTGGCACCTGCATCATTGATGCGCAGGGCGCCTGCTGGTGCGGTCAAGTGTGGGACGGCGAAAAAATGTGCCTCCCCGAGCCACCCCCGCCCATCGCCGATGTCGAGTCGTGATGCAAGTCGCCCAATGAAAGCCCTTTGTTTGAATGCCGATGCAACGCAACGTTGCATTTTGAACAGCCATGCATTGCCTTGGCTGCCGTCACCGTCGCCGCTGGTGCACCGCCGTTTGCTAGCCCGAGATGGCGGCGAAGTGGCTCGGGCGACTTCCGTTGTTCGCTATGACGCTGGCGCCCAATTTGACCTGCACACACACGCCTTGGGCGAAGAAATTCTGGTGCTTGAGGGAACTTTGAGCGACGAGTCGGCTGACTACGGCCCCGGCACTTACATCAAGAACCCGCCGGGTTCTGCGCACGCTCCTTTTTCTGAGGGTGGTTGCACCTTGTTCGTCAAGCTGCGTCATATGGACCCGTATGACCTAGAACGCGTGGTCGTGCCGACCCGCCAGGCTGCGTGGCGTCAAGGAGTGGTGCCCGGCCTCACCGTCTTGCCGCTGTCGGAGTTCGGCACCAGCCACACCGCCATGGTGCAGTGGGCGCCAGGTACCTACTTCAATCCGCATCGGCACTACGGCGGAGAAGAGATTTTCGTGGTCGAGGGTGTCTTCTCAGACGAGCACGGCGACTACCCGCAGGGCAGTTGGCTGCGCAGTCCGCACCTGAGCCAGCACCAACCCTTCAGCCGAGAAGGCTGCCGGATTCTGGTGAAAACCGGGCACCTGTTGGATGCCTAGCCGCAACGCCAGCGCGCCAGACCTCACTGAAGCCGACATCTCTCGCATCATCGAGATGGCTTGGGAAGACCGCACGCCTTTCGAAGCGATGGCGGTGCAATTCGGCTTGAACGAGTCGGCGGTGGTCGCCCTCATGCGCCTTCACATGAAGCCATCTTCATTCAGGATGTGGCGCAAAAGAATGGCCGGACGCGTGACCAAGCACGCCGTGCTGCGGGGTGCCAAGTTGCTGCGGCATCGCGCATCCCACACGCGACAGTCCTGAGTTGGAGCGTTGCTTGATCTTGCCTCAACGTGCTTTGGTGTGGTTCAAACGCGATCTGCGCGTGCATGACCATGCCGCTCTGGCGGCTGCACAAAACCAGCATGACGTCCTCGGCCTGTTCATCATCGAACCCGACTGGCTGCACAGTCCGGAATGCGACGCCAGCCACGTCGACTTTGCGCTCGGCTGTTTGCGCGAACTGCGCGCCGCCTTGGCCTTGCGCGGCATGCCGCTGCTGGTGCGTGTGGGCCCTGCTGTGAAGGTGCTTGAAAAACTACATGCCGAGGTCGGCTTCACCCATCTTTACAGCCACGAAGAAACCGGTACGGGTTGGTCTTACCAACGAGATTTGCATGTCGCCGCATGGTGCCGCTCGCAGCCAGTGCCGTGGCAGGAATTCACGCAGACGGGCGTTGTTCGGCGACTGTGCAGCCGCTCGGGCTGGGCCAAACGCTGGCAGGCGCGGATGGACTTACCTGTGCATGTGCTCAGCGATACCTTCAGCGCCGCTGTGTCAATAGCGCAACCCGACTTGCCGACACTCGTCAGCCTGGGGCTTTCGCCGCATGGCAAGCGCTTGCAAGCAGCCGGTGAACAAGCCGCTCAACGAACACTCCAGTCTTTTTTGCAATCACGCGGCAACAACTACCGGAAAACCATTTCAAGCCCGCTCTCTGCGCAAGACGGCTGCAGCCGTTTGAGTCCGCATCTGGCCTTTGGCACGCTGTCGATGCGAACGGTGCACCAAGCCACCGAGGCTGCTATCGCCAACACCA
>JASDRC010000026.1:0-1938 GCA_041442125.1 Polaromonas sp. | reverse complement strand
GAGCCTGGGATTCATTGGAGCCAGATGCAGATGCAAAGTGGCACCACCGGCATCAACACCTTGCGCATGTATTCGCCCACCAAGCAGGCCCATGACCAAGACCCTGAAGGGCTGTTCATTCGCCGCTGGGTACCCGAGCTGGCGTGTGTGCCACTGCCGTATTTGGCCGAGCCGTGGAAGATGGACATCAGCATTCAGCGCATGGTGGGCTGTCTCATCGGCGAGGACTATCCGGCTCCTATCGTCAACGACAAGGTCGCACTTAAGTGGGCCAAAGATCGCTTGTATGGTTTACGCCAGACCGCTGCGGCGCGGCTTGAGGCAGGTGGCGTGCAGGTCCGTCACGGCTCGCGCAAAAGCGGTTTGCCTGCCACCGGGCAAGGCGCAAAGACCAAGCGTGCGGCTAAAACGTTGAACGCAACATCTTTCCAAGGCGATTTGTTTGGCTAAGCACCCATGAAAAAAGACTTTAAAGGCAACAAGCAATCCCTGCCCAGCAAGCCCTGTGCTGTTTGCGGCCGCACCATGACGTGGCGCAAGGCGTGGGCCAAAAATTGGGAATCGGTGTTGTATTGCTCAGATGCTTGTCGCGCTAAAAAGAAAAAAGTGAGCTGAACAACTGCTGGTTCAACGGTCGGTAGGGGTCCCTGCTGTGACGCAAGGGTTACTGCGAGAATAGAGCCTTCATCAGCATTCGACATGGCGAATGATTTACAAAGTTGCGTTCTAAAGTGGAAAAAAAGCAATCAATTCATTACGGCCTATCTGGAAGGTTGTCGGTGGCGCCGATGATGGATTGGACGGATAAGCATTGCCGTTACTTTCATCGGCTCCTGAGTCGCCATGCGCTGCTGTACACCGAGATGGTCACCACTGGCGCTTTGCTGCACGGCGATGTGCCGCGGCATTTGCGCTTCAACGTTGAAGAACACCCGGTGGCATTGCAGTTGGGCGGCAGCGATGCGGCTGATCTGGCGCGGGCTGCGCGGCTGGGCGAGGAGTGGGGTTACGACGAGATCAATCTCAATTGCGGCTGCCCGAGTGAGCGCGTGCAGCGCGGTGCTTTTGGCGCTTGCCTGATGGCCGAGCCGCAGCTCGTCGCCGACGGCGTGAAAGCCATGTGTGATGTTGTCAGCCTGCCGGTGACGGTCAAGCACCGCATCGGTATTGACAAAGACGAGAGCTATGACTTTGTGCGCGACTTCGTCGGCATCGTCAGCGAAGCCGGTTGCAGCACCTTCATCGTCCACGCCCGCAATGCTTGGCTGAAAGGGTTGTCACCCAAAGAAAACCGTGAAGTGCCGCCGCTGCGTTATGAGATGGTGCATCAGCTCAAACATGACTTTCCGCAACTGAACATCATGATCAACGGCGGCATCAACACCGCGGAACAAGTTTATGCGCAACTGCAGCACATCGACGGTGTGATGATCGGCCGTGAGGCCTATCACAACCCGTGGTGGCTGGCTTCTTGGGACACTGATTTCTTCGGCGATACCGCGCCAACAGAAGTGCTCACGCGTGAAGACATCGAGGCGCAGATGGTTGATTACATGGCGCGCGAATCAGCCTTGCATGGCACGCCTTGGAGTGCTATCGCCAGGCACATGCTGGGGCTGCGCCACGGCTTGTCGGGGTCGCGGCGCTGGCGTCAGGTTTGGAGTGACCACAAGCTCAAAACCTTGCCGCCTCACGAGGTGATGGCGCTGGCGCACGCTGAGTTTCAGGCGGCTGCCTGAGGTTTTCTTTGGCCTGACTCCAAACTGAGTTTCCTGGCCACAGGCAGCAGGGCGACTTTTTCGCCGCCGCCGCCGGGTGCGCATACATCCAGCGTTACCATCTCGAGCGAGGCATTTAAAAAAAACAACAGCCCCGAGTGGGCCAGAAAAGTAATTAATTATGTTGGGTTTGATGCAAAACCAGCCACTGCTGATTTCA
>JASDRC010000025.1:0-2328 GCA_041442125.1 Polaromonas sp. | reverse complement strand
ACGTGGGCATTGCGCGCGATTTTTTCGCTAGCAAGGGTGTTCACGTTGACCTGATCAAGTTGTACGGCAGTATGGAACTGGCGCCGTTGACGGGCTTGGCCGACGCCATTGTTGACTTGGTCTCGACTGGCAACACGCTCAAAGCCAACCACTTGGTGGAGGTCGAGCGCATCATGGACATTAGCTCGCACTTGGTGGTCAACCAAGTGGCGCTCAAACTGAAGCAAGAGCCGATTCGCCGACTGATTGATTCACTGGCACGGGCTGTTGCCGCTTAAACTTTTCTTTTTTGTTTTCCAAATGAACCTCGTCGCTAAACCTGTCCGTCTGTCAACGCTTGCAAGTGGCTTTGAAGCTGCCTTCAAGGCGCGCTTGCATTGGTCCGCTGACGCCGATGCGGCGATTGAAGAGCGCGTCGCGGCGATTCTGGCCGACGTGCAACTGCGCGGTGATGCCGCTGTGCTGGAGTACACCAGTCGGTTCGACGGGCTGGAGGCGGTCAGCGTGCAGGCCTTAGAGCTGACGCAGGCCGAACTCAAAGCGGCTTTTGAAGGCCTGCCTCAAGCGCAACGTGCTGCGTTGCAATCGGCCGCAGCCCGAGTCCGTAGCTACCACGAAGCGCAGAAAAAAGCCTGCGGCGAAAGCTGGAGCTACCGTGATGCCGACGGCAGCTTGCTGGGCCAAAAAGTCACGCCGCTTGATCGCGTCGGCATCTATGTACCCGGCGGTAAAGCGGCTTATCCATCGTCGGTGCTGATGAACGCGATTCCGGCGCATGTGGCGGGTGTTGGCGAGATCATCATGGTGGTGCCGACACCGCGCGGCGACAAAAACCCGCTGGTGCTGGCTGCCGCTTATGTGGCCGGCGTCACGCGGGTATTCACCATCGGTGGCGCGCAAGCGGTCGCCGCACTGGCCTACGGCACGGCCACGGTGCCAGCGGTCGACAAGATCACCGGCCCGGGTAATGCCTACGTGGCGGCGGCCAAGCGCCGCGTTTTCGGCACCGTCGGCATTGACATGATCGCTGGGCCGTCTGAGATTTTGGTCTTGGCTGACGGCAGTACGCCAGCCGATTGGGTCGCCATGGATCTCTTCAGCCAAGCCGAGCATGACGAGCTGGCGCAAAGCATTTTGCTGTGCCCGGACGCCGCCTACATCGACGCAGTCCAGGCTGCCATCGACCGCTTGCTGCCGAGCATGCCGCGCGCCGCCATCATCGCCAAATCGCTGAACGACCGCGGCGCCTTGATTCAGACCCGCAGCATGGAAGAAGCCTGCGAGATCAGCAACCGGATTGCGCCAGAACACCTCGAAGTCTCGACCCGTGAGCCGCAGCGCTGGGAGCCTTTGCTCAAGCATGCTGGCGCAATTTTTTTGGGGGCCTACACCAGCGAAAGCTTAGGCGACTACTGCGTCGGCCCGAACCACGTCTTGCCGACCAGCGGCACGGCGCGTTTTTCCAGCCCGCTCGGGGTTTATGACTTTCAAAAACGTTCCAGCTTGATCGAGGTCAGCCAGGCCGGCGCTCAGGTGCTGGGCCCGGTGGCCGCCGAGCTGGCTTACGGTGAGGGCTTGCAAGCCCATGCCCGTGCCGCTGAGATGCGCTTGAACGACGTGCCGCCAATGCGGGGTGTCGCATGATTAACGTGAATAGCGTCAATACCGTCAATACCGTCAACCCGTCAGGCCAACTCAGCCCCGAGTTGAAAAAACGCATCCGGCAAGATGTGCAGTCCATGCACGCTTACGCCATTCAAGACTCCGTCGGCATGGTCAAGCTCGACGCCATGGAAAACCCCCACCGGCTGCCGGCGCACTTGCAGGCCGAACTCGGTCAACGTCTCGGTGCGCTCGCGCTGAATCGCTACCCGGACGGCCGTGTCAACGACTTGCGCCGCGCGCTGGCAGACTACGCCGGCATGCCCGACGGCTTTGACATCATGCTGGGCAATGGCTCGGACGAATTGATCTCGCTGCTGTCGCTGGCCTGCCATGTGCCTGGCGCCAGCGTGTTGGCACCCGTGCCTGGCTTCGTGATGTACGCCATGAGCGCGCAATTGCAAGGTCTGGCCTTCGTCGGCGTGCCACTCACCGCCGACTTCGAACTTGATGAAGCGGCCATGCTGGCGGCCATCGCCGAGCACAAGCCGTCCATCGTCTATTTGGCTTACCCGAACAACCCGACGGCCAATTTGTGGGACGACGCGGTGATTGAAAAAATCATCACTGCGGTTGGCGAGCAAGGCGGGCTGGTCGTCATGGACGAGGCTTATCAGCCTTTTTCGAGCCAAAGTTACATCGGCCGCATCAGCCGCTACAGCCATG
>JASDRC010000024.1:0-31924 GCA_041442125.1 Polaromonas sp. | reverse complement strand
CCTAGCCCGATTAGTTTAAATAATCAAAAGTACGCCCAGCTTTCAATCTACGTCTTTTTTTTGCACTCCAAATTTTGCATGGGCATGGCGGGACAAAGCAAAATTGAAAAAGAACTTGCACCAGATCGTGCTGCCAGCAATGGCCGACCAGGTGCTGTAGTCGAGCGAACCCAACAGCACCGTCACAATGACGACCGCGATGATGGTGCCGGCAACCAGATTAACAATCATTTCATAAGGCGCAAATTTTTCCTGGTTGACGGGTGCCACGCCACGCTTGAGAGCCACCTCGGAAAAATCACGATTCACCAGGATTCGCCATGCCCGGCGAAACCAGAAGAAGCTGATGGGGAACAGGGCGAGAAAAAGAATCCAGGTTAGCGCCACACTGAAATCGAAAACCATGCATACCTCCTGGGCCACTGTGGGCTAAATCATAAAAAAAGGCCCTGCCGGCACAGCCAGCAGAGCCTTGATTGTCAGCCCTAGCCGCCTTGAAACTGATCGCTCCAAGGCGGGGGGTCAACTGGGTCAGGAACCTTTAATGGGAACCAGTGACCCGTTTCGAGCCGCGCGGAATGCGCACAGCCTCAACCATGGCCTGAATGTGCGCAGGTGGCTCTGGTGTGACCCTGTCAACCAAAAAGGCCACCGCGAAGTTGACCATCGCACCGACAGCACCAAAGGCTTCCGGCGTGATGCCGAAGAAGCTGTTGGGGCCGCCAATGAGGTGCAGATAGTCAGTTCCCTTGATGAAGAACAGGCCCTTGTGTGCGAAGACGTAGAACAAGGTGATCGCCAAACCGGCCAACATACCGGCCATAGCGCCCTCTTTGTTCATCTTCTTGCTGAAGATGCCCATCATGATGGCAGGGAACAACGTGCTGGCTGCAATACCGAAAGCCAAGGCCACGGTACCCGCGGCAAAGCCCGGTGGATTTAAGCCCAGATAGCCGGCGATCACAATCGACCCAGCCATCGCGAATTTACCTGTCAGCAGCTCATTTTTCTCACTGATGTCAGGCACAAACACACCTTTGACCAAGTCATGCGAAACCGCAGAAGAGATCGCCATCAGCAAGCCGGCAGCCGTCGACAGCGCCGCAGCCAGACCACCTGCAGCCACCAGCGCAATCACCCAGTTGGGCAGCAAGGCGATTTCAGGATTGGCCAGCACGATGATGTCCGCATTGACCGACAACTCATTGCCCTTCCAGCCAGCAGCATCCGCCTTGGCTTTCACCGCTGGATCTTTGGTCTTGTCGTTGTAGTACTGAATACGGCCATCGCCGTTCTTGTCTTCAAACTTCAGAAGACCCGTTTTTTCCCAACGCTTCATCCAGTCTGGACGATCTTCGTTCTTGATACTGGACTCAGCAGCAAACAGATCACCACCTTTGGCGACAGCCGTATTGACGGTTGAGTGCAGGTTCAGTTTGGCCATAGCCGCCACAGCAGGTGCCGTGGTGTACAAGATGGCGATGAACACCAATGCCCAGCCAGCCGAGGAACGCGCGTCCTTGACTGAGGGCACCGTGAAGAATCTCATGATGACGTGCGGCAGGCCCGCAGTTCCAATCATGAGTGACAGCGTGTACATGAACATGTTCAATGTGCTACCAGCCGTGGTGGTGGTGTAACGACCAAAACCGAGGTCAGTCACGACACTGTCAAGCTTGGCAAGCAGCGAAATGTCTGTGCCCGTGTAAGTGCCACCCAGACCCAGCTGAGGGAACACATTGCCGGTCAGGTTAATAGAGATGAACACTGCAGGCACGGTGTACGCCAAGATCAACACGATGTACTGCGCCACTTGGGTGTAGGTGATCCCCTTCATGCCGCCGAAGACGGCATAAGCAAACACAATAGCCATACCGGCATAAATGCCGGTTTCACTCGACACGCCCAAAAAGCGCGAGAAAGCCACGCCCACGCCCGTCATCTGACCGATGATGTAAGTCAGCGATGCAATCAGCAGACAGGCCACCGCCACGGTGCTGGCACCTTGAGAGTAAAAGCGGTCACCAATGAACTGCGGTACTGTGAACTTGCCGAACTTGCGCAAGTAAGGCGCCAGCAGCATGGCCAACAGCACGTAGCCGCCAGTCCAGCCCATCAGAAACAAGCCGCCACCGTAGCCCATGTTCGAAATCAAACCGGCCATCGAAATGAACGATGCCGCGCTCATCCAGTCGGCAGCTGTCGCCATACCGTTGGTGACCGGGTGGACGTTACCGCCAGCCGCATAAAACTCGCTGGTTGTACCAGCCCGCGCCCAAATGGCAATGCCGATGTAGAGCGAAAAGCTCAAACCGACAAAGAGATAAATGGTATTTTGAAGTGTCATGTCGATGTCCTTCAGTCTTCATGAACGTCAAATTGACGGTCAATGTCACCCATCTTCTTGCCGTAATAAAAAATCAGGGCAATGAAGACGTAGATAGAGCCCTGCTGGGCAAAGAAGAAACCGAGCGGATAGCCACCGAGTTTGAAGTTGTTGAGGACGTCAGCGAACAAGATACCGGCACCGAAAGAGACCAAAAACCAAACAATCAAAATTTTGGTTAACAGACCGATCGTGGCTTTCCAGTAGGCATGACTATTGTCATTTTCTGCCATGAAGTTTCCTTTGTTTTAAGGGCACGAAACCAGCAACAAAGCCGCTGGACTATTACAGCCCGCAGTCAAAACTACGGTTGTGTGTTGGCGACTATGTTGACGATTTCTTACAGCTAACTTATAGCGCCAGCCCCAATGCAGCGATGTGCCAAAAAATCAGGGGAAACACCTAGGCGCTTCGTCTCAGTTGCATCGAAATAACCGTTTAGCCGGGGTCAAGCCAAACTGGCACGTGCAGCGATCAAGCCCCATACGCGCCTTTTTTCGTCATCATTGGCATGGCTCCAATCAGCGATTTCTGGCAAGGATCGATAGCAGCCTGTACACATGCCCGTGCCCGTATTGATTTGGCACACTGAGATGCAGGGCGACGGGATCGACCCGCCAGCCTGACTTTGGCTCACAGCCAACGCCCTTTGGCCGATTTTTGAGAGGCTGCTCAAGGCGGCTGGCCGAAGTGGGGTTTCAATCGATGCGTCAATCACCTGCGCGCCACTGAGCCGGAGCAGGGCCTCGGCGGTCAGTGAGAACACGGCATTCGGATGACCGGCCGCAGCCCAGACCTCATCAAAGCGAAACAAGCTCTGGTCCACCAAAATAATCAGCGGCGCGGCGTGCGCCACCGGGGACACGCCGCCAATCGAAAAGCCGGTTTTGGCTTTGACGAATGCCGCATCGGCGCGGCCCAGCCGCTGGCCGTCAGGACAAACCAAGGCTTCGACTTTGCGCTCATCGACGCGTTGGTCGCCCGAAGTCACGACCATCACCGCAACATCGTCTGCCTTGCGGCGAAAGACGATGCTCTTGGCGATTTGCCCGAGCTCGACACCAAGGGCATCCGCCGCCTGCTGAGCGGTGCGCGCCGCGCCGTCCAGCATGACCGGCAGATGGGCGTGACCGCGCTCTTGCAAAAATGCAGCGACCCGCTGCACGCCATCAGGCAACGCCTGCAGTTCTGAGCCACACATCAACTCACCCGCTTGTTCAAGATCGCCTCGGCTGCACGCGAGCTGGCGGGGCGGCCCAAAAAGTCGCTGATGAACTGGCCGGCGTCGACCAGCTTGTCCAAGTCAATGCCGGTGGCAATGCCCATACCGTGCAGCATGTAAACCACGTCTTCGGTGGCCACATTGCCGGTCGCGCCTTTGGCATAAGGGCAGCCGCCCAGACCGGCCACGGAGGTGTCGAACTGCCACACGCCGAGCTCCAGCGCCGCCAGCGTGTTGGCCAGCGCCTGACCGTAGGTGTCGTGGAAATGCCCCGACACATCGTCGATGTCGTAATGCTGCAAAGTCGCTTCAATGGCGTGCTGCACTTTGCGCGGCGTACCAACGCCAATGGTGTCAGCGACGCCGACGTGTTGCACGCCCATGTCTTTCATCAGGCCGGCCAGATACGCCACGCGTTCGGGCGCAACCTCGCCCTCATACGGGCAACCCACGGTGCAACTCATGGCGCCGCGCACGTAAATACCGGCAGCACGCGCAGCCGCCACCACCGGCGCAAAACGCGTCATGCTCTCAGCAATCGAGCAGTTGATGTTGCGCTGACTGAAGGCTTCGCTGGCAGCCGCAAAAACCACAATCTCGTCGGGCCACAAGTGCTTGGGTGCAGCCAGTGCGGCTTCAAGCCCCTGCATGTTGGGCGTCAGCACCGAGTAGCGCACGCCGGGCTGGCGCTGAATACCGGCCATGACCTCGGCGTTGTCGGCCATTTGCGGCACCCACTTGGGCGAAACAAAACTGGTGACCTCAATCTCCCGCAAGCCGGCGGCTTGCAGGCGCTGCACCAGCTCAATTTTGATGGCCGCCGGAACCGGCGCTTTTTCATTTTGCAAGCCGTCGCGTGGACCGACATCGACAAGCTTGACGTGGGTAGGAATGGGCATGGCCGTCAGTATCCTTGATTGAGATTGACCACACCAGCCAAACTGGAAAGCGCCGCGCCAGCGTCAAGCGCGCGAAGCTTGCCGGCTATTTGCGCGATGCTGTCGTCGCGCAAAGTGCGCGCTGACATGTGCGGTGTGAGCGTGATCTTTGGCTGCTGGAAAAAAGGGTGCGTGGCCGGCATGGGCTCGGTCCGAAACACGTCGAGCGTGGCGCCCGCCAGATGCCCACTGTCGATCAAGGCCAGCAAATCCGCGTCCACCAGATGGCGGCCACGGGCCACGTTGATGACGTAGCCGCCCGGCTGCAGCTGGCTGAGCGTGTCGCGGCACATGATGTCTTCGGTCTCGGGCGTCAGCGGCAACAAACAGACCAAGACCCGCGTGGCCGACAAGAAGTCTCTGAATCCAGCCTCCCCGGAAAAACACCGTACGCCTGACAATGCTTTGGGCGAGCGGCTCCAGCCGAGCACCGGGTAGTCAAACTGCGTCAGCGCTTGGCAGACGCGCGCGCCCAAGACGCCCAAACCCATGACACCCACGGTGAAGTCGGCCCGGCGGCTTGACTTGCGATAGGTCCAGCGGCCCTCATTGGCATCCGACTCGTGGGCCTTGATCTCACGGAAATGTCGGATCACGGCATGGCAAACATATTCGGCCATTTGCACCGACATCCCAGCATCGTCAAGCCGAACCACCGGCACGCCGGGTGGCAGCTTGAGCTGCATCAGTGCATCGACGCCAGCGCCGATGTTAAAAATGGCTTTGAGTGAATGCTGGCTGTCGATAAAGGCTTGTGGCGGAGACCAGACCACAGCGTAGTCAGCCTCTGCGACCCGCTCAAAATCAGCCGTAGCAGGATCAACCAGAATCACGGTGGCACCGGGCAAGGCGGCGAGCAGACCTGCCTGCCAAGGCTCGACCTTGGTGTTGGCACAACAAACAGCAATGCGCATCTCAAGCCTCCATGGTCAACAACTCCGCACCTTCAAGAACTTGGTCACCGGGCGCGTACAAAATTTCAGCAATCACGCCAGCGGCAGGCGCGGCGATGGTGTGCTCCATTTTCATGGCCTCCATCACCGCGAGTGCCTGCCCTCGGCTGACGGTGTCGCCTACCTTGATGTGAAAAGACACGACCTTGCCCGGCATCGGTGCGGTCAACCGACCGCCTTCCATCTGCGCCTCACCTGGGTGCGCCAGCAGATCAATTTCGGTGATCTGGGTCGCACCCATCGCGCCGAACACATGCACCACCTCGCCGCGGCGATACACCTGGAGCAGCCTGCGTTGACCGTCGAGTTCGAGTTGCAGGCTATTCACTGATGCTGAATAACGCAAGGACAGGCGCAAATCGCCCAAGGACAATTGCAGCGTGCCGTCATGCGCCCGCCAAAGCTGTGCCGCCTGTGACTCACCATGAAACTCAAACTCAAAGCGCCGCTGGCTCGAGCCGTGCAAGCGCCAACCATCGGTGCGGCTGAAGGGATCAGCCGTCTCGCGGGATTTTTCTTCCTCCAAGGTGAGCGCCACTGCAGCGGCCACAGCCACCGGCAGGCCGATTTTTTCTTGATTGAACAGCACGTCCGCCTCACGCGGAATCAAAGCGGTGTCGAGATCAGCTTTGGCGAAGGACTGGCTCTGCACCACATGCCGTAAAAACTGCACATTGGTTTGCAGACCAACGATGTGGAATTCGCTCAAAGCTTGGTCCATGCGCGCCAGCGCTTGTTCGCGGCTGTCGCCATGCACGATCAATTTAGCCACCATCGAGTCGTAATACGGTGAGATCGCATCGCCCTCACGCACGCCGTCGTCAATCCGCACATGGACTGGGCCGTCCGCGCGCTCAAAGCGCGTGCAGACCGGCTGGCGATACACCTGCAGCGTGCCGGTCGCGGGCAAGAACTGGTTGTCCGGGCTCTCGGCGCAAATACGGGCTTCAATCGCATGGCCGTGCCGACGCAACTGGTTTTGCAGCAAAGGCAAGGGCTCCCCTGCGGCGACCCGCAACTGCCATTCAACCAGGTCAAGCCCGGTGATGGCTTCTGTCACCGGATGCTCTACTTGCAAGCGCGTGTTCATCTCCATGAAGTAAAAATTGGCCCCCACGCTCGCCACTGCGTGTGCTTCGCTGCCCCCTTGGGGGGCTAATTTTCCTTGGGGCGGCCCGGCGGAAAATTGATTCGCTTCTCCGCGTCCATCCAAGTTTTCAACAATGAACTCCACCGTGCCAGCACCCACGTAATGCACCGCGCGCGCAGCCGCCACCGCCGCTTCGCCCATCTGTTGGCGCATGGCTTCGGTCAGGCCTGGTGCGGGGGCTTCTTCCAGCACTTTTTGATGCCGGCGCTGCACCGAGCAATCACGCTCGAACAGATGCACGTAGTTGCCATGGGTGTCACCAAAGACCTGGATTTCGATGTGACGCGGGCGCTGGGCGTATTTCTCAATCAGCACCGCATCGTCACCAAAGCTGTTGATGGCTTCGCGCTGGCAAGAGGCCAGTGCTGCGGCAAAGTCTTCAGAGGTGTCGACTGCGCGCATGCCTTTGCCACCGCCGCCGGCACTGGCTTTGATCAGCACCGGGTAACCGATGCGGTCGGCTTCCCGCTGTAACAGTGCAGGGTTTTGGTCACTGCCGTGGTAACCGGGCACCAGTGGCACGCCGGCTTTTTCCAAGAGTCGCTTGGACTCAGCTTTCAGGCCCATGGCCTTGATGGCCGACGCTGGCGGGCCAATGAAGACCAGACCCGCATCAGCACAAGCTTGCGCAAACTCTTCGTTCTCGCTCAAAAAACCATAGCCAGGGTGAATCGCGTCAGCGCCCGTGGCTTGCGCCGCCGCGATGATGTGCTGCCAGCGCAAGTAGCTGTCTTTCGGCGCGCTGCCGCCGATGTGCACGGCTTCGTCGCAGGCCGTCACATGCTTGGCGTCGGCATCTGCGTCCGAATACACAGCCACCGTTTTGATGGCCATGCGTCTGGCTGTGGCCGCGACGCGGCAGGCGACCTCACCGCGATTGGCGATCAGTATTTTCTTGAACAGGGACATGGGGGTAGAGCGCTTTCTTTACGGGGCAGGCGCCACAGCCAACCAGCTCGGTGGACGTTTTTGTAGAAAAGACTGCAGGCCTTCGCGGCCTTCGTCGCTGGCCCGAATGTCGGCAATGCGGCGCGCGGTGTCGGCACGCAAGGCATCGTCTACCGGTGCGCCACTGACGTCGCGCACCAGCAGCTTGCAAGCCCGCGACGCCAAAGGGCCGTTGGCCACCAGCGTCGTCACCAGCTCAGCCACTTGGTGGTCCAGCTGTTCGGCTGAACACAGCACATGCACGAGTCCGTGACTGTGCGCCTCGGCGGCGCTGAAGCGCTCAGCCGTCACCATGTAGCGGCGCGAGGCCTGTGTGCCGAGGGCGCGCAACACATACGGGCTGATGGTGGCCGGCAACAAACCCAGACGCGCTTCAGACAGGCAAAAGGTCACGTTGTCGGAGGCCACCAGCACATCGCAAATAGCGGCCAGCCCCATGCCGCCAGCGTAGCAATCGCCTTGAACGCGGCCAACGATGGGCACCGGGCATTGGTCTAAGGTCCACAGCATGTCGGCGAGCTTTTGCGCGTCAGCACGGTTTTGCGCCCAGCTGTAATCGGCCATGGCGCGCATCCAGTTCAGGTCTGCGCCAGCGCAGAAAGCCTTGCCGCGCGCACCCAACACGATGACGCGCAAATCAGGCTCAGCTGACAGCGCGGCAAAGGTGCTGGTCAACGCGGCGATCAACTCCGCGTTGAAGGCGTTGCGCACATCAGGGCGGTTCAGCCAGACCTCGGCCACGTGGGCAGCGGGCCGAACAATAGCGAGAACAGCGTTGGGGGTTGTCATGTTTCCAGCCTTCTCTTCAATAACGCTTGGCAACTTCTTCAAGCATCACCTCGGTCGCGCCGCCGCCAATCGCCAGCACGCGCGCATCGCGCCACAGGCGTTCAATCGCGGTCTCGCGGATGTAGCCCATGCCGCCGTGAAATTGCTGGCAGGTCTGCACCACTTCATTCACCAGCTCGCCGGTCAGCGCCTTCAACATCGAGACTTCTTGCACGATGTCTTGGCCTTGCGTCACCGACCAAGCGCAGTGGTACATGAACTGCCGCGCAGCGCGGGTTTTGGCGTCCAGCATGGCGATGCGATGGCGAATGGTTTGCTGGTCCCACAGCGTGCCGCCAAATGCTTGGCGCTGCTTGACGTGGTCCAGCGTCAGCTGCAAGGCCCGCGTGCAGTGGCCGACCGCCATCGCGCCCAAGGCAATGCGCTCGGTCTGGAAGTTCTTCATCACCGAGTAAAAGCCCTTGTTTTCTTCACCCAGCAGGTTGCCCACGGGAATGCGGCAGTTGTCCAAAATCAGCTCGGCCGTGTCGGAGCTCATCCAGCCCGATTTTTTCAATGCGCGGCCGACCGAGAAACCAGGCGTGCCTTTTTCAACGATGAACATCGACATGTCGCGGCGGCCGGGGCCGGTCTTGGCGGCAATGAAGTACAGGTCTGCATGGACGCCGTTGGTGATGAACATCTTGGTGCCGTTCAGCACCCACTCGTCGCCTTCCCGCCGTGCCGACGTGCGGATGCCCGCCACGTCTGAGCCGGCACCGGGTTCGCTGATACCGACCGCGGTGATCATCTCGCCGGCGGTGACGCGCGGCAGGTACTTGGCTTTTTGCTCGGCGCTGCCGGCATGGTGCAAGTGCGGGCTGGCCATGTCGGTGTGGACCAGCACGGTGATGATGAAGCCGGCAAAGGTCGACTGCGACAACGCCTCGGCAAACACCAAATTGGTCAGCGCGTCACCTTCGCCACCGCCATAAGCCTCGTCGTACATCAGGCCGAGCAAACCGGCTTGGCCCATGCGACGCAGCACGTCTCGCGGCACCATGCCGGCGTCTTCCCACTTTGTGCCGTGCGGCTCAACCTCGCGGGCAATAAAGCGCGCCACTTGGTCGCGCAGCAGTTCGTGTTCAGGGCAGTCGTAAATGGTTGTCATGCGGTTCTCCTGTTTGTTTTGTCTGATGTTGCCGTTGCATGCATTACATGCGAAAGACGCCAAACTTAGGCTCGGGAATCGGCACATTCAAGGACGCCGACAAACCCAGCGCCAGCACGCGGCGCGTGTCAGCCGGGTCGATGACGCCGTCGTCCCACAAACGTGCGCTGGAATAGTAAGGGCTGGACTGGTGCGCGAACTGGTCGAGCACCGGCTGCTTGAAGGCGGCTTCTTCTTCGGCGCTCCAGCTGCCGCCGCGGCCTTCAATGCCATCGCGTTTGACGGTGGCCAACACGCCGGCGGCTTGCTCGCCGCCCATGACGCAGATGCGCGCGTTCGGCCACATCCACAAAAAGCGAGGTGAAAACGCCCGGCCACACATGCCGTAATTGCCGGCGCCGTAGCTGCCGCCAATGATGACGGTGAACTTCGGCACACTGGCCGTGGCCACGGCCGTGACCATCTTGGCGCCGTGCCGCGCGATGCCTTCGTTTTCGTACTTGCGGCCGACCATGAAGCCGGTGATGTTCTGCAAAAACACCAGCGGAATTTTGCGTTGGCAGCAGAGCTCGATGAAGTGCGCGCCTTTTTGCGCCGACTCGGAAAACAGCACGCCGTTGTTAGCGATGATGCCGACCGGCATGCCCTCAATGTGCGCAAAGCCGCAGACCAGCGTGGCGCCAAAACGCGCCTTGAATTCATGCAGCTCACTGCCGTCGACGATGCGCGCAATCACCTCATGCACGTCATACGGTTTGCGCGTGTCGAGCGGAATCACGCCATACAGCTCGGCCGTGTCATACAACGGCGGCACTGGCGCACGCAGCGTTTGCGCCACCCGCTTGCTGCGGTTCAGACTGGCGACGGCTTGCCGGGCCAACGCCAGCGCGTGCGCATCGTTTTGCGCCAAATGGTCGGCCACGCCTGACAAACGCGTGTGCACATCGCCACCGCCCAGGTCTTCGGCCGAGACGATCTCACCAATCGCGGCCTTGACCAGCGGCGGGCCACCTAGAAAAATCGTGCCTTGATTTTTGACGATGATGGTTTCATCGCTCATGGCGGGCACATAAGCGCCGCCAGCCGTGCACGAACCCATGACGACGGCGATCTGGGCGATGCCCTGCGCGCTCATGTTGGCTTGGTTGTAAAAAATGCGACCGAAGTGATCGCGATCCGGAAACACATCGTCTTGGTTCGGCAAATTGGCGCCGCCTGAATCGACCAGGTAAATGCACGGCAAGTTGTTTTGCATGGCGACTTCTTGTGCCCGCAAATGCTTCTTCACCGTCATCGGGTAATAGGTGCCGCCCTTGACCGTGGCGTCATTGCAAATGATCAGGCAGTCAATGCCGCTGACGCGGCCGATGCCGGTGATAACGCCCGCACAAGGCGCGCTGTCAGAGCCGTCGCGGTCCGGGTACATCGCCAGCGCCGCCAACGGCGACAACTCCAGAAAAGGCGTGCCGGGGTCGAGCAGCAGTTGCACCCGCTGACGCGGCGGCAACTTGCCGCGTGCGACGTGTTTGGCGCGCGCCACTTCACCGCCACCGGTAGCGACGATGGCGACCTGCGTGCGCAGCGCTTCCACTTGCGTCCGCAAAGCAGCGGCGTTGGCTTGAAAGTCAGCGGAGCGGGCGTTGAGTTTGGTTTCCAGAACTGGCATGTGTCTCCTCGTTGCAGGGGCGCTGGGTGGTTGGCGCCAATCCGACAGCTTAGACCCAAAAGCCAGCTTGGGAGCGCCACAAAGGTTGCAAATCGTGCCAAACTCCTGCAAACTTAAACCATGCTCACTCGCACGCCACCGACCCTCGCCGCCCCCCCTGTTGCGGCAACACCCATGGCTTACGCCAGGGAAATCAATGCGTTTTACCTGCGAGCCGAGCGCAGCCCCGCCCATGCCCTTCGGCTGGCACAGATCACGCCAGCACAGCTCAAAAAAATCGACGGCAGAATCACCGCGCGTCAGATGGAAGTGCTGTCTGGCACGGCCATGCAAGAGCTCGACGACGAAGCCCTGGGCGCCTTCAGCCGTCGGCTGCCTTGGGGCAGTTACGGCATGCTGGCACGCGCCTCCCTGAGCGCGCCCGACCTTGGCGTGGCGCTGCAACGCTGGTGCCGCCATCACGCTCTGCTGACCGACGACATTCAGCTCAAGCTGCTGCCCTCTGGCGACAGCACGGCCATTGTGCTGGAGGAGCACGGCGATCTGGCGAGGCACGGACAAGGGGCCCGCGAGTTTTGCTTGGTGCATGTGCTGCGCAACATCCACGGCTTGGCTTGCTGGTACATCGACTCACGGATGCCGCTGCAAGGAGCGCTCTTCCCGTTCGCACCACCAGCGCACGGCGCAGCTTATGCACTGATGTTTCCCGGCACGATACGTTTTAACGCGGTGCAGGCCGAACTGCGTTTTGACGCGCGTTACCTGGCCCTGCCCTTGCGCCGTGACGAAAAAGCACTGCGACAAATGTTGCAGCGCGCATTGCCGTTGACCGTGCGGCAATACCGCCGCGACCGTTTGCTGGTGCAGCAGGTACGCCAAGCGCTGGCCAACCCGCACTTACTCGGTCATAACGCCGACACCTTGGCCGCCGTGCTGAACATGTCACCACGCTCTTTGCACCGGCAACTGCAAGAAGAAGGCGCGTCGCTGCAACAACTCAAAGACGAGGTGCGCAGCCAAAAGGCCAAAGACTTGTTGCTGCGCACGACGCAGCCGATCAAGCAAGTGGCCGCAGCCGCCGGCTTTCGCAATGAAAAGAGTTTTACCCGGGCGTTTCGCAGCTGGACCGGCTGCACGCCCACCGACTTTCGGCGCGGCGTGGCGGACTAATTCAAATTCAAAGAGCGGGAATTTGCCGCTCGCCCAAGGCGATGTCGAGCATCATCTCGCGGGCCAGTGAGCCGACTTCTTGTTGCAGCGCGTCGATCGACACACTGAGCGGCACCAGCAGATGCGCTTCAACCTTGAAGGTCTGCTTGCCCGACACGCCGCTGCGCAGGATGTCGGTGTGAATGCTCTCAATGCTGACGCCGCGCCCGGCCAACAGCTTGGTCAGGTTGCTGACGATGCCGAGCCGGTCTTCGCCGACCAGTTCCAGCTCGACCACGCGCAAGGTGTTGGCCACATTCGCGCCGTCGCTTCTGGCCACCATGACTTGCAAACCACTGGACGCCAGACCGCGCAACGCCGTCGCCAATGCGTCGGCATTCTCGCGCGGCACTTCCAAATGAACCATGCCGGCAAACTCACCGGCCAGCCGGGTCATGCGGCTCGCCGCCCAGTTGGCACCGAAACGCTGGGCCCGCTCCGCCAAAGAACTGACGATGCCTTGACGATCCGCACCGACGATCGAGACCACGAGAGAAGAGACGGTTGGCGATGACTCTTCGGTCAACACCACCGCCTTGCGGATCATCGGCGCGCGGGTGGCAAAACGGGGATCTTGCGGCTTGGCCGGAACGCTACCTTGCAGGCGGGCGATTTGTACCACTTGGCGCAGCAAGTCAATGCCCATCGGCGCCAGTGCGCGTTCCCACAACTCGCGGGCAGTTTCGCCCTGGTTGACAAAGCACCAGTCTTGCGCGGCGATGGCACCGGCATCCCAGCCATCGGCCAAGTGATAGACCGAACCGCCAGCGATGGCGTCGCCTTCCAGAATCGTCCATTCAACCGCTGCAATACCGCGGTGTCTGGGCAACAGCGACGGGTGGTAGCCGACGCCGCCCAAACGCGAACGCGCCAGCGCGTCGTCGCTGACCCGAGCGTGGGTGTGGGCGGCAATGATCAGGTCGGTGCCTTCGGCAATCGCCTCACCCGGCACCATCTTCGGGTTTTCCAGCACATGCACGGCAATGCCAGCGGCGCGTCCGGCCAACGCTAAGCGGTCATCGGCAGCCGGCGCCACGATGCTGGTGAACTCAATGCCCTCTTCGTGGCGCAAGGCCTCAAAGACAGAGGCGGCGAAAAAACGGGAACCGACCAACGCACATTTCATGGACACATCTCTTGTTTCAGTAATCGGTTATCGAACTGGGTCGCAGGTTCAGGCAGCGAGCGCTTCAGCCACCGGCTGGTGCAACCCAATCCGGTCCAGCGCGCCGGCCAGATTAGCCACCGTGCGGTCGACATGGTGCCATTTTTCCAGACCGAACAGGCCCACCCGGAAAGTCTTGAAGTCAGCGCCTTCGTCGCACTGCAATGGCACACCGGCAGCGGTCTGTAGACCTTGCGCTAAAAACTTTTTGCCCGACTGGATGTCGGCGTCGCTGGTGTAGCTGACGACCACGCCCGGTGCTTTGAAACCTTCGGCGGCGACGCTCGGCAAGCCGCGGCTTTCAAACATGGCGCGAACTTTTTGACCGAGCAATTCTTGCTCTGTCTTGACCTTGGCAAAGCCGTAGGCCTGGGTTTCTTTCATCACGGCGCGCAGGCGTGTGAGGGCGTCTGTCGGCAAGGTCGCGTGGTAGGCGTGGCCGCCTTTTTCATAGGTTTCCATGATTTGCAACCACTTCTTCAAGTCGCAGGAATAGCTTGAGCTGGTGGTGCCGTCGATGGCGGCGCGAGCGCGCTCGCTGAGCATCACCATGGCGCAGCAGGGTGAGCTGCTCCAGCCTTTTTGCGGCGCTGAAATCAACAGATCGACGCCATTCGCCTGCATGTCAACCCACATCGCGCCGGAGGCAATGCAGTCCAACACAAACAAGCCACCCACCGCATGCACGGCATCGGCCACAGCACGCAGGTAGCTGTCGGGCAAGATCATGCCGGAGGAGGTTTCGACGTGCGGTGCAAACACCAGTGCGGGTTTTTCTTTGGCAATCGCGGCCACCACGTCAGCGATTGGGGCCGGAGCCCACGGTGCTTGCGCGCCGGTGTGGGTTTGGCGCGCCTTGATCACGCTGTGCGTGGCCGGGATGTTGCCCATCTCAAAAATTTGCGTCCAGCGGTAACTGAACCAGCCGTTGCGGATGACCAGCACATGCTTGCCAGCGGCAAACTGCCGCGCTACGGCTTCCATGCCGTAGGTGCCGCTACCGGGTACCAAGGCCACCGAGTGAGCGCCATAGACTTCCTTGAGGATGCCGGAAATGTCCGTCATCACGCCCTGAAAGTTCTTGGACATGTGGTTGAGCGAGCGGTCGGTGTAGACCACCGAAAACTCAAGCAAGCCGTCGGGGTCAACGTTGGGCAAAAGTCCGGGCATGGTGTGTCTCGCTCTCTTTAAAAAATTGAATGGCGAGCTTATCACCACTGGTCGTTTCCGTGAAATCTGCGATTTTCAGCACATCCATCCGGCGCCGCGTCTGGAGGGGGCTCTTTAAAGGAGGTCGGCCAGCGCTCGCATGTCCGTGAAGATGACGCGGGCCCCCGCAGCGCGCAAGGCGTTCGGCGCGTCATGCCCTGCTTCGGCCGGGCTGTAACCAAACACGGTGGCGCCCGCCGCCACACCGGCCGCCACGCCAGTGACGGTGTCCTCCACCACGGCGCAGCGTTGGGGGTCGACGCCCAAGGCGGCTGCGGCCGCCAAGTAAACATCAGGGGCTGGTTTGGAACGCGGCATCTCGTGGCCGCTGAAAATGAAGTCCTTGAAATAGGGCATGAAGCCGCATTTGTCCAGCTGCAGCTCGACCTTGAAGCGGTCAGCGCCCGAGGCACAGGCAATCAGCCCACCGTACAGCGCATGGATTTTGGCCACGGCGTCAACCGCGTTGGGAATGGCTTGCAGGCCCGCCAACAAGCCGATGTTGCGCCGCTCGCGAAAGCGCAGCATCCAGTCTTCGGTCATGGGCTGGCCGGTGCGCGTCTCGATCAAGACCTGCTCGTCTTTGACGGCCTTGCCAATGAAGATGCGCATGCATTCAGCCGGCGTGAGCGTCCAGCCAGACTCTTGCAACATGTCGCGCAGCACGCCGTTGGTGATGGCCTCGCTGTCAACCAGCACGCCATCGCAATCAAATAAAACAGCTTGAAAATTCATCCGCAGATGATACGGCGCGCGGCGACGTCTCTCGCTACATTGAATCCCCGTCGACATACCACCAACGACCGTCCTCGCGCACAAAGCGGCTTTTTTCATGCAGCCGCGTGGCTTTGCCGCCCAACCGATAACGCGCTACAAACTCGACTTCCGCGCGGTCCGGGCCTGTCACTTGATGGCGCCGAACCTCCAGCCCCAACCAGCGCGCACCGGGTTCAAAGTCTAAGGTGTCGGGCCGGGTACTGACGTGCCAGGTGGCGCGCAGGTAGTCGGCCTGTTGCAAGACAAAGGCGCTGTAGCGGGAACGCATCAGCGCCGCGGCGTCGGGCGCAGGCGCTTCCAGCCAGTGCCGCAAATAGCGACCACAGCAAGCAGCCAAGCTCACAGGTCGACGTCGACCGCCTACAGGGCTTGTTTCGCGGCCGCAGGGGCAGGGATCAGCAGCGAGCACGCAACATCACGGCTTTTTCAAGCCTTGGTCGCTGGCCGGCTGGCGGCTTTGTGCTCTTCAAGCGTCTGCACTGGCGCGCCTTGTTCAGCCCAGTCGGCAAAGCCGCCGTCGATGTGCGCGACGTTGGTCATGCCCATGTCTTGCAAGGCTTTGGTGGCCAGCGCACTGCGCCAGCCGGCACCGCAAAACAACACGAACTCGCTCGACTCGTCACCGAACACCGGTTTGAAATACGGTGAATCGGGGTCCACCCAAAACTCCAACATACCGCGCGGCGCGAGCAGTGCGCCCGGCAGCGTGCCACCGCGCTCTAACTCCCGCGGGTCACGGATGTCAACGATTTGCAAGGTCGGGTCGCCCAAGCGTTCGCGAATTTGGGCCACGCTGTAGGTGGTGACTTCGGCCATGGCCTCGTCAACCAGTACGCGGAATCCTTTGGTGATGGCCATGATTTTTCCTAGCTAATCCGATGAATCGGGTTAAAGCAGTTCGATGGCGAGGGCCGTGCCTTCGCCGCCGCCAATGCACAAAGTCGCCACGCCTTTTTTCAGGCCACGGGCCTTCAGGGCATACAACAAGGTGACGATGATACGGGCGCCGCTGGCACCGATCGGGTGACCCAAGGCACACGCACCGCCGTTGACATTGACGATGTCGTGGCTGATGCCGAGCTCTTGCATGGCGGCCATCGGCACCACCGCAAAGGCCTCGTTGATTTCCCACAGATCGACATCACCCACCTGCCAGTCGATTTTTTTCAGCAGCTTTTGCACAGCGCCCACTGGCGCGGTGGTGAACCACTCAGGCGCTTGAGCAAACGTGGCGTGGCCGACGATGCGGGCGATCGGCTCTGCACCCAAGGTCTTGGCTGTTGACGCGCGGGTCAGCACCAACGCGGCTGCGCCGTCATTGATGGAGGAGCTGGACGCCGCCGTGATGGTGCCGTCTTTTTTGAAGGCTGGTCGCAACGCCGACATCTTTTCTAACTTGACCTTGCCCGGGCCTTCGTCGATAGCAATAACGCTGTCGCCGCTGCGGCCCTTGACCGTCACGGGCGTGATCTCGGCTTGGAAGGCGCCAGACGCAATCGCGGCCCGGGCGCGTTGCACGCTGGCTGTTGCGAAGGCGTCTTGTGCTTCGCGTGTGAACTGGTATTTGTCGGCGCACTGTTCGCCAAAGGTGCCCATGGCACGGCCGGGTTCGTACGCGTCTTCGAGGCCGTCGAGCATCATATGGTCATAGATGCGGTCGTGGCCGATGCGAACGCCGCTGCGACCTTTCAGCAACAAATGCGGCGCGTTGGTCATGCTTTCCATGCCGCCGGAAACCATCACGTCGCGGCTGCCGGCGATCAACTGGTCGTGCGCCAACAGCGTCGCCTGCATGCCCGAGCCGCACATCTTGGACAGCGTTACGGCGCCCGCACTGGCCGGCAAGCCGCCCTTGAAGCCGGCTTGCCGCGCGGGCGCTTGGCCCTGGCCAGCCATCAGGCAATTGCCGAACAACACTTCATCAACGAGTGCCGGTGAAATGCCGGCGCGCTCAATGGCGGCCTTGATCGCGGCACCGCCGAGATCGTGGGCAGCCAGAGAGGAAAAGTCGCCTTGAAAGCCGCCCATGGGCGTGCGAGCGGCACCGAGAATGACAATGGAATCAGACATGTTTTTTTCTTGAATAGTTTGAAAAATTTATCGCGGCGCCTTGGCTACGCTGTCGACGGCGGCTCGGTACGTCAGCTCTAAGCCGTTGTTGCCCGTGACTGTGACCCGCATGTCCTGCAGCAGGCCGTCATGAATACCGTAAACCCAGCCGTGCAGCGAGACGTTTTGACCACGTGACCAAGCGTCTTGCAGCACCGTGCTTTGCGCCACATTGACGACTTGCTCAATCACATTGAGTTGCACCAGCGCGTCGCAGCGAAACTCTTCAGCAATCCCGTTGATCAGCGATTGATGTCGATCCCGCACATCCTGGATGTGGCGCAACCAGTTGTCGGCCAAACCGATACGCGCGCCTTCGAGGGCCGCACGAACGCCAGAGCAACCGTAGTGGCCAACCACCATCACGTGCTCCACTTTCAGTCGCTCGACGGCGAACTGAATGGTCGACAGCGCGTTGAGATCTGAATGCACGACCACATTGGCGACGTTGCGATGCACGAAGACTTCGCCAGGCTCTAGCCCGGTGATTTGATTCGCCGGCACGCGGCTGTCGGAGCAGCCAATCCACATGTACTTGGGCGTTTGCTGTTGCACCAAGCTGGTGAAAAAGCCTGGCCGTTCGGCTTCCATTTGCGCGGCCCAGGCGCGGTTGTGGGCAAAAAGATCATTGATCGAGGTTGTCATGGACGCAATCTTAGTCAGTTGGCGAGGCGGCCACGCATCAGCAGGTTTCTGCAAACAACTCACGGCCGATCAGCATGCGGCGGATTTCGCTGGTGCCCGCGCCAATTTCGTAGAGCTTGGCGTCGCGCCACAAACGTCCCAGCGGGTAGTCGTTGATGTAGCCATTGCCGCCAAAAATCTGCACCCCTTCGCCAGCCATCCAGGTGGCTTTTTCAGCACACCACAAAATCACTGAAGCGCAGTCTTTGCGCACTTGCCGCACATGCTCAAGACCCAGCAGGTCGAGGTTTTTGGCCACGGTGTAAGCAAACGAGCGCCCTGCTTGCAGCACGGTGTACATGTCTGCGACCTTGCCTTGAATCAGTTGAAACTCGCCAATGCTTTGGCCGAACTGCTTGCGGTCATGGATATAGGGGATGACGCTGTCCATGACAGATTGCATGATGCCCAGGGGCCCACCGGTGAGCACGGCGCGCTCGTAATCGAGCCCGCTCATCAACACTTTGGCGCCACTGTTCAAGCCGCCCAGAATATTCTGCGCCGGCACTTCGACGTTGTTAAAAACGAGTTCTCCGGTGTGGCTGCCGCGCATGCCGAGCTTGTCGAGCTTTTGCGCGACAGAAAACCCGGCCATTGTTTTTTCAACCAGGAAGGCAGTGACACCGCGCGCACCCAACTCCGGCTCAGTCTTGGCGTAGACCACCAAGGTATCGGCGTCTGGTCCGTTGGTGATCCACATTTTGCTGCCATTGAGCAGGTAGTAGCCGCCTTTGTCTTCGGCTTTTAGCTTCATGCTGAGGACGTCCGAGCCGGCACCGGGCTCGCTCATGGCCAAGGCCCCCACATGGTCGCCGCTGATGAGGTTAGGCAAGTATCTTTGCCGCTGTTCAGGCGTGCCATTGCGCTTGATCTGGTTCACACACAAGTTGCTGTGGGCGCCGTAACTCAAGCCCACCGAAGCCGAGGCACGCGAGATTTCTTCCATCGCGATCATGTGCGCGAGGTAGCCCATGTTGGCACCGCCGAACTCTTCACCGACGGTGATGCCCAGCACACCCAAGTCGCCCATCTTGCGCCACAAGTCCATTGGAAACTGGTCGGTTCGGTCGATCTCGGCGGCGCGCGGTGCGATCTCTGTTTGCGCAAATTCACGCACGGCATCGCGCAAGGCGTCGATGTCTTCACCGAGCTGAAAGTTGAGTCCTGGCAGGGTCATGGCGTCTCCTTGATGTTTGAAATAAATCAGTACGTTTGCGGCACGGGCATCAGCGTTTGCTGCATCACGGCGCAGTCGGTGACCTTGCCGTCGGCCGCCACGTGTTGGACGTCCGCGGCGGTGATGATGAGGCGCCGGCCACCCTTGAGCACCCGGCCAACAGCGCGCAACTCACCGCCTTGGAATGCCGCCAAAAAATTGATCTTGTATTCCACAGTGGTGACTTCCATGCCGGGCGGTGCCACGGTGAGGCCTGCGTAGCCAGCGGCAATGTCGGCCAACGCGCCCATGGCCCCGCCATGAAAGCCGCCTTGCTGCTGTGTCACCCGGTCTGAATACGGCAGCGCCACTTCGCACAAGCCCGGCTCGACCCGTAACAGACGTGCGCCCAAATGCTGCATCAGGCCTTGCCGCACAAAGCTGGCTTCTATGCGCTTGAACAATTCGGCGGGGCTTTGAATCTGCGGTGTATCAGCGACGGTCATGTGCAAGGGCCTTTGAATTGACGTTGACGTTGACGTTGACGTAAACGTCAATTATGACGACTTAGTGGGTCAGGCGGCTTTTTTGGCCGCTTTGGCCAGCAAAGAGCGGGCTTCTTTTTCATGCCCTTTGATCTCTTCCAGGTTGGCTTGCAGGTCGGCCATTTGTTCTTCCAGACGTTGCCGATGCCCCGCCAGAACTTCTAGGAATTTTTTCAGCTGCGGCGCGGTGTCGCGCGGATTGTCGTAAGAGTCAATGATGTCCTTAGCCTCGCTCAGGCTCAGGCCCAAGCGCTTGGCACGCAGCGTCAGTTTCAGCCGGGTGCGGTCGCGCGCCGTGTAGATTCGGTTGCGCCCGCCCGGACCTTCGCGCAGTGGCTGCAACAAGCCCATGTCTTCGTAAAACCGCATGGCACGGGTGGTCAGGTCAAACTCTTTGGCAAGGTCGCCGATGGTGTAAGTTGTGGCCATGGTGGAGGAAAAGCCCTTGTTGAGATGGTGTTGGCCGAGAACGCGTGACCCGCTTGAGGCCAGGCCTCTCTACAATTTAGCATGTTGACGTTAACGTCAACGTCAAATGTAGCGCACCGTCAGGACCCCGCATGAACCTTCTTGAACAACAATTGCATTACCCGCTTGGCGAGACCCTGCCGGACAGCGGCCAGGCGCTGGAAGTCGCGCCCGGTGTGCGTTGGATTCGCATGGGTCTGCCGTTCGCGCTGAACCACATCAATTTGTGGCTGCTGCGTGACGAGATCGACGGTCAAGCCGGCTGGACTATCGTCGACTGCTGTATCGCCCGCGACGAATCCAAAGCGCAGTGGGAAGCTATTTTTGCGAGCCAGCTGCAAGGCCTGCCGGTGCTGCGCGTTGTCGTGACGCACATGCACCCCGACCACATCGGGCTGGCGCACTGGCTGTGTGAACGCTGGAATGTTCGGCTCTGGGTCAGTGCCACCGACTACAACGTTGCTCGCTTGGCGTGCCGCAGCACGAGCGGTTTTGGCGGCGACAGCGCAGCTCAATTCTTCGCTTCGCATGGTTTGACAGACCCTGATTCGATTGAAAAAATACGTGCTCGCACCGGTTACTACTCGGACATGGTGCCCGACGTCCCGCGCAGCTTTACCCGTCTCATGGACGGCATGGATCTGCGCATTGCTGGCCGGCGTTGGCGCTGCATCAGCGGCTACGGCCATGCACCGGAACACATCGCGCTGTACTGTGATGATGCCGCTTTGCCGGCGCCGGTGTTGATCGGTGGGGACATGATGCTGCCGCGTATTTCAACCAACATCAGTGTCTATGACATCGAGCCGGAGTCGAATCCGCTGGCGCTGTTTTTAGCGTCGATTGACAAATTCAAGGCGCTCGCGCCCAACACCTTGACCTTGCCTTCGCATGGCAAACCGTTTGAAGGCTTGCACACCCGAATTCAGCAGTTGCAAGACCATCACCGCGACCGTCTTGAGGAAGTGATCGAGGCCTGCACGGCCAGCCCCTGCCACGCGGCGGACATCTTGCCGGTCATGTTCAAACGCACGCTGGACTTACACCAGACCACCTTTGCCATGGGTGAGGCGATTGCGCATTTGCACTTGCTGTGGTTTGAAGGACGCCTGCAGCGCAGCTTGAGCGCTGACGGCATTTACAGGTTCAGCTGCTCAGAACAGCCTCGTTGACGCCCAGCCAATAAGCTTTCATGTGGTTGAGGTTGTCGGTGAAAGCCCGAAAGTCGACCGCTTTTTTGACGAAGCCATTGGCACCGCTGCGGTAGCAAGCCACCATGTCTGAGTGTTCGCTGGAAGACGTCATGACGACCACCGGTACGAACTCGGTGAGCGGGTTGTCGCGCATGCGGCGCAGCACATCGACGCCTGAAATTTTCGGCAGCTTCAAATCGAGCATCACCAAATTCGGTTGTTTTTGGGTGTTGCGGCCCGCAAACGCCCCCTGACCCCAGAGGTAATCAAGCGCGTCTGCGCCGTCGCGCGCTACAACGATTCCTGCCCTGAGGCCTGGCTCTTGCAAGGTCAACACGATTAACTCCAGATGGTCTGGGTTGTCTTCAACAACGAGGATTTGTTTATCGTTCATGCAGTGTTCAGTGGCGCAAGACAAACAGAGGAAAGCTTTTGAAGACTTTAATTTGGGAAATTAGTTGTACCATGAATTTGGCCTAAGCCGGCGCGCCAAGGTCACCACTTAGGAACCAACTCATCCTTGAGCTGACCGCGCAGTTCTGCATAGTTCGGCACGATGGCGCGAACGGTGTCCCAAAAACGTGGGCTGTGGTCCATCACGCGCAAATGGCTCAGCTCGTGCACGACGACGTAATCGATCACCGACAGCTTGAAGTGAATCAGCCGCCAATTCAGGCGAATCGAGCCATCGGCACTGGCGCTGCCCCAGCGCGTGCCGGCGCGGCTCAACCGCAGACGCTGCCAGCTGACACCCAGCTGTGGCGCGTAATGATTCAGCCGCTCTTCAAACAACTGCTTGGCATGTCGCATCAGCCAAGCCTGTGCGGCGTCGCGAATCTGCGTTGTTGAAGCGTTGCGAGCCAACCCCAGACAGAGCACTCGGCGTTGGACTTCACCCCCTGGTGCCTCGCCATCTGGGCTTGGCTGCTGTTGTGTCAGCTGATCAGCCATGGCGGATCGCTGCTGACGCGGGTCTAGCGACAACACCAACTCACCGCCCATGAAGGGCACGACCGCGCCGTCTTGCCAGTCGATGCGGGCCGACTCCATGCGACTGTGGCATTCGCGCGTTTCTTGTAATTTTTTCAAAATCCAGCTGGCTTTTTCCTGCACAGAGCGGTCAATCTCCGCCAGCGGCACCCATTTTGGCGCGCTCACCGACAAACCCTCTGGCCCAACAGAAAAACCAATCGTGCGGCGCTTGCCGCGCTTCAAGGCAAAAGCCACCAACACGCCTGACAGCAGGGCTTCGCGGCTGGCGTCAGGGTGGCGGGACATGGCGGGTGCCAGCCCCTGCGTCAAGGTTTGCGTCGGGCGCACGGACTGGGCGATCCCCAGCGGCTCAGCCTCTGGCGCAAACAAGTCAAGGGTTCGCTGGAGAAGCTTTAGCATGGGTTCAGTTTAGCGGTCACGCTGCGGCTGTAGCGCAGGTTTTCAGACCTTGGTACGTGCCGAGGTGGTTTCATGCGCGTAGGCTTCCGGATCAAGGCGGCGCATTTCGGCTTCAATCCAGTCTTGCACCTCGCGCATCAGCTCATCTGGCTTGCGACCGACGCTGCTGATCGGCTGGCCGATCGAAATATCAACAATGCCCGGCCGCTTGATGAAAGCCTTGCGCGGCCAGCATTTGGCTGAGGTCACGGCGACAGGGATCACCGGAGCGCCAGTCTCGATCGCCAGCCGTGTACCACTACTTTTGTAAACACCTTGCTGGCCGCGCGCGATCCGCGTGCCTTCTGGGAACATGATGACCCAGACGCCTTGTTTCATCAGCCGACGACCTTGCTCGACCACTTTGGAGAATGCCTCTGTGCGCTTGCTGCGGTCAATGTGAATCATGTCCATTCGGGCCATCGCCCAACCGAAAAACGGCACGCGCAACAGCTCTTTTTTAAACACGTAGGCCAGCGGGTGGGGCATCAGCGTGACCATCGAAAAAGTTTCCCAGGTGCTCTGGTGCTTGACCAACAGCACGCAGGCGCCGGTCGCGCCGGTGGGCAAATTTTCCATGCCGGTGACCCGGTTCTGAATGCCCAACAACCAACTGCCGCTGTTGACCGTCAAGCGCAACCAACCGGCGCACATTTTGTAGATTTGGGTGCTGCTTAAAAACGGCGCAGCCAGCATGACGGCGATGGCCCAAGGCATCACGGTGAGAATCATCCAGAGCAAATGAAGGACGGAGCGGATCAAGGGCATGGTGAGCTTTGAGAAATGAGAGACAAGATTTGCAGTGCGCTGAGTGGCTACGCTGCACACAGAGCGTGGAAGTTCAGGGTGGGGCAACGGGCGCGGCAGCGAGCGGGCGGCGCTCAAGCAAGTAGTCGGCGAAGGCCCCCAAGTCACGGTGCAGCAATGTGCCTGCGGGCAGGCCTGCGGGCTGGCCGCCGCCCAGATAGCGGGCCGACTTGCCGGTCAGCACCAGATGCGGCTCACAACCCGCCGCAGCGGCAGCGAGGACATCACGCAGTGAGTCACCGCAACTGGCCACGCTTTTGAGCGAGACCCCAAAACGCAAGCTGATTTGCTCAAAAAGACCGGGCAAAGGCTTGCGGCAGACGCAGGCTTCTTCAGAGGTGTGTGGGCAATAAAAAACAGCATCGACGCGGCCGCCGACGGCGGCCAGCATCTTGTACATCTTGGCGTGCATGGCGTTCAGCGCTGCGACATCAAACAAGCCACGGCCCAAGCCCGACTGGTTGGAAGCAATCACCACATGCCAGCCACCATGGTTGAGCCGAGCAATCGCTTCCAGGGCACCGGGCAAGGGAGTCCACTCTTCAGGCGACTTGACGAAATCTTCGCTGTCGCTGTTGATGGTACCGTCGCGGTCCAAGATGACGAGTTTCATGGAAGTCCCCATAGCGATACTCGGTGGATCAGGTCGCTAAACGCGATAGATCGGCGACACGGTTCATGGCCACGTGCAAGGACTTCAACAGGCCCTGCCGATTCAGACGCAAGTCGAGTTCCTCGGCGTTGACCATCACGCCATCAAAGAAGGCATCAACCGGCTCACGCAAGGCCGCCAGTGTTTGCAGCGAGTCGCTGTAGTCGCCGGCTTCAAACTGCGTCTGGGCTCGCGGCAACACGCGGTTCATGACAGCAAACAGCGCGATTTCAGCCGGCTCTTGCAGCAGCACTTGGCTGACATGGGCGTCGACCTCTTGGGCTTTTTTCAGGATGTTGCCGATGCGCTTGTTGGCTGCGGCCAAGGCCGGCGCTTCGGGCAAAGCGGCGAATACTCTGACCGCCACCAGACGGCGCGCCACGTCACCCAACTGCTGGGGCCGCAGCGCCAACACGGCATCAACTTCTTGCGCGCTGTAGCCTTGCTCACGCAGTGAACCGGCAAGCCGGTCATAGATGAAGTCCAGCAAGGCCGCCGAAGCATCTTCAATTTTGTCGCCAAAGGCTTGGCCTGCGGTTTGCACCAACAGGCCAAGGTCCAAGGGCAGCTCTTTGTCGGCCAGCATGCGCACCACACCCAAGGCATGACGGCGCAAGGCGAACGGGTCTTTGTCGCCGGTTGGCAAATTGCCAATGCCGAACATGCCCGTCAGCGTTTCCAGCTTGTCGGCCAGCGCCACCGCCAGCCCGACCGAATTGCGTGGCAAAGCGTCACCGGCAAAGCGTGGTTTGTAATGGTCTTCAATCGCATCGGCGACGTCGCTGCTCAGGCCGTCGTTGAGCGCGTAGTAGCGGCCCATCGTGCCCTGCAACTCAGGGAATTCGCCGACCATGTCGGTGACCAAATCGGTCTTCGCCAGCAGTGCGGCTTGATCCGCCTGCTGTGCCAAAGCCTCACCGCCGAGTTGTTGGCCGATGGCCCGGGCAATCGCCCGCACGCGCGTGACACGCTCGCCTTGGCTGCCAAGCTTGTTGTGATAAACCACCTTGTCCAAGCCGGCAACGCGGGATACCAACGTCTTTTTGCGGTCTTGGTCAAAGAAGAATTTGGCATCGGCCAGTCGCGGCCGCACCACGCGCTCGTTGCCGCCAATGACGGCCGAGGCATCTGCCGGGCTGATGTTGCTGACCACCAAAAACTGATGCGTCAGCTTGCCGGCAGCGTCGAGCAGCGGAAAGTATTTCTGATTCGCCTTCATGGTCAAGATCAGGCATTCCTGCGGCACGTCGAGAAATTCTTTTTCAAAGCTGCAAACCAGCACGTTCGGTCTCTCGACCAAGGCCGTGACTTCGTCCAGCAGGGCGTCGTCTTCAATCGGCAGCACACCGCCGCCAATTTTGGCAGCCGCAGCGGCCAATTGGCGCGCGATCTCGGCCTTGCGTTCGGCAAAACTAGCGATCACGGCGCCGTCTTTTTGCAAGGTGGCCGCGTACGCATCGGCGTGCGTGATCAGCACCGGCGAAACAGCCGCTTCGAAGCGATGGCCTTGCGTACTGTTACCGGACGTCAGGCCCAGCGCCTGCAGAGGAATCACCGCCGAGCCGTGCAGCGCCACCAGGCCATGCGCTGGGCGTACAAAGCTGACGCTGCTCCAGCCGGGCAGCTCGCAGTCGCTTTCCAACTGGTAGCTCATGACTTTCGGAATCGGCAACTTGGCGATAGCTTCTAGCAAGGCTTTTTGCAAGCCATTGGCCAGCGTTGCGCCGGTGACCACACTGTCGTGAAACAGCGCTTCGGCTTTGCCGTCCATGACTTTTTTCAGACCGGCGACTACTGACGCATCGGCACCCAGCGCTTGCAGTTTTTTCAGCAAGGCGGGTGTGGCGTTGCCTGCGGCGTCGAGACCGACGCTGACCGGCATGAGCTTTTGCGAGACGACTTTGTCAGCCGCTTGCGCCGCCACGTTGGTGATGTGCGCGGCCAGCCGGCGCGGCGATGCGTAAGCGGTGAGCTGTGAATCAGCGGTCGCCAGCCCTTGCTGTTTCAGCTGCTCACACAGCACGCCGGCGAAGGCTTCGCCGAGTTTTTTCAATACTTTGGGTGGCAGCTCTTCAACGAAGAGTTCGAGCAAGAGGTTTTGGGATTTCATTGTCATCACGCTCACGCCGCTTTCTTCGTCAAGGCTGGCAAGGCGGCCTGCATCTGCGCGACCCATTCGCGGGGCGCCATCGGGAAGCCAAGACGTTCGCGGCTTTCGTAATAGCTTTGCGCCACGGCGCGCGCTAAGTTGCGAATGCGGCCAATGTAGGCGGCCCGCTCGGTCACGGAAATGGCACCACGGGCGTCGAGCAAGTTAAAACTGTGCGCTGCTTTCAAGACTTGCTCATAGGCCGGGAGTGCCAGCTGCACGCTGATCAAATGCTTGGCTTGTTTTTCATGCGCGTTGAAGGCGGTGAACAGGAAGTCAGCATCGCTGTGCTCGAAGTTGTAGGTGGATTGCTCAACTTCGTTTTGCTTGTAGACGTCGCCATAAGAAAGACCTTCGGTCCATGTCAGGTCATAGACGTTGTCAACGCCTTGCAGGTACATCGCCAGACGCTCAAGCCCGTAAGTGATCTCACCGGTGATGGGCCGGCAATCAATGCCGCCGACTTGCTGAAAGTAAGTGAACTGCGTGACTTCCATGCCGTTCAGCCAGACTTCCCAACCCAGACCCCAGGCGCCCAATGTTGGGTTTTCCCAATCGTCTTCGACAAAGCGTATGTCGTTTTTTTTCAGGTCAAAACCGAGCACCTCGAGCGAGCCGAGGTACAGCTCCAGAATATTTGCCGGCGCGGGTTTCAGCACGACTTGGTATTGGTAGTAGTGCTGCAGACGGTTGGGGTTTTCGCCGTAACGGCCGTCTTTCGGGCGGCGGCTTGGCTGCACGTAAGCGGCTTTCCAAGGCTCCGGGCCAAGCGCTCTTAAAAACGTAGCGGTGTGCGAGGTGCCGGCACCGACTTCCATGTCGTAAGGCTGCAGCAGGGCGCAGCCTTTGTCAGCCCAGTAGGACTGTAGCGTGAGAATAATTTGCTGAAAAGTGAGCATACAACCGTTGTTCTGGAGCCAAGCAAGACGCGGCATGACGCGTCAAAACGTGTATTTTACGCGGCCCCAAGGTGCTGAACCGGCACCTTGAGGATCAGGCCAACGGCTATGTTGGGCGGTTCCTGCGGGCCAGCATGGCCAGCAGCACGGTGGCCAAGCCCAGCAGCCACCAAGGCGCCAAGCCAAAGCGCGAAACCCAACGCGCGTGCAGCGTCAGCCCGTCCGCACCTTGCACCTGTGCGATCAGCGCACCGCGGGTGTGTCGCTCCAGCGCGTGCGTGACGCGGCCCTGCGCGTCGATGACCACGGTCGCGCCGGTGTTGGTGGCGCGCAGCATGGGCCGGGCGAATTCAAGCGCACGCATGCGCGAGATGTGCAAATGCTGGTCAATCGCCACCGTGTTGCCGAACCAAGCGATATTGCTGACGTTGACCAGCATCGTTGGCGCGCTGGCAGCGTCTTTGAAGTTGGCACCCAGTTCTTCACCAAACAGGTCCTCGTAGCAAATGTTTGGCGCGAGCCGTTCGCCCCGCCATTCAAACGGTGCTTGCGCCAAGCTGCCGCGGTTGAAGTCGCCCAGCGGAATCTCCATCATGCGAATAAACCAATGGAAAAACGGCGGCACAAACTCGCCAAAGGGCACAAGGTGATGTTTGTCGTAGCGGTAGTCCGGCGCCCCGGGCTTCAAGCCCAGCACTGAATTGCTGTAACCGTCACGGCTGGAGCCCAGCGGAATGCCTATCAGTGCGGCCTGCTCGCCGCTGGCGAAGCGGGTTTTCATCGGCTCCCAGATGTCGCGGGGGATCTGCTCGGGCAGCATGGGAAACGCTGTCTCAGGCAAAACCACCAAGGAAGTTTGCACCTGTTCCAGTTGCTCGCCATAAAATTGCAGCGCATCTGTCACGCCGGTGCCCGGCTGAAACTTCAAATCTTGCGGGATATTGCCCTGCAACAAGGTGACTGATAAAGGTGGACGCGCGGGCGTGTTTGCTGGTGTGGCTAAAACAGCGGGCGGTAATGTCGAAACGCCAAAGGCGATCACGAGCAGGGCGACACAAGCCATGATTGGTTTTTGATTCAGCGCCCAACGGTTGGCGCGCGCGTCCAAGAGCAGTGCGGCCAACCAAGCCGCCGTGAAAGCCGCCAGCCAAGTCAACCCATGCACACCAATCCAGCCAGCCAGCGGCCGGGCCCAGCCATCGATGTGCGCATAGCCGCCCTCGCCCCAAGGAAAGCCGGTGAACAACTTCACGCGTGTGAGCTCGGCCAGCAACCACAGCGCCGCAAACACACTGGTCCGACCCAGCGACGAACGCGGTGCCAACCAAACATAGATGGCAGCAGCCGCCGCGTAATACAGCGCCAACGCAGCGGCCAACGCGACAATCGCCAGCACAGTCAGTGCCGCCGGCAAGCCGCCGTAACGATGCATGGAAATGAACAGCCACCAGAACGTGCCGCACAACATGGCCGTGGCAAACAACCAGCCGAGCAGCGCGCCCTGACCGGGTCGGCGACTGCGCTGCACTTGCCAGACCAGCCACACCAGCGACGCCAGCTGCAAGCCACCCCAAGCTTGGCCGGTGGCTAAACCCCCGATCGATGCGAAAGGCCAGGCCATGCTGAGCGCGTGCGCATAGCCGGCCACGAGCATGCTCAAGACAGCAGCCCAGCCGAGTGGATGCCCGGTGCGTTTCAGCGCGTGCTGTGAGGCAGTCGCGCGCGGCCTCACCACAAGAGTCAAGCAGGTGCGTCGGCAGACGCTATGGCGGCGATGACTGGCGAGACCTTGAACCAGCGCACCGCGCCGCCCTTGGTGTGCAGCACGATGAACTGCAAACCTGACAGCGCAACGTTCTCGCCTCGCTTGGGCACGTGACCCATCTCATGCGCGACCAAGCCGCCAATGGTTTCAAAATCTGATTCCGGCAAGCTGACACCGAAAGCCTCGTTGACGCGTTCAATGGCGGTGTCACCACTGACTCGGTAGGTGTGGTCGCCTAAACCAAAAATGTCGCCGTCGTCTTCGGCCACATCGAATTCATCTTCGATCTCACCGACGATTTGCTCGAGCACATCTTCAATCGTGATGAGCCCGGCGACGCGGCCAAACTCGTCAATGACGATGGCCAGATGATTGCGGTTGCCACGGAACTCGCGCAGCAAATCATTCAGGCCTTTGCTCTCGGGCACAAAAACCGCAGAACGCAGCAAGGCGCGAATGTTCAGCTCTGGCGCACGCTGCAGTTTGAGCAAGTCTTTGGCCAAGAGGATGCCGATGATGTTTTCTTTCTGGTCTTCGTAGACCGGAAAACGTGAATGCGCCGTGTCTATGATGACGTGCAGCAGTTCTTCATACGGAGAATCTATGTTGATGATGTCCATGCGCGGCGCTGCCACCATCACATCGCCAGCGGTCATGTCCGCCATGCGGATGACGCCTTCTAGCATCTCACGGCTTTGCGCGCCGATCACATCATTTTCTTGGGCTTCTACCAAGGTCTCGATCAACTCGTCTTTGGAGTCGGGGCCAGGATGAAGCATTTCTGCGAGCTTTTGCAAAAAGCCGCGTTTGTCTTCCGTTTTAAGGGATCGACTGGGGGGGGCATCGGACACTGCGGTGTTCGGTAGTTAAGAAGTAATGAAGAATAGCCGAAATTTTTTGACCTTCGGCGACGCCTTGAATTTTGTCGTGTTTAAGTTCAGCTCGATGTGCGATCGCGTGCGTCTCGCACGCCGCGTCGGACGTCTTGCAGGGTGCGCAAAAAACCCCAGAAGTGATGCGCCTGCACCTTTAACTTGTAATCGGTTTGCGCCACGCTTTCTTCCACCATCTCGGTCATGCGGGAATCTATGTCTGCCGGCGGTAGCCGCAGGTAGGCTTCGCTTTCGGAACCGTCTCGCACCACCTTGGCGCCGGCTGCCCGTGCGATGTTGAGCATGTTGGTGTTCTCGCTTAAGGCATGGATGAACATCATCCGCACCCCTTCGTTGCGAGCGTGCATGATGGCGCGGTCAAACAGGCGCGCACCGTAACCACGACCGCGCGCATGCGCCAGCACCGAGACGCCAAACTCAGCGCAACTGGTGAAGTCAGCCTCAACTGCAAAGGCCAAATGGGCCATGGCAATCAGTTCAAGTCGGCGGTTGTAAATTCCGAAAATCTCATCGCGCTCAAAGTTCAGGCCCGCCACGTAGCGTTGTATGTGTTCGTCGTTGGCAGCGTAGCCAAAGCGCAGGTAACGATCCGCTGGCGACAAACTCAGCAAATGCTGGACGATGCGGTCGGTGTGGTTCGCACTCAGCGAGCGGATCGGCACCATGACGGCAACGGCGCTTGGGCGTGTGTCTTCAATCAGCGGTGGACGGAAAAAATCCATCCCCGCTTTGTAAGATGCTTTGATGAGCTTGCGAGCGGATATCATAAAGACAATATAAGGGTTTTCCCTTGTTTCTGCTGTCTCCGTTGCCGTTAACCGTTGTCGAGTAGTCTGCTTCGGGCTTTCACGACAGAACAGTTTGTGTTTCGACTTCATTGGGGTCTTGCATGATCATGGCCAAGGTTGACGCCATTACCTCGGGCAAAAAAGCCAGCTGCAGATGCGCCGCACCTGGCACAAAACGGTTGCTTGCCCCCGTCAACATGGCCGCCGATGTCGGAAAGACGATGTTGTCACAGTTTGAATACCAGCAAGTGAACAGCGCTGATTCGGTTTTCACAGCCCTTTGATCCAATTGCCACAACCAATCGCTGCCCTGCCGCATTTGCAGGCCGCTGGGACCGTGCGCAAAACGTGCCAGCCAAGTGCCGTGGTGCGGGGTCCCAATCGTGACCACGCGATGCACACGTCGAACCGTTTGGCGGTTGAGCCAAGCGCGCGCAGCCAGCCCGCCCATGCTGTGGCACACCAAGATGGGTGCTAATCCGGAGGCCTGGGTGACAAGCTGCACCGCCTTGTCGATCTGGTCCATGTAGGTGTCGATGCCAGCAAACACTGGCTCCAATGACACCGCCGTGAAAGCATGCCCCCGTTGTCCCTCGCCCTTGGTTCGCAATAGCTGAAGCCACGGCGTCCAAAAACCACGATTGCACATCAGCCCATGGATAAAAACAACACCGCGTTGGCCCTGCAAGTGATCGCCCTTCAGTTGATCTGGTACTTCATTGGCTTTGAAGGGCTGTCGCCAGCAGAACACGATCCCAACCACACAAGTTTCAGCCCACCATGCGTAGAACAGATCCAGTCGTTTCGCTTGGGGTGCTGGATC
>JASDRC010000023.1:171077-196487 GCA_041442125.1 Polaromonas sp. | reverse complement strand
TCCGCTTCAATGAACTGGGTGGTGGGCTGAAAGTGGATTTTTCAGGGGCGACTAAGTCAGCCTTGGTAACGTTGACCTCATCGTTGATCTTGTCGAGCCCCAGCTCCCGCTCGCTGGCAGGCCGACCGATAAAGTGCAGCGCAAAGGGGTGCAGTGTGGAGGACGCTTCATCTGAAGCGATGCCCTGTTTCCAAGACAGCGCTGCTGCCTGTTGAGCGAAAGCGATACTGACTGAAGCTGCCTGTCCAGCTGCCTGTCCAGCTGCCTGTCCAGCTGCGCTCAGAATGTTCTTATTACGCATGATACTGCGCCTCCTGTGTGATGAATTTAATTTATTTTGATATCAAATTTGCGACAAAGTCAATTTATTAAACTGTAAAAAATATTGATAAGCATCGATTTTTATTTTTTTTTACGTCTATCGCTTGTCTGTCGTCTGCGGTTCATTGTTCATTTTTCGACCTTTTTTGCGTTCTGCTTTTGGCACGCCACCAGTAGTTGAGGTGCACCCAATGCAGCGCGCTCTTTGCTATGCTGCCATCCATTGCCGACACAGGTGAGAAGCGAACCAACGGGGTCTTTCCAGATGTTCGTCTTTGGTCTGCCGAAAGAGCCAGCCTCGATGGCTACAAAGGCAGCGGATTTGATCAAGGTCACATGGCCCCTGCGGATGACATGCCCACCAGCTCAAGCGATAGCTCAAAGCTTTTCACTAGCCAAGACAGTTGACGTATTTTTTAAGGGTTGTAGAAATGAAGATTTAGCGATTACTGATTGCAAGTCGGAAAGCAGAAAAACTTCTTGCCATGGCATCCTCTTATGTCTGCTTGACCATTTCTACAGATTAACTATAGTTCTTTTTTATATAAAAAATTCGTAGTAAAAATTACAATTAACTACTTTTTGTAATAAATAGTGAGTACCCTGCCAAGTCGCCTTGAACGAGGAAGCGAGTTGGCCGACGATGGTCCGCCATAGCAACAGGTGGACATGAGAGACATCCTTGCCCAGCTTTAGCTCTTCAAAAAGGTCAATTTTTGCTTTTTGTGGGCTGGAGAGGCTCCCTCATTGTCATGAAGACTGCGAAGCCCCCCCATCGAGCTCTAGGCCAAGGCTAGTGATCACTCAGAAGTGTGTGATGAAAAGTTATTGGTGCGCGCATGTTTCCTTAGCGAGAACGCATTACCCTTGACGCGTGTCGGATGGTCAGTCTATGCTTGTCTCTGGTTTGGGAATCTTGTCCCACTAACCTAAGGAATCAGGGGCAAGTAGACAGGAAATACAACTGCATCGCTGTCTAGGTTTTAGGGGTCTGTACAAGGAGAATCACCCGATTTTATGACCGCCTTCCAACTGGCCTTACTAACCATTTATGACACGGGCCAAGCCGTCGACCGCGGCATGACCATCACCGATGTCAAGCTGCTGGAGAAGCATGGCGGTAAGTCGGAAACCTTGATTGCCGAGAAGTAGGCGCCAACAACGAAGTCATCGTTCTTGAGCAAGCCACTATCGACGCCATGAAGAAAACTTAATGGATAGGCCAGGGCTTAAGTCCTAAACTGACCAAGTACTTATTTGTTAGCAACTCCAGGAGATACCCATGACTTCAGAAGCAAAATGCCCGTTTTCGAGCGCAGCCCTCAAGCCCACAGTGGCTGGTGCGAGAACCAACGCCGACTGGTGGCCGAATCAGTTGAACCTGAATATCTTGCAGCAGCATTCCGAGCTGTCCAACCCGATGGGCGAGACCTTCAACTACGCTGAAGAGTTCAAGACCCTCGACCTGGATGCCGTCGTCCAAGACCTGCATGCCTTGATGACCGACTCGCAAGAGTGGTGGCCAGCTGACTATGGCCATTACGGTCCGTTCTTCGTGCGTATGGCCTGGCACAGTGCCGGCACTTACCGCATCGGCGATGGCCGTGGCGGCTCGGGTTTTGGCACACAGCGCTTTGCACCCCTGAACAGCTGGCCTGACAACGTTAACTTAGACAAAGCACGCCGCCTGCTCTGGCCCATCAAGCAAAAATACGGCCGCAAGCTGTCCTGGGCCGATTTGATGATTCTCACTGGCAATATCGCTATGGATTCGATGGGTCTCAAAACTTTCGGCTTCGCCGGCGGTCGTGAAGACGTCTGGGAACCAGGTCAAGACATTTACTGGGGTCCAGAAGACACTTGGCTGGGCAACGAGCGCTACACCGGCGACCGTGAACTAGAGCAGCCGCTTGCCGCAGTGCAAATGGGCTTGATCTACGTCAACCCACAGGGCCCAGACGGCAACCCTGACCCGATCGCAGCGGCACGTGACATCCGCGAAACCTTCGCCCGCATGGCCATGAACGACTACGAAACCGTGGCGCTTTGTGCTGGCGGACACACCTTCGGCAAAACCCATGGCGCGGCTTCTGAGGATTACAAAGGTCCAGAGCCTGAAGGTGCCAGTATTGAAGAACAAGGCTTCGGCTGGAAGAGCTCCTTCGGCAGCGGCAAAGGCGTTGACACCATCTCCAGCGGCTTAGAAGGCGCATGGACAGCCACTCCGATTACCTGGGACAACAGCTACTTCGACACCCTGTTTGGCTACGAATGGGAACTCACCAAGAGCCCAGCCGGTGCCCACCAGTGGAAGCCGAAAGACGGCGCTGGCGCAGGCACCGTGCCGGATGCACACGACCCATCGAAGTCGCATGCACCGTTCATGGCAACGACCGACCTGTCCCTGAGAATGGACCCGGCTTACGAGAAAATCTCCCGCCATTTCCAGCAGAATCCTGCGGAATTTGCGGACGCTTATGCCCGTGCTTGGTACAAGTTGACGCACCGCGACATGGGTCCGATCTCTCGCTACCTGGGTTCGATGGTGCCAGCTGAGCCACAAATTTGGCAAGACCCGGTGCCAGCCGTCGACCATGCTTTGGTCAACGCACAAGATGTTGCCGCTTTAAAGTCCAAAGTTCTGGCTTCTGGCCTGACGATGGCTCAGCTGGTGAGCACGGCTTGGGCATCGGCCGCAACGTTCCGCGGCAGCGACAAGCGCGGCGGTGCCAATGGCGCGCGTATTCGTCTGGCGCCGCAGAAGGATTGGGAAGTCAACCAGCCGGCTGAACTGGCCAAGGTTCTGCAGAAGCTGGAAGCCATTCAGAAAGACTTCAACACCGACGGCAAGAAAATCTCGCTGGCTGACTTGATCGTTTTGGCCGGTTCCGCTGCTGTCGAAGCCGCCGCTCAAAAGGCGGGTCAAGACGTCAAGGTTGCTTTCACGCCGGGTCGTACCGACGCGACGCAAGAGAACACCGATATCGACTCCTTCGCCGTGCTCGAGCCATCGGCTGACGGCTTCCGCAACTTCATCAAGAAGGGCCACTCGCGTCCAGCGGCAGAGCTGCTGATTGACCGCGCCAACCTGATGACGCTGACGGCACCCGAGATGACGGTTCTGGTCGGTGGTATGCGCGCCCTGAATGCCAACTTTGGTCAATCCAAAAACGGCGTTTTCACCCAGCAAGCCGACACCTTGAGCAACGACTTCTTCGTCAACCTGCTCGACATGGGCACGAAATGGCAGAAGTCAGCCGCGGATGAAGCCGTGCTGGAAGGCCGCGTAGCCGGTGACGTCAAGTGGACGGCCACGGTCGTCGACTTGGTCTTCGGTTCGAACTCGCAGCTGCGCGCCCTGGCGGAAGTCTACGGTTCCAGCGATGCGAAGCACAAGTTTGCCAGCGACTTCGCAGCTGCATGGACCAAGGTGATGAACCTGGATCGTTTCGATCTGGCGTAAGCGCAGACGACAGGCCTTCACAGGCCTGTCCAGCGAAGCTTCTATCTGGCCCAGGGCAACCCGGCGCTAGGTAGAAGCTTTTTTTCGTCTGCTTGAAGTGCGCTCAACGCCGCCCGCAAGTCGCTGGGTCGCTGAAGTAAGCGTCTGGGCCCGACACCTTGAAGCGCTCCAGGTAGCAGCCGTAACGAAGGCTCCACTTGAAGGCTTTGTCGTCTGACAGCAAGGCCGGCAAAATGCTCAACGTGCCTTCAATGACTTTGATGTCGGCCGCGCCAATAGCCCGCAACAAGCCCTCCAACAGCAGCATGTCGGACAAAAGATAGGCCGCGTAACTCGGCAGTGTGCCCGTCAGCGTGGCGATTTTGTCACTGCTCAACGCGGCCATGGCCGTGATCGCAGCGCTGAGGTCTTTGGCGGACAAGCGATCCATCGGTCCGGCTTTGCCCTCGACCCACAGCCGCACGGCCGGTGCCACGCCCCGCGTGATCGGCCGACTGATCGCCGTCAGGGTCAACGACGGCTCCAACGCCGCCGTGATGCCACTGAACTTCTCGTCCAAGGCCAACCGCGCAGTCTGCAGATCCTCCGCCGCCATCGGTTGCAGGTCGCAAGCTGCCACGGCCGACTGCCGCAAGGACGTGCACAACAACTGATGCCATGATTTTTGACCCAGCGCTTGACCATAGGTGCTGCGGGCGCCGGCAATTTGCAAACTACCGCCGCCGACGTCGAGCACATGGCTGCTGGTCAGGCGCGGACCCAGCACATCCAGCGCGGCGGCATAGGCATAAGCACCTTCGACCGATTGCGGCATCACCAACACGGCGACGCGGGTGTCGGCCTGCATGCGCGCCATCAGCGCCGTGGTTTCTCCAGCTGACTGCTGCCACGCCAGACGCCAAGCTGAAAACGCGGCGGCGACCCGGTCACAGCGACTGGAAAACCGGGCGCCCAGCGGTAAATTTTTCAGCGCAATGGCCGCCGGACTGAAGGTGTCCTCCAAGCCGCGGCCAGCCCACAAGGGAGCCAGAAAGTCAATGTCAACATGCACCACGTCAGGGTTGTTGGTCGCGCCAGCCCGCACGCCCGAGGAGCCGATGTCAAAGGCAATTCGGCACGGCGGTGCAGCCTGTGCAGCCTGAACGCCTAAACCACTCAGGCCGAACGCCAACCCCAGCCACCCAGCGTGCAACGCCGTCATGAAATTCATCGGTTCGCAGCCATCAGAGGTGCAAGTAACCCAACGCGCCAGCCACCAAGCCCAGCCCCGACGCGCCAAACACGCCAAACAACATCCAACGCTTGCGTGTCAGCAAGGTGATGGCAGCCAAGGCAATGGCGATTTGCAAGAGCGTCGTGGCCATCGCCCAGCGCTCGTGCACATGCATTTCCAACTCGCTGTTTTTGTTGGCGGTGTCGACGTCGGCTTCGAGCTTCTCGGCCTGCAATTTGATCTCGGCTTTTTCCAGCTGGTAACGCTCAACCGCCAGCTTGAATTTTTGCTGCGCATCGCCGCTGGTCAAGACCACTGAGAGCTCGGCCAAGTTTTGCTTGTTGCTTTTGGCTTGGTAGTAGTTCCATTGGTTCGAGGCCGCTGTTTTGACAATTGAGGCTTCATTTTTATACAGCAAAGCGGCATTTTGGGCATGGCCGCCGAGGTAGCCAAAAATAGCACCCACGGTGGACAAAACCGCCGTCAACACTGCCAAGCGGGAGGTGAAGTTGTCGCCGCCGTGCTGCGCCACATGCTCCATCTCGTGGTCATGCGGTCCGTGCACATGGAATCCTTGTCCTGACATAAGCATGTTTCCTTGTCTTGTTTGAAGGCCGGCCCCAATGCCTGAGGCTCATCAGTGGCTCGGACAGCTTTATACACCGGTAACGGCTTCAAATACGCAGCCGAAAATTTCAGTCAGGGCTGGAGAGTCTCATCAAAGCGGGTTGGCCTTTAGCCAAGTTGCGTAGTCCTGCGGATACGCCCACAGAAAACGCACCCGATGAGACTCAACGACGGCGCGCTGGTGAGACAGCAAGGCCCTGGCGATGACTTGTTCCAGCACCTTGGCCTCCGGCGAATAATGCAGCACGCGCAGGGCCACGGCGTGCATGGCGGGTGCGTTGGCGGGCGTCACCTCGGTGGTGAGCCGCTTGGCGAAGCGAACTTGCGGCTGAAACAGCCAGCTGCCGTCCACCTAGGCCAAGGTGTCTTGTTGATACGCTACCCAACGTTTTTCGGCGGGCAGATAAAACTTCGACACGCGAGCGCAGTCAAAACCGATGCAGCCCAAAGCCAGCAGGGCAGCGGCAGCCGTGGCGAACTGGTTGCGCTGGCGCAAGTTGGCGAAAGCTTCGCCGGCCGAGGTCGGGCTGAGCCAAGGCCCTAAGGCAGCAGCGCCAAAGTACTGCAACAAAGCCATCAAACTGCTGATCAACGCAGCGGCCAGTCAAGTAGCCGCCAACAATCGGGCGCTGACAGAGCCCCAACCCAGTACGACCAACACGCCGCAAACGGCAACACGGCTACCATCAACGCTTATTTGCAGCTTGCGGGCAGGTATTTCGCATCGATGGGGTCAGTTGTACCGGCCGCGCATACCCAGGTCAGCTGACCGGCGGCATCGAGAGTAGCCCGCAGCTCTAAGGTTTTGCCACTGATTCGCGAATCACCGGTGGCCGGCACCCCTTGAGTCGCTACGACGGAGCTCGTGGTCGTCACCGTGATGATGCCGACTGAATTGGCACCGTCTGGCGCGCCTAAAGCATAAGTGACGGACGCCACATAAGGAGATGTCTGGCTCTCCACCGTCAAGCTGGTTGTTGCTGGCATCGCGTTGTTGGCTTGCACACTCTCCGTCACGCCAATCTTCGCTGGCGTGGCAGCCAACAGCACTTCAGACACCTTCGCCCGCACCGTGTAGTCCTGATAACGCGGCAAAGCGACTGCAGCGAGGATGCCGATGATCGCGATCACGATCATCAACTCGATCAGGGTGAAACCTTTGGAACATTTGTGCACGAGACGATTCATTGAAAACCTCCGTTGGGAATGATGGGCCACTAGCCTTGTAGCAACTTTGTGTAGCCAGAGATGGGAGTATCGGCCATCAACGAACAAAGCACGGCCTAGGCCGTGCTTTGGATCGGAATAAGTCGAAAAACTCAGGCTGCAGCGTTGCTTTGTTTCGGCGAATGGCTCAGCCACTTGCCCAGCGCCACCACTAACGCAGCGCCCACAACGCCACCAAGCGTCACCGTGTGCTCGCTCACGGTGCCCAGGTACGTGGTCACGGCCGGGTCGGTCAACAGCATTTCGCCAGCCAAGAAGCCGAGCAATGCCGCACCGATGGTGATGATGATCGGAAAGCGTTCCATGACCTTGGTCAGCAGCGTCGCGCCAAAAATAATCAGCGGAATGCTGACCAGCAGACCGAGCACCAGCAAGGGCACATCGCCTTTGGCAGCGGCGGCCACGGCCAACACGTTGTCCAGGCTCATGACCAAGTCGGCAATCAAGATGGTGCGAATGGCGGCCATCATGCCGTTGATTTCCTTGCCATCGTCGTCGCCTTCTTCTTCACCGCGCAGCAGATCCACGCCAATGTAAACCAGCAGCACAGCGCCAATGAGTTTGAGGAAAGGCAGGGTCAGCAGCTGAATGGCGACGATGGTCAGCACAATCCGCATGACGATGGCGGCGGCACTGCCCCAAAAAATAGCTTTACCGCGCTGCTCAGGCCGCAAAGTGCGGGCCGCCATGGCGATCACCACCGCGTTGTCACCAGACAACACAATATTGGCCAGCAGGATGGAGCCAAAAGCGCTCCAGAAAATAGGCGAAGCGAGGTCTAGTCCGAAAAACATGGGAATCTCCGTTGCTATGAATTGAAAAAGCGCTTTGAGCGCTTTTCTTGTTTTGCAAGGAGTGTAGGGCGCTGAAAGGTGTGGCCACGTCCGTATTACTGCTTACCCCAAACCGATCAGCCAAAAAAAAGGGGCCGTAAGGCCCGTTTTTTATCGCTTGAGGCGATGCTCAAAAGTTCAGCTTAGAGCAAAGCCTTCAACAGCTTGGCCATTTCCGATGGGTTGCGCGTGACCGTGAAGCCGCAGGCTTCCATGATCGCCAGCTTGGCATCGGCCGTGTCGGCACCGCCAGAGATCAAGGCACCGGCGTGACCCATGCGCTTACCAGCCGGCGCCGTCACGCCAGCGATGAAGCCAACAATCGGCTTCTTCATGTTGGCCTTGCACCAGAGCGCCGCTTCGGCTTCGTCTGGGCCGCCGATTTCGCCAATCATGATGACGGCGTCGGTGTCCGGGTCGTCATTGAAAGCGCGCATCACGTCGATGTGCTTCAAGCCATTGATCGGGTCGCCGCCAATGCCGACGGCGCTGGACTGGCCGAGACCGATTTCGGTCAACTGAGCGACAGCTTCGTAAGTCAGCGTACCGGAGCGCGAGACCACACCAATGCGGCCAGCGCGGTGGATGTGACCGGGCATGATGCCGATCTTGATCTCGTCAGGCGTGATCAAACCAGGGCAGTTGGGGCCGAGCAACAACGTGCGCTTGCCGCCAGCGGCTTCTTTGGCTTTCATGCGGTTACGCACTTCGAGCATGTCGCGGACTGGGATGCCTTCGGTGATACAAATGGCCAGATCGAGGTTGGCTTCAACAGCTTCCCAGATGGCGGCCGCAGCGCCGGCTGGCGGCACGTAAATCACCGACACCGTGGCGCCGGTGGCGTGGGCGGCCTCAGAGACGTTGGCGAAAATCGGGATGCCTTCGAAATCTTCGCCGGCTTTCTTCGGGTTCACACCGGCCACGAAGGCATTGCGGCCGTTCGCATACTCGCGGCACATGCGCGTGTGGAACTGACCGGTCTTGCCGGTGATGCCTTGGGTGATGACTTTGGTGTCTTTATTGATGTAGATAGACATGGTGTTTTTCCTTCGGCTTTAGGCTTTGGCGCTGACGGCTTTGACGGCGGCTTGGGCAGCGTCGGCCATGGTGTCAGCGGCGATGATGGGCAGACCCGACTCGGCCAGCATTTTCTTGCCGAGGTCTTCGTTGGTGCCCTTCATGCGCACGACCAGCGGAACCGACAGGTTGACAGCTTTGCAAGCGGTGATGACGCCGTCGGCAATGGTGTCGCACTTCATGATGCCGCCAAAGATGTTGACCATGATGCCTTTGACATCCGGGTTCTTCAACATGATCTTGAAGGCTTCGGTGACTTTTTCAGCCGTTGCGCCGCCGCCGACGTCCAAGAAGTTGGCCGGCTCGCCGCCGAACAATTTGATGGTGTCCATGGTCGCCATGGCCAAGCCGGCGCCGTTGACCAAGCAACCGATGTTGCCGTCCAGGCTGATATAGGCCAAGTCGAACTTGCTGGCTTCGACTTCAGCGGCGTCTTCTTCGTCCAGGTCGCGGTAAGCGACGATGTCGGCATGGCGGAAGAGAGCGTTCGGGTCAAAGTTGAACTTGGCATCCAGCGCCATCAGCTCGTTCTTGCTGTTGCGGTTCAGCGGGTTGATTTCAACCAGCGACGCGTCGGTGTCCATATAGCACTTGTAGAGCTTTTGGAAGATGTCGACGGCTTGGGCAGTCGACTCAGGCGGCAAGCCAATCGCGTTGGCGATTTTGATGGCTTGTGCTTCGCCCAGACCGGTCAGCGGGTCGATGAACTCAGTGATGATTTTCTCGGGCGTCGAATGGGCGACTTCCTCGATGTCCATGCCGCCTTCGCTGGACGCGATGAAAGCGATTTTTTGCGTTGCGCGGTCGGTCACCAAAGAAACGTAGTATTCCTTTTGGATGTCGGCACCGTCTTCGATGTACAGGCGGCGAACCTTCTGGCCTTCTGGGCCAGTTTGGTGCGTCTTGAGCTGCATGCCCAAGATCTCGCCAGCGATGCGCTTGACATCTTCAATGGTTTTGGCCACCTTGACGCCGCCGCCCTTGCCACGACCACCGGCATGAATCTGGGCCTTGACCACCCACACCGGGCCGCCGAGTTTTTGTGCAGCTTCGACAGCCTCTTGCACGGTGAAGGCCGGAATACCGCGCGGAACCGGCACACCGAATTGACGCAAGATTTCCTTGCCTTGGTACTCGTGAATTTTCATGCAATAGCTTCCAGGAATCAGTGATGGAGGGGCCCGCCGCATAGCCTGCGGGTGCTGAACTCAACAACCCGGAACTGTATCATGCTGCAATGCACCATAATTAAGCACAATCAACACATCAATTTTTGAGGAATTTGCCATGGCCAAGGTCTTTATCGATGGCGAGGCCGGCACCACGGGATTGCAAATTCGCGAGCGTCTGCAGTCCATGCCCGGCATTGAGCTCATCAGCATTGCGCCCGAGCTGCGCAAAGACGCGGCCGCCAAGGCCGCGCTGATGGCGGGCGTGGATATGGTTATTTTGTGTCTGCACGACGACGCTGCACGCGAATCGGTCGCCATGATCGACGCGCTGGCCTTGCGCACCGGCCAGCCCGGCCCGAAGATCATTGATGCGTCCACCGCGCACCGCACTGCTGCGGGCTGGGTCTTCGGTTTTCCAGAACTCAGCGTCGGGCAAAAAGTCGCTGTGCAGCACGCCACTCGCGTTTCCAACCCGGGCTGCTACGCCACTGGCGCGATTGCACTGATTCGGCCGCTGGTCGACGCCGGGTTGCTGCCCAAAGATTTTCCGCTGGCACTGCCAGCGGTGAGCGGCTATTCAGGCGGCGGCCGCAGCATGATCGAAGACTATGAAGCCGGCTCAGCGCCCTTGTTTGAGGTTTACGGGCTCAGTCTGGCGCACAAACACTTGGCCGAAATCATCGGCTACACCGGCCTGACGCGCCGCCCGATCTTCATCCCCTCAGTCGGCAATTTCCGCCAGGGCATGTTGGTTCAGTTGCCGCTGCACCTTGACTTGTTGCCGGGCCGACCGACGGCCGCCAAGCTGGAAGACACACTGGCCGCGCACTACGCCGGCAGCGACTGGGTCACGGTCGAGCCCGCCACCGAATCCGGCAAGCTCGACGCCACCGCGCTGAACGACAGTAACAAGATGGAATTGCGTGTTTTTGGCAATGAAGAGCACCGCCACGCCGTGCTGATCGCCCGGCTCGACAACCTCGGCAAGGGCGCCTCCGGCGCCGCTGTGCAAAACCTCAAGCTGATGCTCAATCTCTGAGGCCGAAATAGCCTTACAGGGCGGTCCGCCGGCCGCCCATGAGCCAGCAGGCCGCCCGCATACAATCTACCCCTTATTTGAGTCGCGGCTTATGGGCTTGGGTGCCCGAGCGTTGCTTGTATTTTTTATTCACCTTTGTGGAGTTTGCCTGTGTTTATTTCTTCTGCTATTGCCCAGACCGCCCCCGCAGCTGCCGAGGCTGGTGGCGGCATGATGTCTTCGCTGACGAGCATGCTGCCTTTGGTGCTGATGTTTGTGGTGCTGTATTTCGTCATGATCCGGCCCCAGATGAAAAAGCAAAAAGAGCACCGCGCCATGATTGACGCGCTGGCCAAGGGCGACGAAGTCGCTACCGCTGGCGGCTTGCTCGGCAAGGTCACCCAGCTGAGCGACGGCTACATGAGCCTGGAAATCTCCTCCGGCGTCGAAGTCCAAGTGCAACGCAGCGCCGTTGTTCAAGTGCTGCCAAAAGGCACGGTCAAGTAAGCGATTTTTCAGGGCGTTTGACAGACGCCAGTTCTGGCCCCCTAGTCTTTCTGAAAACCACCCTATGAATCGTTATCCGGCCTGGAAGTACGCGGTCATCGTGATCGCCTTGATGATTGCGGCGCTGTACACGCTGCCCAATTTTTTTGGCGAATCGCCCGCCGTTCAAGTTTCCAGCCTGAAAACGGCTGTACGACTAGACACTTCCACGGTCGCGCGGGTCGAACAAGCGATCAAGGAAGCCGGCCTCGTCGCCGCCCAGGTCAGCCTAGAGGGCAGCTCGGTGTTGGCACGCTTTGACACCACCGAGAACCAGGGCCGGGCCAGAGACGCGATCGAAAAGGTGCTGGTGCCAGACCCGACTGACCCGACCTATGTCGTCGCCCTGAACTTGTTGTCGCGCTCCCCCAACTGGTTGACGGCACTCGGTGCGCGGCCGATGTACTTGGGCCTGGACTTGCGTGGTGGCGTGCACTTCATGCTGCAAGTCGACATGGCGGCCGCGCTGACGAAAAAGGCCGAAGCCTTTGCCGGTGACTTGCGCCTGACCCTGCGTGAGCGGAACATCCGCCACGGCGGCATCAGCCGCAACAACCAAACCGTCGAGATTCGCGTGCGCGACCAAGCGACGCTGGAAGCCGCCCGTGGTTTGATTCAGGACCAGTTTGCCGACTTGCAGACCAGCACCGCGCCTGAGGGCAGCGAATTCAAACTCATCGCCAGCATCCGGCCCGACGCCGCACGCCGCGTCCAAGAGCAAGCGCTCAAGCAAAACATCGTCACGCTGCACAACCGAATCAATGAACTCGGCGTAGCCGAACCGGTGATTCAACAGCAGGGACTGGACCGCATCGTCGTGCAATTGCCCGGTGTGCAAGACACCGCCAAAGCCAAAGACATTTTGGGCCGCACCGCCACGCTGGAAATGCGTCTGGTCGACGAAAGCGCCGAAGGCCGCGCCGCCGAAAGCGGCAGCGGCGCCGTGCCGTTTGGCTCTGAGCGCTTTCAGGACCGTGAAGGCCGTTCGGTGATCGTCAAGAAGCAGGTCATCTTGACCGGTGAAAGCCTGACCGACGCGCAGCCGGGTTTTGAATCGCAAACGCAGCAACCCAAAGTTGACCTGACAGTGGACGCCAAAGGTGGCCGCATCATGCGCGACACCAGCCGCGAAAACGTCAAGAAGCGCATGGCCATCGTGCTGTTTGAAAAAGGCCGTGGCGAAGTGCTGACGGCACCGGTGATCCAAAGTGAACTTGGCAACCGCTTCCAGATTTCTGGCTCGATGAATGTCACAGAAGCCAATGACTTGGCACTGCTGTTGCGCGCCGGCTCGCTGGCCGCGCCAATGGAGATCATCGAAGAGCGCACCATCGGCCCTAGCCTGGGTGCCGAAAACATTTCCATGGGTTTCAGCAGCGTGATCTGGGGCTTCATCGCGATTGTCTTGTTCATGGGCGCGTATTACATGGTCTTTGGCATGTTCTCGGGCGTGGCTCTGGCCGTCAATTTGCTGCTGCTGATCGCCGTGCTGTCAATGTTGCAAGCCACCCTGACCTTGCCTGGCATGGCCGCCATGGCGCTGGCACTGGGCATGGCGATTGACTCGAACGTGCTGATCAATGAGCGCGTGCGCGAGGAACTGCGCGGCGGTGCCTCACCGCAAGCGGCGATTCAAATCGGCTATGACCGTGCTTGGGCGACTATTTTTGACTCGAACATCACCACGCTGATCGCCGGTTTGGCGTTGTTGGCCTTTGGCTCCGGCCCAGTGCGCGGCTTTGCGGTGGTGCATTGCATTGGCATTCTGACCAGTATGTTTTCGGCCGTGTTTTTCTCACGGGGTCTGGTGAACGCTTGGTATGGCCGGCAGAAAAAACTCAAAAGTATTTCAATCGGCACGATCTGGCGCCCGACGCCTGACGTGGCGGCAGGCGACAAGCCAGCCCGCAAATCACTGCCTTCGGCCCCTTGATCCCTTGACACAGACACGATAGAAAAGAGCCCGCCATGGAGTTTTTCAAAATTCGCAAGGACATTCCGTTCATGCGGCATGCCCTGATTTTCAACGTCATTTCTTTTGCCACCTTTTTGTTGGCTGTGTTCTTCTTGTTTTCTCGCGGCCTGCATTTGTCGGTGGAGTTCACTGGCGGCACGGTCATGGAAGTCGCCTACACGCAAGCGGCCGACGTCGGTCAGGTGCGCAACACCGTGGCGGCGCTGGGGTTTTCAGATGTGCAAGTGCAGACCTTTGGCACCGCCAGTGATGTGATGATCCGTCTGCCAGCGCAAGAAGGTGTCAGCACGGCGCAGCAAAGCGCCAGCGTGCTGGCGGCCTTGACCGCGCAAGACCCGGCAGTGGTAATGAAGCGCAGTGAGTTTGTCGGCCCGCAAGTCGGCAGGGAACTGGCGGAAGATGGCCTGAAAGCCCTCGGCATGGTGATCGTCGGCATCATGATTTACTTGGCGATTCGCTTCGAATGGAAGTACGCCGTCGCCGCCATCGTTGCCAACTTGCACGACGTCATCATCATCCTCGGCTTTTTTGCCTATTTCCAATGGGAATTCTCGCTGTCAGTGCTGGCCGCCGTGCTGGCAGTGCTGGGCTACTCCGTCAATGAATCGGTGGTGATTTTTGACCGGATTCGGGAGAACTTCCGGCGCTTTCGAAAGATGCAGCCAACCGAGATCATCGACAACGCCATCACCTCGACCATCAGCCGCACCATCATCACCCACGCCTCGACCCAGATGATGGTTTTGTCCATGCTGCTGTTTGGCGGCCCGACACTGCATTACTTTGCACTGGCGCTGACCATCGGCATTTTGTTTGGTATTTACTCGTCGGTGTTTGTCGCTGCCGCCATCGCCATGTGGCTGGGCATCAAGCGCGAAGATCTGGTTCAGCCGGTCAACGGCAACAAGAAAGACGAAGACCCGAACGACCCCAACGCGGGCGCGACGGTCTGAGGCTTAGCGCTTCAGCTTCAGTGCGCCACCCGGTCGTCGGCGTCGTCGCAGAGTTCGTCCAGCACCAAGGCATCGGGCTCTTCGCCGACGCTCCAGTAAACCATCAAGACGATGATTTTCAGATCGTCGAGGTCCAATGGAAAGCCCGGTGCGGCCATGGCCCGGTCCATGACGATTTCGCGCATGGTCGGTGGCAACACGCCGGCTGACTCCAGAAAGCACACAAAGCCCAAAGCTTCTGCGCCCAGTTGCTCTTGTTCGGCCACCGAGTAGACCCGCAGGCTGTCCTTGGACTGAGCCTGCATCAGCGCCGGGCGTTCGTGCAGCGAGTCAATCTCTGCCTCGCTGAGGCCGCCGACACGGGTATTGTGGGCGGCGAGGTTCAGCCCGCCGAGCCAAGCCAGCGCGGCTTCGATCTCTTCAGACTCAAAACCAGCCGCAGTGAGTTTGCGGCCCAGCTGCCGGGGTTCCGGGCAGGCGTCACCTTGCCAATAATTTTCGTAAACGTAGACTAAAACTTCAAACATATGTCACCAATATAACGCAGTTAGCAGCCACCTAGAAGCTCAACGCAGAGGCCTGCTTGTCAGCAAGGTCAGGCACTGGCCATGCGCACAAACAAGCCCCCGGGCAGGCGCGCCACCAGGCCATTGAGTTCGAGTGCCAGCAACTGGGCTTGCAGTTGCGCCGTCGGCCAGCCGGTGCGGGCCTGTAAGGCATCGAGGCTGGTGGCGTCAAAGCCCAGCGCAGTGAGCAAGGGGTTCTCTTGTTTGTCTTGCCGTGTTTCAGTTGTTGTCATAGCGCCTACAGTAGGCGCTTCAGCGACTTCAGCGGCGGCAAAGGACAGCGGCAGTGACAACTCTTCCAGCACGTCTTGGGCTGACTCCACCAGTTTGGCACCTTGCTTGATCAACAGATGGCAACCGCGTGATTGCGGCGAGTGGATCGAGCCGGGAATGGCGAAGACCTCTTTGCCCTGCTCTGCGGCGAGCCGCGCGGTGATCAACGAGCCGGACTGCAAGGCGGCTTCAACCACCAGCGTGCCATGGCTCAAGCCAGAAATGAGGCGGTTGCGCCGCGGAAAATTAGAGGTCAGCGGCGGCGTACCCAGCGGGAATTCGCTGACGATCAAGCCGCGCTCGGCAATCCGGTGCGCCAACGCTAGGTGCTTTTTGGGGTAAACACGGTCCAGCCCGGTGCCGACCACGGCAACCGTGTGGCCGCCGCCCATCAGCGCACCGTCATGCGCCGCGCCGTCAACGCCCAGCGCCATGCCCGAGACCACGCACCAGCCGGCGCCGCCGAAGCTCTGCGCAAATTGACGCGCATTGACTTCGCCTTGCGGTGTCGGATTCCGGCTGCCCACGATCGCCAAACAATTCAGCGTGTCCAAGGTCAAGCTGTTGTCGGCCTTGGGCACCAGACTGCCCAGCATGAACAGCAACAGCGGCGGGTCGGCGATATTGAGCAAGGCGGCTGGGTAATCCGCCTCGCCCAAGTTGACAACCCAGCGGTCTTCGCCGGCGGCCAGCCAATCAAGCGTGCTGCTGAAGTGTCTTTTCAGGTCTTCGGGTTCTGCCCGAATCGCCTGCACCAGACGCGCCGAGCCGATGGCCATCAGCGCGGCTTCGCTTTGTTCAAAAATCGCCTGCGCCGAGCCAAAAGCCGCCAGTAACTGGCGGGCGGACTCGTTGCCGACGCCCGGGGTGAGCAACAGCCGCAACCAAGCTTGCAGTTCGGCTTCGTCCATGGTCAGCATCAAAGTCGCTCCGATCGATAAGCATAAATAGTTATCTTATTGGAGATCAATGCGACATTCAACCTTCTCGCGACGGATTTCACAAACTGACCGAAAATAGAGGCTTGATAATTCGTGCACGCTCATGGCGTGCGCAACCCTTCTAGTTTTTATTCGACGCCTCTTCCGATGACCCAACTGACCATTCTTCGTTACCCTGATTCGCGCCTGCACACGGTGGCCAAGCCCGTGGCGGCGGTTGACGCTCGCCTCAAACTGCTGGTGAGCGACATGTTTGAAACCATGTACGAGGCAGCGGGCATTGGCTTGGCCGCCTCGCAGGTCGACGTGCATGAGCGGCTGGTCGTGATCGACATCAGCGAAAAGCATGACGAACCGCTGGTGCTGATCAATCCCGAGATCATCTGGGCCAGTGAAGAAACCCGCTTGGGTGAAGAAGGCTGCTTGTCGGTGCCCGGTATTTACGACGGTGTCGAGCGCTCCATCGCCATCAAGGTGACGGCGCTGGACTTGGATGGCCAACTGCAAACGCTGGCCGTCGAAGGCATGTTGGCGGTCTGCATCCAGCATGAGATGGACCATTTGGTCGGCAAGGTGTTTGTCGAGTATTTGTCGCCACTCAAGCGCAACCGCATCAAGACCAAGCTGGTCAAGCAAAAGAAAGACGACGAGCGCGACGGGGAGCGCTGAAGCGCCCCGCCGTCTACTTTTAGGTGGCCGGCTTGTCGCTCAGCGCCTTGAGGTTGTCTTTGAGCTGCGGGCTCATCGGCAGGCTCAGGTTGGTGCCGCGTGGTGGAACCGCGGTTTCAAACCATTTGGTGTAGAGCTTGGCGAATTCACCGGACTTCATCATCCGGCTGATCGTGCCGTCGACCAGCGCTTTGAACTCTGGGTCGTCCTTGCGCATCATGCAGGCATAGGGCTCGACCTGCAACGAGTCACCGACCACTTCTAATGAGGCGGCGTTTCTGGAGTTGGCGATCAACCCGAACAACAAGATGTCATCCATCGCGAAGGCGACAGCACGGTCACTCTCGACCAGCAACAGCGAGTCGTCATGGTCTTTGCCGAGGATCAACTGCATGTCCAGGTTTTGGTCGGCGTTGTACTTGCGCATGACTTGGGCGTTGGTCGTGCCGGTGGTGCTGGCGACGGTTTTCTTGGCTAAATCTGCATAGTTTTTGATGTTCGACGACTTCTTGGTCAGCAGCCGTGTGCCGGTGTAAAACATATTGATCGAAAACGCAACGTCCTTGCCACGTGCGGAATTGTTGGTGGTCGAGCCACACTCCAAGTCATAGGTTCCATTGACCAACAAGGGAATGCGGTTTTGCGAGGTGACCGCCACGCGCGCCACGTCCAAGGTCGGCTTGTTGAGCTTTTTACGCACGTCATCGATGATGACTTCCGTCAAATCTACAGAAAAACCCACGGCCTTGGTTGCGCTGATCAAATAACTGAAAGGCACGGAGGACTCGCGGCAAGAGACCGTGATCTTGTTGCTGTCGGCGACTTTTTTCAGGGTTTGAGCGCTGGCCGTGGTGGCCAGACCTGCAGCCAACAAGGCCGCGGTCATGAGGGTTGAGAGCTTCATGAAAATCCTTTGAATGATAGTGAGGCAGCGCCAGGTGGCGAGACAGGTCAAGCCACTCCGTAGAATGTCGATATGCGCGTCATCTTTGCTGGAACCCCTGAATTCGCCCGAGTGGCCTTGGAAAAACTGCACAGCGCCGGCTTTGAGATCGCGCTGGTACTGAGCCAACCCGACCGGCCCGCTGGTCGCGGCCTGAAACTGCAAGCCTCGGCCGTCAAGCAATGGGCCGTCGCCCATCAAATTTCCGTCGCCCAACCGCGCAGCCTGCGCCTCGACGGCAAATACCCGGAAGAGGCCACAGCCGCCCGCACGGCGATTGAAGCAGCCCATGCCGACGTCATGGTGGTTGCCGCCTACGGCTTGATCTTGCCGCAGTGGCTGCTCGACCTGCCGCGACTCGGTTGCCTGAACATCCACGGCTCGGTCTTGCCGCGTTGGCGAGGTGCCGCGCCGATTCACCGCGCGATCGAAGCCGGTGACAGCGACACCGGCGTGACCATCATGCAGATGGACGCCGGCCTCGACACCGGCGACATGCTGCTGCTAGAAAAGCGGCCGATCGGCCCACACGACAGCACCGACACGCTGCACGACCAACTCGCCGAACTCGGCGGCCGAATGATTGTTCAAGCGCTTGAATTGGCGGCAAGGGGTGGTCTTCAATCGGTGCCGCAGCCGACCGAAGGCATCAGCTACGCGCACAAAATTGACAAACGTGAAGCCGCGCTCGACTGGACCCAGCCGGTTGCCACACTGGAGCGTCGCATCCGCGCCTTCAATCCGTTTCCGGTGGCCTGCAGCACCTTGAACGGCGAGACCATCAAGTTCTGGCGCGCAGAAGTGCTGACGGACGCCTTAGCACCCAGCAGTGCCGCTGCCGGTGAGGTCTTGGCTGCCAGCGCGCAGGGCGTCGACATCGCTGGCTTGGGCGGCGTGCTGCGTGTCAGCCGATTGCAAAAAGCCGGTGGCAAGCCCTTGGAGTCGGCAGACTTTTTGCGCGGTTTTGAAATTCAGCCCGGCCAGCGCTTCAGCAGCGCACCGTCATTGCCACCGGCATGACAGCACTCTACAAACACCCGGAATTTCGCATCGGTGCACGGGACATGCTGACTTTGGCCCCTGGCATGGCCGCTTGGGGCCTGATGACCGGCGTGGCCATGATCAAGTCGGGCTTGAGTTTGGTTGAAGTATTGCTGATGTGTCTGCTGGTGTTTGCCGGCAGCTCCCAATTGGCTGCGCTGCCATTGATCATTGCCGGCGCGCCGATGTGGGTGGTGCTGGCCACCGCCTTGTGCGTGAACCTGCGCTTCATGGTCTTCAGCGTGCACCTGCGCAGCTACGTGATGCACCAGCCTTTCTGGCGGCGTTTGGTCAGCGGCTACTTCACCACCGACCCAACCTATGTGCAATTCACCAAGCGCTTTGCGCAGCCGGCCGATGATCCAGTTGGACGACGCGCCGAAGAAGCTTATTTGGCTGGCAACTGTGCGGTCGGCTGGACCAACTGGATGGTGGCCAGTTTATTGGGTGTGGCGCTGGCCAACGCCATCCCCGTGCGTTGGGGTCTGGGCTTCGCCGGCACACTGGCCTTGTTGGGCATCATGAGTTCGCTGGCCAGTACCCGCCTGCGCGTGCTGGCCGCGGCAGTGGCTGGCAGTGTTGCCGTGGCGACCCATGCTTTGCCGCTCAAACTCAACATCATTGTGGCGATCTTGCTGGCCGTGGCGGTGTGCCTGATGCTTGAAAAACCAGTGCTGGCCGCCCACACCAAACTCAACAAAATACCGACAAAAAAGCCATGAACCCAGCGACTGATCTTTGGACGATTGTGACCATCTGCGGCATGGCGCTGCTGTCTGTCATCACGCGCTGCTTCTTCTTTTTGTCGAGCAAGCAATGGCCGATGCCCGCCTGGCTGCAACGCGGGCTGCACTACGCGCCGATCGCCGCCTTGGCCGCCGTGATCGTGCCCGAGATGGTGACCACGCAAGGCCAGCTGATCACCACTTGGCAGGACGCCCGGCTGTTTGCCGTGGCGGCTGGCGTCGCTTGGTACTACTGGAAGCGCGGCATGCTGGGCACCATCATCGCCGGCATGGCGGTGTACTTGCCGCTGCACGTCGGCCTCGGCTGGTAGCCATCTTTACAATCAACCCCGCTGGCGCAGCTGCTCAAGCACTGCCGCCGGCCTCTCTAGTGACTACAAAGCGAGCCCATGAATTTCATTCGTTTCTCTGATCTTTGCGCCACCGGCCAAGTCGCTGGCCAACGTGTTTTTATCCGCGCCGACCTCAACGTGCCGCAAGATGACAGCGGCATCATCACGGAAGACACGCGCATCCGCGCCTCTATGCCGTGTCTGCAGATGGCGCTGGATGCCGGAGCCGCCGTGATGATCACCTCGCATCTGGGCCGGCCCACCGAGGGTGAATTCAAAGCCGCCGATTCATTGGCACCTGTGGCACAACGCTTGGGAGAACTCATGCAGCGCGAGATCCCGCTGGTCTCAGGTTGGGTCGATGGTGTTGACGTCAAACCCGGCCACATCGTCATGCTGGAAAACTGCCGTGTGAACCCCGGCGAAAAGAAAAACGACGAGGCCTTGGCCCGCAAAATGGCGGCGCTGTGCGACATTTTTGTGCACGACGCTTTTGGAACCGCACACCGCGCCGAAGCCTCGACCTACGGCATCGCACAGTTTGCCAAAATCGCCTCTGCTGGCCCCCTGCTGGCCGCTGAAATGGACGCGATTGCCAAGGCGTTGTCGAACCCGCGCCGGCCGCTGGTCGCCATCGTGGCCGGCAGCAAAGTCTCGACCAAGCTGACCATTCTGAAAGCCTTGGCCAACAACGTCGACCAACTGATTGTGGGCGGCGGCATTGCCAACACCTTCATGCTGGCGGCCGGTTTGAAAATTGGCAAAAGCTTGGCTGAAGCCGACTTGCTGGACGACGCCAAAGCCGTCATCGTCGCCATGAAAGCGCGCGGCGCCGAAGTGCCGATTCCGACCGACGTGGTGACCGCCAAGAGCTTTGCCGCGGACGCACCCGCCAGCATCAAAGCGGCGACCGATGTGGCCGACGACGACCTGATTTTGGACATTGGCCCTGACACCACTGCTCGCTTAGCCGCGCAACTCAAAGCCGCCGGCACCATCGTCTGGAACGGCCCGGTCGGCGTGTTTGAGTTCGAGGCTTTTTCCCATGGCACCGAAGGCATTGCCCGCGCCGTGGCCGACAGCAGTGGTTTTTCGATTGCCGGCGGTGGCGACACACTGGCCGCGATTGCCAAGTACGGCATTGAGAAACAAGTCGACTACATCTCCACCGGCGGCGGCGCTTTTCTGGCCGTGCTGGAAGGCAAGACCCTGCCGGCGTTTGAGATTTTGGAACAGCGCGCAGCGGGCTGAAATCTCCCTGTGGGAGCTGAGCCGCCTCAGCGATTCTTCAAGCGTCAATACCAGCGCCATGAAAACGGCTGAACGATGATGCGATGTACCGGCTTGGTAACTTCTTCGTGTGAGAATGCAAAACAAACCACACGGAGACAAACCCATGCTCAGCCGCGCCACCAAAATAGTCGTCACCCTCGGGCCTGCTTCCAGCGACCCTGCCATGCTTGAAAAAATGATTGCTGCGGGGGTCAATGTGGTGCGCATGAATTTCAGCCACGGCAAGGCCGAAGACCACATTAAAACAGCCCAACTGGTGCGTGAAGCCGCACAACGCGTCGGCCGCGAAGTCGCCATCATGGCCGACCTGCAAGGCCCGAAAATCCGCGTCGGCAAATTCGCCGAAGGCAAGGTGCTGCTGGTCACCGGCGCCAAATTCGTGCTCGATGCGTCGCGCACAGAAGCCGGTGACATCCAGGGCGTAGGCCTTGATTACAAAGAACTGCCACGCGACCTGAAAGCCGGCGATGTGCTGCTGCTGAACGACGGCCTGATTGTGCTGACTGTGGACGCGGTGCGCGGTGAAGAAATTCACACCCGCGTCAAGGTCGGCGGCGAGCTGTCCAACAACAAAGGCATCAACAAACAAGGCGGCGGCCTGACCGCACCGGCGCTGACCAGCAAAGACATGGACGACATCAAGACGGCCATGAGTTTTCAGGCCGACTACGTGGCGATCAGCTTTCCGAAAAACGCCACCGACATGGAAATGGCGCGCCAACTCTGCAACGTCGCGGCCGCGCCTTACAAGCACAAGCCGGGGCTGATCGCCAAGATCGAGCGCGCTGAAGCGATTCCGAATCTGGATGAAATTTTGCGCGTCAGCGACGGCATCATGGTGGCCCGCGGTGACTTGGCGATCGAGGTCGGCAATGCCGCCGTGCCGGGCTTGCAAAAACGCATGATCAAGATGGCCCGCGCCGCCGACAAACTGGTCATCACAGCGACGCAAATGATGGAAAGCATGATCTTGAACCCGGTGCCAACCCGCGCCGAGGTTAGCGATGTGGCCAACGCCGTGCTGGACGGCACCGACGCGGTGATGCTGAGCGCCGAAACCGCCGTCGGCCGTTACCCGCTCGAGACGGTCGAGGAGATGGCGAAGATCTGCGTGGAAGCTGAGAAAGCTGAGTACCGTGAGTTGGACGCAGACTTCACCGGCAAGACGTTTGGCCGCATCGACCAATCGATTGCGATGGGTGCACTGTTCACGGCGCATCACTTGGGTGCGAAGGCGATTGTCGCCTTGACCGACAGCGGTTCAACGCCGCTGTGGATGAGCCGCCACGACATCCGCGTGCCGATTTATGCGCTGACGCCACGCTTGGCGACGCAGCGCAAGATGGCGCTGTATCGGAATGTGCGGCCGCTGTTAATGGACACCATTGTTGACCGCGATACGGCGCTGGCCCAGGCGGAAGCTCATTTGCTACGGCGTCATATTGTGGAGAGCGGTGATGTGTACGCGATCACTTGTGGCGAGCCGATGGGTGCGCCGGGTGGTACGAACATGCTGAAGATTTGTCGGGTCGCTTGAGGCTGGTCGGATTCGGGTGCTGTGGCGGGCTTCGTTTGGCGCTGGCGGGTGAGTTGGGCGGGCCGGCGTCCTCATACTGGGGTACCAGAAATCGGCCACCCGCCCGCCCAACTCGCCCTTGATCGATGCATTTTTAGCACGCGGAGTCTTCCACACTTCAGGCGCACCACGGTTGCGTGGATGAGGCCCTGCGGTGGCTGCCGATTTCTGGTACCCCAGTATGAGGCGGCCGCCGTAGCGCCTCAGCGACGCCAGAGCAGAACAATGTCGCCACCAAACAACCCACGATGGCAAAGCTCATAAACGAGCGAACCAAACCACCAAAGCGACCCCGGTTAAAATGACCAGTTACCGCTCGGTTACCAACCACTTAAAACTCACCAAGGGATTGACTCTATGGCCCTCGTCTCCATGCGCGAACTGCTCGACCACGCAGCAGAAAACACCTACGGCATTCCAGCGTTCAACGTCAACAACCTGGAGCAAGTGCAGGCCATCATGCAGGCCGCGCACGAGGTCAATGCGCCCGTCATCATGCAAGCCAGTGCAGGCGCCCGCAAATACGCCGGCGAAGGTTTTCTCAAGCACCTGATCCAAGCCGCAGTTGAAAGCTACCCGCACATTCCGGTCGTCATGCACCAAGACCACGGCCAGAGCCCTGACGTCTGCCGCGGCGCGATTGACCTGGGCTTCAGTTCGGTCATGATGGACGGCTCGCTGATGGCCGACGGCAAGACCATCGCCGACTACGACTACAACGTCGAAGTCACCCGCAAAGTCGTTGAAATGGCCCACGCCACCGGCGTTTCTGTTGAAGGTGAACTCGGCTGTCTCGGCAGTCTGGAAACCATGCAGGGCGATAAAGAAGACGGCCACGGCACCGACGCCGTGATGACCCACGCCCAATTGCTGACCGACCCTGAGCAAGCCGCCGACTTCGTCAAACGCACCCAGCTCGACGCGCTGGCGATTGCCATTGGCACCAGCCACGGCGCTTACAAGTTCACGCGCAAGCCCACTGGCGACATTCTGGCGATCGAGCTGATCAAAGAAATTCACCGCCGCATTCCCAACACACATTTGGTCATGCACGGCTCGTCGAGCGTGCCGCAAGACCTGCTGGCGATCATTCGCCAGTACGGCGGCGACTTGAAAGAAACCTACGGCGTGCCGGTCGAAGAAATTCAAAAAGCCATCCAGTTCGGCGTACGCAAGATCAACATCGACACCGATATTCGCCTCGCCATGACCGCCGCCGCGCGCCAATTCATGGCCGAAAATCCAGCCAAATTTGACCCGCGCGAATGGCTCAAGCCAGCCACAGCCGCGGCCAAAGCCATTTGCAAACAGCGCTACATCGAGTTCGGCTGCGAAGGCCAAGCCAGCAAAATCAAAGGCGACAGCCTGTCGATCGTGGCTGCCAAATACGCCAAAGGTGAGCTGACACAAGTCGTTCGCTGAGCGCTGAAATAGCGCTGTCCCAGAACCGCTGCGCGGAACGGGGATAATCAAAAGCCCGCTGAGACCAGCGGGCTTTTTTACTTTTCACCGGCACGCCATGACCCAAGCGCTTCACACCTCCACCCTGACATCTCTGCCCCTGCTGGCTCGCGGCAAAGTGCGCGACAACTACGCGGTGGGCCAAGACCGCCTGCTGATGGTTGCCAGCGACCGGCTCAGTGCTTTCGACGTGATTTTGGGTGAGCCGATTCCAGGTAAAGGCGCGCTGTTGACGCAAATGGCCTTGTTCTGGTTCGACAAGCTCGGCCACATCTGCCCCAACCACCTGACCGGCGACGCGCCTGAAAGCGCCGTCACAGCGGCTGAGTTGCCGCAGGTCACCGGCCGCTCGATGCTGGTCAAGCGCTTGAAGCCGATTCCTGTCGAGGCCGTGGTTCGCGGCTACTTGGCCGGCAGCGGTTGGCAAGAATACCAAGCCACGCAATCGGTCTGCGGCGTGCCCTTGCCCGCCGGTTTGAAAAACGCCAGCCAACTGCCGGAACCGATCTTCACGCCGGCGGCCAAAGCCGAAGCCGGCGAGCATGACGAGAACATCAGCTACGAGCAAGTCGAAACCATCGTCGGCCCCGAGCTCGCTGCGCAGATCAAAAAACTCAGCCTTGAGATCTACCAAACGGCCGCCGCTTTCGCGCTGACCAAAGGCATCATCATTGCCGACACCAAGTTTGAATTTGGCCTCGACGAGCAAGGCACGCTGACCCTGATGGACGAGGTGCTGACGCCCGACTCCTCACGCTACTGGCCGATAGAGGGTTATGAGCAAGCCTTCACCGCCGGCCAAAACCCACCCAGCTACGACAAGCAGTTTGTCCGCGACTGGCTGGAAGCCGTGCGCATCAACGGCAAGCCTTGGGACAAGACCCCACCGGCACCGCATCTGCCACCAGAGGTGGCGCTGAAGACCGCCGCCAAATACGAAGAAGCCTTGGCCCGTTTGACGGGTTAAGTAGCAAAGCGCAAGCTGGCGCAAAGACCACGGCCGTCTGCGCCCGGCGCCAAGCTGAAGTCGGCGCCCAGCAGTTCGGCGTAACGCCGCACAATCGACAAACCCAAACCAACGCCTTGACCCAAGCGCTGCCCGGCTTCACCAAGCGCCCAGCGCTCGTCCCAGAACAACAGATCT
>JASDRC010000023.1:161399-170977 GCA_041442125.1 Polaromonas sp. | reverse complement strand
CAAGCGCTGCCCGGCTTCACCAAGCGCCCAGCGCTCGTCCCAGAACAACAGATCTTGCGGGCTCATGCCGGGACCGTTGTCGACCACCCGCAGCACGGTTTGCGCGCCCTCCACCCACACGCTGACAGTGACGCGAGCATCAGGGCCAGCGGCATAGCGCAGCGCGTTGTCCAGCAAATTGCCCAAAATGCCTTCCACCAACGCCACATCTGCGACCACGGTCGTCGGCTGCTCAAGACCTTCGGCGCCTAAATCTACCCCTACCGAGTCGGCCTTGGGCATGAAGCGCAACACCACGTCGCGCACCAATTCATCGAGCGGCAAGGGTTGCAACTGCAAGGCGGCGCGGCCTTCATCGGCACGCGCCAAGGCGAGCAATTGCTCGACCAGATGACTGGCACGCTGCTCACCTTCGGCAATTCCCAGCAGTTGCTCATGCCAAACCGTTGGCGTTTGTTGCGCCAGCGCGTAACTGGCCTGCGCCCGAATGCCGGCCAGCGGCGTGCGCAACTCGTGCGCCACGTTGCCGGCAAATTCGCGTTGCGCATCAATGCTCCGGCTCAGTCGCAGCAGCAAGGAGTTGAGCGCCAAGCGCAGGTTGTCTACATCGCGGGAGTTGCCGTCGGTGGTCGCGTCATCCGGCACCGGCCCAAGGTCGCTGGCGTCACGCCGGCCCAGCGCCTGCTGCAAGGTCGCCAACGGACCCAAGTCGCGGCCGATGCTGCGGCGCAACCACCAAGCCAAAAAAATCAACAGCAAGGCCTGCGGTATCGCCGAGTAGGTCAACATGCGCTGCAACAAGCGGTTCCGCGTGGCCGAGGTTTGCGCCATGACAATCTCGACCTGCACCGGCTCCGTTCGGCGCAAGCTGACACTGCGCATTTCACGGCCTTGATAAACCATGTTTGAAAACTGCGAAATCACACCGACTGGCAAGGCCGGCGGACGCAATCCCGCATGACCGCCAACGAACTGGCCTTCGTCGCCATAGACCGCAAAAAAAATGGACTCACTTTGGTCAAACAGCAAAGTGTCCATGTCGTCAATCGACAGATCCAAACCAGGCTTGCCGAGCGGCCCCAGCGTCACGTGCGCCGCCAAGGCATAGGCGTCGTCCAACAAAGCGCGGTCAAACGCTTGGCCGGTGAAGTGACTGGCCAGCGCCAACGTCACCGCCGTGCCAGCCGCCCAAGTGATGACCAGCGGCACCAGCACGTGCTGCGCCAGCCGAGTCCGCAGCGACGGCCGAGGCCGACTCATGCCGACTCTTCCAGCACGTAACCCAAACCGCGCAGAGTACGAATGCCGACGCCGGAACCCGTTAGTTTTTTACGCAGCCGGGAGATGAACGCCTCCAACGCGTTGTCGCCCAAAGCAGTATCGGCCTCCGACAGTTTGTCGGCCAGCTGCCGCTTGCTGACGACGCGGCCGGGCGGCGTCAACAGCTCCCACAGAACTTCGAATTCACGCGCTGGCAAGTCCCAGGTTTCGCCAGACAGCAAGAAGCGTCTGGCCTTGCGGTCCAGCACCAACTGGCCCAGCTGAACGCGGTCATCAGCGCCTTGTGCACGCCGCACCAAGGCGCGCAGCCGGGCTTCGACTTCGGCCAGATCAAAGGGTTTGCCCAGATAGTCATCAGCGCCGGCGTCCAGCCCTGCAATGCGTTCTTCGGTGCGGTCACGGGCGGTCAACACCAGCACCGGCGTGCGGTCGCCACGCGCGCGGGCCTCGCGCAGCACCGACAAGCCATTGCCCAAGCCGCTGCGTTCGTGGCGGGTCAAGGGCAAATTCAAGTCCAGCAGCACGGCGTCAAAAGGCTGCACGCGCCACCAATGATTCGCCTCTTCAATGGAGCTGGCTTCATCAACCCGATGGCCGGCCTCACGCAGGCTGCGCAACATCAGCGACCGCAGGACAGCGTCGTCTTCGATCAACAGTATTCGCATCTGGGCAGGGTCAGGCTTGTGGCTACGTATTTGTACCAACGGTTCCGGTCAGGAAGCGGTCAGTAGGCCAGTGAGATAAACAGCGTATGAGCATACAACACTGGTTTTTTTGCACAAGCTTGGCGCTGACCCTGCCCGCCTGGGCGCAAGCCCCTGCAGCGCCTGACGCACCTAACGCGCCGCAGATTGCGGTCACGCTGGAACAAGCCCTGCTGGCCGCCCGCAACAACCTCGACGTGTCACTGACACAACGCACTTTTGACGCCGCGCGCGCCGATGTGCTGAGCGCTGACCGTGCGCCGACGCCGACCTTGACGGCCAAAACCGCATCCATTGATCTGCAAAATGGCGTTGGCCCCGGCAACGCCTTGCGCGACAAGCGCATCGACAAATCGATCGGCTTCGACTGGATTTTCGAGCGCGGCAACAAACGCGAACTGCGCACCCGCAGCGCGCAGCGCGCCGCCCAAGCCGCTCAAGCCGATCTCGACGAAGCCTTGATTCAACAGCAGCTGGTCACCGCCAGCGCTTATTACGATTTGCTGGCCGCACAGGAGCGCATCACGCAAGTGCAAGCGATTGCGTTCAGCGCCGGTGAGTTAGCGCGCACTGCACAGCGCCGACTAGGCGCCGGCGATGTGTCACAGCAAGACGCTGCCCGCAGCGACATCGAAGCCCAACGCGCCAAGGCCGACCTGTTGGCTGCGCAAGCCGAACGCGCCCGCGCCGAACTGATGCTCAAGCAAGTGACGCAGTTGACCGGCGCGCTGGCAGCCCAAGCCGAGTGGCCGGCGCCGGCCCTGTTGTTGGAGCCGCTGCCGGAGCCGCCAGTCGACGCCAGACCCGATGTGCGCGCTGCGGTGCAACGCGCTGGAGCGGCGCAAGCCGTGCTGGAAGGCGCTGAAGCTTTGCGCAAGAACGACCTCACGCTTGGCACCTCTTTCGACCATTACCCGGGCACCTCGAATCGGATGCTGGAATTTCGGGTGCAAATGCCGCTGGCCGGTCTGTTCGGCAACTACGCCTACCAAGGTGAGTTAGGCCGCGCCACCGCGCAGTTGGCGCAAGCGCAAGACCTGCTCGACAAAACACGCTTGTCGGCGGCGCACGACAACCACCGTCTGCAGCAAGACTTGCGGGCTTCGTCGGAGCGCGCCCTGACTTACCAAAACGCCATCGTGCCACGGGCCCGCCAAGTCGCCAGCATGGCCGAGCTGGCTTACAGCAAGGGCGCCATGTCGCTGACCGACCTGCTGGACGCACGCCGCACCTTGCGCGCCGCCCTGCTGGAAGACGTCAGCAGCCGCGCCGACCACGCCCGCAGCTTGGCCGCTTGGCAACTGCGCAGCGCAGCTCCCGCTCTCTGAATTTTTAAGCCTTTTCTGATTGACCTTGATGCAACACCCCGCCGTGAAACCACTCAGCGCCCTGCCGATTCTCTTGAGCCTGCTCGTCTTGGCCGGTTGCCAAGAGGCCGTAGAGCCGCCAGCCAAAGCCCCGCCGCCGATCCTGCAAGGTGAGCAACTGCGCTTTGCGCCCAACCACCCCCAACTGGCTTTGATCAGTCTGGTCAGCGCGACGACGGCGCAAGCCATCACGGTCGACCTGCCGGCGCGCATGGTTTGGAACGAGGAGCGCACGCAACGCATTTATCCGGCTTTTGCTGGCCGCGTCAGCGCGATACAAGCCGACGTCGGGCAGGCCGTGAACGCCGGTTCAGTGCTGGCGCAACTGGCCTCGCCCGACTTCGGCATGGCCCAGGCCGACACCGCGAAAGCGCGCGCCGATGCCCGCTTGAGCGGCAACGCCTTGCAACGCCAGCGCGAGCTGTTTGACGCCGGCATCGTGCCGCGCAAAGACCTCGACCAAGCCGAGGCCGATGCCTCACGTGCGCTGGCCGAAGTGCAGCGCGCCGACGCCCGCACGCGGATGTATGGCGGCCACGAAGCCGGCAGCGTCAACCAAGCGCTGGCCCTCAGCGCCAGCATCAAAGGCGTGGTGGTTGAGCGCAACCTGAACCCGGGCCAAGAAGTTCGGCCCGACCAGTCTGGCGTCGGTGTGCCGCCGCTCTTTGTGGTGACCGACCCGACCACGCTGTGGGTGCAAATTGACGCGCGTGAATCCGAGGTCGCTACGCTGCGGCCCGGTGCCCCGTTCGAGCTGATCGTGCCGACGTTGCCGGGTCAAAAATTTGAAGGCCGCGTCACTGCAGCCGCCGACTACATCGACCCGATCACCCGCAGCATCAAGGTCCGCGGTCTGGTGGCGAACCCGGCGCGTTTGCTCAAGGCCGAGATGCTGGCGACCGCACGGATTCAACGCAACATCGGCCCCGGCGTGCTGGTGCCCTCCCGTTCTGTCGCTCTGCAAGGCGCCAAAAACACGGTGCTGGTGCAAGTCCAGCCCGGCGTGTTTGAAGCGCGCGAGGTGCAGCTGAGCTACCAAGGTCCGCACGGGTCCGTCGTCTCCAGCGGCATCGCGGCAGGGGAGCTAGTCGTCAGCGACAACATGCTGTTGTTGGCGCGCGAGTTCCGCAATGCCAAGAACGAAGCGCAGCCGCTGGTCAATGCAGAGCGCAAAGCCTCGACAGCAGCGGCAGCCGCTACGGCAACGGCAGCGGCAACGGGTCAGGCCAAACCATGAAACGCCTGATTCATTACGCGCTGCACCAGCCGTTGTTCATTATTTTGGGCACACTGCTGTTTGTGATGGCTGGCGTTTTCGCCTTCAAAAATTTGTCAGTCGAAGCGTTCCCTGACGTCACCGACACCCAGGTCACGGTGATTGCGCTGTACCCCGGCCGCGCCGCCGAAGAAGTTGAAAAACAAGTCACGCTACCGATTGAAATCGCGCTGTCAGGTCTGCCAAACTCGATCCGTGTTTTCTCGCACACCCAGTTCGGCCTGTCTTTCACCGTCGTCACCTATGACGACGCAGCCAACGTCAACATCGCGCGCCAACAAGTCAACGAGCGACTGAACACGATTGACGTGCCGCCAGGCGCGCAAGTCAATGTGATGCCGAATGCCACGCCGGTCGGTGAAGTCATGCGCTACCGGGTCAAAGGCGACGGTCTGAACACCACCGACCTGCGCACGCAGCAAGACTGGGTAATTGAACGCGCCCTGCGCCAAGTGCCGGGCGTCGCCGACGTTGTCGGTATGGGCGGTTTTATCAAGCAGTATGAAGTCCAACCAGACCTTGAAAAACTGCGCGCCTATAAGCTCACTTTTCAGAACTTACTGGACGCATTGGGCCGTGGCAATGCGAATGCCGGCGGCAGTTATGTCGCCCAAGGTCAGCAGCAATTTGCCATTCGCGGCATTGGCTTGCTGCAGTCACCCGACGACATCGGCCGCATCGTTGTGGCGGCGCGCGGCACCACGCCGATCCTGATTCGCGACATCGCCGACGTCAAGATTGGCGCTGTGCCGCGGCTCGGCATCGTCGGCCAAGACAAGGACGACGACATCGTCACCGGCATCGTGATCATGCGCAAAGGTGAAAACCCGAGCGTCGTGCTGAAGGGTGTCAAAGACAAGATCGCCGAACTCAACGCCCGCGGTTTGCCGAAAGGCGTGCAGATCTTGCCCTACTACGACCGCACTTGGCTGATGAGCAAAACACTGACCACGGTGTTTAAAAATCTGGTCGAAGGCGCGCTGCTGGTGGCGCTGGTGTTGTATTTGTTTCTGTCCAACGTTCGCGCCAGTCTGGCGGTGGTGGTGATCATTCCACTGGCCCTGCTGTCGACCTTTCTCGGCCTGAAAATCATGGGCGTGCCGGCTAATTTGTTGAGCCTGGGCGCGATGGATTTCGGCATCATCGTCGACGGCGCGGTGATCGTGATTGAAAACATCATGCACCGCTTGTCGGAGCGACAAGAAGGCATGAGCAAAGCCGAGCGGCGCAGCGTCATCATTGACGCGGCCAACGAAGTCGGCCGGCCAACGCTGTTCTCGATGCTGATCATCATTGCTGCGCACATTCCGATTTTTGCGCTGCAACGCCATGAAGGCCGCATCTTTCAGCCGATGGCGCTGAGCGTCACCACGGCCCTGATCGGCGCGCTGATTTTCTCGCTGACGCTGGTGCCCTTGCTGGCTTTTTGGATGCTGCGCAAAAAAATTCCGCACGGTGACAACCGCGTCGTGGCCAGCAGCAAACGCATTTATGAACCCGTGCTGCTGTGGGCGCTGGAGCGCCGTCGCACCGTGGTGGTGATTGCGCTGACGGTGTTTGCGCTGGCCATGGGCGCGGCATCGCGGCTCGGGTCTGAATTTTTGCCCGAGCTCAACGAAGGCACCTTCTGGGCCAATTTCGACATGCCGTCCAGCGTCTCCAGCGTCGAGGCGTCCAAAATATTGCTGTTGGCGCGCAATGCCCTGAACAGCGTGCCCGAAGTGCGCACCGCCGTGTCCAAGGCTGGCCAACCCGAAGACGGCACCGACCCCAAAACCCTCAGCATGGCGGAGATTTTCATCGACGTGAAGCCGCAGGAAGAATGGCGCAAGGGCCTGACCCGCGACCAGCTGATCGACGAGATGGACAGCAAGCTGCGGGCGATTCCCGGCATTGATCCAGCGTTCTCGCAACCGATTCGCGACAACGTGCTGGAATCCATATCTCAAATCAAGGGCCAGATCGTCGTCAAGGTGTCCGGCGAAGACCTGGGTGAATTGCGCCGCGTGGCCGAAGCCATTCAACGTGAAATCAAACAAGTCCAAGGGGTGCAACGCGGCGAGATTGATCGTCTCGGTGACCTGCCGCAACTGGTGATCGACATCGACCGTGACCGCGCCGCACGGCTCGGCCTGAACGTGCAGGACATTCAAGATGTGGTGGAAGCAGCGCTGGGCGGCAAAGCGGCCACGCAGCTGTGGGAAGGCGAGCGTAAATTTGCGGTGGCGGTGCGCCTGCCAGAAAGCAAACGTGCGATTGCCAGCCTGCCGCAAACGCTGATTCCCACGCCCGATGGTGGTTATGCGCAGCTGAGCAGCGTGGCCACCATTCGCGAAACCAACGGCGCCATGAACATCGCCCGCGAAGCCGGCAGGCGCACCATGGCGATCGGTATTTTCATCAAAGGCCGCGACATGGGCTCGGTGGTGAAAGACATGCAAACTCGCGTGGCTGACAACGTCAAGATGCCGCCCGGTTACACCGTCGGTTGGTCGGGTGAGTTTGAAAATCAAGAGCGCGCTATGCAGCGGCTCTCAGTGGTGGTGCCGATCTCGCTGCTGCTGATCTTCGTGCTGCTGTTCGACGCCTTCAAGTCCTTCAAGATGGCGGCGCTGATTCTAATCAACGTGCCCTTGGCGCTGATTGGTGGCTTTGTGGCGCTGTGGATTTTCTCCATCCCGCTCTCAGTCTCGGCGGCGATTGGCTTCATCGCGCTGTCAGGGCAGGCGGTGCTCAACGGTGTGGTGATGTTGTCGGTTTTTCAGCAGTTGCAAGAAGCCGGCCACAGCGTGCTGGACGCGGTCAAACTTGGTTCCATGCAGCGACTGCGCACGGTGCTGATGACGGCCATGTTGGCGGCGTTGGGTTTGCTGCCGATGGCCTTGTCGCACGACATTGGTTCCGAGACGCAGCGGCCGCTGGCCATCGTCATCATCGGCGGGTTGATCACCGCCACGTTGCTGACGCTGGTGGTCTTGCCGGCGCTCTACATGTCTTGGTTTTCAGGTGCGAAGCCTGCAGACGCGGAGGATTGATTGGCCTGATGTGTTGCCAGCCCCGGCTGCTGCCGGGGCCGTCTGAGTCCAGTTTTCAGTTGAGCATCATGCTCAGTTTGCGGCGGTAAGCGGACACCAGCGCCAGCTGCGGGTCTTCTTCGACCACCACTTTGCCGAGGATCTCGATGCCAGCGGCGGTCTTGCCGGACGCGTCTTGGGCCGGCTTGGGTTTGGGCGGTGTCAGCAGCTCCAAAATAGCGACGAAGGTTTTGCGCGGCGTTTGCTCGTTCCAGGTCTTGTCGCGCATGATGATTTCCAGCAACTCGTCCATTGCGGCAACCCATGCGCCTTGGCTCATGAGCAACTGGGCTTTCGCTAGGCGCGTCTCAAAATCGCGTTTGTTTTGCGCAACCAGCGCGTCGAACTGCGGCAAGCCCCACTGACCGCGCGGGTCGGTGCTGACGAACTCCAGCGCCAGCAGCCAGTGCTTCAGCGCCTCAAAGCGCAGCTGCATCGGGATTTGTACCAAGGCAGGTGCCAGCGCGCTTTTGGCGGCGGCCAATTGCCCGGTGCGGATCAACAACTTGACATAGTCAAAGCGCGCTTCGTCGTTGGCCGGGTTGACGGCCAGCGCTTCAGCCAGCGTGTCTTGCGCGCTTTGCAGGTCACCGCTCTCCATCATGGCTTGCGCTTGTTCGGCCTCTGACAGCGCCGCCGGGCCGTTGTCGGCAGGCAGGTGTTTATCGAGGAATTCTTTGATCTTGCCTTCGGTCTGAGCGCCCGTGAAACCGTCAACCGGCTGGCCGTTCATCAGCAAAATGCAGGTCGGAATGCTTTTGATGCCGAAGGCCGCGCCGATTTGCTGCTCTTGGTCGGAATCGATCTTTACCAGCTTGAAGCGGCCTTCGTAAGCGGTCTCGACTTTTTCAAGAATCGGGCCGAGTGATTTGCACGGGCCGCACCAAGGCGCCCAAAAGTCAACCAACACCGGGATGGTCATGGAAGCCTGAATGACTTCTTGTTCAAAGTTCGCGAGCGTGACATCAATCATGTTTGGGGGCGCTTGAAATGCGCTGAGGGCGTTAGAGGCAGTTAAAAAGGAAGTCAAAACGATAGCATGCTGGCGGGCATCCATGCCGCAACGCTTAAAATCGTCGGTCCGCAGTTTAGCGACACCCTATGACAACCACACCACCGACCGCCAGCCCCACGTCCCCAGCCCACACCGCCGCCGTCACAGTCGGCGTGGTGATGGGTTCCAACAGCGACTGGGACACGATGCAGCACGCGGTGCAAATCTTGCAGCAGTTCGGCATCGCCTACGAAGCCCGCGTGGTGTCCGCGCACCGCATGCCCGACGCCTTGTTTGCCTACGCTGAAACCGCCCTTGGTCGCGGTCTGCAAGCCATCATTGCTGGTGCCGGCGGTGCGGCGCATCTGCCCGGCATGTTGGCGGCCAAAACCACCGTGCCGGTGCTCGGCGTGCCGGTCGCCAGCAAGCATTTGCACGGCATTGACTCGCTGCACAGCATCGTCCAAATGCCGAAAGGCATTCCGGTCGCGACCTTTGCGATTGGCCACGCTGGCGCGGCCAATGCGGCCCTCTTTGCGGTCGCCATGTTGGCCTTGCAGGACCCTGCGTTGGCCGCTCAGTTGCAGGCTTTTCGGGTCGCGCAAACGGCGGCGGCCGAAGCCATGACCTTGCCACCGCTATGACACCCATTCTTCCTGGCGCCACGCTCGGCGTGATGGGCGGCGGCCAGCTCGGCCGCATGTTTGTGCATGCCGCCCAGCGCCTCGGCTACTTCACCGCCGTGCTCGACCCGGCTGCAGACAGCCCGGCCGGCCACGTCAGCCATCACCACATTCACGCCGCCTACGACGATACAGCAGGCTTGACGCAATTAGCAACCGTCAGCGCAGCGATCACCACCGAATTTGAAAACGTGCCGGC
>JASDRC010000023.1:159936-161299 GCA_041442125.1 Polaromonas sp. | reverse complement strand
TGAAAGCCGAACTGTCGGTGATCGTGGCGCGCGGCTGGAACGGCGAGATCGTCAGTTTTGCACCGCAGCGCAATGTGCATGTCGACGGCATTTTGGCGGTGACGCACGCTTATGACGGTTGCCTGCCGGCTGCCTTGTCGGCGCGCGCACGCGCCGCCACCGAAGCCATTGCTGCGCAGATCGGCTACGTCGGCGTGTTGTGCGTGGAATTTTTTGTGCTGGCCAGCGCCTCGGGCAACGCCGCTGAAGACACGCTGGTCGTCAATGAAATGGCGCCGCGTCCGCACAACAGTGGCCACTACACAATGGATGCTTGCGACAGCTCGCAATTTGATTTGCAAGTCCATGCGCTGACCGGTTTGCCGCTGCCGACACCGCGCCAGCATTCGCCCTCCATCATGCTGAACTTGCTCGGCGACAGTTGGCTTGACGCGCAAGGTCAAGAGCGTTCGCCCGACTGGCTGGCGGTGCTGGCTTTGCCCGGCACGCATGTGCATTTGTACGGCAAGACGCAAGCCCGCCCGGGCCGCAAGATGGGCCACCTGAACATCACCGGCGCCAGCGTGGCCGACGTGCAAGCCACGGCGCGCCAAGTGGCCGCGCTGCTGGGCTTGCCCGGCCTTGAAAGGCGCTGAATGATCCACTCGGGCACCGACCCCGTCGCCATCCAACACGCCGCGCGCCTGATTCGCAGCGGCGCGTTGATCGGCTTGCCAACTGAAACCGTCTACGGCTTGGCCGCTGACGCCTCTAACGACGCAGCGGTGGCGCTCATCTTTGCCGCCAAGGGCCGGCCACCGAATCATCCGCTGATCGTGCACATCGCTGAAGCGCAGCAAGTGCTCGACTACGCCAGCAGCGTGCCGCCCTTTGCCGCCCGCTTGATCGCCGCTTTTTGGCCCGGTCCGCTGACCCTCATCTTGCCGCGCAAGCCGGGCGTCGCCACGGCAGCAGCCGGTGGCCAAGACTCAATTGGCCTGCGTTGCCCGTCCCATCCAGTGGCGCAAGCGCTGCTGAATGCCTGCCGCAGCGGCGTCGCCGCGCCCAGCGCCAATCGTTTTGGCCGCGTCAGCCCGACCACGGCAGCGCATGTGGCCGATGAACTCGGTGACGCCTTATTCGTGCTCGACGGCGGGCCGTGCGACGTCGGCATCGAATCGACCATCGTCGACTGCACCCGCGGCCAGCCGGTGTTGCTGCGCCCCGGCGTGCTGACGCGCGCGCAACTCGAAGCCGCTTGCGCTGAGCCGGTGCTCGACAACGCAGCGCTGGCCGCCAATGCGCCGCGCGCTTCGGGCACGCTGGACTCGCACTACGCGCCCAACGCCAAGGTGCGTTTGATGGACAAGACTGAATTGCAAGC
>JASDRC010000023.1:69634-159836 GCA_041442125.1 Polaromonas sp. | reverse complement strand
GTGTCGATCGAACCGATGGCGTAGCTCTGCCGCACGGAGTCCAATAAAGCGTGTTCTTGCGGCCCGATGCTTTGCAGAAAGTCAGCCTTGGGCGGTGGTAATTGAGCGGGCCTGCCGCTGCGTAAGTTGACAAACGCTTGGTGCTGCGAGGTCGCGCAAAAGGCGGCTTCTGCGTCGGTGTCGGCGGCAAACACATTGAAGCCGAGCATCACGTACGGTTTGGCCAGCCGCGCTGACGGCTGAAAGCGCGCGCGGTAAATTTCAATCGCTTGCATCATTTGCGCGGGCGCGAAATGCGAGGCAAACGCAAAGGGCAAACCCAAGGCAGCCGCCAACTGCGCGCCAAACAAGCTCGACCCCAAGATCCACATCGGCACGTGCAGACCGGTGCCGGGCACCGCGCGCACGGGCTGACGCGGCGAGTCCGAGAAGTAATCCATCAGCTCCATCACGTCTTGCGGAAACGCGTCTGAATCCGACGACAGGTTGCGACGCAAAGCCCGCGCCGTGATCTGGTCAGACCCCGGCGCACGACCCAAACCGAGGTCAATGCGGCCTGGAAACAGCGACTCCAGCGTGCCGAACTGTTCGGCAATCACCAGCGGCGAATGGTTCGGCAGCATGATGCCGCCAGCGCCCACGCGAATGCTCTTGGTGCCGCCGGCCACATGCGCGATCAGCACCGAGGTGGCAGCGCTAGAAATGCCCGGCATGCCGTGGTGTTCGGCCAGCCAGTAACGCTGGTAACCCCAGCGCTCGGCGTGCTGCGCCAAGCTCAAGGTGTTGCGGTAGGACTCGGCAGCGTCACTGCCTTGAGCGATAGGGGCGAGGTCGAGCACTGAGAAAGGAATCATGACGCCAGTTTAGGCGGCGCCATCTGAGCGCACACGCCGGCCGGTGATTAACCTCACGGCCGGTCTTGCGCAGCCCATTCGATCAAGCTGTTCAGCGCCGGCCGCGCTGCGCTGGCGTTCGGGTGGTTGACGATGCCGATGACGATGTAGCGGCGGCCGCTGGCGCCTTGGGCATAACCGGCGACGGCGCTGACATCGCGCAAAGAACCGGTTTTGATGTGCGCGCGGCCGGTGGCGGCTTTGGCGCGTTCGCGCATGCTGCCGTCGACACCGACCAGCGGCAAGGAGTCGGCCAGCGCCTCGGCCAACGGACTCATGGCGGCGTGCTGCAACATGGCCGCCAAACTGCGGGCAGTGATGCGACCGCTGCGACTCAGACCCGAGCCGTTGTCGAGCACCGGCGGCGCGCTGGCGGGCAAGGTTTGCAGCCACCAGGCTTGCGCAGCGGCGCGGCCAGCCTCAAACGTACCCGCCTGCGGTTGGCCGAGTTTTGCGTGCAGGCCGAGACTCAACAACAGATGCTGCGCCATCACGTTGTTGGAGAATTTATTGACGTCGCGGACGATGTCGAGCAAGGGCAACGAGGGCGACTCCAGGCGCAGCGGCGAGGTGTTGCCCGACAGCGTACCGCGGCTGCGCAACATCGCCAACTCAGACACGGTGGCGTCGCGCACTTGGCCGGTCAGCAGGCCGCCGAGCAGTCGCCACGAGCCTTCGATGGCGCGGGCGGCAAAACTCGATGGATCCACATAGGCGCTGGGCCAGACGCGTTCACCGCAGGCGCTGGCATAGCTGCCCAAAAACTGCACGCGGCTTGGGCTGCCCACGCTGGCTCGCAAGTCGGTGCGCCAGTCGCCGCAGGGCGCAGACGGCAACAGTGGCGCGCTGTCGTCCACTTGAACGCCCGCCAGCGGCGGCTCGCTGCGTACCCGCGCCCGACCCGATGCCGAGTCGGGCGTGAAGGTCATCACCAACGTTTTGAAATTGATCAGCAAAGCGTCGGGCTGCGTGTTGTAGGGGCGCAGCGGCTCGCCGTCGAACTCCGCCGCGTTGGCCGTGGCTTCACTGAAGGCGCTGCGGTCCAGCACGATGTCACCGTGAATCGCCCGCACGCCGCTGGCTTGCACTTGCATCAGCAGCGCCTGCAGCCGCTCCACCACCAGCTTCGGGTCACCGCCGCCGCGCACCAGCATGTTGCCGTCGAGCAAACCGTTCTGAATCCGGCCATCCATCGTGACATTGGTTTTCCAGAGAAAGTCGGGGCCCAGCACATCCAGCGCAACGTAGGTGGTGACCAACTTCATGACCGAGGCCGGGTTCATGGCTTCGCCGGCGCGATGGCTCAGGCGCGGCGGGCGTTGGCCGTTGGCGTCAACCACCAACAAGCTCACCGCATTGGCTGGCACCTGCGCCCGCGCCAAGGCTTGAGCCACAGCCTTGGGCAGCCGCGGCTCTGCGGCCAAGGCCGCTGGGCCAGCCAGCCACAGCGCGGCCGCAGCGGCCAGCGCCCCCAACGCCGCCAGCAACTGACGTGGCTGACGCGGTGAAGGACGGCGTTGCGGCAAGGGTGCCTGAGTGGATGTTTGAGTCGATGCTGGAAAAGCCATCGGGGAATTATCACGGCCAGGCCTTGGGGTTGCCAACGTAGCGCCCTGACTTGCCCGGATAATCAGGCCATGTCCACGACCGTTTCCAGCAATGCCTTGACCCCCGCCAACGGCCGCTTTCTCGCCTTTGACACCAGCACCGACCGCATGTCGATCGGCGTCAGCGACGGCGCGCAGCAGTGGCTGCACGCGGGCGCAGGTGGGCCGCTGTCGTCGACCTCCTTGATTCCCGCCATCTTGCAACTGTTGGCCGATGCCGGTCTCAGGCTCGACCAACTCGATGCGATTGCCTTTGGCCGTGGCCCCGGCTCTTTCACCGGCTTGCGCACAGCCTGCGCGGTGGCTCAGGGGCTTGCATTAGGCGCTGGTGTGCCAGTGTTGCCGGTGGACTCGCTGCTGGCGCTGGCGGAAGAAGCGCGTTTTCAATGGGCGCATAGCCACACGGTCCCGCAGACCATCACCGCGCTGCTGGACGCCCGCATGGACGAAATGTATGTGCAGCCCTTTCGCTTGATCGACGGCACTTGCCACGCGCTGGCACCTTGCGTGTTGGTTCGGCCCGAGGCGTTGCAATTGAGCACCGCGCTGCAAGCTGTGCAGGGCTCAGAATGCGAAGCTAATCATGGGCTGGCCGGCAACGTCTTTGAGGTCTATGCCGCGCGACTGCTTGCGCTGCCAGATGGCTGCCCCCGTTTGACCACTCTGCCGAGCGCTGCGGCGATGCTGCGACTGGCCCCGGCCATGCTGGTCGCGGGCGCCGCACTCGAAGCGTCACAAGCGCTGCCGCTGTACATCCGCGACAAAGTGGCGCTGACCACCGACGAACGCGCCGAGGTGAAACGCCGGGCCCTGCTTGAACACGTCAACCCGTCATGAACGCCGTCCTCAAACCCAGAGAAGTCCGGCTCGAAGCCATGACCACGCCATGGCTGGAGCAGGTTGCACGCCTCGAAAAAAGCGTCTATCCCCACCCTTGGCTGTCCGGCAATTTTGCGGATTCGATGACGGCCGGTTACCCGTGTCAGATGCTGGTCGCAGACACGGCGGACGGCACCGAGCCCGAGCTGATCGGCTATTTTGTCGGCATGAAAGGGGTTGACGAGGTGCACCTGCTCAACATCGCGGTGGCGCCGATGTACCAGGGCCAGGGCTTTGCCCGGCTGCTGCTGGACGCGCTGTGCTTGTGGTCCCGCGGGCAGGGCGCAGAATGGCTGTGGCTAGAGGTGCGCATCAGCAACACGCGGGCACGGCATATCTACGAACACTGCGGTTTTCGCCATGTTGGCACGCGCCGCAACTATTACCCGCTGAGCGCTTTCAAACGCGAAGACGCGATCGTCATGAGTCTGGCATTGTGAAAGCCCCAACATGAGCTTAGACCTCGACAAACGCCAGCGTGCGATGCTGCGCGAAATGGGCATCCGACTGTGGCAACCGCAGCCGACAGCAGCACCTACAGTCATTGCTTCAACGCCGACGCCAGCAGCCTTGCCTGCAGCTGAAGCACCGGTTGCGCCGTCATCCGCATTCAACGCCCCGCCTGCGCGTCGATCGCCTGTTGAAGCAGCGTCTGCAACAGTTGCGTCGGCTGCACCATCCAACGCAGCCAATGCGACCACCAGCAACAGCGCTTGGACGCTCGGCGAAGCGCGTGCGCTGTATACCAAGCCAGCCGCTGACAACGGTCAACCAGCCGTCCCTGGCGCGACCGCCCGCTGGCTGCTGCTGATCGAAGCGCCACCGGCTCCCACCGAGGCTGATCCGCTGGCAGGCGAAGCCGGCAAACTCCTCGACAACATGCTGCGCGCAGCCGGACTGCAACACAGCGCCAGCGCGGTCTGTGCCCAGCTGTCTCGTCGCGGCGATGCGGCAACTGCAGCGCCGCTGGAAGCGCCTCTGACCGAACTGCTCAAAACCGAAAAGCCTGACGTCATCCTCATCATGGGACGGCTGGCGGCGCAAGCGCTGCTGCAGTCGACCGAGCCACTGGGCAAGCTGCGCGGACATGTGCATCAGCTCGCCGGCATTGCAGCGGTGGTCACCTACGACGCGGCCTATCTGCTGCGCAGCCTGCCCGACAAGGCCAAGGCTTGGGACGATCTGTGCCGGGCGCAACACATCGCGCAACAGGTGGGGTCAGCGGATTAGTCCGCCTTGTGTCGACCCGGTACCAGCACCGACCCGATCGCCACCACCATCAGTAGCACAGCGGCCCAGTCCTGCCAATGCAGGACTTCGCCCAAGCCAATGGCTCCCGCAAAGACGCCCAAAATCGGAATCATCATCACACTCAGCGTGGAGGCGACTGGCGGTAGGCTGCGTACCAAAAAAGTCCACGCAGCATGCGCAAATCCGAATATCAGCACGGCGTTGTAGAGAATCGTCAGCCAGACCAGCGTGGAGGGCGCTTTCCATTGCGGTGATTCAAACGTCACACTGAGGCCGGTCATGACCAACGCCGTCAACGCGGTCATCCAAAATGAAATCGTCAACGCGGCAGCGGGCAGGGTTGTTTTGCGCAAATGCTGCGTGCCCAGCGCCCACGTGAAGGCCGCCGTCAAAGCCAGCAGGACCGCCAGTGGTCGGCCCGATAAATTGGTCAATTCATGCCAAAGCAACAAAGACACACCGAACCCAGCCGCAGCCACGCCGATCCAGTTGCGTGCCCGCAGCCGATTGCCAAAAAACCAGGCGCCGATCAAAGCTGAAAAAATCGGCATGGTGTAGCCCAGAATCGCCGCTCGCCCGCTGCTCAGGCTTTGCACGGCCAAGATGATCAGCACATGCCAGACGAACATATTGACAGCGGCCAGCCACAAGAGCTCGCGATAACGCTCGCGTGGAATGTAAAGCGGCACCTTGAGCCAAACCATTGCCAGCGCCAACACTGGCAATCCCAACCACATGGAGATAGCGCGAAAGGTCAGCGGCGGAAAGTACGTCACGCCCAACTTCATGATGGGCCAGTTGAAGCCCCAAGCCAGCGTCAACAAGACGAGAAGAATGAGTTGCCGTTGGGTCAGTTGCATGGGCCGGACGCGTTAAGTGCGCAAAAGGGCTGATCGTAACGCCGATGCCGTGCAGGCCCTTCTTACAATACCCGCATGATATTTCTCGACATGCTTGATGCCGCCGGACGCCAGAACCAATCCATGCTTTGCGTGGGGCTGGACCCGGAACCCACCCGCTTTCCCGGCAAGCTCAAGGGCGATGCCAACAAGATCTACGATTTTTGCGCCGCCATCGTCGATGCCACGGCCGATCTGGTGGTCTCCTTCAAGCCGCAAATTGCCTACTTTGCCGCCCACCGCGCCGAAGGTCAGCTCGAACGCCTGATGGAACACATGCGCCGCATGGCGCCGCAAGTACCGATCATTTTGGACGCCAAGCGCGGCGACATCGGCAGCACCGCGCAGCAATACGCCATTGAGGCTTTCGAGCGCTACGGCGCTGACGCTGTCACGCTGTCGCCGTTCATGGGGTTTGACTCGATCGTGCCGTATTTGAAGTACGCCGGCAAAGGCGCTTTTTTGCTGTGCCGCACCTCGAATCCCGGTGGTGACGACCTGCAAAATCAACGCCTCGCTTCGGTTGAAGGCCAACCGCTGTTGTACGAACACGTGGCGCGTCTGGCCCAAGGCCCGTGGAACCTCAACGGCCAACTCGGGCTGGTGGTCGGCGCCACCTACCCGGCCGAAATCGAACGCGTTCGCCAAGTCGCCCCGACGTTGCCGCTGCTGATTCCCGGCGTCGGCGCCCAAGGCGGTGACGCCGTGGCCACCGTGCGCGCCGGCTACAAAGCCGGGGCGCCCATCATCGTCAATTCATCGCGGGCGATTTTGTACGCTTCGTCGGGTGAAGACTTTGCCGAGGCCGCTCGCCGCGAAGCCATCAAGACACGGGATGTGTTGCAGGCGGCTCGAACACTCGCCACCGACTGACACCCTGCGCTGGTCAGACCTGCGAAAATCGTCGCTCCCAAGCCTCGACTTCAGCCAAGCCCATCGTTTCGCTGTATTCCTGAAAGCTGAACATGCGGCTGCAAGAGGCTTCGGTGTGGCCGTCGCGTTGCAGGTTTTGCAGCGCTTCACGCATTGCAAAGCCGACCGTGTTGCGCAGCAGACCGGGGTAAATGGCCAGCCCGATGCCGTGCATGTGCAAGGCATCAGCGTGCAGCCCAGCCAAGGCGCCGCCAGCGTCAATGTTCACCATGCAGGGGATGCTGGTGGCGTCGGCCACGCGGCGAATATCGTCCAGAATGCCGGCGTGGCCTTTGAGCTCGACGAACACCGCCCCAGCGCCAACACGCTCGAAGGCCTGCGCGCGCCGGATGGCTTCAGGCAAGCCATGAGCAGCGGCACTGTCGGTGCGCCCGATGATGAGGAAATCCGGGTCGTTGCGTGCCGCCACAGCGGCTTCAATCTTGGCCACCGCCTCGGCAAAGTCGAGCACGCTGCGCGCGCCCGGCAGTTGCGCGCAGCGCTTGGGCGAGAGCTGGTCTTCAATGTGAATACCGGCCACGCCCGCTGCTTCAAACTCTTGCACCGTTCGCCGCACGGCCACGATGCCACCGTAGCCGGTGTCGGCGTCGCAGATCAGGGGCACATCGATGCAAGCCGCCACGTTTCGCGCATGGTTGGCCATCAGAGACAAGTCCACCAGGCCGACGTCGGGACGACCCAGCAGGGAGGCGGAGACGCCATTGCCCGTCATGTACGCTGCTTCAAAACCGGCTTGTGCCACCAAGCGCGCACCATAACCGTCGAAAATGCCAGGCGCGATCAGCGCGGGCGCGGTGCTACCGGCGCCGTTCAGGCGCTGGCGCAACTGACGACGCATTTGACTGAAGCGACTCACGGCAGAACTCGCGCTCATGCGGGCACCTGCCAGTCTGGGTATTTTCGTAGAAATGGAATCAGGCCGCCTTCGCGCAACAGCGCGCGGATGACCGGTGGCAATGCGCGCATCGGTCGACCCGCTGGCCAGCCGGCGACTTGCAAGAGCTGAGCCTGCAAATCCAACACCAGCGTGCCGCCCGATGTGATGTCGGTGGTGTCGCATTCCAGCACCGGCAAGCCGTTGTTGATGGCGTTGCGGAAAAATTGCCGCCCAAACGACGGTGCGACGATCGCCGCCACGCCCATACGCCGCAGCACATGAACCGCTTGTTCGCGGGAAGAATTGATACCGAAATGCGTGCCGGCAACGATGATGCCACCCGGCTGAAAGCGCGCGGCAAAACCAGGTGACAGCGCCTCAAAGGCGTGCGCGGCGATATAAGCTTCGTCCTTGCCGGGCAGGTACTTGCCGGAACAATTCAAGTCGGTGTTGACGTCGTCACCCAGCACATAAGCCGGGCCGGAAATCTGGTCGTGCGTCACTTCAGACATGTGCGGCCTCCCATTGGCCACCCGGCACGGTGCGCGGGTCGGTGATGCATCCCGTCAGGGCCGATGCCGCCACGGTCGCGGCTGAACCGAGCCAGATATCGGCCTCGTGGTTGCCCAGCCGTCCTTTGAAATTTCGGTTTGCGCTGGAGATGACAACCTCCCGGTCGCCCGGGATCAGGTGGTTCGTGATGCCGACGCACGTGCCGCAACCGGCGGCCTCGAAAGACGCACCGGCTTCGGTCAGGATTTCGATCAAACCCTCGCGTAAAGCGGCCAGATAAATCTGCCTAGAAGCTGGCGTCACGATCATGCGCACGCCCGGGGCCAGTTTGCGCCCTTTCAAAATTGCGGCGGCTTGGCGGATGTCGTCAATCCGGCCGTTGGTGCAGGTGCCGATGAGCGCAAAATTGATTTTTTGGCCAATCACCTCGGACGCCGAGACTACATCGTCGACCGCGTGCTGACGCGCCACTTGCGGCGTCAGCGCAGAAACGTCGATCTCAAAGCGGTCGGCATAAATCGCATTCGCGTCAGCAGTCACTGGCTGCGGCGGCTTAGCCCCATGCGCGGCCAACCAAGCGAAGGTTTTTTCGTCGGCTTCCAACAGTGCCGCCTTGGCGCCCAACTCAGCGGCGTGGTTCGCCAGCGTCATGCGGTCGTCAATTTCCATCGCGCGGACAGCCGAGCCGGTGTACTCGATGGCTCGGTAGTTCAGGCCTTCGGCACCAAAACGACCCAACATGTGCAGCGTCAAGTCCTTGGCCCAAACGCCGGACTGCAATCGTCCGTTCAGCGTGACCTTGACCGACTCGGGTACCCGAAACCAGAGTTTTCCAGTGGTCAGGATGGCGCTGATGTCGCTGCCTTCAATGCCGGTGCCAAACGCGTTGAACGCGCCGTAGGTGACCGAGTGGGTGTCGGTGCCCACGACCAAGTCGCCACACGTGAGGTGGCCGCCTTCAGGTAACACTTGGTGGCAAATACCATCGCCAATGTCGTACAAAACGCTGCCGTGTTCGCGCGCAAAGCGACGCATGGCCGTGTGGCCTTGCGCGGCCTCCAACGTGGGCGGCGGCGAGTAATGGTCTAGCACCCAAGCCGTTTTGTCTGCAAACGGCAGCGCAGTGGGGCGACCGGCAGTCATTTTGTCGACCATGCGGATGGTGTTGGGTGCACGGGCGTCGTGCACCATGGCGAAGTCAACGCGCGCAATGACGATGTCACCGGCTCGGACATGGCTGACGCCGGCGTGCCGGGCCAGAATTTTCTCTGCAATGGTGGAATCCATGAGCGAAGCTTGGTTGGGTTGGAGGTTTCTAAAGTGGTTGAGGCTGAGGCTTAATCGAGTTTCAGCCCGACCTTGCGCACCAGCGCACCCCACTTCTCGCTTTCAGTGCGAATGTAGCGACCAGTTTCTTCCGGCGAGGTGGGCTTGGGCTCTAGCCCCAGCTTGCGCAATTGCGCCGCCACGCCGGGGTCATTCAGCGTCGTCACGATGGCTGCGTTCAACCGTTGGACAACGTCCGTAGGCGTGTTCAGTGGCGCGGTGAAGGCGTACCAGTTGATAGCTTCAAACCCTGGGTAACCCAGTTCGGCGACGGTAGGGACCTGCGGCAACACGTCCAGCCGCTTGCTGCCGGTGGCCGCCAAGGCCCGCAATTTGCCGGCTTTAACGAACTGCACCGCATCGGTCGGACTCGAGAAAATAGACGCCAAGACGCCGCCGAGCAAATCGTTCATGGCCGGTGCGCCGCCACGGTAAGCCACGTGCTGATTGTTCATACCGGCGGAACTCTTCAGTAGTTCGCCAGCGAGATGGCCGCTGCTGCCGATGCCCGAAGAGCCGAACGACACTTTTGACTTTTCAACACGCCCCAGTCGGACATAGTCTTCAAATGTACGAATCTCGCTGTTCACATTGACCACCAGCACATTGCTGAAGACGATGGCCAGGCTCAACGGCGCCATGTCGGTCACCGGGTTGTAGCTGAGCTTGTTCAGGTGCTGGTTCACGGCCAACGAACCGATGGTGCCCAGCATGATGGTGTAACCATCCACCGGGGCTTTCACCAAGGCGTCGGAGGCAATGTTGCCGCCCGCGCCGGCCCGATTTTCAATGATCACGCTTTGCTTGAGCGCCTCCGACAAGCGCGGGGCGAGGATGCGGGCCACCGTGTCAGAGCTGCCGCCAGGGGCGAAGCCCACCAAAATCTTGACCGGACGGACGGGAAAAGGATCTGCCGCCTGAGCCGTGGGCAAGCAGACCAAAGAAATAAGGGCCGCGCAAAAAGCTGCGGCGAGGCATCGGCGGTGAATCATGTTCAAGTGTCTCCTGATGTTTTAGTGCGGGTCTAAGCCCATCCCAAGGTTTAGCAATGCATGTGCCACTTGAAAAGCCATGCCGGATACCGCGCTAACGCGTTGATTTATAACAATATAAGCTGTTGGTCTGATCTTCTACGGGAGTCTTTCATTTCTAAGATGAACTACAAGCGTTACATTATTGAAACAATTATGGAACCGACTTCACTTTTAACGCCGTCCGCATCACCACGCGCAGGCGCTCGCCCCATCATCTGGGCAGTCAGTGGGCACGGCCTGACCGACCTCTTTCGCTTGGCCGGTCCTGAGCTACAAGCGCGCGCTCAAGTCGAAGTGGCGCACCGCGCTTTCGACGAAGCTGTGCTGCACATCCGCGATCAAATCGCGCAGCAGCGCTGCGACGTGGTGGTGGCGTCGGGCGCGAATGGGGCTTATCTGCGCAGCCATCTTTCTGTACCTGTGGTGCTGGTCAAAGTCGGCGGTTATGACCTCATGACGGCACTGTCAAATGCGCGCGCTCTTTCGACTCGCATTGCCGTCGTGCTGCACCGCGCGGTGTCGCCCGAACTGCGGCACTTTGCTGAACTGTTCGACATTCCTCTGGAATTGCGCTCCTATGAGACAGCCGATGACGCGCGCCACCGCATTCAGGAGCTGGCCGGCTTGGGCATCGAGGTCGTCGTCGGCGCCGGCATGGTGGCCGAACTGGCCGAACAAGCCGGGCTGGCCGGGGTGTTTTTGTACTCGCTCGGCTCGGTGCGCGACGCGATGGAGGATGCGCTAGCGATAGCCGTCGCACAGCGCGAGGAAAAATCACGCCGGACGCAACTTGACTCGGTCGTCAAGCACCTCATTGACGGTGTGGTCGCCATCGACATGGCCGGCCGCATCACCGCCATCAACCCAGCGGCGTTACGCTTGCTCGGTCAACCAGCATCAAGCGCTCTAGGCGTACCTCTGGAACGACTCTGGCCCAGCTTGGACGCGGGTGCGGTGCTGCGACGCGGCACACCCGAGTTGAGTCGCGTCGACGAACTGCTAGGTCGTTCACTTCTGGTCGACTGCGTGCCCTTGCACGATGCTGGCCAGCAAACCGGCGCCGTCTTGACGCTGCACGCGCAAGAACCCCTAGAGCAAGCGGTTAGCAAGCTGCGGGCGCACCGCCATCGACGCTCGCTCGTAGCGCGTTACACGCTAGACCAGCTGATCGCCGAGTCACCCTCGATGCGTGCCGTCGTTCGGCATTGTGAAATTTTGGCGCGCAGCAGCGACGCCACGGTGCTGATTGAAGGCGAAAGTGGCTCCGGCAAAGAGGTGGTGGCCCAAGGTATTCATCAGGCCAGCCACAGACGCCTGCAACCTTTCGTCGCGACCAACTGCGGCGCCTTTCCCGAGAGCCTGCTGGAGACAGAGCTGTTTGGCTACGAAGAAGGCGCTTTCACGGGTGCCCGAAGGCAGGGCAAAGCCGGTCTTTTTGAAGCGGCGCATGGCGGCACCTTATTTTTAGATGAACTCGGTGAAATGCCCTTGCTGCTACAAACCAGGTTGCTGCGCGCCTTGCAGGAAAAAGAAATCACGCGGGTCGGCGGCGTCGATGCGATTCCGGTCGACGTGCGCGTGGTGGCCGCCACGCACCGGGATCTGTCGGCGATGGTCAAGGCCGGCACGTTCCGCCAAGATCTTTTTTACCGAATTCATATTCTTCAAGTCGTTGTGCCGCCCCTGCGCGAACGGCCTGAAGATGTCGAGGCACTGGCCGCACGCTTGGTGCCCGAAGCGTTGGCCCGAGCCGGCATGGGGCACTTGGCCACGCAGGTGCTGCAGGCAGCTCTGCCCGCACTGCGACAGCACGCCTGGCCAGGCAATGTGCGGGAGCTTGAGAACGTGGCGGAACGCCTAGCCATGGCCTGCTTGATGGCCGGACAGGTGATTGGCGCAGATCAGATGGTCGCCGTGATCGGCCATCGCTCAACAGCGCTAGACATCACGAATTGCGTTGCGAATATTCCTTCGCTGCAAACCTTGCGCAAACAAGATGAGACGCGCCGTGTTCATGCCACGCTGACAGCCCACAGCGGCGACCGCGAAGCGACTGCCAAGGCCTTGGGCATCAGCCGCACCACGCTGTGGCGCAAGCTGCGCTGAGACCGCGTCAACCCGTGTATTCAGCGCGCGAGGCGTCGAGTTGGGCCAAGGCCTTGCGCGCCAGCGCTTCGGCTTCTGGCGTGTCAGGCTTCCAAGGCGACACCGGCATGGGCCTTCCGTGCGAATCCACCGAGACGAAGACGATCAAGCATTCGGTGGTTTTTTCCATCTGACCGCCTTTCATGTCGCCGCTGCGCACTTCGACTGAAATGTTCATGCTGGTGTTGCCCGTGTAGGCCAACTTGGCTTCGACCTCGACCAAGTGGCCAATCATGATCGGGCGATGAAAGCGGATGCCACCCACATACACCGTCACACAGTAACGCTTGGACCAACTGGTAGCGCAGGCGTAGCCGGCCTCGTCAATCCACTTCATCACCGTTCCGCCGTGCACTTTGCCGCCAAAGTTGACGGTGCTGGGTTCGGCCAGAAAGCGCAGGGTGATCAATGACATGATGATGGGTAAAAAATTAAAACGACTAGGAAGTTAAAACACCGGCTGGAAAGACTAAGCCTTCAGCAGTGGCGCCAAATAACGCCCGGTGTGGCTGTCCGGATTGGCCGCCAGATCTTCCGGCGTTCCAATGCCAACGACGCGGCCGCCACCGGCACCGCCTTCAGGGCCGATGTCGATCAACCAGTCGGCCGTTTTGATGACGTCCAGGTTGTGCTCGATGACGACGATGGTGTTGCCGGCGTCGCGCAGTTGGTGCAGCACTCTGAGCAACAAATCAATGTCGGCAAAGTGCAGGCCTGTCGTCGGCTCGTCCAGGATGTAGAGCGTGCGCCCGGTGTCGCGCTTGCTGAGCTCTAACGCCAGCTTGACGCGTTGCGCTTCGCCGCCTGACAGTGTGGTCGCCGCTTGACCGAGCTTGATGTAACTCAAGCCCACATCGAGCAGGGTTTGCAGCTTGCGCGCCAGCGTCGGCACGGCTTTGAAAAACTCCGCTGCGGCTTCCACTGTAAGCTCAAGAATCTGCGCGATGTTCTTGCCCTTGTATTGCACTTCCAGGGTTTCGCGGTTGTAGCGCATGCCTTTGCACACGTCGCAAGGCACGTAGACGTCGGGCAAGAAATGCATCTCGACCTTGACCATGCCGTCGCCCTGACAGGCTTCGCAGCGACCCCCGGCCACATTGAAGCTGAAGCGCCCCGGCCCGTAGCCGCGTTCACGCGCGCTGTTCATCTCGGCCATCAATTCGCGGATCGGCGTGAAGAGTCCGGTGTAGGTAGCGGGGTTGCTGCGCGGTGTGCGGCCAATCGGTGACTGGTCAACGTTGATGACCTTGTCGAAGTGCTCAGTGCCTTCAATCGCCTCGTGCGCTGCGGGCTCTTCGTGGGCGCGGTAAAGAGTGCGCGCCACGGCGGCGTACAACGTGTCATTCACCAGCGTTGACTTGCCGGAACCCGACACGCCGGTGACGCAGGTCAACAGACCGACCGGAAACTCAACGCTGACATTTTGCAGGTTGTGGCCCGTCGCGTTGATGACTCTCAGGCACTGCAAATCGCCTTGCGTGAGTTGGTGCGTGGCTTCGCGCGCCGCGCGTTTGACGCCGGCCGCACTGGGGGCAAAGCGCGGGTTCTTGATCACCAGCGGGCCTCTGGCGATGGTCGGCAGCCACGGCGTGCGATGCGTCGGCACGGCGATTTTCAAAGTTCCCGCCAAGTACTGGCCGGTCAACGAATTCGGGTTCGCCTGCACCTCGGTAAAAGTGCCCTGCGCCATCACACGACCGCCATGAATGCCGGCGCCGGGGCCCATGTCAATCACATGGTCGGCGGCGCGAATCATGTCTTCGTCATGCTCGACCACCAGCACGCTGTTGCCGATGTCGCGCAGGTGTTTCAGTGTGCTGATCAAGCGGTCGTTGTCGCGCTGGTGCAGGCCGATGCTGGGCTCGTCCAACACGTACATCACGCCAGTCAGGCCGGAGCCAATTTGTGAAGCCAGCCGAATGCGCTGCGACTCGCCGCCCGACAGCGTTTCCGCGCTGCGGTCCAAGCTCAGGTAGTTCAGGCCGACGTCGTTCAAAAACTTCAGCCGCAGTCCGATTTCGCGCACCACCTTGTCGGCGATTTCGGCCTTGGCGCCTTGCATCCTCAGCGTGTTGAAGTACTCAAAACTTTCCCGCAAGGTGATGCGGCTGACCTCGTAAATGGCCTTGCGGGTTGGCGCTGCGCCTTCAGTGGTCGGTGCACCGACGATGTAGACATGGCGAGCCTCTTGGCGCAGCCGCGTGCCTTGGCACGACGGGCACGGTTGCACGGCCCGGTAACGCGCCAACTCTTCGCGCACGGCGGACGAATCCGTCTCTCGGTAGCGTCGTTCAAAGTTGGTGATGACCCCTTCAAACGGATGTTTCTTGCTGACCTTGCGGCCAGCCGAAGCACCCGAGTCCATGATGTAGCTGAACTTGATTTCTTCTTCGCCAGAGCCATGCAACACGACTTGCCGCACATGCTCGGGCAGCTCCTCAAACGCGGTGTCGATGTCGAAGCCGTAGTGTTTCGCCAAGCTCTCCAGCATGGAGAAGTAGTAGCTGTTGCGTCGGTCCCAACCCTTCACTGCGCCGCTGGCCAAGCTCAGCGTCGGGAAGGCCACCACGCGCGTCGGGTCAAAGGTCTCGGTGTGGCCCAGACCGTCGCAACCCGGGCACGCGCCGACCGGCGAGTTGAAAGAAAACAGCCGCGGTTCCATTTCGCTGAGCGAGTAGCTGCACACCGGGCAAGAAAACTTGGCGCTGAACAAATGCTCACCGGGCGTGTGCTGATGAATGTGTCCTTGAACAAAAGCCGCTGCGGGTGCCGCTGAAGCGTCCATTTCCAGCGCCATGGCCTTGCCATCTGCGAGCCGCAAAGCGGCTTCAAAACTTTCGGCGATACGCTGCTTGAGGTTGTCCTGCTCTTGCCGGCTGGCATCGAGCTCGCCCTCAGCGAGGTCAATCGCCGGTGCGGTGGCCCGGCGCACTTTGACGCGGTCAATCACCACGTCGATGTTGTGCTTTTCTGTCTTTTTCAGCTTCGGCAATTCGTCAAATTCGTAAATCTTGCCGTCGACCCGAAAGCGCACATAGCCCTGCGCCTGCATCTCGGCAAAAACGTCGACGAATTCGCCCTTGCGCTCACGCGCAACCGGTGCCAAGATCATCAGCCGCGTGCCTTCCGGCAAGGCCAGCACAGCGTCTACCATCTCGCCCACGCTCTGTGCTTGCAGCGGCAAATCATGCTCTGGGCAATACGGCGTGCCCGCACGCGCAAACAGCAAGCGCAAATAATCGTGAATCTCGGTGACCGTGCCGACGGTCGAACGCGGGTTGTGCGAGGTGGCTTTTTGCTCGATCGAGATCGCCGGGCTCAAGCCCTCGATCATGTCGACATCGGGCTTGTCCATCAGCTGCAAAAATTGCCGCGCATAGGTCGACAAACTCTCCACGTAACGCCGCTGGCCTTCGGCGTACAGCGTGTCAAACGCCAGCGAGGATTTACCGGAACCGCTCAGACCGGTGATCACCACCAACTGATTGCGCGGGATGTCCAGGTCGATGTTTTTGAGATTGTGGGTGCGCGCACCGCGAATGCTGATCCGCTGGGCGGCCAATTGAACGCGCAATTGAGATGCCAAATAGTTGCTGTCTGTCGGGGAGTTCAATGGGAGGTGCCGGCAAAACCGAACATCATAGACGGACAGTCATTTTCATGCTCTTGGCCGGTCGTTGTGACGTCAAATACGGCCAAGCAGGGCCTAAACCAGCCAACGTTTCGCGCCCCACATGCCGACCAGCAGGGCGACTACGAATGCGGCCGCATCCAAACCGCCTGACAACAGCGCTGCAAAGCCTGGCCCCGGGCAATAGCCGGCCAGACCCCAGCCAATGCCAAACAAAGCCGCGCCGGTCAGCAGCTTGCCGTCAATGTCTTGGCGCGTCGGCAGGTGAAACTTGTCGTCCGCCCAAGGCTTGGCCTTTTGCGGGGTCACCGCAAAGGCGATCAAGGTCACCATCAAAGCCCCACCCATCACCAAGGCCAACGAGGGGTCCCAAAAACCTGGTGCAGCTTGCCAAGAAATGCCCTGGCTCAAACCAGCCAGGTGCAAAAAACCAACCACCTTGGCCGGTTGCGTCATGCCTGACAGCACCAAACCGAAGGCAAAGAGCAGTCCTGCAGCCAGTGCGAACAGTGTTTTTTTAAGCATTTTTTGTCTTCTTTCTTCAGATCATGGCGCGGCCAGCTACCCCAGAAATCACAAATACAGTGGCAAAACCAGTGCCCATAAAAACCAAGGTAGCGACCAAAGAACGCACCGACTTGCGGCCCATGCCGCACACACCATGGCCGCTGGTACAGCCCGAACCCAGCACCGTGCCAACACCCACCAGCAGCCCCGCCAGCAGCAACAATGGCAAAGGCCGTGGGCTGACCATGGCCGGCTGCAGCCAGGCGGTGGCGACCGCACCGCCACCGACCAAACCCAGCAAAAAAGCCCAGCGCCAGGCGCGGTCTGCGCGGCTGTCCGTCTTGGCGGGCGACAACGCCGATGCTGCGATGCCGCTGACACCAGCCACGCGCCCCAGCGCAGCGAGCAGCAACCAACTGGCCAGGCCAATCAAAACGCCACCCGAGAGGGCTTGCCCCGCCGACAGCCAGCTTGCATTCATGAAGCACTCCGTTTGATATTCATTTAAGCCTTGAATTGTATACCCCCAGGGGTATACAATTCAAGGCTTAAAATCTACTGGCCCGCAACCATGTCCAAGCTGATGAGTGTCGAAAAAAAAACGGCGATTCGCGCCCGGCTGGCCCGCGTGGAAGGTCAATTGCGCGGTCTACAGAGGCTGATTGACGAGGATGCTGACTGCGAAAAAGTCGCCCAGCAACTCAGCGCCGCCAGAAAAGCATTGGACAAATCATTTTTCGCCATGGTCGCCTGCATCATTGAACATGGCGAAATGTCCCCAGAAGAGGTCGCCGCCATGCTGACCAAATTTGCCTGAAAGGCCTTTTTATGCAAAAAGTTCTTCATCCGATTCAGTTGTTTGACGCTGCGTCCAGCACTTACACCTACCTGTTGATCGACCGCAGCACGCGGGAAGCGATCCTCATTGACCCGGTTGACGATCAATTGACGCGCGACATGGCGGTGCTGGCTGAACACCGCGCCAAACTGCGTTATGTGGTGGAAACACATGTCCATGCAGACCACATCACCAGCGCCGCTGCGCTGATCGACCACACCGGCGCGCAAGCTGCCACACCCGAAGGCTGCGGCATCAAGCCTGCTGCCATCCAACTCGTAGATGGTGATCTGCTGCACTTTGGTCTGCAACAGCTGCAAGCCTTACACACCCCTGGCCACACCGGCGGCAGCATGAGCTTCGTCTGGGGTGACAACGTGTTCACAGGCGACACCTTGCTGATTGGCGGATGTGGCCGCACCGACTTCCAGTCAGGCAGCGCACGCGCTTTGCACCACAGCATCACAAGCATCCTGTTTAGCCTGCCAGACAGCACCACGGTATGGCCCGGGCACGACTACAAAGGCCACATCAGCAGCAGCATTGCCAAAGAAAAAACCAGCAATCCAAGAATCACTGACAACGGCCAGCTGCGCAGCGTCGACGCCTTCGTGCAACTCATGGACCAGCTGAACCTGCCCAAACCCAGGCGAATTGACGAGGCCGTGCCCGCCAACCTGACACTGGGTTCGCGCCATGACGCGGGCGCACCTGATACAACGCCACACATGGCGATTTGAAGCGTAAAAACCGTGCGCTGGACGCCTGGGCCGATGGAAGACAATCACTCTTTCGTTTTTTGGCGTTGACCGCCGCAGCTGAAACGCCACACCCGATGCGCACCCCCACTCTGAACACCCTGATGACCGCCTCCGAGCGGCGCGCCAGTTTGTCGCTGGCGTCTATTTTTGCGCTGCGCATGTTGGGTCTTTTTTTGGTGCTACCGGTGTTTGCGTTGGAAGCAGCGCATTTTCCGGGTGGCGATGATCCGGCTCGCGTCGGTCTGGCGATGGGTATTTACGGCTTGACGCAAGGCCTGCTGCAAATTCCATTTGGTCTGGCCTCAGACTGGCTGGGCCGCAAGCGGGTGATCAGTGTCGGTCTGCTGGTGTTTGCCGTGGGCAGCTTTGTCGCCATGGCTGCCACTGATCTCACTGAACTCATCATCGGCCGTTCGGTTCAGGGCGCGGGCGCCATTTCAGCCGCCGTCACCGCGCTATTGGCCGACCAGACCCGCGACGAAGTGCGCACCAAGGCGATGGCGCTGGTGGGCATTAGCATCGGCCTGATGTTTGCACTGTCTTTGGTCGTAGCCCCGCTGCTGACGGCGCACATCGGGCTGGGCGGTTTGTTTGCCCTGACGGGTTTGTTTGCGCTGACCGGCATGGCCGTGGTGGCCTGGGTCGTTCCGCCTGAACCGGAAAAACCGGCACACCGTCCGCGCGGTAGTTTGAAGCTGGTACTGCAAGAACCCGCACTGCTGCGCCTGAACTTTGGCGTGTTTGTCTTGCACGCCGTGCAGCTGGCCATGTGGCTCGCCATTCCGGCGCTGCTGGTGCAAGCCGGTCTGGACAAAACCGCCCATTGGCAGGTCTATTTGCCCGCGGTGCTGGCGTCATTTGGGGTGCTGGGCGGCGTGCTCTTTCCGCTGGAGCGACGCGGCTATCTGCGAGCCGTCTTTTTAGCCTCGATTGGCCTGATTTTGCTGGTTCAACTGGGGTTCATGTGGACCGCCTACCAAGTCAGCTTTGCCGCGCCAAGCCTGGCCACCCTGACTGTCCTGCTGTTTGTCTTTTTCTGCGGCTTCAATGTGCTGGAGTCTTGCCAGCCGAGTCTGGCGTCGCGGGCTGCACCAGCGCATGCCCGTGGCGCCGCGCTCGGGGTTTACAACACGCTGCAGTCGTTGGGCTTTTTTGCGGGTGGTGCAATCGGTGGCTGGCTGGCCAAGAGCGCCAGCCCCAGCGCTCTCTTCATGGCCTGCAGCGCGCTGATGCTGCTGTGGTTGCTGCTGGCTTGGCCGATGCACGCGCCCAGCACCAGCGCCGCTCAGCTCGGCCAGTTAAAATCCGCCAATTAGGAGAATTCGCCATGGCATCGATCAACAAAGTCATCATCATCGGCAACTTGGGGCGCGACCCTGAGGTGCGCTACACCCCGAATGGCGCGGCCATCTGCAACGTCAGCCTCGCCACCACGCGCAACTGGAAAGACAAATCTTCCGGTGAAAAGGTCGAAGAAACAGAATGGCACCGCGTCGTCTTTTACGACCGCTTGGCCGAAATCGCTGGCGAATACCTGAAAAAAGGACGGCCGGTGTATGTCGAAGGTCGCCTGAAAACTCGCAAGTGGACTGACAAAGACGGCGTCGAAAAATACACCACCGAGATCATCGCCAGCGAAATGCAATTGTTGGGCGGCCGTGAAGGCATGGGCGCTCCGGGCGGCGACGAAGAAGGCGGCGGCGAACGCCAAAGCTATGCACGGCCACCGGCCGCAGCCCGCCCGCCTGCAGCCCCGACGCAGCGCCCAGCCGCAGCGGCCCCGTCAAAAGCTTCCAGCGGATTTGACGACATGGACGACGACATTCCGTTTTAAACGCTAACCGCCAGAGGTACCAAAAAACCCGCTTCGGCGGGCTTTTTGCTTTCCTCCTTTCACATCAGCCCTCATGATTCAACGCCCACCCTTTTGCAGCTTCGTCTGCGCCGCCCTGCTGGCCTCCGGCCTGGTTGCTGTGCCCACCGCCCACGCTCAAATCTACTCCTCAGGACTGTCGGTGAGCTTGGCTGAGCCGAACAGCGCCGGCCTGGGTTTTGCGCCGCGCGTCGAGCGCTCGCCTTATGCGGGTGGCAGCACCCGTTTTGATTTGATGCCGCTGTACATCTATGACGGCAAACATCTTTTTATGGACGTCAACCGGGCCGGTATGAAGCTGCTGGACGATTCCACACAACGCCTTGACGTGCTGCTAGAGCGGCGCCTTGAAGGTTCCCCAATCACCAAAGTGCCCGCCAGCTTGAGCGGCATGGCGATGCGCGACTCGAGCCTCGATATGGGCGTGTCTTACAGTATTCGCCAGCCTTGGGGCCAGCTCAAGGCCGAGGTTCTGAGTGACGTGAACAGCACGCACCAAGGGACTGAGGCACGCTTAGGCTATTCCAAAGACTGGCGCTCTGGCGCTTGGACCTTACGGCCGAGCGTCAGCGTGGCTTGGCGCAGCGCCCAGCTGAACAACTATTATTACGGCGTCCGGGCCAGCGAAGCCACGGCCACACGCGCCGCCTACGAAGCCGGCGCGGGACTGGAGGCGCGGGTCGGCCTGCAAACGACGTATGAACTGTCACGGCATTGGCGCTTGTTGTCTGGCGTGTCGGCCACGCTCCTCAGCAACGGCGTCACCAACAGCCCGATCGTGCAACGCCGTGTCTTGCCGAGTGTTTACGTCGGCGCGGTCTACGACTTTGGCAACCACGAACGCGAGTGGGTGGGCGCCAGTACACCAACACATTTCAAACTGCTTTACGGCAAGGCCACCGAAGACGGCTGCCACATGCTCAAAATCATCACTGCGCAGTGCCTCTCCACCGCCAAGGTCAACCCAACCAGCATCAGTGCGGTGCAAATCGGCCGTCCTTTGATTCAAAACTTCCAGGGCTTGCCGATTGACATCGTCGGCTACGTCGGCTTGGCACACCACGACGACAACGGCCTGCAAGCCAACGGCCTGCAAGTCGATCTGTTCATGAAGGCTTATTACGCTGGCTTTCCTTGGCAAGACCGCATCAAAACCCGGCTCGGCATGGGCATGGGCGTGTCGCTGGCACAGCGCGTGCCGTATGTGGAAGTCAGCAGCCAGGCCGCCAACGGCGAGCAGACATCGCGTCTGCTGCACCATCTTGACCCGACGATCGACGTCAGCTTGGGTGATTTGATCGGCTCGCGCACCCTGAAAGACACTTACGTTGGCTTTGGTGTGTCGCACCGCTCGGGCATCTTCAAGTCGTCACGCCTGCTCGGCAACGTGACCGGCGGCTCGAACTACATCTACAGCTACCTCGAGACGATTTACTGAGCCCGCTGGTTCTGCAGCTCGTTCAAACGCCCGTGGCGGCGTTGCTAGCTGCGATCACGCCGCCGCCCAAGCACACCTCGCCGTCATACAGCACGGCAGACTGACCCGGTGTCACGGCCCACTGCGGCTGCTCAAAGTGCAGCTCACAGTGGCTGCTGGAGGCCGAGCGCAACTGGCACGCCGCATCGGCTTGGCGGTAGCGGGTTTTGGCCGCCAAGGCGCCCAAGGCTGGCGCGCTGCCGGCGACCCAGCTGCAGTCTTGCGCTGTCAGCACGGTCGACTGCAACCACGGATGGTCGTGGCCTTGCACCACCCAGAGCGTGTTGGTTTCCATGTCTTTGCGCGCCACAAACCACGGCTCATGCTCGCCGACGCCACGTTGGCCACGGGCTTGCGCGGCTTTGAGGTCAGCGCCTTTGGCCTTGACGCCGCCGATGCCCAAGCCTTGCCTTTGACCCAGCGTGTAGAAACTCAAACCCACATGCTCGCCCAGCACTCGGCCTTTGTCGTTCTTGATCGGGCCCGGCGCTTTGGCGATGTAGCGGTTCAAAAATTCGCGAAACGGCCGCTCACCGATGAAGCAGATGCCGGTGGAGTCTTTTTTCTTGGCGTTGGGCAGGCCGATCTCATCCGCAATGCGGCGTACCTCGGTCTTCTGCAGCTCGCCCACTGGGAACAGCGTTTTCGACAACTGCGCCTGGTTCAATCGGTGCAAAAAGTAACTCTGGTCTTTGGCTGGGTCCAGGCCTTTGAGCAATTCATGCAGGCCAGTGGCGTCATTCAAGCGCACGCGTGCGTAGTGACCGGTGGCAATTTTCTCAGCGCCCAGCCGCATGGCATGGTCTAAAAAGGCCTTGAACTTGATTTCAGCGTTGCACAAGATGTCCGGGTTCGGCGTTCGGCCGGCCTGGTATTCGCGCAAAAATTCGGCGAACACGCGGTCTTTGTAGTCCGCGGCGAAGTTGACGTGCTCGATCTCGATGCCGAGTACGTCGGCCACGGCCGCCGCATCGACGAAGTCAATGTTCGACGAGCAGAACTCGCTGTCGTCATCATCCTCCCAGTTCTTCATGAAGATGCCGATGACCTCGTGGCCCTGCTGCTTCAAAAGGTAAGCTGTCACGGCCGAGTCGACCCCGCCGCTCAAGCCGACCACGATACGCTGTTTGGGCCCTTGTTCCCCTTGATTTTTTACCCGTTGCATGGTGGCAGATTATCCCCGGCGCGACGCCAGCACGCGGTCGACCATCACGCCGGCTTGCCCGAGGCTGTTCATCGGGTCGCAAAAGCCAGCGAGTTGCTCGCGCGTCACGTGCTTGTTGATCTCTGGGTGCTCGGCCAACAGATCGATCAGTGGGCGTTTTTTCTGCAGCGCATCGCGGCAGATGGCATAGACCAGATCGTGCGCGTGCTCGCGGCCCATGTAGGGGCCGAGGCCCATCATCACGGCCTCGGACATCACCAGACCGTGCGTCATGTCGATGTTGCGGCGCATCTGCTCGGCGTCCACTTCCAGCCCGGCCAAAATGAACTTGGTCTGCTTCAGCGCGCCCGACATCAGGCAGAAAATTTCAGGCATCGCCACCCATTCAATTTCCCACGGGCCAGTCGAGCGCTCATGGTCGGCCACCATCGCGTCCATCAGCGAGGCCGCGAGTTGGCGCACCACCGAGATGTTGGCGTGAATGTACAGGCAAGAAATCGGATTGCGTTTTTGCGGCATGGTCGACGACGAACCACGGCCGGGCGCAAAGGGCTCAAACACTTCAGCCACTTCGGTTTGCATCAGCAACTTGACGTCCATGGCGATCTTGCCGAGTGAGCCGCCCACGATGCCCAGAAATGCGCCGACTTCGGCAAAGTTGTCGCGCACGGTGTGCCACGAGATCAGCGGCTGACCAAGACCGAGTTCTTGCATCAGGCCGGCCTGGGTTTCCATCGCGCCGGTTGCCAGCGAGGACAAGGTGCCTGACGCGCCGCCGAATTCACCGACCAGCACACGCGGCTTGAGTTGCTCCAGACGCTCACGATGCCGCTCGATGCCAGCCAGAATGCTGGCCATCTTGTAGCCAAAGGTGATCGGCGTGGCTTGCTGCAAATTGCTGCGGCCGATGATCGGCGTATCACGGTGCGTCAGGGCCAGTTTGGCGAGCGCGTCAGAGATGTCTTTTAAGTCGGCTTCAACCAGCGCCAAGCCTTCGCGAATTTGCAGCACAGCCGCCGTGTCGGTGATGTCTTGCGTGGTGGCGCCCCAGTGGCAGTACTCGCCGAGTTTGTCTTTGCAGTTGGCGTTGATCTGGTTCACCACCGCAATGATCGGGTAGCCAATTTGCTCAGTCTTGGCCTTGAGCTTGACCCAGTCGATCTGACTGGGCTCGCAGTTCTTGACGATTTCGGCGGCGGCTTCTTTCGGGATGATGCCGAGCTGGCCCTGCACCTTGGCCAGCGCGCGTTCAATGTCAAGGTATTTGGCGGTGCGGTTTTCGTCGCTCCAGACGTGGCGCATGGCGGCGTCGCTGAACATGTCGCCGAAGATTTTGGAGTCAATGATGGAGGAGGGCATGGCGTTTTCTTGGGGCGTTTTAAGGAAGTGGCTGGTAAACGCTGGCGTCGGTGGTGATCAGCTCCAGCGGATGGCGCTGGCCGACCAAATAGTCGTCCATGCACTTGATCAACAGCGGGCTGCGATGACGCTCAGGGCAGGCGCGAATCGCCTCGGCACTCAGCCACAGCGTGCGCACAATGCCGTCGTCTAGCGCCTGACCGGCCACGAACGCACCCAGTTCGCCACAAAAGGCAAAGCGCAGATAAGTGATGTCTTCGGTCTGCGCCTGACCGGGCAGCGGTTTTTCAAAGCGCGACAAATAGACGCCAACCAAGGCGGTCGGTTTGAAATGAAAGGCGGTTTCTTCCAGCGTTTCGCGCGCGCAACCCTCCTGCGGGCTTTCACCGGGGTCGAGGTGGCCGGCCGGGTTGTTCAGGCGCAAGCCGTCTGGCGTGTGTTCTTCCACCAGCAAAAACTCCGTCACGCCGGTAATATTTCGGGCTATCACGGCGGCGACTGTGACGCTGGGTCTCCATCGAATGGTCATGCTCAGCATTATCCTTTTATGACGGGTTGATGGGTGCTTGGGTTGACGCTTGGTTTGAAGCCCGACGCGAAATACGTGCGCAGGTATTCCACCAGACACTGCACCGCTTTGGGCACCTGCGCCGACCACGGCCTGAGCGCGTAAATCCGATCGCCAAAAAAGCCTTGTACCTGCCAATCCGGCAGGACGCGCAGCAACGGCGACTCGCCGTCGGCATTGGCTGGTGGCAGGCTGAAATCGGGCAGCAAGCCAATGCCCAGACCGGCCAGGAGTGCGTCGCGCAAGACCTCGCTGTTGTTGGCCTTGAGCGAACCGCGGATGTTGACACCGACGCGTTCATCGGCTGACTTGGCAGCGCGGGCAGTTTTCGCAAAAGTCCAATTGGCAGAATGGCCGCCGCCCAAATACAACAAACAATCATGCGCGCTGAGTTCAGACGGATGCGCCGGCACGCCGCGTGCCGCCAGGTACGCCGGACTGGCCATCAGCACCGAGCGGGTTTCGCACAGCACCCAAGCCACATGGGTTTCAGGCGGCGTGTTGGTGTGGCGAATCGCCAGGTCAAAGCCTTCGTTAGCGAGGTTGACAAAACGGTCGGTCAGCTCCAGCTCGATCTGAATCTCTGGAAATTGCTTCAGAAAAGCCGCCACGCACGGCGCCAAGTGCTGCCGCCCCAGCGCCACCGGCGCAGTGACGCGCACCAGCCCGCGCGGTGTGCCGACCAGGTCTTTGACGGCGGTGTAACTCTCGCTGATGCGACCAAAGGCCGGCAGCATGTCGTTCACCAACTGCTGCCCGGCTTCTGTCAAGCCAACCGAGCGCGTGGTGCGCCGCACCAGCAGCACCCCGGCCGCGCGCTCCAGCTCGCTGATGCGCATGCTGGCCGAGGCTTTGGAGACGCCCAGCCGCCGCGCAGTCTCCGTGAAGCTGCGCGTGGCGGCCAACACCGTCAACAAGTGCAAGTCGGCCAGCAGCGGGGAAAGTTGGTCAGATACCATACGCAAAGCGTAGCAGAAATGGCTTCATTGTTCATTTATTTGAACAATGTAATTACAAATTAGGGTGTTATCAAAACACCAGCCGAAGCCTAGACTGAAGCCATCAGACACACCGAAGGATTGACCATGACCACCACCAGCCCCCCCACCACCATTGCCCACCATGTGAATGGCCGTCTCAGCGCCGGCACATCAGTGCGCCAGCAAAACGTTTTCAACCCCGCCACCGGCGCCATCACCAGCCAAGTCGCGCTGGCCAACGCGGCCGATGTAGACGCTGCCGTGGTTGCGGCCAAAGCGGCTTTTCCAGCTTGGTCAGACACGCCGCCGATTCGCCGGGCCCGCGTCATGTTCAAGTTTTTGGAGCTGCTGAACCAGCACAAAGACCAGCTGGCGCACCTCATCACCGCCGAGCACGGCAAGGTCTTCACCGACGCCCAAGGCGAAGTGGCACGCGGCATCGACATTGTCGAATTCGCCTGTGGCATTCCGCAACTGCTCAAGGGCGACTTCACCGACCAAGTGTCAACCGGTATCGACAATTGGACGCTGCGCCAGCCGCTCGGCGTGGTGGCGGGCATCACGCCGTTCAACTTCCCGGTCATGGTGCCGATGTGGATGTTCCCGGTGGCGATTGCCGCCGGCAATTGCTTCATCCTCAAGCCCAGCCCAATCGACCCGAGCGCCAGTCTGTTCATGGCCGATTTGCTGAAAAAAGCCGGTTTGCCAGACGGTGTTTTCAACGTCGTGCAAGGCGACAAGGAAGCCGTTGACGCCTTGCTGGTGCACCCGGATGTGCACGCGATTTCCTTCGTCGGCTCGACGCCGATTGCCAACTATATTTATGAAACCGGCGCACACCACGGCAAACGCGTGCAGGCGCTGGGTGGCGCTAAAAACCACATGGTCGTGATGCCGGACGCCGACCTCGACCAAGCCGTTGACGCGCTGATTGGCGCCGGCTACGGTTCGGCCGGCGAACGCTGCATGGCGATCTCCGTCGCTGTGTTGGTCGGCGATGTGGCCGACCGCCTGCTGCCCAAACTGCAAGCACGCGCTGAGCAACTCGTCATCAAAAACGGCGTCAACCTCGATGCCGAAATGGGCCCGATCGTCACCGCCGCCGCGCACCAGCGCATCACCGGCTACATCGACTTGGGCGTCGAAGAAGGCGCGACATTGCTGGTCGACGGCCGCAGCTTCACCGGCGCCCAAGCCGGTGCGGGTTGCGAGCAAGGCTTCTGGATGGGCGGCACGTTGTTTGACCACGTGACGCCTGACATGCGCATTTACAAAGAAGAAATTTTTGGCCCGGTGCTGGGCTGCGTGCGCGTCAAAGACCTGGCCGAAGCCATCCACCTGATCAACGCCCACGAGTTCGGCAACGGCGTCAGCTGCTTCACCCGCGACGGCAACGTGGCGCGTGAATTCAGCCGCCGTATCCAAGTCGGCATGGTCGGCATCAACGTGCCGATCCCGGTGCCGATGGCCTGGCACGGCTTTGGTGGCTGGAAGAAAAGCCTGTTCGGCGACATGCACGCCTACGGCGAAGAAGGCGTGCGTTTTTACACCAAGCAAAAATCCATCATGCAGCGCTGGCCCGAGAGCATCGGCAAGGGTGCGGAGTTTGTGATGCCGACGGCAAAGTGAGTTTTCAGCGCATCGACAGAAAAGGAGCAGCGATACTGAGCCGATGCACAACCGATTCACCGCATTAACTAAACTACCAGCTGAGTGCATCGCCCTGGCGATGGTTCTCATGCTGGCGCTTGTCAGCACCCCCGCGGCAGCCGCCCAGCCCGCCAACGACACCCTGCGCATCGGCTCCAAGCGCTTCACCGAGTCCTACATCCTTGCGCAGGTGCTGGCGCAAACATCGGCGCCGCACACACCCACGCCGCCCTCGGTCATGCAGGGCTTGGGCAACACCGCCATTGTTTATGCGGCGCTACGGGCGGGCAGCATTGATGTGTACCCGGAGTACATGGGCACCATCAGCCTGGAGATTCTCAAAAACAAAACCCCGATGACGCTGGCGGCTATGAACACGGCGCTGGCCCCGCTGGGCTTAGGCGCAGCCATTCCCTTGGGTTTCAACAACGGCTACGCGCTGGCCATGCGCGACGACACGGCGCAACGTTTGGGCATCACTTCACTCAGCGACTTGGCGAAGCAGCCGGCCCTGAAGCTGGGTTTGTCGAACGAATTTATCGGCCGTGCCGACGGTTGGCAGGGGCTGGCCAAGCGTTACGCCGCGCCGCAGACGCCGCTGGCGCTGGACCATGGTTTGGCCTATGAAGCCGTGGCCAAAAATCAAGTCGATGTGATCGACATTTACACCACCGACGCCAAGATTGGCCAGCTCGGCCTGCGCGTGCTGCAGGACGACTTGGCTTACTTTGCGCGTTATGACGCCGTGCTGCTGTACCGGCTGGACGTGCCCGACCGGTTTCCCCTAGCGTGGGCAGCGCTGCAAAAGCTCGGCGGCAGCATTGACGAAAAAGCCATGATCGCGATGAACGCACGGGCTGAATTACAGGGTGTTGCCTTTGATGTGATTGCGCGGGACTACCTTGCGCCTAAGTCAGACGCTGCGACTAGCGCAACCGCCAGTGCCGGCACCGACTCCGGCCAGCGCGGCTTCTGGGCCAAGCTGTTCGGACCCGACTTGGCGCGGTTGACACGGCAGCACTTGACGCTGACCTTGCTCGCCTTGGGCGGCGCGGCGCTACTGGGCATTCCGCTGGCGGTCTGGGTCTTTCCGCACCCACGCCTGCGCGCCGTGGTGCTGGGCGCCGCCGGCCTGCTGCAAACCGTGCCGTCGCTGGCGCTGTTGGCGATGCTGATTTCTGCGCTCGGTCTGATCGGCACGCTGCCCGCGCTGATCGCGCTGATGCTTTACGCCCTGCTGCCCATCATGCGCAACACCGTCACCGGCCTGAGTGGGGTGTCAGCTGGCCAGCGTCTGGCAGGGCAGGCCTTGGGTTTGACACCGGCACAGCGCATGCGCGAGATCGAGCTACCGCAGGCCCTGCCGGCCATCGTCGCAGGGGTGCGCACGGCGACCTCGATCGCCATCGGCACCGCGACCATTGCCGCCTTCATTGGCGCGGGTGGTTACGGCGAGCGAATCGTCACGGGTCTGGCCTTGAACGACGGCCAAATGCTGTTAGCCGGTGCCCTGCCCGCCACGCTGTTAGCGCTGCTGAGCGAGGCGCTGTTTGAGGCCGTGGAGCGCCTGATGCGCAAGCACAGAGGCTGAATGACAAACGGAGCCCTCAGGCTCCGTTCTCACGTTAGCTCAACACGCTCAAGCCGTGCCAGCCTTGACCTTCAAACGCCAAGCATGCAACAGCGGCTCGGTATAGCCGCTGGGCTGCGCCAACCCCTTGAAAACCAGATCGCAGGCAGCCTTGTAAGCGGCACTGGTGGCGAAGTTACCCGCCATGTTTTTATACAGCGGATCGCGGGCGTTTTGCTTGTCGACGACTGCCGCCATGCGCTCAAAGGTAGCTTGGACTTGTTCTATCGTGACCACGCCGTGCAGCAACCAGTTGGCGATGTGCTGACTCGAAATGCGCAGCGTGGCGCGGTCTTCCATCAGGCCGACGTTGTGGATGTCAGGCACTTTGGAGCAGCCGACGCCTTGGTCAATCCAGCGCACCACGTAACCCAAAATACCTTGCGCGTTGTTGTCGATTTCTTGCTGCTTCTCGGCAGCGCTCCAGTTCGGCGCAGCCGTCACGGGCACGGTCAACAGGCCGGTGAGCAAGCTCTCGGCTTCCTTGTTGGCGTTGATTTTTTCCATCTCTTTTTGCACGTCGCTGACCAGCACTTGGTGGTAATGCAGGGCATGCAAAGTCGCGCCGGTTGGGCTCGGCACCCAGGCGGTGTTGGCTCCGGCCATCGGATGGCCGATTTTTTGCTCCATCATGGCCTTCATGAGGTCGGGCATGGCCCACATGCCTTTGCCGATTTGCGCTTTGCCGCGCAGGCCGCAGCTCAAGCCGACCAGCACGTTGTTGCGCTCGTAGGACTGAATCCAGGCGCTGGCTTTCATGTCGCCTTTGCGGATCATCGGGCCGGCATACATGGCGGTGTGCATCTCGTCGCCGGTGCGGTCCAGAAAGCCGGTGTTGATGAAAGCGACGCGGCTTTTGGCGGCGTCAATACAGGCTTTCAAGTTGACGCTGGTGCGGCGCTCTTCGTCCATGATGCCGAGCTTGACGGTGCTGCCTGGCAGGCCCAGCATTTTTTCAACGCGTGAGAACAGTTCGTCGGCAAAAGCAACTTCAGCCGGACCGTGCATCTTCGGCTTGACGATGTAGACCGAGCCTTTGCGCGAGTTGCGAATGGCGTCTTTGGCGCTGCGCTGGAGGTCGTGCATGGCGATGGTGGTGGTCACCACGGCGTCCAAAATACCTTCCGGAATTTCGCGTGTGTCGCCTTGTTTGTCGGTGTACAAAATCGCCGGATTCGTCATCAGGTGGCCGACGTTGCGCAGGAACATGAGCGAGCGGCCGTGCAGCACGACCTTCTTGCCTTTGCCGGCAGGCGGCGTGTAGACGCGGTCCGGGTTCAGGCCGCGGGTCATGGTTTGGCCGCCTTTTTCAAAGCTTTCGGTCAGCGTGCCTTGCAAGATGCCGAGCCAGTTGCTGTAGGCCAGCACTTTGTCGTCGGCGTCGACCACGGCCACGGAATCTTCGAGGTCCAGAATCGTCGACAGTGCCGCTTCCAGCACCAAGTCGCTGACACCGGCTGGGTCGCTTTTACCGATCAAGGTGCTGCGGTCGATTTGAATGTCGAGGTGCAGGCCATTGTGCTGCAGCAGCACGGCGCTGGGTGCGCTCGGCTCGCCTTGGTAGCCGGCCAGTTGTTTGGCGCTAGCCAAGCTGGTGTTGCTGCCGTCTTTGAGTTTGACGGCCAGCTTGCCGTCTTTGATGCGGTAGCCGACCGAATCCACATGCGAGCCTTTGCGCAGCGGTGCGGTGCGGTCGAGCACGTTGCGAGCGTAGGCAATGACCTTGGCGCCGCGCATTGGGTTGTAGCCTTTGCCTTTTTCGCAGCCCTTGTCTTCGGCGATCACGTCGGTGCCGTACAGCGCGTCATACAAAGAGCCCCAGCGCGCGTTGGCGGCGTTCAATGCGTAGCGGGCATTGAGCACCGGCACCACCAACTGCGGGCCGGCTTGCACGGCGAGTTCGGCGTCGACTTGGGTGGTGGTGATGCGGACTTTTTTCGGCACCTCGTTCAAGTAACCAATTTTTTCCAGGAAGCTGCGGTAAGCCAGCATGTCGGTGATCGGGCCGGGATTCGCTTTGTGCCAAGCATCTTGCTCGGACTGCAAACGGTCGCGCTCGGCCAGCAAGGCGATATTTTGAGGCGACAGGTCGGCAACGATGGCGTCGAAGCCTTTCCAGAACGCAGCGCTCTTGACGCCGGTGCCGGGCAGCACGCGCTCTTCGATGAACTGGTACAGCGGCGTGGCGACTTGCAGGCGGTGGCTGAGGGTGCGGGCAGTGGACATGATTTCTCCTAGAGACGGATTCAAAAAAGCGGGTGGAAATAAGGTGACGTGTTGAGTGTTCAGCGTTCAAAAAAGGCCAGCACCTCGCGCAGATTGCTGCCGGTGCGCACGGGTTGCGTGCCGAGTTCTTCAAAGGGGAGGTTATACCGGTTGACCCACAATGTTTGGTAGCCAAACCAAGTGGCACCCAGCGCGTCCCAGCTGTTGCAACTCACAAAAACAACTTGCGAGGCTGGCAAACCGACTGCCTCGGTGCCGAGCGCATAGGCATCCGGATGGGTCTTGTACTGACGCAGGTTGTCGACGCTCAGCACGTGGTCGAGCAAGCCTTCCAGGCCAGCGCTGCGCACGGCGATGCCCAACATCTCCGGGTCGCCGTTGCTCAAAATACCAGTGGCAATGCCGCGTGCTTTCAGCGCTTGCAGCACCTCGCGGTTTTCCGGAAAAGCCGACAGGTGTCGGTATTGGTTCATCAGTTGCTGCTCGGCATCCAGCGACAGCGACAAGCCCAAGCGCTTGCAGGCGTAACGCAGACCCGCTTGTGTGAGCGCCCAAAAAGGCTGATACACCGACTCCCGCTGCGGCCCACGCTTGCTGGTCGTGACCAAGCGGGTGTACTCAATTTGCTTGTCGCGCCACAGCACGCTGAGGGCCTGACCGTGGCCCGGAAACAGCTGCTCAGCCAACAAGCCGACGCTGTAAACGTCAAACAACGTGCCATAGGCGTCGAACAACACAGCCCCTGGAAGGGGGTGCGCAACAGCAGACCGAAAGTTTGTTTTATCCATCCCCTGACTGTATTGGATACTTGACCGGAGATTAATCCCCGGCAATAAGTTTTATCTGTGACTTTTTAGGAGTGAATCTGAGCAACAGATGGACCAATTGCGTTTGCTGAAACAATGCCATATCCAAGCCTCCGCTCCCTCCACCCCACCGATACCCACGAGACCACGCCTCTGCCCATGCAACCACCTTTTCTTTCCCCGCCGCCCCAGGTGTTGATCAGCGAAGTCGGCCCGCGCGAAATCGAGGCGGCCTCGCCACCGCCTTTGGCTGCACCCTGCAAGGCAAGGGGCCCGAGGACGACGTGATCCGCTTGGCCGCTCAGTGCGTGGCGGCTGGCGCTGACGACGTCGGCCTGTCTGACACTACCGGCTGCGCCGCACACATGCACAACACGCGCGGCCTCGGGCTGACCAATTGCCTGGCCGCTTACGATGGCTCAGGATCGGGATTTTTCCCGATGTTCAACCGCAACAAGAAGAGCTTGGCGCTTGGTCTGCAAACGCCTGAAGGCATGGAGGCGGTGCTCAAGCTGATCGCCACCGCCGACATCGTCAGCGAGAACTTCAAACTCGGCACCATGGCCAAGCTCAGCTTGGGCTATGCCAGCCTGAAGGCGCTGAATCCGCGCCCGATTTAGGTCAGCCACAAAGGCTTTTTGCCCGGCCCGTATGAGCACCGCACCGCGCTCGACGAAGTGGTGCAGATGATGGGCGGCATGTTGGGTGCGATCGGCGCGATGGCTGCCTTGACGCAGCGCGATCACCCGCATTACGGCACCGGCGTTGGCCAAGAAATTCAAAGTGCGCGGTTTGAAAACAATGTTTTTTAGTCGCCCAACACATGCTGCAATTCGCTGTCACAGGCCAGCCCGCGGCCCCGATGCCGGCGCGCATTTCAGAAAGCCGACGAACGCCTGAAAACCAACAACGATCGCGTCCGCGCCAGAGGCTGGATGATGCCGCTGCTGCGCGAACGGATGGCAGCCTACAGTGCGGCCGAGTTGTCGGCGATTTTCGAGGCCCATGCACTGCCGTTTGCGCCCATCACGCGACCCGAAGCGCTGATGGACGACCCGCATTTGCTCGCCACCGGAGGCCTCGCACCGATCACTTTGCCAGACGGCAGACCCAGCAAAACCGTGTTGATGCCCTTCACGCTGGGCGGCCACCGGCCTGGCGTGCGCTCGTCAGCGCCCCAACTCGGTGAGCACACGCATGCGCTGTTGTCCGAGTTGGGTTACGACGCAGCGATGATTGCCGACATGGCCGCGCGCGGTGTGACGCGCGGCTGAGTTTGAAGCTTAGCCAAATACCGCTGCCCACAGCGCCTGAATCGCCGCCCGCTCGGCTTGTACCGAGGCCAAACTGACCTGTGTCGGCTCTTCATTGAGCCGGGCCTGGTGCTGCACCCGGCGCAAGGTGCGGTAAGCGTCGGCCGCTTGAACACCGACACCGGTAGGCAACAAACCAGCCCGTTCAGCACGCTGCAGCAAGGCGATGTTGCCGACGTTGTCGGCCAGTTCTGGGTGTCGGCCTGACTCCGCCAAGACCAACAACTGCACGGCAAATTCAGCATCGACCATGCCGCCGACCGCATGCTTGACATCGAACTTCTCAGCCTCCGGCAATGACTTCACCAGCCCCGCCAGTTTGCGCTTGGGCGGGTGCGCCAAGCGGACTTTGTCGCGCATCGCCACAATCTCGGCACGCAGTGCGGCGACATCGCGCGGCGCGCTGATGACCGCGTGCCGAACCGCGTCAAAACGCTGGTGCAAAGCAGCGTCGCCGAGCACGCAACGAGCACGTGTCATGGCTTGGTGCTCCCAGGTCCAGGCGGTGTTGCTGCCGCGCTGTTGCTGGTACTTGGCATAGGCCGCAAAGCTGATGACCAACAAGCCCGAGCCGCCGTTCGGCCGCAAAGCCGTGTCGATCTCAAACAGATCGCCTTCGGCGGTCTTGACCGTCAGCCAGTTGATGACCTTGCGCACCAGCGTGGCGTAGACCTCGCCCGCCTGCTCGTGCTCGTCTTCATAGACGAAAACGATGTCCAAGTCGCTGCCGTAACCGAGCTCTTTGCCGCCCAGCTTGCCATAGGCAATGACGGCAAACTGGGATTGCTCGCAGTGTCGGTATTTCAGCCGCTGCCAGCACCAGTCAGCGGTCAGGCTGAGCACGGCTTCAGCCAGCGCACTGAGGTCGTCGGCCACTTGCTCGACGCTCAGCCTGTCTTCCAAATCGCGTGCCAGGGTGCGAAAAACCTCGGCATGGTGGGCGCGCCGCAACAAGTTGAGGCAGACTTCGTCGTCGTCCTCGCCGGTCCGTTTGAAGGAGGCCAGACGCAGCGCCACCTCGGCCTTGAAGGCGGCAGCGTCGAAGCGCTGGTGCAGCATGTCGTCGCTGGCCAACTCATCGATCACGCCGGGGTGTTGCTGCAAATAGCGCGCCGTCCATTTGGCCGCGCCCAACAGACGCAACAAGCGCTCGTGCACCGATGGACGCTCCAACAGCATGGCCAGATAGCTTTCGCGCCGCAGCAGCGGCTCAATCCAATCGATCAAGCGCAAGCCGGCGTCTTCGGTGGCCTTGCCTTCGCTCAACAAAACAGCCGTGCGTTGCACCAAGCGAATCAATCGGCCACGGGACTCTTCGCGCAGCGCCAGCACGCGCGGGTGGCTGCTCCACTCGGCGATGCGCATCCGAAAACGCGCCGGCCAAGCACTGGCTTGTTGATCTACCAGTTCGCTCAACTCTTGTGGTGCGCTGGCGATTTTGTTGCAGCCTTTGCAGTCGGCATTGCCGCCCAGCAGCTTGTCAAATTCGCCCGCCACCAATTCACGGTGGGTGTCCAGTTCGACCAAAAACGCGCAGCAGTCACTAAAGCCCAGCGTCTTGGCGATCCAGGTCAGGTCGTCGTCGCGGGTTGGCAAGACGTGCGTTTGCTGGTCGTCGAGGTACTGAATGCGGTGTTCGACGCGGCGCAAAAATTCATACGCACGGGCCAGCGCATCGGCGGTTTCTTGCGGCATCAGGCCGGCGTTGGCGACGCGTTGCAACGCATCCAGCGTGGGCCGCGTACGCAGCTCCGGGAATTGCCCGCCGCGCACAACCTGCAGCAACTGCACGGTGAATTCAATTTCGCGGATGCCGCCGCGTGACAACTTGACGTCGTTGGCACGTTCGGGATGACCGGCGCAGCGGCGCTGGGCCTGCTCACGAATCTGACGGTGCAAAGTGCGCAGCGCATCAAAAACGTTGTAGTCCAGATAACGCCGAAAGACGAACGGCAGCACCGAACCGCGCAAGGCCTGCGCCGAGCCGTCGCTGCCATCGCCGTTGTCATGGCTGTTGCCGGTGACGCCACCGCTGAGGCAAGACAAGGGCGCCACCACGCGGCTTTTGAGCCAAGCAAAACGCTCCCACTCGCGGCCTTGCACCTGAAAATATTCTTCCAGCGCATTCAAAGAAATCGCCGCTGGGCCAGAATTGCCGTTGGGCCGCAACGCCAGATCGACCCGGAAGACAAAGCCGTGCTCGGTGGTGTCGCCAATCAGCGCATACATGGCCTTGACTTGGTGCGCGAAATACTCGTGGTTCGAAATGCTGCCGCGGCCATCGGCCCGGCCAGCGGTCTGACCGTCGTGGTCGTAGACATAAATCAGGTCGATGTCGCTCGAGACATTCAACTCGCGCGCGCCCAGCTTGCCCATGCCGATGACCCACAAACTGGCGCGCACCGCTGGCTTCGTGGTTGCGTTTTCAGCGGTATTTTCAGGCCCGGCATCGGTTGCCGAGTCGGGCGCCAAAGGCGGGCCATACAAGGCGTCCAGCTCCAGCTGCGTGGCGGCCATGGCCACCTCCAGCGCCAATTCGGCCAGATCTGTCATGGCGCGGGTGACCACCGCCAGCGGCGCTTGGGTCGGGCCATCACCTTCGCAGTCGAGCACCACCAAGCGCTCCATGACGATTTGCCGCAGCACCCGCAAGGCCGCGCCGGTCGCCAAGCCCTGCGCTAGCAAGGCGTTCAGCGCGGCTTCCATCGCCGGCCGCTCCGGCGCGCCGGCGGACAGCAGGTGCAATTGGTCGGCATAACGCCGCCGCAGGCGCTGCACACAGCGCGAATAAGCCGCGCCTGTGGCATCGAGATCGGCGACTGAGCGGTTGGCGAGGGGTTCGGACAAAGCGGGTAAATCAGCGTCAGGCGTTGAAGACATCAAGATAAGCGGTTTTTAGATGGAACCCCGGCCAGCCGCGACGGTCATAATTCCGAAGCCGATGGATCCTGTAACGCCCCCCCCAAACTTGCTGCTGCCTCGCCACGTTCGCCTGACGGCCCGCGTTTCGCGGGTCTTGCTGTGGCTGCTCGTGGCGTTTTGGCTGCTCATCGGTCTGGGCTATGGACTGCTACACGGCTGGATTGTGCCGCGTATCGGCGACTTTCGCCCACGCTTGGAAGTCGAAGCCAGCCGCGTCTTAGGGGTACCTGTTCGCATCGGCAACATCAGCGCACGTTCTGTCGGCTTGATCCCCTCTTTTGAACTCACCGACATCAGCTTGCACGACCGCGAAGGCCGCACCGCGCTGCGCTTGCCGCGCGTGGTGGCGGCGCTGTCACCGCGTTCGCTCTGGAACTTGGGCCTTGAGCAATTGGTGATTGACGGCGCCGAGCTCGACATCCGCCGCACCGCCGAAGGTCAACTCGAAATCGCCGGGCTCGACCTGTCCAACACCGCTCAGGGCAACACCGCATTTGCCGACTGGGCCTTTGAGCAAACCGAGCTGGTCTTGCGCGGTGGCCTGCTGCGCTGGACCGACGAAACGCGCGCAGCCCCGCCGCTGGTGTTGACCGACGTCGTCGCCGTGCTGCGCAATCCGGGCAAGCGCCATCTGATACGCATCGACGCGACGCCACCGGCCGCTTGGGGCGAACGTTTCAGCGTGCGCGCCCGGCTGCGCCAACCTTTGCTGTCGGGCAGCGGTTCGTCATGGAAGACTTGGTCGGGCCAGCTTTACAGCGAGTTCAGCCGCGCCGATGTGTCGCAACTCCAGCCATACATCAGCCCCGACCCCTTCGGCATCGATATCAGCAGCGGACAAGGCGCGCTGCGCGTTTGGGCCGATCTCGCAGCCGGTCAGCTCTCCGGCGTGACGGCTGATGTCGTCTTGCGCGACGTCAACATCCGGCTGGCCAGCGACTTGCCAGCGCTGACGCTGGCGGCGGTCGCCGGTCGCTTTGGCGGACAACAACGGATCAACGGCTTTGACTTGCAGACCGACGGCTTGTCCTTCACGGCCGATGACGGCTTGGTCTGGCCAGGTGGCAATGTGGCGCTGCGGCACACCGGCAGCGACGGCCTGCTGCCGGCCAAGACCGAGCTCACCGCCGACAAGCTCGACCTCGCGGCGCTGGCCCGCATCGCCCTGCGTTTGCCGCTAGACGCCGCCGTCCACACCTTGGTTAACAGCTTTGCCCCGAAAGGACTGGTCGAGCACGTCGAAGCCAGCTGGCAGGGTGCGTTGTCGGACCCACGCACGCTGACGGCGCGCGGTCGCGTCAGCGGTCTCGTGCTGGCCGCTGCGGCGTCCAGCGCCAGCACACCGACGCACCCGCTGCCAGGGCGACCCGGCGTCGACTACGCCAGCGTCGACTTCAACCTGACGCAAGATGGCGGCCAAGCGCAATTCCAACTGAGCCAAGGGTCACTCGAATTTCCTGGTGTTTTTGAGCAGCCGCGCGTGCTTTTTAACACGCTGTCATCGGAGGTGCTGTGGAAACACAGCGGCGCCAAGCTTGAGTTGCAACTGAAGAAACTGCGCTTTGCCAATGCCGACGCCGAAGGTCAAGCAGAAGTCCGCTGGACCCGTGCCGACGCAGCCACCGCTGGCGCAGCCGCAACGCCCGGCGGCCACCCCGGTGTATTGGACTTGCAAGGCAGCGTCAACCGCGGCGACGCCAGCCAAGTGCATCGCTACTTGCCGCTGGTGCTGCCTGAATCGGCGCGCCACTATGTGCGCGATGCGGTGCAACAAGGCCGGCTCAGCGAGGTCAAATTCAGAGTCAAAGGCGACTTGCTGCAACTGCCTTTTGCCAACCCAAAACAAGGCGATTTTTTGGTCACCGCCAAAGCCAGCAATGTGCGCTACGCCTATGTACCGCCAACACTGTCGGCCCAACCATGGCCGCTGCTCGAGGCGCTGCAAGGCGAGTTGATTTTCAACCGCCAAAGCTTCGACGTGCACGCCGTACAAGGTCGCGTGGCAGGGCTTGACGGACTGCAACTGACACGCGGCAGCGCCCGCATTCCGAACTTGGCTGAAGCCGTGGTGGAGGTCAACGCCAACATCAAGGGCCCGCTCGCGCAAGGCCTGCAATTTGTCAACACCTCACCGGTCTCCGGGATGCTCGGTGATGCGCTGCTGCAGAGCTCGGCCAGCGGACCAGCCGACTACACCATGCGCTTGCTGCTGCCGCTGTCTCACCTCGACAAAAGCAGCCTGCAAGGCAGCCTCGCGCTGCCCGGCAATGACCTGCAGTTCACCAGCAACACGCCGGTGCTGGGACGCCTGAAGGGCGCACTCACCTTCACCGAAAACAGCTTTCGCGTGAGCCACGCGCAAGCCCGCATGTTGGGCGGCGACATTCGCTTTGACGGCGGCATGCGCGCCAACGCAGCGGCGGCCAGCGCCGGCCGCAGCAACACCGCTGAACCGTTGGAAGCGCCGATTCTGTTTCGCGGCCAAGGCACGATCTCTGCCGAAGGCCTGCAGCAAGCGCGTGAACTGGGCATGGTTGCCACGCTCGCCAACAACGCCAGCGGCAGCACCGGCTACAGCGCCAGCCTGGGTTTTCGCCGCGGTCACGCGGAGCTCAGCGTCACCAGCAGCTTGCAAGGCATGGCGCTGAATTTGCCAGCACCCTTGAGCAAAGCCGCAAGCGAAACGCTGCCGCTGCAGTACGACCAAGCGCTGCTGCGCGAATCGCTGGCAGCTGGCAAAACCCCGCAAGACCAGTTGTCACTCACGCTGGGCAAGTTGGCCAGCGTGCGCTACGTGCGCGACCTCAGCGGCGACCCGCCCAAAGTGGTGCGCGGCAGCATCGCCGTCGGGCTAGAGGCTGGCGAAACAGCCGCCCAACCGGCTAACGATGTGGCGGCGAATGTGACCTTGCAGCGCGCCGATGTCGACGCTTGGCGTGACGTGCTTGGCGCTGCGGCGTCGCCCCGAAATACAGCGGCAAAAACACCCGCCAGCGCGCCTTCCGCTGCTTCTGACTACCTGCCGACGGTGATGGCTTTGCGCGCCACTGAATTGACTTTGGACGGCTACAAGCTCAACAAAGTGGTGCTCGGTGCCTCGCGCGACGGCGCCCTCTGGCGGGCCAATGTAGACGCCGACGAACTCAGTGGCTACGTCGAGTTCGGCCAACCGACAGCCGCGCCAGGCGGCGCTGGTGACCGTCTGTATGCCCGACTGTCCAGGCTGCGACTCGGTGCCAACACAGCGCGCGATGTGGAAACCCTGCTGGAAGGCCAACCGGCCGCCGTTCCGGCGCTCGACATCGTCGTCGAAGACATGGAACTCAGAGGCAAAAAGCTGGGCCGTGTCGAGGTCGAGGCGGTCAACCGCGGCGCCCAGTTATTGGCGCGCGACAGCGGCGTCCGCGAGTGGCGGCTGAACAAGCTGAACGTCATCTCGCCGGACGCCACTTTTTCCGCCAACGGCAACTGGGCCGCCGCGACGACGACGGCCCAAAGCCGCCGCGTGCTGATGAACTTCAAGCTCGACATCCACAACTCGGGCGACCTCCTGAAACGCCTGGGCATGGAGGGCTTGGTGCAGCGCGGCAAGGGCCAGCTCGAAGGCCAAGTGAGCTGGCTGGGTTCACCGCTGAGTTTGGACTACCCGAGCCTGGGCGGTCAGTTCAACGTCAACGTCGAGAGCGGGCAATTTCTGAAGGCTGAGCCCGGCATTGCCAAGCTGCTGGGCGTGTTGAGTTTGCAGTCGTTGCCCCGCCGGCTGACGCTGGATTTTCGCGATGTTTTTTCGGAGGGTTTTGCCTTTGATTTTGTGCGCGGCGACGTCACCATTGCGCAAGGTCAGGCGCGCACCAACAACCTGCAAATGAAGGGCTTGAGCGCGGCGGTGTTGATGGACGGCAGCGCCGACATTGCCCGTGAAACACAAGACCTGCGAGTCGTGGTGATTCCGGAGATCAACGCCGGCACGGCCTCGCTGATCGCTACCGCCATCAACCCGGCCATTGGCTTGGGCACGTTTTTGGCACAGCTGTTTTTACGCCGGCCCTTGACCGAAGCGGCGACGCAGGAATTTCACATCGACGGACCATGGAGCGACCCGCGCATCAACCGGGTTGAACGCCATCCGGGGGGCCGTCCGCCATGAACAGCGCCGGGCTACAGAATGCGAAAAAAATGCTGGCCAAGTTGCGCTGGAAACGCCCAACCCTGCACTGGAACCCCCGCTGGTCGCTGTGGGTGATGCTGGTGGCGCTGGTGGTCGCCATGCTGGGCACGCTGGTCTGGCTGGCGGGGCGCTACGAAGGCAGCCTGATTCAAACGCGCTTGGAGCGCGACACCGCCGAGATCGCCACCGACATTCGCACCAGCCTGACACGCAACGTTCAGGGACTGCAAGCCCTGCAAGCCAGTGAACGTGACCCGGAGCTGTGGCGCCTGCAAGTCAGTGAATTGCTTCGCCAACACCGCGAGATTGTTCACATCGAATGGCGCAATGCCTCGCTCGCGTTGGTGCGGGCCGGCAGCACAGCCTACCGGCCGTCGGTGTTTGACCGCATGGGGCGGACCAGCTCAGCGCAGGACACCGCCCAAGCTTGCGCGACAGCGGTGCGCGTGAGCGGTGCGGCCTATTCGGGCAGCTACTTCATGCCGCAAAAAGACGGCCTCGGCATGGAGCTGCTCGAGCTCTGCATTCCACTGGTAGACGACGGGCAGTTGACCGGCTACACCGTCGCCACCTATTCGCTGCAAGAAATACTGTCGGAGCTGGCCAACAAGCAACTGTCGCGCGGGCAGGGCCTGTCGTTCACCGAGCTCGACGGCACACGGTTGGCGATCGCTGGCACCCCCACCCGCGGCACGCGCATTTACAGTGCGCAGCAACTGCTGGATCTGCCTGGCACCACGCTGGTGTTGCGCCTAGACAGCTGGCACGGCACACCCGATTTTTTCCCGAACGTGCTGACGGCGCTGGTCAGTGCGATGGCGCTGGCGCTGATTGCGGTGCTGCTACTGCTGGGGCGCGACATGCGCCGGCGGCTGAAAGCCGAGAGCGACCTGGCCGAAGCGCTGGCGTTCAGGAAAGCCATGGAAGACTCACTCGTCACCGGCTTGCGCGCGCGAGATTTGCAAGGTCGCATCACCTATGTGAACCCGGCCTTTTGTGAGATGGTCGGCGTTGACGCCAAAGAGCTGTTGGACCACAATTTTCCCAGCCCTTACTGGCCACCCGAACTTGCCAGCGCCTACCAAGACCGACAAGCGATTCGACTGGCGAGTGACGACCTGCCACGCGGCGGCCATGAGTCGATCTTCATGCGGCGCGACGGCACGCGCTTTCCGGTGTTGATCATCGAAGCACCGCTGATCAATGCCACGGGCAAACACACTGGCTGGATGAGCGCTATTCTCGACATCAGCGAACAACGCCGGGTCGAAGAAATCTCGCGCACCAGCCAAGACCGCTTGCAAGCCACCGCCCGGTTGGCGATGGTCGGCGAGATGGCCTCGCTGCTCAGTCACGAGCTGAATCAGCCACTCGCCGCCATTTCCAGTTACGCCACCGGTTCACTCAATTTGATCGGCGATGCCCGCAGCACCGACATGACGCTGAGCACCGATCTGCGGCTCGCACTCAAGCGCATTGGCGAGCAAGCTGAACGCGCCGGTAAAGTCATCAAAAGCGTGCACGATTTTGTCCGCCGACGCGACCAAGTGCGCGAAGCCGTGGCGCCGCGCGCCTTGTTCGACGCCATCATGCCGCTGGTCAGCTTGCAGGCCCGCAAGCTGTCAGTGCGGGTGGTGATCGAGGTCGACTCGGCCTGCACCGTGGTGCTTTGCGACCGCACCATGGTCGAGCAAGTGCTGCTGAACTTGGCGCGCAACGGCATGCAAGCGATGCAAACGATGCCAACGGAGTTCAGAAAAACACACGCCCATGAACGCGTGCTGACGCTGTGCGTGAAACCCGCGCCCGCCAGCGAAACCAACCGCTGGGTCGAGTTTTCAGTGACCGACCAAGGCGTCGGTATTTCTACCGAAGTGGCCGAAAAACTCTTCACACCCTTCTTCACCACCCGTGCCGAAGGCATGGGTCTGGGCTTGAGCCTGTGCCGCACGGTGATCGAGCAGCATGGCGGCTACTTAGGTCACGAACCAGCCAAGACACGCGGTACTATTTTCAGCTTCACCCTGCCCGCGGGCCCGGTGGCAGCCCATTATCCAAACGAGTTGTTGACATGAAAACCAGTCCCCACGCCACCGTTTATATCGTTGATGATGACGCCGGCGTGCGCGAAGCACTGGCTTGGCTACTGCGTTCGCGGCGCTTGGTCAGCGAGTGTTTTGACAGCGCCGAAGCTTTTGACGCGCACATCTGCGCCGTCAGCAAAATTCGTGAACCCTCTTGCGTCTTGCTCGACGTGCGGATGGCCGGTCTGAGCGGTCTGGCGATGTTCGAAAAGCTCATCACCTACGGTTTGTTGCCAACGCTGCCAGTGATTTTTTTGACCGGTCACGCGGATGTGCCGACCGCGGTGGATGCGGTCAAGCGCGGGGCTTTTGATTTTTATGAAAAACCGTTTTCAGACAATGCCCTGGTCGACCGCATCGTGCAGGCGCTGGCGCTGTCCGCCGAGGGCTTGACGCTGGACAATCAGTCGACTGGTTTGCAAGCCCGGCTGGATGGCCTGACGGAGCGCGAACGCGATGTCATGCGTTTGGTGGTCGGCGGGCGGCCCAACAAACTGGTGGCAGACCAGCTCGACATCAGCGTGCGCACAGTGGAAGTGCATCGGGCCCGCGTGTTTGACAAAATGGGGGTCAAGTCGGCCGTCGAGTTGGCCAATCTGATGCGCAATGTCTAGTCGTCTTTGTGGTCTTTCTTTTGCGTTTTCTCAGCATCTTCATCCGGTTTTATCTCGCCGCTCCTTCTTCCTGAAAACATGGTCCACCACACAATGAACACCAGTATCAGCAAGGCCGCGAGGGCTTCGAGTAGCAACAAAATCATGTCAAATTTTTTCCGGTTGGCCAAGGGGATTTTCATTATCGGTGGCGCGCTCTGGGTGACCGCCTGCGCTGTCAAGACCCCGCCGCCGGTGTGGCCGACGCCGGACGCCAGCAGCGTGCCGCCTGCAGCGCTCAGCCAACCGGCTTCACCGGTGTCTACACCCGAGGCGTCGGGCACGCGGGTGCAGGGCAAAAGCCGCTGGGTACCGGTGCGCTGGACCGATTTACCCGGCTTTGAAAACGACACCTTGTTTGAAGCTTGGAATGCCTGGATCAAAAGCTGCGAGCGACCTGGCCCAGCCTTTGCCCCACTGTGCCCAGAGATTCGGCGCCTGAGCATTGCCAGCATGGAGGAACAACGCGCCTGGATGGTGTCGCGGCTGCAACCCTACCGCGTTGAGTCGCTGAGCGGCGTCGCCGATGGCCTGCTGACGAGTTATTTTGAGCCGGTGTTTCGTGCCAGCCGGCAGCCCACGACAGCCTTCGCCGTGCCGCTTTACCAGCCGCCGGCCGGTCTGGCCAACCGCAAACCATGGTTCAGTCGGCAAGACATTGAAACCCTGCCCGAAGCCCAAGCGGCTTTGCAAGGTCGCGAGATCGCTTGGCTGGAAGACCCGATTGACGCGATGCTGCTGCACATTCAGGGTTCAGGCCGTTTGCGCCTGATCGAAGCCGACGGTCGCCAACGCACGGTGCGGGTGGCCTTCGCCGGCACCAACGAGCAGCCCTACCGCAGCATCAACCAGTGGCTGCTGGAGCAAGGCGTGAGCAGGAACCAAATCAACCCTTGGCCCGATGCCACCAAGGCCTGGGCCGCACAAAACCCGCAGCGCGTGTCGCAACTGCTGTGGAGCAACCCGCGTTACGTCTTTTTCAGGGAAGAAGCCCTGCCCGAACAAGACATCGGCATCGGTCCGCGCGGCGCGCAAGGCGTGCCACTCACGGCCGGTCGCTCGATTGCCGTCGACCGGCAAAGCATTCCCTACGGCACACCGGTTTGGATGACCTCCAACGGCCCGTCCGTGCAATTGCAAAAACTGGTGCTGGCGCAAGACACCGGCAGCGCCATCTTGGGCGCTGTGCGAGCCGACTACTTTGCCGGTACCGGCGCTGAAGCCGGCACATTGGCCAGCAAAGTCAACCAACCCCTCAAGCTGTGGGTGCTGTGGCCGCGCTGAACGTTGTCCGCACCTTTAAAAAACGAAAGCCACCATGCCCGCCACCGAACTCACCGTGACCTCCGCAGGCAAAGTCGGCGACAAAGAATTGCTGGTCCCGACCGGCGTCGAAGGACCGCTGCTACCGCACGTTCAGGACTGGGTCACCGCCAAACGCAGCGCTCGCATTCCAGTGAAAGACGTCAGCACAGCTTTTCTGGTCAAAGGCATCAAGCAGTGGTCTGTTTTTGAAGAGAAAAAGGGCTCGAAAACGGTGCGGACTGTTTTCAAGATCACTTGAGGCGTGTAGCCTCAGCTGACGACGCCAATGTTCCAAGGCACGAACTCGTGATCGCCAAGGCCTAACTCTTCGCTCTTGCTCGGTTTGCCCGAGGCCACCAGCAACATTTCATCGAAGATACCTTGTGCAACGTCTGCCATGGTCGCCGTGCCATCGAGGATGACGCCGCAGTTGATGTCCATGTCTTCTGTGAGCCGTGAAAACATCGGCGTGTTGGTTGCCAGCTTGATGGACGGCACCGGCTTGGCGCCGAACATAGAGCCGCGGCCCGTGGTGAAACAAATCAGGTTAGCGCCGCCTGCAATCTGACCGGTGGCCGAAACCGGGTCAAAACCGGGGGTGTCCATGAAGACAAACCCTGACTGGGTCACGGGCTCGGCATAGCGGTAGACCTCCATCAGCCCCGTGGTGCCGCCCTTCATCGACGAGCCCAAAGATTTCTCAAAGATGTTGGCCAAGCCACCCATCTGGTTGCCTGGGCTGACCTTGCCATTGATCTGAACGTCGCGCCCAGGTGAGTACTCGTCCTTCCACCAGCGGATGATTTTGATTAATTTTTGGCCCACTTCCGCGGTGCGGGCGCGGCGCGTGAGCGTGTGCTCGACGCCATAAATTTCCGGCGTTTCCGACAAAATAGCCGTACCGCCATGGCGCACCAAAATATCCATGGCGGCGCCGAGTGCCGGGTTGGCCGTGATGGAGGAAAAACCGTCTGAGCCGCCACACTGCAAGCCGACCTTCAAATAGCTGGCCGAAACGCTTTGGCGCTTCACCTTGTTGGCCTCGGGCAGCAAGGCGGCAATGGCAGCCACACCGGCTTCAATGGTCTTGCGGGTACCGCCTGTTTCCTGCATCACAAAGGTGTGCAGGCGCGGGCCGGCTTCCAAGCCTTGCGCTTTCAAGAGTTCTGACAGCTGGTTGCGCTCGCAGCCCAAGCCGACGATGAGGACGGCTGCAAAATTCGCATGCGTTGCAAAACCACCCAGCGTGCGGCGCAGCAAGTCCATCGGTTCGCCCGACATTTCCATGCCGCAACCCAAACCATGGCTCAACGCCACCACCCCGTCGACATGCGGGTAGTCCGCCAGCTTGTCGGCAGTGAAGTGTTCGGCGATCCGGTGCACCACCGTGGCCGAGCAATTGACGGTCGACAAAATACCGATGAAATTGCGCGTACCCACTTGGCCATTGGCACGCACAATGCCTTCAAAAGTAGCTTGCTGCTCAATCGGCAACACCGGGGTGTGGATGTAGTCGCGACCATGCGCGTAGTCGCGGTCGAAATCACGAAACGCCGTGTTGTGCGAGTGCACGTAGGTGCCGGCTGAAATATCAGTCTCGGCAAAGCCGATGCACACGTTGTATTTCAGAATCGCCTCGCCTTTGTCGATATCCCGCGCGGCAATCTTATGCCCGGCCGGCACTTGGCTGCGGCAGGTGAAGCCCTCAGCAGGAACAGACCGGCCGATGCTAACGGGCTCTCGCGCCACCACCACGTTGTCTGAAGCATGAAGGCGGATGGTCGGGTTTGTCTGCAAGGCAGTCATGCGGCGGTTCCTATGGCTGCGATGTTAAAAAAGCTTGAGTGTGTACAAAAAGTGTTTTTTACGCAACCTCCTCCATCTGTCCCGCCCACTCAAGGCGACAACACCACCGCGTCACCGCCCAGCGCTTGGTACACCACGACTTGGTTCTTCAAGCGCGCGAGTCGGTTCGCCGCCACGGCGATGTCTGCTGTCCGGCGCTTTTCCTGCGCGTCCAGCCACAGGCCCAAGGTCGCTGCGCCAGCGCGGTAGCGTATTTCGTAGAGCCGCTCGACAGTGCGTGCGGCCTGCAGTGTTTGCTCCAGCCGCAAGCCCTGTTGCACCAGTTGCTGGCGCGATGACAAAGCGTTCTCAACGTCGCCGAACGCGGTGTACAACGCTTGCCGAAAATTCACGACGGCCTCCTCGTAGCGCGTTTCAGAGACGCTGATGGTGAGTTGCATGGCGGTGCGCTGCAAGAAAGGCAGCGTCATGCCGAGGCCAAGCGTGCCCACCGGGTTTTGCACGACGTTGCTCAACTGCGTGCTGGAGGACCCGAGGCTGCCGGTGAGACTGAAGGCCGGGTAATAACTGGCGCGGGCCGCGTCGATACCGGTGAACGTTCCGCGCAAACGCATCTCAGCCGCACGCAGATCAGGCCGCCGGCCCAGCAAGGCCACAGGCACGCCCGCATCCAGTGGTGGCAGCGTCAACGCGGGCAAGGTGGCGGGGTTGGCCAAGCGGGTGCCGGGGGAACCATCCAACAACAGCGCCAACGCCGTCTGGGCTTCGAAAGCCTGTTGCCGCAAGGCGCTCTGGTTGGCCTGCTGCTTGGCCAGTGTCTGCTGCGCCTCAGCCACTTCCAGGCCCGACACGGCGCCCGCGCGGTACTGCATCTGGACCAAATCAAAGGTGGTTTGCACATAGGCAATGCTCTGGGCAGTGACCGCCAAACTCTGGTTCAAAAACCCGACTTGCCAGTACAGCGCTGCCGTGGTGCCGACCAGGGCCAGCGCGGCGCTTTGGCGGTCTTGTTCAGTCGCCAAAGCTTCCCAGCGCGCTACGTCGCGCAGGCTGCCGAGCTTGTTCCACAGATCAATTTCGTACGCCGCGCTCAGCGACACACTACTTTTAGGCACGCTGACCGCGCCAGCTTGCAGCGGCAGACTGCTGCTGGTGCCGACACCGCCGCTGAAAATGGGTTGCAGATTGTTGTCAGCCAGACCGGCCAGCAACTGCGCACGTCGCACGCGAATCGCCGCCGCCGCCAGATTGTTGTTGCCCTGCAAAACCTCGGCAACCAGGCGGTCGAGCTCGGGGTCGTTGAAACGCATCCACCAGCGTCCGACCGGCGCTGACGGCGCGGCAGTGGCGTCAGCGCCGGCTGCCGCACTGGCCTGGCTGTACTGCACCGGAATCGTGAGCGCAGGCGCTCGGTAAGGGCGATTGAAGTTAGAAGCGCAGCCGCTCACCAACAAGACAGCCCCGAGCGCCATCGTCAAACGGGTGGCACGTAGGTTCAAAGCCAAAGGTGTCAAGGTCATGGGTTTCACAGTGTTCATTCGCGCGCCAGCGCGTCAACCGGGTTGAGTTTCGCGGCGTTGTTGGCCGGCATGAAGCCAAAGATCACGCCAATCAGCGTGGAGCAGACAAAGGCCACCACCATCGACAGCGTGGAATAGACCATCGTGAAGCTACTGCCCGATTGCTCAAAGCCCCAGCCGATCAGCAGCGACAAAAGAATGCCGAGCACGCCGCCCAACAAACACACCAGCACAGCCTCAATCAAAAACTGCTGCCGAATATCGCCTTGGCGCGCGCCGACGGCCATGCGTACCCCGATTTCACCAGTGCGCTCGGTCACCGACACCAGCATAATGTTCATGACGCCGATACCGCCAACGATCAACGAGATGAGCGCGATAGCCGAGATCAGCAGTGTCATCGTTTGGGTGGTTTTTTCAATGGTCTGCCGAATGGAGTCGGTGTTGAGCACGTAAAAGTCCATCACGCCGTGGCGCTGCAACAGCAGCTTATTGACGCCTTGCTCCGCGGCGGCGGCAGAGACATCGTCACTGATGCGCACGGTGATGCTGCGCAGGTAGTTTTGGCCGATGACGCGGCTCATGGCGGCGGTGTAAGGAATCCACACATTGAGCGCATCGGTGTTGCCAAAAGCGGAGTCACTGCGCTTGGCAACGCCAACCACACGGCACGGCACTCGACCGAGCAAAATAACTTCGCCGACCGGGTTGAGGTTGTTCGGAAAGAGCTGCTTGCGCGTGTTGTCATCAATCACAACATCCTGTGCGAGGCTGGCTACGCTGCCGGCATCAAAGGGCCGGCCAGAGGCCATCTCCACACCACGCACACGAAAATACTGCTCGCCAACGCCGTTGACGGTGCCAGTCAAAGCGATGTTGCCGTAGCGCAGCGTGGCCGAGGTGTATACCGTGGGTGTCACGCTGTCGACATAGCTTTGCTCGGCCAAAGCCGCAGCGTCGCTAGGCGTCAGCGTGCGCACGCGAGCGGCACGCCGATCACCAAAGCCGCTGCCTGAAAAAATCTCGATGGTGTTGGTTCCAATGGCACTGATGCTTTTCAAAATCTGCTGCCGCGAGCCTTCGCCTAAGGCCACCACCGACACCACCGAGGCGATGCCGATAATGATGCCCAGCATCGTCAAAAAAGTCCGTAAGCGGTGCGCGTTCATGGCCAACACAGCCATCCGGAACGCTTCACTGAAACGGTCACGCCCGGCTTGCCAGCGGCAACTGCTGCTGGCCACCGGCTTCAAAGCCGCTGCGGTCTTGGCAGCTTCGGGCCGGGACACGCGATCAGACACCACGCGGCCGTCACTGAGCTCAATGATGCGGTCTGCATGCGCTGCCACCTGCATGTCGTGCGTAACCATGATGATGGTGTGGCCCTCAGCATGCAGCTCCATCAAAATCTTCATCACCTCGGCACCGCTTTGCGTGTCGAGGGCACCGGTCGGCTCGTCGGCCAGCAGCACATGGCCACCGTTCATCAGCGCACGCGCAATGCTCACACGCTGCTGCTGACCGCCCGACAACTGGCCGGGCTTGTGCTGCAAACGATCAGCCATGCCAAGGCGCGTCAGCAGTGCGGTCGAGCGTTCGCGGCGCGACTGCCGATCGCGGCCGGCGTAGATTGCAGGGACTTCCACATTATTGAGTGCACTCAAGTCGCCCAGCAGGTGGTAGCGCTGAAAAATAAAACCGAAATGTTCACGCCTCAGCTCCGCCAATTCGTCAGCCCCAAGCTGGCCAGTCTGGCGGCCTGCCACCCGGTAAGTCCCCATGCTGGGTTGGTCCAGGCAACCCAAGATGTTCATCAGCGTCGACTTGCCAGAACCTGAGGCGCCAACAATGGCGACCATCTCGCCAGCGCGAATGTCGAGGTTGATATCGGTGAGCACGGTGATCGTGCCCTCCCCAGCTGGAAAGTCGCGCTGAAGACCTCGCAGCTCAATCAACGCAGGCGAGTTGTTGGCCGTCGTCGTGTCATTAACCGTGGCATTCACAGCATCAGCCCTTAAAAGCGCATGCGCGGTGTTTGACGCTGTGCCGCCTGGCTGCCGGGCGCGGGCGCCTCACTCAGTACAACTTTGTCGCCGACCGCTAAGCCCTCTAGGATTTGCGCATTCACGTTGTTGTCAATACCGACTTTGACCTCTCGTTTTTCCGCCTTGCCTTCGGCGGTCACCAGCCGCACGCTGGCCGCACCGCGCCGACCTGATTGCGTTATCGCGGCCGATGGAATGGTGATGACCCCCTTCGCCTCATTGAGCACGATATAGACCTGCGCGGTCATAGAAATGCGCAACAAGCCGTCTGGGTTCGGCACATCGAGCAGGCCGTTGTAATAAATCGCATTGGCGGTATTGACGCTCGTCGCGGTGTCGGTGACGATCGAGTCTGGCGCCGGTTCAACGCTGCGCAGCGTGGTGTAGTAACGCTTGTCAGGCGCGCCCAAAATCGTGAAGTAGACCTTTTGGCCTGGTTTGACGCGGACCACGTCGGCCTCCGAAATCTGCGCCTTGACCGTGATGGTGTCTAGCAGCGCCAGCTTGATGATAATGGGCGCACTTTGGTTGGCATTGACCGTCTGCCCCTGCTGCGCTACTAAGGCGACGACGACACCGTCCATCGGCGCCAAAATGCGCGTGTAGCTCAAATTCACTTGGGCAGTGTCGGCCGCAATACGGGCCTGGGCAATTTGCGCTTCCGAGGTTTTGATGTCCGCGCGGCTGGTGCCCAACGTGGCCTCGGCCTGCTCATAGGTCTGACGCGCGATCGCGTCGGCCGAGAGCAACTCTTTTTGCCGTTGAAAATTCAGTTCAGCCTGCTTCAGCAAGGCTTGGCGCGAGCCCAGCAACGCCTCAGCACTCAGCAAAGCCGCCTGCGTGTTGCGCAGGTCGTTCTCCTGTTTCATCGCATCAATCTCAGCAATCAACTGGCCCTTTTTGATGCTGTCACCCAGCGCCACATTTAAACTTTTGATCTGTCCCGAGGCCTGCGCGCCCACACTGACCTGCTTGAACGCCTGCAAGGTGCCCGTGGCCAGCACCGATTGCTCAAGATCACCCAAGGCCGCTGTGGCCGTGACAAAAGCCGGCGCTTTGTTGGCCGGGAAAAAGTAAAGTTTGACACCGGCAGCCAGCCCGGTCAGCAGCAGTGCAAACAGCGCGTAACGCCAACAATTGAGAAAGTTGGACATTTTGGAATCGCTGAAATTCATGGCTACGGGATTTGGCATAGGCAGAACTTTACAAGGCTGGCGGCCTTCGCGTTGCCAGGGTCCGGCAAAGTGCGGGTAAAGCTAGGGGCGGTTGGGCGTGACGTGCTGAAGGGCGAGGCTTTAAGTCGCCGCCAGTTCCCGCACGGCCAGCAAACTGTTCTTCAACGCAAGCTGCGCTACTTTCAGGCCATAAGCCGTTTGCAGGTTGAGCCAGTACTGCGGGGTTTGGCGCAGTGCCAGCCCCAAGCGCAATACTAATTCAGCGGTGAGCGACCGCTGCCCTTTGAGGACATGCGACACGCGCATGGGAGACACTTCAATGGCCTCGGCAAAAGCGCTTTGGGTCAGCAGTAATCAACGATTTCAACTTCTTGCGCATTGCCGGGCTCGAACCGAACACACACACGCGCCAACGGTCATTGATTGCATCATTGAGCGTTTTCAGTGCCTTGAGGGGGTTGCTCAAGCGGCGCTTCCAGCGAATGTCTTAGGTCATGAAAAATTTTTGGTTGGGTGCCACATCAATGAGCGCCTTTGTAAGCTTACCCGCTTCTGCGCGCGCTCTTGCCTTCGCCCATCAAACCTCCAGATGCCCCAGCGGCAGCGCCCCGCCGGCCTTCACTTCACCCAGCGAAAAGCTGGTGTGCAGGTCTTTGACGTTGGGCAGGTTGATGATGCTTTGCAGGGCGAATTGACTGAATGCCTCTAAGTCGCGCGCAACCACCTGTAGCTCAAAAGTACCGGTGCCGCTGATGTAGTGGCACGAGACGATCTCGGGCAGCTTGCGGATGGCGTCTTCCAGCGCTCGGGTGGCTTCGCCGGTGTTGCGCTCGGCGTCGATGCGGACAAAAGCCAGCACGCCCAGACCGATTTTTTGGCGGTTGATTTCGGCGCGGTAGCCAGTGATGAAGCCCGACTCTTCGAGCGCACGCACGCGGCGCCAACAAGGTGCGGCCGACAGCCCAATGCGTGAGGCCAACTCAGCGTTGGTGAGGCGCGCTTCGCTTTGCAACTCTTTCAGGATAGCCACGTCAAATTTATCAAGTGTTTGCATAAACCGTCTATTTAAGAAAGGATCTTGCGCAGGATAACTTAAATAGGGCACAAAACGCAAAGACTTATCTGGGTCTGCCGCCTACACTTTGTTGGTGTAGAAATTATAAAACTGGAGACACCGCCATGAACGCACCGCTGCCTGAGCACATCCGCAAGTCGCTTGAAACCGTCACCCTCGACGACAAGTATTCGCTGGACTACGGCTACGCCTTCATGAGCGGGGTGCAAGCCTTGGTCAAGCTGCCGATGTTGCAACGCCTGCGCGACCAGCAGCAGGGCAAGAACACCGCCGGCTTCATCTCGGGTTATCGCGGCTCGCCTTTGGGCGGTTACGACCAGGCTTTGTGGAAGGCCTCCAAGTACCTGAAAGCACAAAACATCGTCTTCCAGCCGGGGGTGAACGAAGAACTTGCCGCCACCGCCATCTGGGGCACGCAGCAACTGGGCTTTGCGCCACCGGGCACCAACAAGTACGACGGCGTGTTCGGCATTTGGTACGGCAAAGGCCCGGGCGTTGACCGCACCTCTGACGTTTTCAAGCACGCCAACATGGCGGGCACCACGCCTTGGGGCGGCGTGCTGGCGGTGGCTGGTGACGACCACGTGGCCAAAAGCTCGACCGCCGCACACCAAAGCGACCACATTTTCAAAGCTTGCGGATTGCCGGTGTTTTTTCCGGCCAGCGTGCAAGAAATTTTGGACCTCGGCCTGCACGCGCTGGCCATGAGCCGCTACGCCGGCGTCTGGGCCAGCATGAAGACGATTCAAGAAATCGTTGAGTCGTCGGCCAGCACCTTGATCGATCCGGATCGGGTGCAGGTCAAGCTGCCGACTGACTTCGTCATGCCGCCAGGCGGCGTGCACATTCGCTGGCCCGACGCGCCGCTGGAGCAAGAGCAGCGTTTGTTTGACTACAAATGGTATGCGGCGCTCGCCTATATTCGCGCTAACCGGCTCAACTACAACGCGATTGAAGGCCCGAACGACCGGCTCGGCCTGATGGCCAGCGGCAAGGCCTACAACGACACGCGCCAAGCCTTGGTCGACTTGGGCCTGGACGACGCCAGCTGCCGCCAACTTGGCATTCGCCTGCACAAGGTGGGCGTGGTCTGGCCCTTGGAAGCCCAGCTCACGCGCGAATTCGCCACCGGCTTGCAAGAGATTTTGGTGATCGAAGAAAAGCGTCAAGTGCTGGAATATCAGCTGAAAGAAGAGCTCTACAACTGGCGCGCCGATGTACGGCCGAATGTGCTGGGCAAGTTCAATGAGGTGGAGGGCGACTTCAGTGGCGGCGAGTGGGGCATGTCCAATCCGGCGGCCAACACCTTGCTACGCGCCAACGCTGATTTGTCGCCTGCGCTGATCGCCAAAGCCATCGCCGCACGCGTCAAAAGGCTAGACCTGGACAGCGACATGCGGGCGCGCATCGACGCCCGGTTGGCGCTGATCGCCGCCAAAGAAAGCGCCATGCAAGTGACGGTGGTCGACACCGAGCGCACGCCCTGGTTCTGCTCGGGCTGCCCGCACAACACCTCGACCAAAGTTCCAGAAGGTTCTCGCGCCATGGCCGGTATTGGCTGCCATTACATGACGTTGTGGATGGACCGCAGCACCATGGGTTTCACCCAAATGGGCGGCGAAGGCGTGCCTTGGGTCGGCCAGCAACCCTTCACCACCGACACGCATATCTTTGCGAATTTGGGCGACGGCACTTACTTTCACAGCGGTCTGCTGGCGATTCGCCAGAGCATCGCTGCCGGCGTCAACATCACCTACAAAATTTTGTACAACGACGCCGTCGCCATGACCGGCGGTCAAGCCATCGGCGAGCGGCCTGAAGGCCATTCTGTGCTGCAAATTGCGCAGTCAATGCGGGCAGAAGGCGCCGCTAAAACCATCATCGTGACCGATGAGCCGGAAAAGTACGACGGTGTGCGCTTGGCCGAAGGCGTGACCGTGCATCACCGTGATGAGCTCGACACGCTTCAGCGCCAGTTCCGTGAGATCAAAGGTTGCAGCGTCATCATTTACGACCAGACCTGCGCCACCGAAAAACGCCGGCGTCGTAAGCGCGGCGTGTTGGTCGACCCAGCTGCGCGCGTGGTCATCAATGACTTGGTGTGCGAGGGCTGCGGCGACTGCGGCGTGCAGTCCAACTGCCTCTCTGTCGAACCGTTAGAGACCGAGTTTGGCCGCAAGCGCCAGATCAACCAAAGCACCTGCAACAAAGATTTTTCATGCGTCAAGGGCTTTTGCCCGAGTTTCGTGACGGTTGAGGGCGGGCAGTTGAAAAAGAAAGCGAAAAGCGACAACAAACTCAACCCGTTTGACGATGCTGCATTAGGCGTCTTACCGCTTCCCATCATTCCTTTACTGGACGGATCCGACGGCCGCACGGGTCGGGTCTGGGGCATTGTCATCGCCGGCGTTGGCGGCACCGGCGTCATCACCATCGGCCAGTTGCTGGGCATGGCGGCGCACCTTGAAGGCAAAGGCATCGTCACACAAGACGCGGCGGGCTTGGCTCAAAAAGGCGGCAGTACTTGGAGCCATGTGCTGATCAGCCAGCAGCCGTCTGATATTTGCACAACGCGTGTGGGCATGGCCAGTGCCGACCTGATCATCGGCTGCGACCCGATCGTGGCGGCGCACAAAGAAACCATGCTGCGCATGGTTGAGGGCAAAACCCATGTGGCGCTGAACGCGCACAGCGCGCCGACAGCCGCCTTTGTGCACGACGGCAACTGGCAAAACCCGGGCAGTGCCTGCCAGGCTGAAATCAACAAAGCCGTGGGGGCTGCACAGGTCGGCGCTTTCAACGCCGACAGCGCCGCCACCAAACTGATGGGCGACAGCATTTACGCCAACCCGATGTTGCTCGGTTACGCCTGGCAAAAAGGCTGGGTGCCGCTCGGTTTGGCGTCCGTGATGCGCGCGATTGAACTCAATGCTGTGGCCGTTGAACAGAACAAGGCGGCTTTCACTTGGGGCCGGCGCGCTGCGCACAAACTCGCCTCTGTTGAAAAATTGTTCTCACCGTCACAAGTGATCTCTCTGCCGACCCCGCAGCAAGGTTTAGAGACCTTGGTGAACCGCCGAGTTGAATTTTTGACCGCCTACCAGAACGCCGCTTACGCGCAGCGCTATGCCGACTTTGTGGCCCGCGCCGAAGCCGCCGAGGCTGCGTTGCCCGAAGCCATTCGCGGCAAAAACTTGCTGAGCCAAGCCGTCGCCCGCGGCCTTTTCAAACTGATGGCCTACAAGGACGAGTACGAAGTGGCGCGCCTGCACACAGACACGGGTTTTGAAGACAAGATCAAAGCCATGTTTGAAGGCGACTTCAAAATCAATTACCACTTGTCGCCGCCCTTGTTGTCTCCCAAGAACGACCTTGGCGAAATGCAAAAACGGAAATTTGGCCCGTGGATGAACAGCGCCTTCAAAGTACTGGCCAAACTCAAAGGTCTGCGCGGTACGCCACTCGACGTGTTCGGCTACGCCGCTGAACGTCAGACCGAACGTGCGTTGATCGATGAGTACCGCGCCAGCATGGAAGAAGTCTTGGTCTCACTCAATGAGCACAACCATGGGCTGGCGCTTCAGCTTGCGCGGATTCCGGAGCAGATCAAAGGCTTTGGCCATGTCAAGGAGCGCCACCTGGCCGCTGCGCGTTTGCAATGGGCGGCGGCGGCGCAGGCATTTCGGGCCGGTGGTGAAGCGGTTCGCGACGCGGCTTGAAGCGCCGTCGAAAGACGCCTCAGTGCTGAAAGTCGTCTTCGTCAACGCCTGACACGACGCGGCGAATAGCGTCTGAACCAAAGCCGCGTGCAGCCAAAAAGCGCATTTGCTTGCCGCGCCCAGCAGCGTCTGTCGCTGGCACGCCAAACTTTTTTTGCCAAACGCCGTGAGCACGCTCGATCTCGCTGCCCTTGAGCGACTGCACCGCAGCCGTCACCGCCTCGGCTTGCAAGCCCTTGCCCTGAAGCTCATGGCGGATGCGAGCGGCACCAAAACGGCTGGCGCGGCGGTTCAGAACAGACTCGACGACCCGGCTTTCACTGATGAAATCTTTGGCCTGCAACTCATCCAACACGTTGGCCAGCTGGCCGGGCTCTTCTTCATGCGCGGCCAGCTTGCGCTCCAATTCGACACGCGAATGCTCCCGGCCAGACAGCAAACGCAGTGCCCGGCCCTTGAGCGACAAAGTAAAACCTGTCGCCATGACACTGGTCGATTAAGCCGCCCGCCACAAGGCGATGGCGGTTTTTCTCAAGACAATAAAAACCCAGGCGCCGACAGTCATCATTCGGTTGGTCATCAGATTGAACTCCTGCATACAAATAGGTGAATGGGCGCCTGAAGATCAGGCTTGGGTGAGTTTGTTAGCCTTGTCAGCTTTTTCTGCCTTCTCAGGCTTCTCAGCTTTTTCTGGCTTGTCGGCGGTGGCCGTTTGAATCAAGCGGATGCCAAGCGACTCGCGCACCTTGTTTTCAATCTCGATCGCCAACGCAGGGTTCTCTTTCAAGAATTCACGTGAGTTGTCGCGACCTTGGCCGATTTTTTCGCCTTTGTAGGCATACCAAGCACCTGATTTTTCGACGATGTTGCCGGCCACGCCGAGGTCGAGCACCTCGCCGAGTCGGCTGATGCCCTCGCCATACAAAATGTCGAACTCCGCCATTTTGAAGGGTGAGGCGACCTTGTTTTTGACCACTTTGACGCGGGTCTCGTTGCCGATTACCTCATCACCTTTCTTGATCGAGCCGATGCGGCGAATGTCCAAACGCACCGAGGCGTAAAACTTCAGCGCATTGCCACCGGTGGTGGTTTCAGGGCTGCCGAACATGACACCGATCTTCATGCGGATTTGGTTGATGAAAATCACCATGCAGTTGGCTTTTTTGATGGTCGCGGTGAGCTTGCGCAGCGCTTGGCTCATCAAACGTGCCTGCAGACCGGGCAGCGAATCGCCCATTTCGCCCTCGAGTTCGGCCTTGGGCGTGAGCGCGGCCACCGAGTCGATGACGATCAGGTCGACAGCGCCTGAACGCGTCAAGGCATCTACGATTTCAAGCGCTTGTTCGCCGGTGTCGGGCTGAGAGATCAGCAGTTCTTGCAGATTCACGCCGAGCTTTTGAGCGTACTGGATGTCCAGCGCATGCTCGGCATCGACGAAAGCGCAGGTGCCGCCAATTTTTTGCATCTCGGCGATGACTTGCAAGGTCAGCGTGGTTTTACCGGAAGACTCCGGGCCGTAAATCTCGACCACTCGGCCGCGTGGCAAACCACCGACGCCGAGCGCGATGTCAAGCCCGAGCGAACCGGTGGAGACGACTTGGATGTCTTCAATGACTTCGCCAGCGCCCAGCTTCATGATGGTACCTTTGCCAAACTGCTTTTCAATTTGGGCCAGCGCAGCTTGCAGTGCTTTGGCTTTTTCGGTGTTGAGGGCGGACGTGGGCTTGACGCTATCGTTCATGAAAATCTCCTTTAAAACCAATGGTTTAATGACATGTAGCAGAAACATCTGGCTGCGGAGTTATCGCGTCAACTGGATGCATGAACAGTACTTTATCAGGGGATTGAATCGTCCAGCTGATATTTATGGTCAGTTTGACTTACCATTGTTCGCATGGCTTTGTTCTCTTTGACCGGCGCTGAAGCGCCCACAGACAGCTGGCGGCAAACCCACTTGGGGCGTCTGCTGGGTCACGCCTTGCGGCGCTTCGACGCACGCGTGCTGGCCCTGATGGCCAGTGATGTGCAAGTGCCGCTGACGCTCTCCAACCTAGCCGCGCGGGCGCAGGTCGGCGCGGCGCACATCCACATCACACGGCATTTGGCCATCGGCGGCTCGCGCCTGACTGACTTGGCCGCGAGCGCCGGCATGAGCAAGCAAGCCATGGGCGACTTGGTCGACCAATGCGAAGCCTGGGGGCTGGTGACGCGCCAACCCGACCCGCACGACAAACGCGCGCGGCAAGTGGTTTTCACGCCTTCGGGCTTGCTCTGGCTAGAGGCCTTTAAGCAGGCCGTGGCACGCGCTGAAGCCGAGTTTTCACACGCTGTGGGGATTGACGTGGCCACCGTGGTGGCGCTCGGACTGGAAGCCTATGCCGGGAGCTATGAAGGCTGAGGCCGAACGGGTGCCACTATTTACGCGCTTGCCAGCCAAGCAGCGGTGGCTTGAGCCTAGAATTTGATTGGGTGGTAACAATAACAAACTGGCAGGTCAAGCGCTTCAGTTTCGACTGAGGACTGGCGGCACCAAAACGAGGAGACAGCGATGCGTATTTTGATTGCCGAGGACGATCAAGTCTTGGCCGATGGACTGCTACGCACCTTGCGCGCTTCAGGCGCCGCCACCGATCACGTGGCCAGCGGCTCGGAGTGCGATGCCGCCCTGATGACAAACACCGAATTCGACCTGCTGATCCTCGACCTCGGTTTGCCGCGCATGCACGGGCTGGAAGTGCTGAAACGCTTGCGTGCTCGCGGCTCGACCATGCCGGTGCTGATTCTCACCGCCGCCGACAGCGTCGAAGAGCGCGTCAAGGGCCTGGACTACGGCGCCGACGACTACATGGCCAAACCCTTTTCACTGCAAGAACTCGAAGCCCGCGTGCGTGCGCTGACGCGTCGCGGCATGGGCGGCGCCAGCAGCACCATCAAGCATGGCCCGCTGATTTACGACCAGGGTGGGCGTGTCGCCACGATCGACGGCGCCATGGTCGAACTCTCGGCGCGCGAGTTGGGCTTGCTTGAAGTCTTACTGCAGCGCGCCGGCCGACTGGTCAGCAAAGACCAGCTGGTGGAACGCCTCTGCGAGTGGGGCGAAGAAGTCAGCAACAATGCGATCGAGGTCTACATCCACCGGCTGCGCAAGAAAATCGAGAAAGGTCCTATCCGCATCGCCACGGTGCGCGGCTTGGGCTACTGCCTCGAAAAAATCCCTTGAAAATATTCCAGCGCGGCAAGCGCAGTCTGTTCGGCGAAATCCTCGACTGGATGCTGACGCCGCTGCTGCTGCTTTGGCCGATCAGCCTGGCGCTGACGTGGCTGGTGGCGCAAAACATCGCCGGCAAACCGTTTGACCGCGCGCTGGAGTACAACGTGCAAGCGCTGGCCAAATTGGTGGTGGTGCGGCGCAGCCAAGTGGTCTTCTCCATGCCAGCGCCGGCGCGTGAGATTCTGCGTGCCGATGACAGCGACTTGGTCTACTACCAAGTGTTGGGCTCGCGCGGCGAGTTTCTGAGTGGCGAAGCTGACTTGCCGCTCCCGCCGGATGAAAATAAGCCGGTTAACGGTGAGGTCCGACTGCGCGAAGACGTGATGCGCGGCGAGGGCGTGCGCGTCGCCTACACCTGGGTCGACATTGACGTGCCGGGCGCCCATCCGCTGTTGGTGCAAGTCGCCGAAACCCTCGAAAAACGCAAAACGCTGGCGACTGAGATTGTCAAAGGCGTGATGGTGCCGCAGTTTGTCACGCTGCCACTGGCGGTGCTGCTGGTTTGGCTGGCGCTGGTGCGCGGCATCAAGCCGCTGGCGCAGCTCGAAAAACGCATCCGCGCCCGCAAGCCGGATGACATGAGTCCGCTCGATGAAAGCGCCGTGCCCGAAGAAGTGGCGCCGCTGGTCTCTTCCATCAATGACTTGCTGAACCGGCTCAAAGCCTCACTGACCACCCAAAAACGTTTTTTGGCAGACGCCGCGCACCAACTCAAAACGCCACTGGCCGGCTTGCGCATGCAGGCCGATCTGGCGCAACGTGAAACCGATGCGGACGAGCTGAAAAAATCCTTGAAACAAATCGGCCGCGCCAGCATTCGCGCCACGCACACCGTCAACCAGTTGCTGGCGATGGCGCGCGCAGAAACCACGGGTCGCAGTCTGGCGCAGCTCCCAATAGATCTGGCGTACGTGGTCTCGGAAGCGATTCAAGACACCCTGCCGCACGCGTTTGAAAAGCAGATCGACCTCGGCTATGAGGGTCCGCAACAAGGCGAAGCGTCAAGCCGGGTACAAGGCAATGCCACACTGCTGAAAGAGCTGGTACGCAACCTGCTGGACAACGCCATCAGCTACACGCCGGCCAAAGGACAAGTCACCGCACGCTTGCTGACAGACCGCTTCAGCGGTGTCGTCGTGCTGCTGGTTGAGAACACGGGGCCAGGCATTCCCGAGATCGAGCGCGAGCTGGTGTTCCAGCCCTTTTACCGGGCGCTCGGCACCAATGTCGACGGCACCGGCTTGGGGCTGGCGATTGTCCAAGAGATCGCGCAGCAGCATGGCGCGACGATCAGCATTGAAGATGCTGGCAGGCCCAGCCACCCCGGCATGCCCGGCACACGCGTCACCGTGCGCTTTGTCGGCATGCTGAACACCTGAGCGGCAAACTCAGTTCAGGTGCTTACCAACAATCCCAGCCAGTTCAAACATCGTCACCTGCGGCTTACCGAAGACCGCCAACAGCTTGGCATCGGCATTGATGGCACGCTTGTTGGCCGCGTCTTGCAGGCCTTCGGCTTTGATGTAGTCCCAGAGCTTTTTGATGACCTGCGTGCGAGCGACCGGCTCAGCACCAATCACGGCTGCGAGCGCGTCGCTAGGCTTGAGCCCGGTGCCCGGCGTGGTCTTGCGCGGGACCTTGGGTTTGTCCGAAGCAGGAGCTTTCTTGACGGCCACTTTTTTGGCTGCGACCTTCTTGGCGCCTACCTTCTTGGCGGCAGGCACTGCGCCTTTGGCGGCGACTGTTTTGCCAAACGGCGTTTTCACGGCACCGGTGCGCGGCGGACCGGCGGTCTTGCGCGGCGGGAACTTGGAGGGTGCGAATTCAAAGTTGACCTTGCCGGCTTCGGCGTCCCAAGCCAGCATGGCTTTGAAGGGCCGACGCGTTCGCATCGAGACAAACTTGTCGAGCAGGTCGGTCTTGCCGGTAGCGAGTAGTTTTTGCATCTGCTCAGGGTCCACCGGCTGCTGAAGAATCATGGTGCCGGTCTTGAAGTCGCAACTCGGTGTCGGCTGTTCCAACGTCGGCACGGACTTGGCACAGACATAGTTTTTGCCGTGCTCGTGCACGGGGCTGCCGCACTTGGGGCAAGCGCCCAAAGAAGGCGTGGCGCCGAAGTCGACAATCTCGCCGGTCTCGCCGTTTTTGTCATCGCCAAAGTCAAACTCGAGCTTGAAGTTCTTGCTTTCCTCGTCGAATTTGATGACCATTTCAGCGGTGAAAGGCCAGCCAGCCTTGGAGCGAAAACCGTCCAGCGGGCCGATCTTTCTGTCACGCAAAAATTGCTCGACTTCTGCGATTTCAAAGGTCCGACCGGCCGGTGTTTTGCCGAACGAAAAACCGCAGCCTTCAACCGCATCAGCTGCGCCAACGCAGGTGTAGCGACGGTAGTTTTCTTTGATGATGCCGCTGCAGTTGGGGCAGGGTGCGGTGAGCGTAGCGTAGTCGCCCGGAATGGTGTCTTTGTCGTAACCCTTGGCCTTGTTGACCAAGCGTTCGGTCATGAGGGCAATATCGGCCATGAAGCTTTCGCGGCTGAGTTGGCCCTGTTCCATCTGCTTCAGTTTGTGCTCCCAGTCGCCGGTCAGGTCGGCACGCGACAGCTCTTCGACGCCGAGACCACGCAGCAACGTCATCAGCTGAAAAGCCTTGGCGGTGGGAATCAGCTCCCGGCCTTCGCGGAGCATGTATTTCTCGGCGATCAAACCCTCGATGGTGGCGGCACGGGTCGCCGGTGTGCCCAAGCCCTTTTCCTGCATGGCTTCGCGCAGTTCGTCGTCTTCGATGGTTTTGCCGGCGCCTTCCATGGCACCCAACAAAGTTGCTTCAGAGTAGCGCGCAGGGGGCCGGGTTTTCAGGCCTTTCGGCTCGACCGCCTCAACAGCCACCAGTTCACCGGGTTTCACCGGGACTAAGTTTTGGCCCTTGTCGCCGTCTTTCGGTTCGGCGACTTCGGCGGCGGCTTCCTTGCCATAAATAGCCAACCAACCCGGCTTGACCAAGACCTTGCCCTCGGTCTTGAAGCTGTGCTGGGCGGCTTTGGTGATGCGCGTGGTCACCATGTACTCGGCGCTCGGGAAAAACACCGACATGAAGCGGCGCACCACCAAGTCATAGAGTTTTTGTTCGGCGTCGCTCAAGCCGCTGGGCGCTTGCAGGGTTGGGATGATGGCGAAGTGATCGCTGACTTTGGCGTTGTCAAAAATCCTTTTGCTGGGCTTGATGTAGTTGCCATTCAGGGCCACCAGCGCATGCGGCGCCAAGTGCTTCATCTCGCTGCCAGCGATCATTTCAAAGGTTTGCTTGACGACCGGCACATAGTCTTCGGGCAGGGCGCGCGAATCGGTTCTGGGGTAAGTCAGCGCCTTGTGGCGTTCGTACAAGCTCTGTGCAATTGACAATGTGGTTTTGGCCGAAAAGCCGAACTTGCCGTTGGCTTCGCGTTGCAGTGAGGTCAAGTCAAACAACATGCCGGCGGCTTGCGTGGTCGGCCGCGACTCTTCCGTGACGCTGGCTTTCTGGCCACGCACGGCCTCAGCGATCTGACGCGCCTGCGCTTCAGACCAGACACGGTCTGCCCTGAGTTCGGCGTCTGGCTCAGCGCCTTCTGGCAGGTGCGCGTTGGCGCTTGATTTTTTCCACTGCGGGTCAAACCACTTGCCCGGGTACTCGCCCGCTTCAGCGGCAAAACTGGCGTGCACTTCCCAGTAATTGCGGCTGACGAACTTGCGGATTTTTTCTTCGCGCTCAACCACCACCGACAGCGTCGGCGTTTGCACGCGACCGACAGTGGTCAGAAAGAAACCACCGTCGCGTGAGTTGAAGGCGGTCATGGCCCGCGTGCCGTTGATACCGACCATCCAGTCCGCCTCCGAGCGGCAACGGGCGGCATCGGCCAGCGGCATCATTTGCGCGTCACTGCGCAAGCTGGCAAAGCCGTCGCGAATCGCGGCTGGCGTCATCGACTGCAACCACAGGCGTTTGACCGGGTGCTTGGCCTTGGCATATTGCTGAATCAAACGAAAGATCAACTCGCCCTCGCGGCCCGCGTCGCAGGCGTTGACCAGGGCGCCAATGTCTTTGCGCTTGGCCAGCTTGACGATGGCGTTGAGCCGCGTCTTGGTCTTGTCGATGGGTTTCAGGTCGAAGTAAGGCGGGATCACCGGCAAGTTGGCGAAACTCCACTTACCGCGCTTGACGTCAAACTCTTCAGGCGCCTGAATCTCGACCAGATGGCCCACCGCCGACGTCACGATCCAGTCGTCGCTCTCAAAGTACTCATCGTGTTTTTCGAACTTGCCCGCCGTCGGCGTGATGGCGCGCACAATGTCTTGTGCCACCGAGGGCTTTTCTGCAATCACCAATGTTTTCATAAGTACTTCTTCATCATTTTTTTGCTGCAACTGCGCAGCGCCATGCTTCGCAGTACACCACAAGCACCTTGCACACCGCCTGGAAAAGGGCCAACGACGAGCACGGCTTGCTCCTTACAATAAGCATCTATCGCGTCCTCACGCGGGCACGCAGGTGCACGCACAGGCATGAATTAACCATACCAAAAAATTTCAACGTGTCCAAAATCAGCACCCAAGTCAACGCCAAGCCGGCACCGGTGCCCTCGGGCAAGCGCATCCAGACCCGCCTCTCCGGCGTGCATGGCAAGGGCATGTTTGCCGTGCAAGACCTGGCTGAAGGCGAGACACTGATTGAGTACATCGGCGAGGTCATCAGCTGGAAAGAAGCGCTCAAGCGCCACCCACACGACCCGACCGACCCCAACCACACCTTTTACTTCCATGTTGATGACAAGCATGTGATTGATGCCAAGCACGGCGGCAATTCCTCGCGTTGGATCAACCACAGCTGCGCACCCAACTGCGAAGCCGACGAGCAAAAGGGCCGGATCTTCATCAAAGCGCTACAGAACATTCCTGCCGGCAAAGAGCTTTTTTACGACTACGGGCTCATCATTGACGCACCGTACACGAAAAAACTGAAAGCGGACTACCCGTGCTGGTGCAGTGCGCCGAATTGCCGCGGCACGCTGCTCGCGCCCAAAGACAAAAAAGTGAAGCTTGTCAAAGCAGAGAAGAAAGACAAGACAGGAAAGACAAAGTCGAAAGCTAAAAAGGGCTGAGGTGACTCTGTGAGCAACGCCACCAACCCCTTGCGTGCGCCCGTGCGCTGGCCTGCTGAAGCCATCTGGCAAGCCGTGGCACCCCAGTTGCCCGGCTTCACGGTCGAAGTATTGCCGCAGCTCGACTCCACCAACAGTGAGCTGATGCGGCGCTGCCGGGCCGCATCAATGGCAGCTTTGTCCAACTCAGCCTTGGGCCGTGCCGAGGCGCCAGAAGCCATCTTGCTGGTGGCCGAGCATCAAAACGCCGGCCGAGGCCGTTTGGGCCGGCAGTGGCAAAGCCAAGCCGGTGCCAGCCTGACCTTCTCGCTTGGCCTGCCGCTGCAACCGGCCAACTGGTCTGGCTTGTCTTTGGCTGTTGGCGTCAGTCTGGCCGAAAGCTTAGAGCCTGCCAACGGCCAACCCGCGGCGCTGCAACTCAAATGGCCAAATGATTTATGGCTGGGGCAGCGCAAGCTCGGCGGCATTCTGGTGGAAACTGCCAGCTGGGGCGATCAACGCTACGTGGTGATCGGCGTCGGCCTGAATGTGACGCAGCCAGAGCAAGACTTTGCTGCGACAACTTTATCGGCTTCCTCTGCTTTTAGCGACACACCAACACCGCCGCCGATAACGCCGACGTCCCTGCAGGCCTTGTGGCCGGGCGTCGACGCTGCCTGGGCGTTGCAGGCGGTGGCGGCGCCGCTGGTACAAGCCGTGCTGGACTTTGAGCGCGAGGGCTTCGCGCCTTTTCGGGCCCGCTTTGCCGCGCGCGATGCACTGGCAGGACGCTGGGTCAAACTGTCCGATGGCACCAAAGGCACCGCTTGCGGTGTTGGCACGCACGGCGCCTTATCGGTGCAAACCAAGGACGGCCTGCAAGACATCAGCAGCCTGGAAGTCAGCGTGCGGCCGGCTGAGACACCTCATCGAAACCCATGAACCCGTCGGTGAAGCTGCCGATGCATCGCCCCTGAAGGCAAAGGACGCCCCATGTTGAAACTGCTGATTGTGTTGCTGCTGCTGGCCAATGGCGGCTACTACGCTTGGTCGCACGGTGCGCTGTCCCAGCTCGGTCTGGCTCCTACACGGCACACCGAACCGGAGCGGCTGCAACAACAGGTTCAACCCGAACTGCTGCTGGTGACACCTGCGGCTTCTACGCCAGCCCCAGCCGTCAGCACACCGACTCGCTAAGCTCACATGCCCCTGAATTACCTCGAATTTGATTTCAGTGAAGACGCGGATGGTGTCGGTACTTTTGACGCGCTGGCCGCCACAGCGCCCACCCACAACCCGGCGGTGCTGGCCGAAGTCGCCAGCGTTCTGGCCTGGGCCCACCAAGCTTTTGAAGCGCAGCGCGCACCGCTCGACGAAGGCGGCGAGTGGGATTACGACTTGCAAGGCTGGCGCGAATTCAGCGTGGTGGACGTCTTGGACTTTGACCACCACAGCGGCAAGCTCAGCGTTCAAGCGCAAGCCGCCAGTACCGCGCGGCACAGCGTGAGCTTGTCCGTCACCGGCACGCCGGGCTTTTGCGCGGCCTTTCGAGAACGCTTTTACGCCTCTTGAAGGTGGGCACGCCTCCTTGGCATGCCCTTTTCTTTAACGGCCTGTTGCCGGCTCAGCCGCCATCCCGAGACGGTTTCCGACATACTCGAGTAACGACGCCGCCAGCGATTCAGCGGCCAGCAACACTCGGGAGAATTTGTGAGCCAGACATCCATCGACAAAAAGAAGATTCATTTTTTACTGCTCGAAGGGGTTCATTCTTCAGCCGAAGAATTGATCCGTGCCGCCGGTTACACGCACATCGACAGTGTCACCGGTTCGCTGCCCGACGCTGAGCTCAAGGCGCGTTTGGCCGACGTGCACTTCCTCGGCATTCGCTCACGTACTCAACTCACTGAAGATGTCTTTGCGCATGCCCCCAAGCTGACAGCGGTCGGTTGCTTCTGTATTGGCACCAACCAAGTTGACTTGGCGGCGGCACGCCAACGCGGCATCGCGGTCTTCAACGCACCGTATTCCAACACCCGCTCGGTCGCCGAGCTGGTGCTGGCCGAGGCGATTTTGCTGCTGCGTGGCGTGCCTGAAAAAAGCGCAGTGGCGCATCGCGGCGGCTGGCTCAAGTCGGCGGAGAACGCTTACGAAATACGCGGCAAAACACTCGGCATCATTGGCTATGGCTCGATCGGCACGCAACTTTCAGTGCTGGCGGAAGCACTCGGCATGAAGGTGGTGTTTTTTGACGTCGTGACCAAACTGTCCTTGGGCAACGCAAGGCAAATGCTCAGCCTGCATGAGCTGCTGTCCGTCAGCGATGTGGTCAGCCTGCACGTACCGGAAACCCGCGCCACACAATGGATGATCGGCGCCAATGAAATAGCCGTGATGAAGCACGGCAGCGTCTTGATCAATGCGTCGCGCGGCAGCGTGGTGGTGATTGATGTGCTGGCCGAAGCGCTGACTTCGCGCAAGCTGCTGGGCGCGGCGATTGACGTGTTCCCGGTCGAGCCGCGCAGCAATGCTGACGTCTTCGAGTCGCCCTTGCGCGGCCTCGACAACGTCATCCTCACGCCACACGTCGGCGGCTCGACCATGGAGGCGCAGGCCAATATCGGCGTTGAAGTGGCCGAAAAGCTGGTCAAGTACAGCGACAACGGTACCTCGACATCGTCGGTCAACTTTCCGGAGGTGGCGCTGCCGGCCCACCCTGACAAACACCGGCTGCTGCACGTGCACCGCAATGTGCCCGGCGTGCTGTCGCAGATAAACCAGATTTTTTCGGACAACCACATCAACATTGCGGCGCAATATCTACAAACGCATGACGACATCGGCTACGTGGTCATCGACATCGATGCCATCGACTCTGTCAAGGCGCTGAGCAAGCTTGCCCAGGTGCCGGGCACGATTCGCAGCCGAGTTCTTTTTTAGTGCTCTTTTTGCTAAAGTCGGCGCAACAACCGGCTGACACTATGCGCACTTTGTCCTTCAACCTCTGTTTTTTCAAAGTCCTGCGCGTGGCCGTGCTGCTGGGGCTGGGCCCGTTGACGCTGACAGCGCAGGCACAAACCTTCAAGATCGACTGTGACGCCGAAGCCAGCATTCCGCAACTCGACAACAAAAAACTCGCGCCCGCGAAAATCACCATCGAGCTGCAGAATATTGGCAGCCATGTCTACTTCAATGTGGTCGGCCCAGTGGACTACCAAATGCGCGTCAGCAGCTTGGTCACCGAGCAGTACCTGGGCAGCAACCTGAAGTCCGCTGAGCGCTTGGGCGCCAACAAGAAAAACAGAGCCAGCGGGCGTGAAAACCAAATCACCATCGAGCGTGACAGCGTGGCCTACGCGGGCTACAACGACACCGACTACCAAGGCAAAAGCGTGCGCATTCTGTTTGAAGGCAAGTGCAAACTGCCAAGGCAATAAGCTGCCACCCGCACCCTTGTTTAAGAACTGAGCTCATGTCCACAGAATCCGACGCCAAAGCCCACGCACTGCCTGGCAGCGCCATCCTCAAAGCCAAAGCGCTGGGCTTTCCCTGGGACACCATCGACCCCTTTTTGTTCTGCGCCTACCACGACGACGCCTACCCAGCGGCCAACGCAGAGATGGGACCGGCGGCGTCGCTGAGCGGTCGCACCCTCGGCCAAGACTTCAGCCGCAAAGACGGCTGGAGCATGTACCACGGGCAAACCGTGCCGGGCTTCCCCTCGCATCCGCACCGCGGCTTTGAAACCGTCACCATCGTCCGCAAGGGCTTGATCGACCACTCTGATTCACTCGGCGCGGTGGCGCGCTTTGGCCGCGGCGACGTGCAGTGGCTGACGGCCGGCCAAGGCATCGTCCATGCCGAGATGTTTCCTTTGCTAGCCATCGACAGCGACAACCCGCTGGAGTTGTTTCAAATCTGGCTGAACTTGCCAGCGCGCAACAAGATGGTGGCGCCGCACTTCACCATGTTCTGGTCGCAAGATATTCCGCACCGCATCACACAAGACGATGCCGGCCGCAGCACCGAGGTGGCAGTCATCGCGGGGCGTCTGGCTGACGCCGGCGCACCGCTGCCGCCGCCACCGGATTCATGGGCGTCTCAGGCTGACGCCGATGTGTCGATCTGGACGCTGCGCATGGACCCGGGTGCCCGCTGGACTTTGCCCGCCGCCGCTGGTGCCGGCACGCAGCGCAGCCTGTACTTCTTCAAAGGCCACAGCATCAGCGTCGCTGGTGAGGCCATCAGCAGCCACGCCGCGCTGGCGTTGCGCGGCGACTGCGCGGTGGCGCTGGTCAACACCGGCAGCAACGTGGCCGAGTTTTTGCTATTGCAAGGCCAACCCATCGCCGAGCCGGTGGTGCAGTACGGTCCGTTTGTGATGAACACGCAGGCCGAGATTGGGCAAACACTGGCGGACTACCAGCGCACCCAGTTTGGCGGCTGGCCTTGGGCAGACAGCGCTCCGGTGCATGGGCGTTCGCCGGAGCGCTTTGCGCGGCATCCAGATGGCCGCGAAGAGCGACCGCCGTGCTGAGCCTTGTCACGTTGTGAGACTCATTTTTGGACCCACATAAAGACGCGCAAATAACGAAACAATCATGCACAACCCATATCGCCATTTGGCATAACGAGGAGTGATCACGCTTTGATTGAACGCGCTGAGTCTGGTTTGTAAATGTTACGTTTGAATCGGCCTGCTGGATACCCTGCTGGCCGATCCAGCCCAGCGCGTCATTGTTTTGACTGGCGTTAGCCCATGCCAACGGTGGTGTATTCTTCAACCAAACCACAGCCGTCTTAGGCTTGAAGGAAACGCTCTGATGATCAACCCCGAAAAACTGCTGACAGAGACACTGCCTGTCATCGAGCAGACGCTGCACTGGCGCGACTGTGCACTCTACGCGCTCGGTCTGGGCGTTGGCCTAGACCCGCTGGACGACGGCGACTTGCGTTACCTGGATGAGACCCGCTTGCTGGTGCAGCCGACCATGGCCAACGTGATGGGCTACCCAGGCTTCTGGTTGCAAGAACCCCGCTTCGGCATTGATTCCAAGAAGATCGTGCACGGCGAACACGCCCTGCGCCTGCACCGGCCATTGCCCAGCAGCGGCACGGTGCGCGGCACCAGCCGCATCACCGGGCTGGTGGACAAGGGCCAGGGAAAGGGTGCCTTGGTCTACGTAGAACGCGAGATCGTCGACGCGGCCAGCCATGAACTGCTGGCCACGGTGAAGCAGACTGTGTTCTGCCGCGCGGATGGTGGTTTTGGCGGCAACGCCGAGACTGCGCCAGCGCACGCCTTGCCTGAGCGAGCGCCCGATGACACCATCACGCTGTCCACGTCGCCGCAGGCGGCATTGATCTATCGCCTTTCGGGTGACTTCAACCGGTTGCACAGCGATCCAGCCACCGCCCGCGAGGCCGGCTTTGCGCGGCCCATCCTGCACGGCCTGGCGACCTTTGGCGTCGTCGGCCACGGCTTGGTGAAACAACTGTGCGCTGGCAACCCAGCTGCGCTACAGGCAATGGGCGGGCGCTTCACTGCCCCGGTGTTTCCGGGCGAAACGCTGCAGCTTGATCTGTGGCACGACGGCCCCGGCCGTGCGTCTTTTCGCGCCAGCGTTCCCGCACGGGGCACGGTGGTCATGAGCAACGGTTTCGCGGAGTTCCAACCATGACAAGTTTGCTGTCCAATAGTCGCGCGCTCGATCTGAGCCGCATCATCTCCGGCCCTTGGGCGACGCAAATGCCGGCTGATTTCGGCGTTGACGTGCGCCTTCAAGGCGCACAACGGCCGACTTTTACGCGACCATCGGCATCTTGGCCGCGCTGTACCACCGTGACACGGCCCCCGGCACGGGTCAGTGCATGGGCCTGCCCCGAGTTGACAACCAACCCCCGCGACGCGACAGCGATTGTCGCGCGGCAGGAACAGGGGGTGCTCGCATGAAAGCCGTGCTGTGCAAGGCTTACGGGCCGCCGGAAAGTCTGGTCATCGAAGAGCAGCCGTCACCGCAGCCTGGCCCAGGTCAAGTGCGTGTCGGTGTGCACGCCTGCGGCGTGAATTTCCCCGACACACTGATTATCCAAGGCAACTACCAGTTCAAACCGGCACTGCCGTTTTCGCCCGGTGGCGAGGTCGCTGGCGTGGTGCAAGCGCTTGGTGAAGGCGTCAGCGGCTTTGCCGTCGGCGACCGCGTGATTGCCGCCACCACCTGGGGCGGTTATGCCGAAGAGGTGCTGGCCGAGGCTGGGCGTTTGATCCCCATGCCTGCAGCAATGGACTTTCGCACCGCGGCTGCCTTCACGCTGACCTACGGCACGTCGCACCATGCACTGAAGGACCGAGCGCAGTTGCAGCCCGGCGAAACGCTGCTGGTGCTGGGTGCCGCCGGTGGTGTGGGGTTGGCTGCCGTGGAATTGGGCAAAGCCATGGGCGCGCGCGTGATCGCCGCAGCATCCAGCGCCGAAAAGCTGGCGCTGTGTACCTCGCACGGCGCCGATGCCACGATCAACTACGCCACCGAGGATCTACGCGCGCGCATCAAGGAGTTGACTGACGGCCGCGGCATCGACGTGATCTACGATCCCGTGGGCGGCGACTTCAGCGAGCCCGCACTGCGCAGCATGGCTTGGAATGGCCGTTTTCTAGTTGTCGGCTTTGCCGCTGGCCGCATTCCTAGTCTGCCGCTGAACCTGCCGTTGCTCAAAGGTTGCGCCATTGTCGGTGTGTTCTGGGGTGCCTTCACTCGCCACGAGCCCGCACGCCATGCCGCCAACCTGCAAGAGCTGCTGCTGTGGTGGAGCCAAGGCAAGCTGAAGCCGCATGTCTCGGCCGTCTACCCGCTGGAACGTGCAGTGGACGCGTTGAACGATCTGCTGCAGCGCCGTGTGCAAGGCAAGGCCGTCCTGGTCACCGGGCGCAGCGCGTAAAAAAGGCCTCCGGACCCAAAAACACGGGTGGCGGCGTTAGGCGCCTATGCTTACTTAGCCACCACACGGACCATTTCCAAGCACTTGTTTGAGTAGCCCCACTCGTTGTCGTACCAAGCGACGACTTTGACGAAGGTGCTGTCCAGCGCAATGCCGGCATCGGCGTCAAAGACGCTGGTGCAGGTTTCACCGCGGAAATCGGTGGCGACGACTTTGTCTTCGGTGTAGCCGAGCACGCCTTTGAGGGCGCCTTGGCTTTGCGCTTTCATCTCGGCGCAGATTTCTGCGTACGTGGCGTCCTTGTTCAGCTCGACTGTCAAGTCGACCACCGAGACGTCAGACGTTGGCACGCGGAAAGACATGCCGGTGAGCTTTTTGTTCAGCTCAGGGATGACCACGCCGACCGCCTTGGCCGCGCCAGTGCTGGAAGGGATGATGTTTTCAAGAATGCCGCGGCCGCCGCGCCAGTCTTTGCCGCTCGGACCGTCGACGGTTTTTTGCGTCGCCGTGGTGGCGTGCACAGTCGTCATCAGGCCGCGCTTGATGCCCCATTTGTCGTTCAACACTTTAGCGATCGGTGCCAAGCAGTTGGTGGTGCAGGAAGCGTTGGAAATGATGGCTTGACCGGCGTAGGTTTTGTCGTTGACGCCGTAGACAAACATCGGTGTGTCGTCTTTGCTGGGGGCCGACAAGATGACTTTTTTGGCACCTGCAGCCAAGTGCTTTTCAGCGGTGACTTTGTCCAGGAAAAGGCCGGTTGACTCGAGCACAATGTCGGCGCCAATCTCGTTCCATTTCAGGGCCGATGGGTCGCGCTCTTGCGTCAGGCGAATCTTGTGGCCGTTGACGATCAGCGTGTTGCCTTCGACAGAGATCTCACCCTTGAAGCGGCCGTGCACCGAGTCGTACTGCAGCATGTAGGCGAGGTACTCGGGTTCGAGCAAGTCGTTGATGCCGACGATCTGGATGTCGCTGAAGTTTTGAACAGCAGCGCGCAATACATTGCGGCCGATGCGGCCAAAACCATTGATGCCAATTTTGATAGTCATGTACGGGAGCTCCTAGAGTTAAAGATTCTTTAAATTTTGCGCACGCGCCGACCGCTGCCTTATTTTTTAAACAGCACTTTGCGAACCGTGTTGGCGACGTTTTCCGGGGTGAAGCCGAAGTGTTTGAACAGCACCGGAGCAGGTGCTGACTCGCCGTAAGTGTCGATGCCGACCACAGCCGCGCAGCCATATTTCCACCAGCCGTCGGTCACGCCCATTTCGACGGCGATGCGCGGAATGCCTTCAGGCAAGACGTCTGATTTGTAGCCGGCTTTTTGCTTGTCAAAGGTCGTGGTGCTGGGCATCGAGACCACGCGCACGGCGATCTTGAATTCTTTGGCCAGCAGCTCTTGCGCCTTCAGGGCCAACTGCACTTCAGAGCCGGTGGCGATGATGATGGCTTGGGCTTTTTTATTCAAGCCGACTTCTTCGGGTTCAGCCAACACGTAAGCGCCTTTGCTGATCTGACCGACGTCGTCCTTCGGTGCGTAAGGCAGGTTTTGGCGGCTCAGCAGCAAGGCGGTGGGCTTATTTTTGTTTTGCAAAGCCACGGCCCAAGCGACGGCGGTTTCAGCCGTGTCACCCGGACGCCAAACGTCGAGGTTGGGGATCAAGCGCAGGCTGGCGGCGTGCTCGATCGACTGGTGCGTTGGGCCGTCTTCACCCAAGCCAATCGAGTCGTGCGTGAAGACATGCACCACGCGCAGCTTCATCAGCGCGGCCATGCGAATCGCGTTGCGGCTGTAGTCGCTGAAGGTCAGGAAGGTGCCGCCGTAAGGGATGTAGCCGCCGTGCAACGCGATGCCGTTCATGATCGCGGCCATGCCGAATTCGCGCACGCCGTAGTTGATGTGGCGGCCGCCGATTTTCTGGCCGTCAGCGGTCTCGGTCAGCACCACAGCGCCCTGGGCGTCAAAGCGCAAATTTGGCGTGCTCTTGGTGTTGGTGAGGTTAGAGCCGGTCAGGTCGGCAGAGCCACCGAGCAACTCCGGCAGGCCTGCGGTGAAGGCTTCAAGCGCCAACTGCGAGGCTTTGCGGGACGCCACGGTTTCAGCTTGGGTGTGTGCGCCAACGACGGTGTCCACCGCCAGTTGCGAGAACGATTTGGGGAGCTCGCCCTTCATGCGGCGGGTCAGTTCGTCGGCCAGGGCCGGGAAGGCCGCTTGGTAGGCGGCGAACTGTTCGTCCCATGCGCTTTCGAGCGCTTGGCCGGCAACCTTGGCGTCCCAAGCGGCATAGACTTCTTCAGGCATCTCGAACGGCGCGTGCGGCCAGTTGAGGGCTTCGCGCGTGAGTTTGATTTCTTCAGCACCCAGCGGCTCGCCGTGGGCTTTGGCGGTGTTGGCGCGGTTCGGTGAGCCTTTGCCAATGTGCGTTTTGCAGATGATCAAGGTTGGCTTGTCGCTGGTGTCTTTGGCCTCGGCAATCGCCTTGGCAACGACCTCGGCATCATGGCCGTCAATCGGGCCGATGACGTTCCAGCCGTAAGCGCCAAAACGCTGGGCGGTGTTGTCGATGAACCATGGTGCGACCTGGCCGTCAATCGAAATACCGTTGTCGTCGTAGAGCGCGATCAGTTTGCTCAGCTTCCAGGCACCGGCGAGGGCAGCGGCTTCGTGGCTGATGCCTTCCATCAGGCAACCATCGCCCATGAAAACATAGGTGTGGTGGTTGACGACGGCGTGGCCGGGGCGGTTGAATTCTTGCGCCAGCAGCTTTTCAGCCAGTGCCATGCCGACCGCGTTGGTCAGACCTTGGCCGAGCGGGCCGGTGGTGGTTTCAATGCCAGGGGTGTAGCCGACTTCCGGGTGACCCGGAGTCTTGCTGTGCAGTTGACGGAAGTTCTTCAGCTCTTTCATCGGCAGCGCATAACCCGTCAGGTGCAGCAGCGCATAAATCAACATCGAGCCGTGGCCGTTCGACAGCACGAAGCGGTCACGGTCCAACCAATGCGGGTTTTGCGGGCTGTGCTTCAGATGCCGCGCCCACAGCGCCACCGCCATGTCGGCCATGCCCATCGGCGCGCCGGGATGGCCAGAGTTGGCTTGTTGGACAGCGTCCATGGCCAAAGCACGAATGGCGTTGGCCATGAGGGGGGAGGTGTTGTCTGCCATTTGCGGAGAGTCCAGAGTGAAGTTCACGAGAATAAAAGGTGAAATTGCAGCGCCATTGCACGGGTCTTTGGAGAGACTTTTAACCGTGTCTGCGGGCTTCAAAATTATCCATTTTACAGGGGTGGCGTTTGTGCCCGTCTGAAGGGTCTGACCGTGCGTCAACCTCGCCATGAATCGTCAGCGCGATAATTCTCCTCCATGAGCACTGCACCCATCCAACACGCCCTGATCCTTTGCGCCGGCCGCGGCGAACGTATGCGCCCGCTAACCGACACTTGCCCCAAGCCCTTGCTCAAGGTGCAGGGCAAGCCTTTGATCGTCTGGCATCTTGAACAACTGGCGCGCGCTGGCGTGCGACAGGTTGTCATCAACACCGCTTGGCTGGAAGAACAATTCCCGGCGCTTTTAGGGGACGGCAGCACATGGGGTTTGTCGATTCGCTACTCCCATGAGGGCGCGCAATTTGGCGGCGCGCTGGAAACCGCCGGTGGCATGGCCACGGCTTTGCCGCTGCTGAGCTTGCCTGAGAACTCGCCGTTTTGGGTCTTGGCTGGCGATGTCTACATGCCGGACTTTGCGTTTCCGGTTGCCGACAGCGCGCGCTTTGCGGCGTCCAAAGCACTGGCGCATATTTACCTGGTGCCGAATCCGGCGCACAACCCCGATGGTGACTTCGGCTTGTCGCCTGGTGGCATGGCGCTGAACAAAGCGCCCGAGCAGTTCACCTACAGCACGGTGGGTTTGTACCGAGCTGCGCTGTTGGCGGGCACGCCCGTCGGCCACAAAGCCGCACTGGCACCCCTGCTGCGCACGGCCATGCAGAGCGGGCGCGTCAGCGCGGCGCTATATTCAGGCACATGGACCGATGTGGGAACACCCGAACGGCTGGCTGCCCTGAGTGCGCTGCCGACCTGACGCCTGAACCCATTACCAGGCCTTTGCTCAACCTTTTTCACCGAGATGACCCGCAACAGGACAAGCCCGTGATCAACTCCCGCATGTATGAAAAACGCCGTGCCGCCGTGGCGCGCGCCCTGAAAGCCGCAGGCGGCGGCATCGCCCTGTTGCCGACCGCGCCCGAAGTGGCCCGCAACCGCGACAGCGACTTTCCGTACCGCCACGACAGCTACTTTTATTACCTCACCGGCTTCAGCGAGCCCGGTGCTTGGCTGACGATTGACGCGTCCGGCAAGAGCACGCTGTTTTGCCGACCGAAAGACCTGGAGCGCGAAATTTGGGACGGCATTCGCCTCGGCCCCAAAGCCGCTCCGGCGGCGCTGGGGGTGACCCAAGCTTTCAGCGTTGAGACGCTAGCCACAACCATGTCGCTGCTGCTGGCGAACCAGCCGGCTGTGTGGTTTCCGTTTGCCACGCACAAGGGCTTGGAGACGCAGGTCGATGGCTGGCTGAACCAGGTCCGCGCCAAAGTGCGCTTGGGCGCTGAGTGCCCGGGCAGCCAACACGATTTGTGCAAACTACTGGACGAGATGCGGCTTGTCAAAGACAAGCACGAGATCGACATCCTGCGCCACGCGGGACTGATTTCAGCCGGCGCCCATGTGCGCGCCATGCAGACTTCGGCAGCGATGCTGCGCAGCGGTTTCAAAGGCGGACCGCGTGAATACCACCTGGAAGCCGAGCTGCTGCACGAGTTTCGCCGCCACGGCTCGGAATTTCCGGCCTACACCAGCATCGTCGCCGCAGGCGCCAATGCCTGCGTGCTGCATTACCGCGCTGGCGACGCTGAGCTGAAAGCTGGCGACTTGTGTCTGATTGACGCCGGCTGCGAGCTCGGCGGCTACGCCAGCGACATCACCCGCACCTTTCCGGCCAACGGCCAATTCACACCGGCTCAGCGCACGCTCTACGACATCGTGCTGGCCGCGCAATACGCGGCGATAGCGGTCACCCAAGCCGGCAAGCGCTTCACCGACCCGCATGACGCGGCGACGCGTGTGCTGATCGAAGGCATGCTGGAGACCGGTTTATTGCCCAAGGCCAAGCACGGCAAGGTCGACGACGTGGTGGCCTCCGGCGCCTACCGGCAGTTTTATATGCACCGCACCAGCCATTGGATGGGCATGGACGTGCATGACTGCGGTGACTACACCGAACCCACTGGCAAGCCGACTCGGCAAACCGATGCGCTTGGCCAAGAGGTGCTGCGCAAACCGCCCCGCATTTTGCAAGCCGGCATGGTCCTGACCATCGAACCCGGCCTGTATGTGCGGCCCGCCAAAGGCGTGCCGAAAGAGTTCTGGAACATCGGTATCCGGATTGAAGACGATGCGCTGGTGACGGCCAAAGGCTGCGAACTGCTGACCCGCGGCGTGCCGGTAGATGCCGATGAAATTGAGGCCTTGATGCGGGGCTGAAACTGACCAGCGCTCTGTCGATAAAAGTCAAAACTCACCGAACCCGATTGCACGGGTTCACTAAAAGGGCCCTCTAACACGGGGCCTACAATCGCATTCCTTAAAAGCAAATGACGGCCATCCTGCCGTCCCCGCAGGAGACGCCATACATGTCAAATACGCCAGTCGACCACGAACAAGAAAAACGCGACGAACTGCGCCGCGCCGCACTTGACTACCATGAATTCCCGACCCCCGGCAAAGTGGCCATCACCGCCACCAAGCAACTGATCAACCAACGTGACTTGGCGCTGGCTTACTCGCCAGGCGTTGCCGCCCCCTGCGAAGAAATCGTCAAAGACCCGAACGCTGCTTACAAGTACACCAGCCGCGGCAATCTGGTCGCCGTCATCACCAACGGCACCGCCGTGCTCGGTCTGGGGAACATCGGCCCACTGGCGTCCAAGCCGGTGATGGAAGGCAAGGCCGTGCTGTTCAAGAAGTTCGCTGGTGTGGATGTGTTTGACATCGAGATCGACGAGCTCGACCCGGCCAAGCTGGTCGACATCATCGCCTCACTGGAGCCGACCTTCGGCGCCATCAACCTAGAAGACATCCGCGCACCCGACTGCTTCTTCATCGAGCGCGAATTGCGCAAGCGCATGAAGATTCCAGTCTTTCATGATGACCAGCATGGCACTGCCATCACGGTTGGCGCCGCGATTCTCAACGCCCTCAAGGTCGCCAACAAAGATCCTCAAAAGATCAAATTGGTGACGTCCGGCGCCGGCGCTGCGGCTTTGGCTTGCCTGAAGCTGTTGGTGAAGCTCGGCATTCCGCGCCACAACATTTTTGTGACCGACTTGGCTGGCGTGGTTTATGAAGGCCGTACCGAGCTGATGGACGAAGATAAGATCCAATTCGCGCAGAAAACCTCGGCCCGCACATTGGGCGAGATCATCGAAGGGGCCGACATCTTCCTCGGTCTGTCGGCGGGTGGCGTCCTTAAAAAGGACATGGTCCAAAAGATGGCGACGAACCCGATTATTTTTGCGCTGGCCAACCCGAATCCAGAGATCACACCAGAAGACGTCAAGTCGGTGCGCGATGACGCCATCATGGCAACAGGTCGCTCGGATTACCCGAATCAAGTCAACAACGTTCTGTGCTTTCCGTACATTTTCCGCGGCGCGCTGGACGCTGGCGCGTCGACCATCACGGTCGAGATGGAAATTGCCGCTGTGCACGCGATTGCCGAACTGGCCCAAGCCGAGCAAAGCGAGGTGGTCGCCGCCGTTTACGTCGGTGAACAGCTGTCATTTGGCCCTGAATACCTGATCCCCAAACCGTTTGACCCGCGCCTGATGATCAAGATCGCGCCGGCCGTTGCCCAAGCCGCCGCCGACAGCGGCGTCGCGCTGCGCCCGATTCAAGACATGGACGCCTACCGCGAGAAACTGCAAAGCTTTGTCTACGCCTCTGGTACGGTGATGAAACCGATTTATGCGGCCGCCAAAGCCGGCAGCCGCAAGCGCGTGGCCTACGCCGAAGGCGAAGAAGAACGCGTGCTGCGGGCTTGCCAGATCGTTGTCGACGAGGGCTTGGCCCGGCCGACATTGATTGGCCGACCCGCGGTGATCGCCCAGCGCATCGCCAAGTTCGGACTGCGCCTGAAAGAAGAGCTCGATTACGACGTTGTCAATGTCGAGCAAGACCACCGCTACCGGGATTTCTGGCAGACCTACCACCGCATGATGGAACGCCGCGGTGTGACGGTGCAAATGGCCAAGATCGAAATGCGCCGCCGCCTGACCTTGATCGGCAGCATGCTGCTGCACAAGGGCGACGTCGACGGCCTGATTTGCGGCACCTGGGGCACCACGGCGCATCACCTCGAATACATTGACCAAGTCATCGGCAAGCGCGCCGGCGTCAACACCTACGCCTGCATGAACGGCCTGATTTTGCCGGGACGCCAGGTATTTTTGCTCGACACCCACGTCAACTACGACCCGACGGCCGAACAACTCGCCGAAATCACCACCTTGGCGGCAGAAGAAATGATGCGCTTTGGCATCAAGCCGAAAGCCGCCTTGCTGTCGCACTCCAATTTTGGCTCTTCGAACAAACCGAGCGCCATCAAGATGCGCGAAACGCTTGAGTTGCTGCGTGACAAGTCGCCTTGGCTCGAAGTTGACGGCGAGATGCACGGCGATGTGGCATTGGACGCCGATGCGCGCGCACTCGTCATGCCAAACAGCACGCTCAGCGGCGAAGCCAACCTGCTGGTGCTGCCGAACATCGACGCCGCAAATATCTCCTACAACCTGCTCAAAACAGCCGCTGGCGGCAATATTGCCATTGGCCCTGTCTTGTTAGGCGCAGACAAGCCCGTGCATATTCTGACCGCCAGCACCACCGTCAGGCGGCTGGTCAACATGACCGCGCTGACCGTCGCAGACGCCAACGCCAGTCGCTGAAAGTAAATAAGGCCGTCAGCGCTGACTGCCTTATTTTTGGGCGGTCATTTCTTCTTCTTGCAATTTCCGCCCACATGAGTCAAACTATGCGGCTTGAAGTTTCAGGGTTAACCCGGCGGCACCGGGCTATCTTGGGGTTCAAGAAAGGCGTTTTTTCATGTTTCGCAATGTTTACCGACAAAGTGTCTGGGGCTGTCAGTCTCGGGTAGTTGCAGCTGTCGCTGTCGCGCTGCTGGCCCTGTCGGGGCTGCTTAGCACCGTTTCGGTGCAGGCCAAGGATCTTGTTACAAGCTCCCCCGAAACCATTGCGGTCAGCCAACTGCCGCCCCAAGGGCAGGCCATGATGACGTTGATTTATCAAGGCGGGCCATTCAAGTTTGACAAGGATGGCACGGTGTTTGGCAATCGGGAGCGTTTGCTTCCGGCCCGGCAGCGCGGTTACTACCGTGAATACACCGTTCAAACGCCAAAGGAACGTAGCCGTGGTGCGCGGCGTATTGTGTGTGGTGGCGACAAGCCAGCTGCACCAGACGCTTGTTTTTTCACCGACGACCACTACGCCAGTTTTCGCCAAGTCGTTCGCTAACCCGAACGGCGCAGCCGCATTGAGTTTCTGTTTATTTGTTGGTTAACTTGTTATTAGAAAGAGACACGAAGATGGACACACCACTTCGTACTGTGAGGCCAAATATTGTTCAATCGATACGCGCATTTCGCGTACCGGAATTGCAAGACGCGGCGACCGAATTAGGCCATCATTTCTTGTACGCGAATCTGGGCAATGCCCAGAGCAAGCAAGACGTGTTGGACATGATCGCGGCCCAGTACACCTTCCCCGCCCATTTTGGCAAAAACTTCGATGCGCTGTATGACTGCATGACCGACTTGGTTCACAAGTCGGGCCAGCAGCCTGGTTTTATCGTGGTGCTGGAACAAGTCCCAGCCAACGCCAAGTTTGACAAAGAAGCACGCGAGCAGCTGCTGGACATCTTCCGGGATGCCGCAGATTATTGGGCGGATCGAAAGATACCGTTCCGATGCTTCTATTCTTTTCTGTAGCCCGCTCCCCAGACATCGGCCAAGGGGATCGGGCTAGTGAGGCCCAGCAAGCAGTAGACGACGGCGGCGAAGTGATGCCGACCGACAAGCTGATCGACGTGTCGCCATTGGCACTTCGCATGAGCAGTCCGTTCAACGCGAGCTATTGGCTGGCAGCCGCCTGAAGCGCTTGCCCCCATAGCGCGTGGCGACAGCCGCTACGCTTGTACAAAAAAAGCCCGCTTACGAGCGGGCTTTTTCATGGGCTGACCCGACCGCTCTTTGCCGTCAAAGCAGGCTGTCAACAGCCTTTGGTGCCGCCACGCCGGCAGCCGACAAGGCTTGCACCAAGGCGATGTATTCGGCCACCGGCACTTCTTCGGCGCGGCGTTGGACGTTGAAGTCACCGTTGAATTCGCGCGCCTCCAACCAACGGCCGAGCGTGTGGCGCAACAACTTGCGGCGTTGACTGAAAGCCACTTGCACCACTTCACTGAGCAACTTCACCTCCAGCACGGCGGGCTCGGCATGCGGCACCATGCGCACAATCGCGCTGTTGACACGCGGTGGCGGGTCAAAGCTTTGCGGCGGCACCAGCAGCACATTGGCCATGGCGTAGCGCCACTGCAGCATGACGCTCAAGCGGCCGTAGTCAGACGTTGAAGGACGCGCCACCATGCGGTCGATCACTTCTTTTTGCAGCATGAAGTGTTGGTCTTCGATGACGTCAACCACGTCCAACAGATGAAACAAGATGGGCGTGGAGATGTTGTAGGGCAGGTTGCCAACCACTCTGAGCTTGCTGCCCCCCGAGGCGGTTGCAAGAATCTCAGCGGCAAGCGCGCGGAAGTCGACCCTCAGCACGTCACTCTCGACCACGGTGAGTCGGGGATGCGAACGCAGTTGCTTGGCCAAGTCGCGGTCCAGCTCGATCACCGTGAGGTGTCCAAGCCGCTCGACCAAGGGATGGGTCATCGCTGCCAAGCCGGGGCCGATTTCGACCATCGGGTCACCCGGCGTCGGGTCAATCGCCTGAATGATGTCTTGAATGATGCCGCGATCGGTCAGGAAATGCTGACCGAAACGTTTGCGTGCGATGTGCTTCATACCGTTTTGTTTTTCTCGGGGACGAGCATCTTCAGTTTCTAAACTCTACATACGCGCGGCCGCGCACATCTTGCAACCACTGGTTGAAAGCCTCTTCGATTTTTCTTTCGCGGACGATGTTGCGCGCGGCTTCACGTTGCTCGCGCTCCGTCAGAGCCGTCTCACGGCGCTGCAAGACTTCGATCAAGTGCACGCCAAAACGCGACACCAAGGGATCGGCCACTTGACCGGGTGCGAGCTGGTTCATGACCTGCTCGAACTCGGGCACAAACATGCCAGGCGAGGCCCAACCGAGGTCACCACCCTCTTTGGCGGAGCCGTCTTGGCTGCTCTCACGCGCCAGCGTTGCGAAGTCAGCTTGACCAGCAGCGATGCGGCGCTTGAAGTCGGCCAGCCTGTCTTTGGCGGCTTGCTCTGTCAGCTCTGGGCTGAGCCGCAGCAAGATATGGCGTGCGCGGGTTTGGGCCACGCTGGCGGACGCCGCACCGCTTCTTTTCTCAACCAGTTTGACCACATGAAAACCAGCGCCGCTGCGCAAGGGGCCGGCCAAACCGCCCGCCGACAGATCGCGTGCGGCTTCTACAAACAGGGTCGGCCAACGATCAGCCGGGCGCAAGCCCAACTCACCGCCGCTGGCCGCGGCCTCGGGCGCGTCGGACATCTCTTTCACGACGGTGGCAAAGGCCTCACCCGCCCGCAGGCGGGTCAGCGCGCGCTCAGCTTTAGCCTGCAAGACGCTGATTTGCGCCGGCGTCGCTGACTCTGGCACGGCCACCAATATTTGAGCGATATTGAGCAGTTCCGGACCTGACCGAGTTTGTGCCTCGCGCTCACGCAGGAACTGGTCGATGTCGCGTTCGCTGACTTTGACCTGCGAATCAACTTCCCGTTCGCGCAAGCGCACCAGCGTCAACTCGTCACGCAGGTCAGCCCGAAAACGCGCGTAGTCCATGCCATCCGCGGCTAGGCGGGTTCTCAACTCGGCCAGCGACAGCTGGTTTTGCCTCGCCACAGTGGCAACCGCCTGCTCCACAGCAGCATCTTCAGGCCGCACACCCAGGCTGCGGGCGAGTTGCAATTGCGCGCGTTCAACGATCAGGCGCTCCAGCACCTCGCGGACCAGCTGGTCGCGCGGCGGTGCACTGCCTTGGCGCGACAGTTGTTGCTCGATGCGAGCCAGCCGTGACTGCAACTCGTTGTTGGTGATTGGCTCTGAGTTGACGACCGCGACGATGAAGTCGGCCGGCCGCAAGGCGTTGCCTGCTGGTGGCGGCACCGGCAGGCTGGCCGCCCTGGGCGCGCCAGGCAAGCGCAGCGTTTGTGCGCTCGCCGGCAGCACCCAGGCGACCAGCGCGAGCGCTACAAACAGGGCGCTCAATGCGCTGGGGCAACCCAGCGCCGAGCTGGCTGAGGCGAACGAAGAAAAGTGCTTAGTCATAGTTGGTAAACCGGCTCGGAGGCGTGACCTGATCACGCAGGAATTGGTATTTTGGAATGTTGGCACGGAGCGTAGACAGCGGGTTATTGCCAATCCGCGAGAAACCGACAAATTCCAGCTGGAACATGATCTTGGTGTTGGCGGTGGTGATGCTGTTTTGCGAGCGCTGCAACACGACACGGCCAATCCAGCAGCAACCATCGTATTCAAAACCGACCACGGAATCAACCAGCTTTTTGTCAAGCATGCTGTAGTTCAAACGGCCGACGCTGTACCAGCGCCCGCCGCCCTGACCTCGACCGGCACCCAGGTCTTCGCCCTTGTCGCCCCACAGGTCGTTGATCGGCCATTGCCAGCCCACGTCAAGCTGCTCGCTGAGTCCTCGTTGGCGCCTGAAAGAGGCGCTGACGACCCGGTAATTGCTGGGGCTGTAACGCGCTCCGAAGGTGTTCCGTTCGGATTCACCGAGTTTTGGGTTGTACTGTGTCGCGGCATCAACCGACCATTGGGGTGTCCAGTTGACCGTGGTGCCGAGCAAGAGATCGCTGAGACGGTCGGTCACGGCAGGCGTCGTCGGTGGCATCGCCGTCTGCGCCAATGAGACAAACTGATCGTCAAAGCGCAGACGCTGGGCCACGCCAAATCGCACCAGCTCTGCGCCAGTGCCAGGGTCCAACAAACGTGAAGTCACGCCCAAGGTCAGCAAGTTCTCGTCTGAAATTCGGTCATTGCCGACAAAAGCGTTTTCAGTGAAGACCGTGGCAAAGTTAAAACCGTTCGCACCGGAATCGTAGACCGGCAAGAAGCTTTGGTTGCGGTAGGGCGTGCGCACATAAAACGCCCGGGGTTCCAACGTTTGCAGCAGGCTGCGGCCGAAGAAAGACGCATCGCGTTCAAACTGCAGCCCGGCGTCCAGACTGAAGGTCGGCACCGTGCGATTCGCCGAGGTCGCGCCATTGGTAAGCAGCGGCGAATCAAATTGGTAGCTGGTGGCGTGCAGCTGTAGCTTGGGCGTGATGTACCCGGCAGGCCAGATGAACGGTCGGCTGATTTGGGCCCGCGTGAAAGCGCGCTGCGCGTTGGTCGGAATGAACGTAGGCGTGTTCGCCGCCGAGAAGCTGGTGAAGTCGCCTTCGACCGACCAATCGACGCCGTTGATGCCGCCCAAGGGCACGTTGCTGCGGCCATAGCGCGCGGTGATTTGCGGCAGTCGGTCGTAAGGCGGCACGATGGGCGAAGCAATATCTTGCAGCGTCTGCCATTTCTGCACGCGAAACCCGGTGGTCAAGAAACCCTGGCCCCAAGTCAAATTGAGGTCGTTGTTCAGCAGCCGCTGCGTCAAGCCAGTGACAGCGCCGCTTCCGCCAAGACCACCGGCCAAACTGGTGCCCCCAAAGCCAGAGAAATCACGCCAATAATTGTTGTCGCTGACGCGGTTCAGGGTCAAACCCACGCCAATGTTGCCAATACGGGGAACGCCCGTGTTGTAAACGCCGTTGTGCTGGTAGCCCAAAGACCAGCGGTCTTCGTTGCGCAGCAGGTCACTCGGCAGGTAGCTGGTGTTCAATAGGCCGCGATAGGTCGGCTCAAGGTAACGAAATTCACCCACCAAATTGAGGCCTCGGTTGCTCGCGTACGTTGGCGTCAGCGTGGCATCGCGGTTCGGCGCGATATCAAAGTAGTAAGGCACCGTCACCGCAACGCCGCTGATGGTGTCCACCGCAATCGTCGGCGGCATCACGCCGGACTTGCGCTTGTCACTCAGCGGAAAAGACACCGAGCCGGGCCAGTGCAGGATGGGCACGTTCTTGAAGCGCAAGGTGGTGCCAGTGGCAACACCGACTTCCAGGTCAAAGTCAAAGGAAAAACGCTCGCCGTACATTTGCCAGGCCGGCATCCAGCTGCCTTCGTTGTCGCGCTCGCAGGTGGTGTAAGTAGCCCGGTTGGCGATGAAATTCTTATCGCCAACGAAGATAATCTCTGCGGCTTGCCCGTTGCCACCGCCCAAAAAACGGTAGCTCGGTTGCGTGAAAGTCCCCTCAAAGGTGTCTATCTTCAATTCCAGCGCTGGTCCCCAGAACAAATTGCCCGCATTGCTGATGCGCACATTGCCACGCGTCTTCACCCAGTCATCAGGCTGGAAATACTCGAGCTGGTCGGCACGCAATGAAGTCTTGCCACGGCGCAGTTCGGCACTGCCCTCGATGGTGGTGTCAAGGTTGGTGCGGCCGGTGATTTTTTCGCCAAAGACAAAGGTCGGCACTTCGTTGCCCGGCCCTTCAGGCGGTTTTTCAAGCAACTGCTGCGTGATCTTCAGCGTCGGGCGAGTTTCGTCCGGGGCCAGACTGGTTGGCAGGGTTTGGGCGTACAAAGGCCCACCGGTCATGAAGCCGAGCGCGATCAAATGGACCAAGCTGCGGACGGCATGCCCAATGGGCGCGAGAATAAGGGGGATGTGAGATGCAGAACGCATCGTTAATATGAGATAAACCCGGTTTGTCGATTTCCGTCTGATTATCCATGACCCTCCCCTCTTCACCTGCGCCAACTAACCCGGACGATGTCATGCCCACCACTTCAACCATCGCTTGGACCGATCCTGCGCGGGCGGCTGCCTTCGCCCAGTGGCTGACAACCACCAGTGCAAGTTGCGCGCTGGACCCGCTGTCGCTGCGGCTGGCCTCGGCTGACGCCAGCTTCAGGCGCTACTTCCGAATTGACCAAGGCGCCGGCAGCTGCATCGTCATGGACGCGCCACCGGCGCAGGAAGACTGCGCGCCTTTCGCCAAGGTCGCCGCGCTGATGGCGCAAGCCGGGCTGAACGCACCGCGCGTGCTGGCCTGGGATCAGGCCAACGGCTTCATGCTGCTGAGTGACCTCGGCTCACAAACCATGATGGAGGTCATCCAGCAACAGGCATCGCTGGACATCGTGCCGCAAAACGGGGAGTTCATTCACAGGCTGTACATCGACGCGGTGGATACCTTGATTCAATGGCAACTGTCGTCACGGCCCGACGTCTTGCCGGCCTATGACGACGCCCTGCTGTCGCGCGAACTGGCGCTGTTCCCGGACTGGTACATCGCTCAGCACCGCGGCATTTCTATCGACACGGCAATGCAAACCAAGCTGGCTGGTTTTTTTGCGCAAATCAAAGACAGCAATTTAAATTCACTGGGCGGCGCGCGGGTGTTTGTGCACCGCGACTTCATGCCTAGAAATCTGATGGTCCCATCTGCTTATGCCCACGATGCGTCCAGCGTAGGCGACAACAGCCTTGGCGTGTTGGATTTCCAAGACGCCGTCTACGGCCCGATCACCTACGACATCGCCAGCCTGATGCGCGACGCTTTTTTGAGCTGGGACGAAGAGTTCGTGATCGACATCACCATCCGTTATTGGCAGAAAGCCCGCAAAGCCGGCCTGCCGGTGGGCGATGACTTCGGCGAGTTTTACCGGGCGGTCGAGTGGATGGGCTTGCAACGGCACCTGAAAATCCTTGGCATTTTTGCGCGCCTGACCTTGCGCGACGGCAAGCCGCAGTACTTGGCAGACACGCCGCGCTTCATCAAGTACGCCCGCAGCACCGCTTCGCGTTACCGCTCGCTCGGGCCCTTGATGGTCTTGCTCGACGAGATTGAAGGCAACGAAACCCGCATCGGATACACCTTTTAATGGCCGCCCGTTTTTTTGCCGATCTGCCGATGGCAACAGGCGCCACATTCAGCCTGCCCGACAGCACCGCGCGCCATGTGCAAGTGCTGCGCCTGCAGCCCGGCCACAGCATCACGCTGTTCAACGGCCTTGGCGGCGAGTGGGACGCCAGCATCACGCGGATGGGCCGCAGCGACGTCGACGTTTGCCTGGGCGCGCACCGTGCCAACGAGCGTGAAGCCGGCCGCCGCGTGCAACTGGCGCTCGGCATGCCGGCCAACGAACGCATGGACTGGCTGATCGAAAAAGCCGCTGAGCTCGGCGTCAACAGCCTGCAACCGCTGCACACCAGCCGCAGCGTGTTGCGGCTGTCGGGCGAGCGCGCTGAGAAAAAACAAAACCACTGGCAGTCCGTCGCGGTGGCCGCCTGCGAACAATGCGGCGGCAACCGTGTGCCGACGGTGTCAGCGGTGCGCGATCTGGCGGCCTGGCTGAAAGCACTGCCAGCCGCTTCGGCCGAGCCGCCGGTACTGCGCTGCCTGCTCTCGCTGGCCGAAGGCACGCAGCCGTTGGCCGCTGCGCTGGCCCAGGGGCCAAACACCGCCGACGTGTGCTTTTTGAGTGGCCCCGAAGGCGGTCTGAGCGCAGCCGAAGAAGCCTTGGCGATGGCCAGCGGGTTCATGCCGGTGACCTTGGGCCCGCGGGTGCTGCGGGCCGAAACCGCCGCACTGACGGCGCTGGTGCTGGCCTTGAGCCACTGATCGCTCTTCTTTGAAAAGCCAACGGTCGCCTTTTTAAGCGCACATACAAACCCAAAACCGATGAACCTCAACCTCTGGCTCCTCACGTTCTGCCAAGGGCTGTTCCTGACCAACAACGTGACCTTCATCGCCATCAATGGCTTGGTCGGGCTGAGTCTGGCGCCGCTGGGCTGGATGGCGACTTTGCCAGTGATGGGCTATGTCGTCGGCGGTGCGCTGTCGACCGGTCTGGTGGCGACAACGCAAAAACGCTTGGGTCGGAAGACCTCGTTTCAGCTGGGTTTGGCCGTCGCCTTGGGCTCCGCGCTGCTGTGCGCTTGGGCGGCCTACACCAGCCAGTTTTGGCTGCTGGTCGGCGCCACCTTGGTCGCCGGCTATTACAACGCCAATGCGCAGCTGTACCGTTTTGCGGCGGCCGAATTGGCGCTGCCCGGCTTCAAAGAAAAAGCCATCTCGCTGGTGATGGCGGGCGGCTTGCTCGGCGCGGTGGCCGGGCCGAATCTCGCGGCCTACACCCGCAACCTGACCAGCACGCCCTTCGCCGGCGCTTACCTGGCTTTGGCCGGCGTGGCGCTGCTGGCGATGCTGCTGTTGGCGTTTATCCGCTTTCCACCGGTGCCGCTGCAAACCGCCCATGCCGGCGGTCGACCGCTGGGCCTGATCATGCGGCAACCGGCCTTCATCGTGGCAGCGGCTGCCGGCGCCTTGGGTTACGGCGTGATGAACCTGCTGATGGCCGCCACGCCGATTGCCATGCAGGTCTGCGGCCTGCCTTTCTCAGACACCGCGCTGGTCTTGCAATGGCATGTGATCGGCATGTTTGCGCCTGGCTTTTTCACCGGCCACTTGATTCGCCGCTTTGGCACCCTGCCGGTCATGGGCGTTGGTCTGGGGTTGAACATTTTGTGCGTGATGGTGGCGCTGTCAGGCGTCAGCTTGCAGGAATTTTTAATCGCGCTGTTGTTGCTCGGCATCGGCTGGAATTTTCTGTTCACCGGTGCCACCACGCTGGCCCTGACCACGTACCGCCCGGAAGAAAAAGACAAGGCCCAAGGCGCGCTGAACTTCTGCATTTTTGCCGTGCTGGCGATCACCTCGCTGGCCTCCGGCGTGCTGGTCACAACGCAAGGCTGGTGGCTGCTGAACCTCGGTTCACTGTTGCCGCTGGCACTGACCGGCGCGGCATTGGCTTGGCTGGCCTGGCAGCAGCGGCAACCGACGCCGGTCTGATGCCGCTGCTGAACTGCGGTACCTGACGCACTCAATCCGGCATCTGCGCGATCACCTGTGCCACCGCCGCCGTCAGTTTTTTGGCGTAGGGCACATGCAGAAATTCATTCGGTCCGTGCGCATTGCTTTTCGGGCCGAGGACACCGCAAACCATCATTTGCGCTTTCGGGAAACCTTGGCTCAGCAGGCTCATCAGCGGAATCGTGCCGCCCTGCCCGATGGTGCCGCAGGAGGCACCAAAAAACGCCTGTGACGCACTGTCCAGCGCCTTGTCAAACCACGGCGTCGACGCCGGTGCGTTCCAGCCCGTCGTGCCGCCGCCGTGAAACGTCACCTTGGCCTGGTACGGCGCATTGTCTTCGAGCAGCTTCTTGAGCTCTTGCACGGCTTGCGCGGCGTCCACCAGCGGCGGCAGCCGAAGCGACAGCTTGAAGGCGGTGTAGGGCCGCAGCACATTGCCAGCGTCTTTCAGGGCCGGCAAACCTTCGGCGCCGGTGACGCTCAAGGTCGGCCGCCAAGTACGGTTCAGCAAGGCTTCAACCGGGTCGGTGGTGGTCGGCAGGGTGAAGACGCTGGCGCCTTCGCAGTCGTAGTGGGCCCACGGAAAGCGCTTGTACAACTCGTCACCCAAAATAGCTGCTGTGGCCTGCGCTTGGGCCAAGCGGTCGGCCGGCACTTCACAGTGAAAACTGGCCGGCAACAAGCGTCCGGTTGCGCTGTCTTCGAGGCGGTCCAGCACCTGCCGCATGATGCGAAAACTTGACGGCACCAAGCCGCTGGCGTCGCCGGAGTGAATCCCTTCGGTCAGCACTTCGACTTTGAGCGTGCCGGTGGCATTGCCGCGCAAGCTGGTGGTGAGCCAGAGCTGGTCGTAATTGCCGGCGCCCGAGTCGAGGCAAATCACCAGCCCGACATCGCCCAGCCGGCGGCGCAAGGTGTCGACATACGGCAGCAAATCGTAGGAGCCACTCTCTTCGCAGGTTTCGATCAAACCGACGATGCGCGGGTGCCCGATCTTTTGGCTTTTCAAGGCCTGAATGGCGGCGATGCTGGCGTAGGTCGCGTAGCCGTCGTCGGCGCCGCCGCGGCCGTAAAGCTTGCCGTCTTGGTAGACCGGCGTCCACGGACCGAGGTCGGCGCGCCAGCCGCTGAATTCAGGTTGTTTGTCGAGGTGGCCGTACATCAGCACGGTTTGCGCCGTCTGACCGGGCACCGCTGCGCGCGTGGCCGGCACTTCAAAAAACACCACCGGCGTGCGGCCCGGCAAGCGGACGATTTCAAGCGTCAAGCCCTCGACTTTTTGGGCTTCGATCCAGGCCGCGGCGTTGCGTACCACGGTCTCAATGAAACCGTGCTGCGCCCAGTCACGGTCAAAGCCCGGCGACTTGGCGGGAATAGCGATGTACTCACTTAGCTGGCCCACGATGTCGCTGTCCCATTGAGTGCTGACTTGATCTAACGCAGCGGCTGAATCAAGAACTGAAATAGGCAAACGGGTGTTCATGGCGGACTCCTGAAAAAAAGTGAAAGCGGCATCCAACCTATTGTGCGGTCAAGGGCGCATTAAGGACGCATCAAGGACGTGATAAAGGGCGCGGCACCAAAGTCACACGCAAGCCCTTCGGCGTGACCGTGATCTCGCCAGGCGCCAGCCCCAAGCCGTTGACCAGACTCAGGTCTTTGTCACTGAATTGATGCAACACACGGTTGTCAAACAAGCGCTCCGCCAGCCGCGGCGCATTCTGCGTGATGGCCGTTTGGTAGGGCTCAGGCACACCCGCCATGCTGACGCGGTTGACGCGCGCAGCCGTCATGCGAAGGGTGTTGTCACTCGGCTCAAAGCGCAAGCCAAAATCGAGGGCAATGCTGCCGCTGTAACGACCGCCCATCAAGCGGTCGGTCACGTTCAGATCAATCTCGGTGGCGAGCCGGTTGCTGGCGGGCAGCAAGCTCAAACGCGGCGGCAACACCTCCAGCTCCAGCACCTCAGCCAAGCGCTGCTTGATCGGGAAACGTTCGGCAAGCGCCTGCTGCAAACGCT
>JASDRC010000023.1:63047-69534 GCA_041442125.1 Polaromonas sp. | reverse complement strand
TCCGGGTCAAGCTTGTGAAAGATCGTGGCAATAGCCGTGCGCTTGTCGGGAAACTGATGTTCAGGGCCGAGCAAACGGGTGAAACCCGTAGTTGTCCACATGCTGATGACCTCCGGACGCGGCCGGTGAAAGTACAAGTCGCCGCCTATCGCACGGCGCGCGTTGAGCTCGGCCTCCCACAGCTCGGCACCTGCCAAGTCGATGAAGTTCATGCTTTTGCCCATCACCAGCAAATGCTTTTGCGGCTGCGGCAGATGGCGCAGCGCGTGCAGCGTGTCGGCAACATGCTGGGTCGCGCCAAAGTAAACCTCACCTTCCATGCGCAGCAGTTTGAGTTGTGGGCACTCGGGCAGCTTGTGTGTCTTTGCTGAGACAGCGGTCGTCGAAGTTGGTGCGTCCTCCAGCACCACAAACTGTCGGTCAGGGCTGGTGCTGTCAAAGCCCATGGTCCGCATGGCCGGGCGCGAGGTGCGGTACAAAAATGACATCAGCGAGAGCAGTGTGCCGAGCAAAATCGCGATCTCAAGGCGAATCGTCACGGTCGCCAGCATCGTCGCCAAGGCAACGCCAAATTCAGTGCGACTCAGTTGCAGCAACTGACGCCAGCGCGGCAGGTCGAGCAAGGACATGGCCACCACCAACAACAGCGCCGCCAGCGCCGCCATGGGAATTTTCGCCAGCAACGGCGCGCTCACTGCCACCAAGGCCAGCAGCAGCAAGGCCGAAAACACCGATGCCAGCGGCGTCCGTGCGCCGGCCTGTAAATTGGGCATGGAGCGGTTCATGGAACCGCAGGACACATAGGAAGAGAAAAAGCCGCCAACCATATTCGACAAGCCTTGGCCCCGAAACTCGCGGTTGGCGTCAATTCGTTGACCCGAGCGCGCGGCCACAGCCTTGGCGATTGAGATCGACTGACCCAGTGCGACGATGGTCAACGCGAAGGCCAAACCGAGCAGTTCCGACACCGATGACAGGCTGATTTTCGGCACTGAAAAATGCGGCCACGGCACCTCAATGGCGCCGACCATGCGCAAGCTCGAAAAAGAAGCGCCCTGCGTTTGTCCCGCCGCCACCCACGCGAACAGTGTGGCCGACACCAGCCCCGCCAGCATATAAGGCCAATGCGGTCGCCAGCGCCGCAAGGCCAGCGCCACCAAGACCGTCACCGCCGCAACCGCCAGCGCCGCAGGCTGAGCCGATGTCCACTGGCTGGCGACATGCCGCAGCAATGCACCGGCACCATGCTCGCCAGCGGAACCGATACCCAATAAATCTGGCAAAGCGTAGACAGCAATCAGCACCGCTGCGCCTGAAGTAAAACCAAACAAAGCCGCTGGGGAAATGAAGTTGGCCAAGGTGCCCAGCCGCAGCGTGCCAATCAGCCACTGCATGACGCCGACCATCACCGTGACGACCAGGGCCATCTGGATGTAAGCCGGACTGAACGCCAGCGTCAACGGTGACAACATGGCGAACAGTGCCAGCGAATTGGCATTTGTCGGACCCGACATGACATGCCAGCTGGAGCCAAACAAGGCGGCGATAATGCACGGCACGATGGCCGTGTACAAACCGTACTCAGGTGGTAGCCCGGCCAATGTGGCAAAGGCAATCCCTTGCGGCAACACCAGCACCGCGCCCAACAAACCCGCCATGCCATCTGCGCGCAAAGTACGCGCTGAGAGATCCTTCACCCAGCTTCCGAATAGGCGCTCTAAAAAATTCATCTCGGGCTCAAGCGCGTTGCACCTTGAAGACCGCTCGGCTGGCGCGTGCGTTCGGCCAAAAGCGTATTTCTTTGCCGTCTTGCAGGCCAAATTGGTCGAGAATTTTCAGCTCATTGTCTAAGGCCAAGGCCCGAAAATCCTGAAAGGTGCCGACTCGAATATTGGGCGTGTCGTACCACTGGTAAGGCAAGATCTTGGTAACCGGCATGCGACCCTTGAGCACCGCCAAACGATTCGGCCAATGGCCAAAATTAGGAAAAGCCACAATGCCCATGCGACCGACGCGAGCGGTTTCGCGCAACATGATTTCGGCGTTGCGCAGGTGTTGCAGCGTGTCAATTTGCAGCACCACATCGAACGAGCGGTCACCGAACAGCGCCAGCCCTTCTTCCAGGTTGAGCTGAATCACATTGACGCCGCGCTCGACGCAAGCCTGTACATTGGCGTCGTCAATCTCAACGCCATAGCCCGAGCAGCCACGTTCGCGGATCAAATACGCCAACAACTCACCCGTGCCGCAACCGAGGTCAAGCACGCGCGAACCGTGCGGCACCAAGCGGGCAAGCGACAACAAATCAGGCGAGCCTTCTTTCAAGACTTTGGATGGCACAGTCATTCAGCCACCTTGCTATTGAAGTAGGAGCGAACCACGCCCAAGTAACGAGCATCTCCCAGCAAGAAGGCGTCATGCCCATGCGGCGCATCTATCTCAGCGTAGCTGACGTCACGCTGGTTGTCCAGCAGCGCCTTGACAATTTCGCGGCTGCGGTCTGGCGAAAAACGCCAGTCCGTGGTGAAGCTGACCAGCAAGAATTTAGCGCTGGCCTTGGCCAGGGCCAGACTCAGGTTGCCGCCGTAAGCGCTGGCCGGGTCAAAGTAATCCAGCGCACGGGTGATCAGCAAATAGGTGTTGGCGTCAAAGTACTCGCTGAACTTGTCGCCTTGGTAACGCAAATAACTTTCGATCTGGAACTCGACATCTTGGGTTGAATACTTAAAAGGTGATGGCGCAGTTGCAAGCGGGGGGTCTAAAGTTTCCCTGCCGGACCGCCCCAAGGGGAAATGCGCCCCTTTTTCTGTTTCATGGGGCAGCGAAGTACGCGAAGCGACAAGCGTGGGGGCTACTTGCAACCGGCCAAACTTTTCATTCATCACATCGTCGCTGAGATAAGTGATGTGGCCAATCATGCGGGCGATGCGCAGGCCGCGTTTGGGCAACACACCGTGGCGGTAAAAATGCCCACCGTGAAAGTCCGGATCGGTGGTGATGGCGCGCCGCGCCACTTCGTTGAAGGCGATGTTTTCAGCGTTCAGATTGGGCGCGCTCGCCACCACTACGGCGTGCCGCACGCGGTCGGGGTAGCGCAGCGTCCAGGCCAGTGCCTGCATGCCGCCCAAACTGCCGCCCATCACGGCCGCCAGGGTCTGAATGCCCAAAGTGTCTAGTAGCCGGGCTTGGGCATCGACCCAGTCTTCGACCGTCACCACCGGGAAATCGGCGCCGTAAACATCTTGGGTCTCGGGGTTGATCTGCATCGGCCCGGTCGAGCCGAAGCAAGAGCCCAAGTTGTTGACGCCGATGACGAAAAAGCGATCTGTGTCCACCGGCTTGCCAGGCCCGATCATGCTGTCCCACCAGCCTTCCGACTTGGCTTTGACTTGTCCCGATGCGTCGAGGTAAACCCCGGCCACATGGTGCGAGGCATTCAGCGCATGGCAAATCAACACGGCATTCGACTGGTCGGCGTTGAGCACGCCATAGGTCTCGTAGCTCAGGTCATACGCACGAATCGATGCGCCGCTTTGCAGCGGCAAGACGTCCTTGAAGTGCATGGACAGCGGTGTTGCGACTAAGGTCAAATAATCACCTGCAGAAAAAACAAAAACCCGGCGCCGCTAAAGCGAATCCGGGTTCCTGGAAGTCGTCTTTAGCTGTACTTTTAACGCGCCCGCAAGCTGAGTAAATCGGCGCTTCCCTAGTATATAGCTGACATTCAAGCCGGCAGCACAAACGCCAGCACGCCCAAAACGGCAAAAATAAGCGCCGACACGCTGTGCACCACCGGCAGCGACACCCAGCGGGTGACCCGCTCACCCAGCCAGACCACTGGCGCGTTGGCCAACATCATGCCCAGCGTCGTGCCGGCCACCACCGCTACATACGCGTCAAAACGTGCCGCCAGCATGACAGTGGCAATTTGCGTTTTGTCGCCCATCTCGGCCAAAAAGAACAGCACCAACGTGGTCGCAAAAACGCCCCAACGCGGGGGTTGGCGGTCACTGCTCTCTTCAAGTTTGTCGGGTACCAGCATCCAGGCGGCCATGGCCAGAAAAGAAACCCCCAAAATCCAGCGCAAGATGTTGGGACTGAGCAAAGTCGTGAGCCAAGCACCCAGCGCGCCGGCCATGGCGTGATTGGCCAGCGTGGCGACCAGAATGCCCCAGACGATAGGCCAAGGTTTTTTGAAGCGGGCGGCCAGCAAGAGCGCCAGCAGCTGGGTTTTGTCGCCTATTTCGGCCAGAGCGACGATACCGGTTGATACGAGAAATGCGTCCACGTTGAATCACTCCGGCCGGAGTTAAACCAATGACCGCACAGCATCTCCGGCCAAAAGCAGGTGAAGCTTGAAGGCTGTGCAGTCAAAGGTCTCGCCAAGTCGTTTTCTTTTCAACCGTTTGCGCCATGTCGACCTTTTCGCAAGGCCCAACAAGTCTGTTGACGCAAACCCCTCTCGCATTTTGTTTTTCAGCAAATCGGAAGGCGGCTACTCCCCAATGACAAGGCGCATTGTAGCCACGGCTGAGTGAGCAGCCCGGCGTCAAACCCGCACGACAGAAGCCAAGCGCCGCACCAGTTGGGCCCATTTCTTGCTTAACTTTGGTGCGTTTCTGAAAAATGATCCAATAACGCACCAACACACAACAATTTAGAAAGAAATCACACCATGGAAGCACTAAAACAGGGCACTGATGCACTGTTCATCCTGCTGGGCGGCATCATGGTGCTCGCCATGCACGCCGGCTTTGCGTTTCTCGAACTCGGAACGGTACGTAAAAAGAACCAAGTCAACGCCTTGGTGAAGATTTTGGTCGACTTCTCGATTTCGACCGTTGTCTACTTCGCCATCGGTTACAGCGTGGCATATGGCACGCACCTTTTTTGTCGGGGCTGAACAACTGGCAGCCAAGAATGGCTACGAGTTGGTCCGGTTCTTCTTTTTACTGACCTTTGCAGCCGCTATTCCGGCCATCATTTCAGGCGGCATTGCGGAACGGGCGCGCTTTTACCCGCAGCTTGTGGCGACGGCCGTGATCGTGGGGTTGATTTACCCCTTTTTTGAAGGCATTGTCTGGAACCAGCATTTTGGCGTGCAAGCTTGGATCAAGGCCCTGACTGGTGAAGAATTCCATGATTTCGCCGGCTCCGTGGTGGTGCATGCCATGGGCGGCTGGCTGGCTTTGCCCGCGGTGATTTTGCTGGGCGCCCGCAGCAACCGCTACAAAAAGGACGGTGCGGTCTCGGCACATCCGCCGTCGAATATCCCCTTTCTAGCGCTGGGTGCTTGGATTTTGACCGTCGGCTGGTTCGGCTTCAACGTTATGAGCGCGCAAACCATCGACAAAATCTCAGGCTTGGTGGCGGTCAACTCCTTGATGGCCATGGTCGGTGGCACGCTCGCAACGCTGGTACTCGGCAAGAACGATCCGGGTTTTGTTCACAATGGTCCGCTCGCTGGCCTGGTGGCTGTTTGCGCTGGTTCAGACTTGATGCACCCATTGGGTGCGCTGGTGGTCGGCGCTGTCGCCGGCAGCGTGTTTGTCATCACGTTCATGCTGACACAAAACAAATGGAAGATCGATGACGTCCTTGGCGTCTGGCCTTTACACGGTCTGTGCGGTGCTTGGGGCGGCGTGGCCGCCGGGATCTTCGGCCTGAAAGAATTTGGTGGTTTGGGCGGTGTCAGCTTTGTTGCGCAGCTCATTGGCACAGCTATGGGCGTGGCCTGGGCGCTGATTGGCGGCTTTGCGGTGTATGGCCTGATCAAGGCCGTGGTGGGGTTGCGCCTGAGTCAAGAAGAAGAGTTTGAAGGCGCAGACTTGTCGATCCACCGCATCGGTGCGACACCTGAGCGAGAAGTCAACTGGTGAAGCCGTGAGCTGACGGGCCGCGCACTCAACCGCACCGGCGCTGTGGCTTACTTGTCACAATATTGAAATTTTTCTTGCTTTTTAGAAAACACGCGCATAATTATAGAGTGGGTATTTTTATCTGCACCAGTTAGGTGATCGGTCAGTTTCGCGCGCCACAGCGGTACGTTTGAAGATTTGTTGTGCTTTCGGGACCCCATCGCTTTTTTATTGTGTTTTAGAGGAGTCCCTCAATGGGCAACAAACTATACGTCGGCAACCTGCCTTACTCTGTTCGTGACGAAGATTTGCAGCAATCTTTCGGCCAATTCGGTTCTGTCACCAGCGCTAAAGTCATGATGGAACGCGACACCGGTCGCTCCAAAGGTTTTGGCTTTGTCGAAATGGGCAGCGATGCAGAAGCTCAAGCAGCCATTGGCGGCATGAACGGTCAGCCTTTGGGCGGCCGTAGCGTTGTCGTCAACGAAGCGCGTCCGATGGAAGCACGTCCACCGCGCACCGGTGGTGGCGGCTTTGGCGGTGGTGATCGCTCTGGTGGTGGCGGTTACGGCGGCGGCGGCGGCGGTGATCGCTCCGGTGGCGGCGGTTACGGCGGTGGTGGTGGCGGT
>JASDRC010000023.1:0-62947 GCA_041442125.1 Polaromonas sp. | reverse complement strand
GGCGGTTACGGCGGTGGTGGTGGCGGTGGCGACCGTTCTGGTGGTGGCGGCTATGGTGGCGGTGGCGGTGGTCGCTCCGGTGGCGGCGGTTACGGCGGCGGTGGTGGTGGCGGTCGCGGCGGTTACTGAGCCCTCTGTCCCAGCCGTTGGCTCATGCTGACAGTTTCAGTTTCTGACTGACGCTATGCCCAAAAAGGTTTCAAGACTTCGGTTTTGGAACCTTTTTTAATTTCCGGGATTGAAAAAGCAAGCGGCCACATCGGCGTCCTTCAAGCACCTACCGGGAAGGCTTGGTGGGTGCAGAACCAGCGCTGGCGCGCGGTATCAACAGGCCTTTGACGCGGCCTCTGAGGTTGGCCACTTGGTCCAGGTTGTCGTAGGCGAAGGTGTCACCACTGAACTCGTCCGAGCCACGCTTCAAGACCACCGGCAAGTGCGACGTGACGCGGTCTTCGTTCAAGAAGACATGTAAAAATTCGCCCGTGAATTGCAACCGCGGCAACCAGCTGCCATCGGGGTTTTGCAGCGGCCGGCGGACCACTACGGCGTCGCCCATCAGTTGAACTTCTGAACCCGCATCGTTGCTCAGCGCCTTGTTTGCGGTGGCTGTTGTGAGACGACCATCTAAGCCCGTGGATCGCATGCGAGCTTGGTCGATTTCCAGCGTTTCGGTGTCCACATAATGACGCGCCTCGGCGCCAGAAAGCTCAGTTTTCAAGCGTCCGGTTTCATCAAAGGTCTTGACGGTGGCTTGGCGCATGAAATAGTCAACCTGATGGCTCATCGGCCGGGCGGCCTCGGCTTCGTACGCAGCCGGTGTGTTGCGCACCAGCCAGTACGTACCGACCGCTAACAGAGCCATCATCACCAGCGGTAAGTAGAGCGACAACTGCTCCCACAACCCAGCCAGCCGCTGGCCGCAGACTCTGAGGGCATGCAGCCTTCGGTCCCTGCCGGTTACAACGGTCTGGGTCGTCATGCCGCGTACGCCGCCAGCAAGCTGCTGTAGCGACCGCTTGCCACCAACAACACATCACACAGTTCGCGTGCCGCGCCATGTCCGCCCGCGGCTTGGGTGACGTAGTGCGACACCGCTTTGACTTCTGCGTGGGCGTTGGCCGGTGCGCAGCTGAAAGCCGCTCGGCGCATCACCGGCAGGTCGGGCCAGTCGTCGCCCATGGCGGCGGCCTCAGCCCAACCGCAGCCCAGCGCTTTGAGCGACAGCTCGGCGGCGGGGCGTTTGTCTTCAGTGCCAAAGTGCGCGTGGACGATGCCCAGCGCTTGCAAGCGTGCGCGCAGCACCACGCTGTCGCGGCCGGTGATGACGACCGGCGTGATGCCGACCTTTTGCAGCAGCTTGAGGCCGTGGCCGTCCAGCGTGCTGAAGCGTTTCAGGGTCTCCCCGGCGGCATACAGCTGGCCCGGTGTTTCCATGATGTGCTGCTGACCGTGCTCGCTGAAGTACAGACCGCCATCGGTGAGGACGCCGTCGACATCGAAAAAAGCCACTTTGACGCCTTGCGCACGAAGCAGCAGTTCAGGCGCGAAGTTGAGGGCAGGGCGCAAGGGTGGCATGGCAGACGCGCCAGTCATCGGTTGATTCATCAAATCACCTTGGCGCGCATCAGGTCGTTGGTGTTGAGTGCGCCGCACAAGCGGCCTGCTGCGTCAACCACCAGCACGCTGGTGATGCTGTATTGCTCCATCAGCGCCACCGCATCGACCGCGAGTGATGCAGAGTTGAGAGTGCGCGGGTTGGCGTGCATGACGTCGGCCGCGCATATGGCGCGCAGATCAGCGCCTTTTTCAATCAAGCGCCGCAAGTCGCCGTCCGTGAAAATACCCAGCACCTGCTGCTGTGCGTCGACCACGGCCGAAGCACCCAAGCCCTTGGCGCTCATTTCACGCATGAGTTCGCTGAGGCTGGCAGCCGGCGGCACGGATGGCACGGCAGCGCCACTGCGCATGACATCCCCGACGTGCGTGAGCAGCTTGCGCCCCAAGGAACCGCCGGGATGGGAGCGCGCAAAATCTTCGGGTTTGAAACCTCTAGCATCAAGCAGCGCCACCGCCAACGCATCGCCCATGGCCAGCTGGGCCGTGGTGCTGGCGGTCGGCGCCAAGTTAAGGGGACAAGCTTCTTGCGCGACGCTGCTGTCGAGCACCACGGTGGCGTGCCGCGCCAGCGCCGACTGCGCGCCGCCGGTGAGGGCAATCACCACCACCTGCAAGCGTTTGAGGGTCGGCAAAATCACGGTCAGCTCTTCGCTTTCACCGCTGTTGGAAATCGCCAGCACGACGTCGGCTGCGGTGATCATGCCGAGGTCGCCATGGCTGGCTTCGCCCGGGTGGACAAACATGGCCGGCGTGCCGGTCGACGCCAGCGTAGCGGCGATCTTGCGGCCGATGTGGCCGCTTTTGCCCATGCCCATCACCACCACGCGGCCGGTGCAGGACAACACCGCTTCAACGGCCGCCGCAAACTCAGGGCCGACGCGCGCCGCCATGCTCAGCACAGCAGCGGCCTCGATCTCGAATGTCTTGCGGGCCAAGGCCACCGCTTGTGCCGGGTCAAAGCCGGTGCGCTCAAAGTTCATCCCTGTATTCTATCGAGACACCCTGCCGCAGATGAACAAACCAACAACATGAAACGACGCACCGCACTGACTTTGTTGGCCGCCATCAGCTGGCCCTTGACGCAAGCCCACAGCGCGGCAGACATTGCGGCGCTGCTGCGCGTTGGCGGCTGCGTCTTTCTCATCCGGCATGCCGAAACGGATCGCGGCGTTGGCGATCCCAGTAACTTCAAGTTGGGTGATTGCCGCACCCAGCGCAACCTGAGCGAAGCGGGTCGAGAGCAGTCGCGGCGCCTTGGTGAGTGGTTTAAAGTCCGCCAATTGAAAGCGCACGCGGTCTATGCGAGCGCTTGGTGTCGGGGTCGCGACACCGCCGAGCTGGCCTTTGGCGCTTACACGGTTTTACCGGCGCTCAACTCGACTTTTGACAACGAAACGCAACCCGGCCCGCTCACACGGATCTTGCGAACGCGACTCAAGGCTGTGCCCGCTGGCGCGTTTGAGATCTGGGTGACACATCAAGTCAACATCACGGCGCTGACGGGCGAATACACAGCCATGGGCGAAGCCCTGATTGTTGATGCCAGTGGCACGGTGCTAGCGCGTACCACCTTGTCAAGTTCTGCTGAGTGATGCACCGCTGCTTGAGCAGCTACTTGCCAATGCAAAATTTGGAGAAAATCTCACCCAACAAATCGTCCGGCGTGAACTCGCCGGTGATTTGACTCAGTGCACGCTGGGCTTGCCGCAAGTCTTCTGCGAGCAAGTCGAGCGCCGGTTGTTTGGCTGACAACTGTTCGTCAGCGCGCGCCAGCTGGCTGGTCACTTCGTGCAAGGCTTGAACATGTCTTTCGCGGGCCATGAAAACACCTTCTGGTGTTGACTGCCAGCCAACCACTTGCAGCAACTGCTGGCGCAAAGCGTCCAAACCAGCGCCCGTCTTAGCGGAGATCACCACTGCCGCGCGATCGCTGGCGATGGCGTCGACCGAGACACTGAGCGGGGCTGAATCTGATTTGTTCCAGACGTCGATAATCGGCGTTGCTGCGGGCAGCTTGGCGGTTAAAGCTTGTTGAATCAAGGCGTCGCCTGCACGGTAGGCCGTACCGACCTCAGGTTCTGAAGGTGTGTTTTGTCGCGTCAAATCGTGCAAAAACAAGACCGCATCAGCGCTCTCTATTTCGCCCCAAGCACGGGCGATACCGATTTTCTCAACCTCATCAACACCCGGCAAATGGCTATCCCGCAGGCCTGCTGTGTCGACCACGTGCAGAGGCACGCCGTCTATTTGAATGAGTTGTGAGACCTTGTCGCGCGTGGTCCCAGCGATCGGTGTGACGATGGCTAACTCGGCGCCCGCCAAGGCGTTGAGCAGTGAGCTTTTACCGGCGTTAGGTTGTCCCGCAATCACCACTTTGATGCCTTCACGCAAGATCGCACCTTGTGCTGCGCGCTGCATGACGCCTGCGAGTGTGGACTTCAATCGCTGCAATTGACCGCTGGCATCGGCTTGCTTTAAGAAGTCGATGTCTTCTTCCGGGAAATCCAGCGTGGCTTCGACCAGCATGCGCAAATGCACCAATTTTGCAAGCAGTGTCTGTACTTCGTTCGAGAACTCGCCGGTGAGTGAGCGGGCTGCCGATCGGGCCGCTGTTTCTGTGCTGGCGTCAATCAAGTCGGCGATCGCTTCGGCCTGCGCCAAATCAATTTTGTCGTTCAAAAAAGCACGCTCGGAAAACTCACCCGGCTGGGCAACGCGCAAGCCGGGCAAGCGCTGTTGCCTGCTTGTTTCATCAGTTTCAGCTGCTGCCTCCAAACAACGCGCCAGCAGCAATTGCAGCACAACTGGGCCACCGTGCGCCTGCAGTTCCAACACGTCTTCGCCGGTGAAGGAATGCGGCGCTGGAAAATAAAGCGCCAAGCCTTGGTCTATCACGTGGCCTTGCGCGTCTTGAAACGGCAAGTAGCTGGCTTGCCGCGGCAGCAAGCTGCGGCCACACAGCCTTTCAACGATGGGCGCCAGCGTTTTGCCTGAGATTCGGACAATGCCAATAGCACCTCGGCCGGGCGCGGTGGCAATCGCAACGATGGGGTCTTGGTGTCGGGCGAGCATGGTGTGTTTCATTAAAAAAGGCCGCTAAAAGCGGCCCTTTTTTATTTGAACTTCGGCAAATTGAACTGCGGTGGCACACCCATTCGGGTGTTAATCATCCACTGCTGCGCGATCGACAAGATGTTGTTGGTGATCCAGTACAAGACCAAGCCAGCCGGGAAGAAGAAGAACATCACACTGAAAATCAGCGGCATAAACCACATCAGCTTGGCTTGCATCGGATCTGGTGGCGTTGGGTTCAACGCGGTTTGCAGCATCGTCGTCAGGGCCATCACCACCGGCAAGATGTAATAAGGGTCTGGAGATGACAGGTCATGAATCCAAAGTATCCATGGCGCGTTGCGCATTTCAACGCTAGACAACAGCACCCAGTACAGCGCAATGAAAACGGGAATCTGAATCATGATCGGGAAGCAACCACCCATTGGGTTGACCTTCTCCTCTTTGTAAATCCGCATCATGGCCTGCTGCATTTCTTGCGGCTTGTCTTTCAGACGCTCACGCATTTCCGTGATTTTCGGATTAACGGCTTTCATCTTGGCCATGCTCGCATAAGCCTTTGCATTGAGCCAATAAAAAGCTATTTTCAACAGCAGCACCAAGGCTACGATCGACCACCCCCAGTTCTGGATGAACTCATGCAGGTTGTACAACAACCAATACAAAGGCTTGGCCAGAATCGTCAACCAACCGTAGTCTTTGACCAGCTCCAAGCCAGGCGCCAAAGCTTCGAGCGTTTTTTCTTCTTGTGGGCCGACAAAAAACTTGGTGTTTATCGTCTTGCTTGCGCCGGCTGCAATGCTGTCGAGCGGCGTGATCATGCCAGCTGCGTACAGATTGGTGTCGACCTTGCGCAAAAACAAATCGCGCGGCAAGCCGTCAGGCAGGATCCAAGCTGATGCAAAGTAATGCTGAACCATGGCAACGTAACCGTTGGTGGCTTTCCTCTCAACATCGACCTTGTTGTTTTCGATGTCTTTGAATTCGACCTTCTGGTACTTCTTGGCTTCGGTGTAGATTGCCGGGCCGGTGAAGGTTGAATAGAAAGAGGACTCACCCGGCGGCTTATTGCCGTCGCGCACCAATTGCAGGTAAAGCTGCGGCGTCACCGCTTCAGTGCCGGTATTGATGATGTCGTGCCGCACCGCGAGGTCGTAGGCGCCGCGCTTGATGGTGTAGGTTTTCACCAGCTTGATACCGCCAACGCTAGGCGACTCAAATTTGACCTCAAACTGATCCTGGCCCGCGCGCAACGAACGATCCCCAGGCACTGCTGTCATGACTGTTTTGTGCGTTGGCAACTGGCTGCCGGTTGCGCCAATCAAGCCAGATTGGGCCACATAGACCCGTGTGTTACTTTCGTCGAGCAACACGAAGCCGGTATTTTGATCCGACATGTCAGCGTAGTTGGCAAACACCGAACGCACCAAGGTGCCGCCTTCGGTATCGAAGGTCAGTGTCAACACATCGTTGCTGACCACTAACTGTTCTCTTTTGGCGTCGGCAATAGCCAAGTCAGTGGGTGGAATTGGCGTTGTGCCAGGGACTGAAGAAGCCGAAGCGACGACAGGTGCAGGAACCCCTCCAGGCACAGCCGCCGTCCCTATCGCGGCGGGTGCATTGACCGGCGCTTTGGCACTTTGCGCTGACGATGGGAAGAAAGTTGGTTTTTGGCCGTTATAAACTTGCCATTGGTCCCACAACAAGACCAACGAAAAACCAAAAATCACCCACAAAATGGTGCGCCGAATGTCGTTCATGACTTTTTCTTCTTAGAAAGGGGAGCGGCCACAGGTGTGACCAGACTGGGAAAAAGGTGTCGCTTGCAATTGTCTTTGTTGACAGTACGGTCAACGAAAAACCAGGACGATGGGAAGAAGCTGAATTTGTCTGCAACAGGGTCAAGCCCGCCATCACACCATGGATGGCAGCGCATGAGCCGCCCCAGCGTCAGATATGTTCCCGCCGCTGCACCATGCTGCTGTAAAGCTTGCAATGAATAGGCAGAGCAAGTTGGCTCAAAGCGGCAGCCCGATCCCAACGACGGACTGAGCAACAGACGGTAGCCCTTGACCAACGTAATAAGCATGGCCTGCGGTGTACGGGCTATAAAGTGCCAAAGTTTCATGGCTTGACTCATGAGCGACGCGCACCGTCAAGCATCAGCGCCTGTAGCTCCGTGCGCACGGCCTGCTTTAACTGCTCTGAGCTGGCGCTCAGATAAACTTTACGCGAAAAGTCACGCCGCAGCCTGACCACGAAAGCGGCCTGCTGATGTTGCGGTGAAAAGTCGGCACTCACTGTGTAGATTTGCCTTTTGATGGCGTTACGGGTCACGGCGCGCTTGGCCCAACGCTTGGGTACCATCGCCCCCATCCAAACATCTAGCATTGGGAAAAGGGGCTGCAGCTTTGACGCCACATGAACTTGCTTGTTTGCAAATTCAGGCGCGACTACCCCGGCAACTCGGTGGTCACTATGGGGGAGTTCGCACCGGTGCAGAGCAAAATGCTCACTTCTGGCCACTGTCTCTCCCGCCAACACAGCCTGAAACTGAGCGCGGTTTTTAAGCCGCTGCAATGTCTTCGCCTGATGGCATCAAGACCTGCCTGCAAGTTGGAAGCTTAGACAGCCAAACGCTTGCGGCCTTTGGCGCGGCGAGCCGCGATCACGGCGCGGCCGCCGCGTGTTTTCATGCGGGTCAAAAAACCGTGCGTACGTGCGCGTTTGACTTTAGATGGCTGGTATGTGCGTTTCATGATCAATCCTACTGGCTAGAAATCTTCCCTTGCATGATTCTTGTGAGCTTGGTGGCAGCACGGTACTGCCAGCGTTACAAGGTCCGCCGGATCTGCACGCCTGCGCGTGAAAACCCCCTGTGAATCAGGGAAACCGATGATTATGGCAAATTTATCCAGTGATAGCAACCGCTTAGAAAACAGTCTTTACTCAAAGACTGATGCAAGGGGCTGCACTGTGCAACATTTAAACCACAAAAACTTGCATGTCCCAAAGGCAAGACCGCATCAATTGGCTTGTGGATAACTGCCTCGGCGGACTACAATAGTGGGTGCTGAAAAAAGACAATATCCACAAGTTGCAGAGCGGTTTGACGCTTCCCAAAACGCCTTCAAAATCCTGCCCAAGTCCTTCATGAGCGAAGTTGTTCATTCTTCGTTGGGTCAAGGCTTGTGGCAACGCTGCATGGACCACTTGGCCCAGGAACTCCCCGAGCAACAGTTCAACACGTGGATCAAACCCTTGGTGGCGTATGTTGCGGTTGATCTGAGCAAAGTGACGATCCAGGTCGGTAACCGTTTCAAGTTGGACTGGGTTCGCGCTCAATACGCGGCACGCATTGTTGCCCTGCTAGAAAAGGTAGCTGGTCGACCCGTCACACTGGAGTTAGCGCTTGCTCCACGTGAAAGCCCCTCTAAACAAGCGCCTGTGTCGCAAAACTTCCGGGTTTTAAGCGCTGCTGAACCGGCTGCTTTGATTCCTTCTGAAGATCCAGTCAACATTCCTTTCAAAAGCAGACTGAACACTGCTTTGACGTTCGACACTTTGATCGAAGGCACAGCCAACCGCATGGGCCGTGCTGCGGCCATGCACGTCGCCAGCAGCTTGGGCCAGCTCTACAACCCACTGTTCATTTATGGCGGTGTCGGTCTAGGTAAAACCCATTTGGTTCACGCCATTGGCAATAAGTTGCTGGCAGACAACCCAGCGGCCAAAATTCTCTATATTCATGCCGAACAATTTGTCTCGGATGTCGTCAAGGCCTATCAGCGAAAAACCTTTGACGAGTTCAAAGAACGCTACCATTCGCTCGATTTGCTGTTGATCGATGATGTTCAGTTCTTTGCCAACAAAGACCGTACGCAAGAAGAATTCTTCAATGCGTTTGAGGCCTTGCTGACCAAAAAGTCACACATTGTGATGACCAGCGACACCTACCCCAAAGGGCTGACAGACATCCATGAGCGCCTTGTTTCTCGGTTCGATTCCGGCCTCACTGTAGCCATTGAACCGCCTGAGTTGGAAATGCGTGTCGCCATCCTGATTCGCAAGGCCGAAGCCGAAGGCACGGTCATGCCGGAAGAAGTTGCCTTCTTTGTTGCTAAAAACGTCCGCTCCAACGTACGGGAGCTCGAAGGAGCACTGCGCAAGATCTTGGCTTACTCGCGGTTCAACCAAAAGGAAATCACCATCCAACTGGCGCGTGAAGCCCTGCGTGATTTGCTGTCGATCCAAAATCGGCAAATTTCGGTTGAGAACATTCAAAAAACAGTCGCCGACTATTACAAGATCAAAGTGGCCGACATGTATTCCAAAAAACGGCCTGCAAGCATCGCCAGGCCGCGCCAAATTGCCATGTACTTGGCCAAAGAGCTGACTCAAAAAAGCTTGCCAGAGATCGGTGAGCTGTTTGGCGGCCGAGATCACACCACGGTGTTGCATGCGGTACGCAAAATGTCAGCTGAACGTCAACTGATGACGGAGCTCAACCAACAACTGCATGTTTTAGAACAAACACTCAAAGGTTGAGGAAAAAGCTGGGGACAATTATTGAACAACTCATGAGTTATCCACAGAAAAACCAGTTCAGCTCAAGTTGTTCAGGTTGTGCAGCCCCTTCAACAGGGCACTCAACACACACTTAAACAATCTGCAAGTGGTTGATAAAAAAGGGGAAAATGGCGATGTACACAGAAATTCGCCGCCCTTACTACTACTACTAATTTGAAATTAAAAAATTAAGAAGATAAGAAAGCACAAGTCATGATCGTTCTCAAAGCCAGTCAAGACATCGTTTTATCCGCACTTCAATCGGTCGCAGGCATCGTTGAGCGGCGTCACACTCTGCCAATTTTGGCGAACGTGTTGATACGTAAAACCGGTTCAAAAATTCAGCTCACCACCAGTGATCTTGAAATTCAAATTCGCACCACCGCCGAGCTTGGCGGTGATGAAGGTGATTTCACAACCACTGTCGGCGCCCGCAAGCTGATTGACATCTTGCGTTCAATGCCCAGTGATCAATCGGTGTCCTTGGAGTCAAACCAAAGTAAATTGATCCTCAAAGGCGGTAAAAGCCGCTTCACTTTGCAAAGCATGCCGGCAGAAGACTTTCCTTTGGTTCAAGAGGCCGCTACTTTTGGGCCAGTTTTTTCCGTGCCCCAAAAGACCTTGAAAAATTTGTTGAGTCAGGTTTCTTTTGCAATGGCCGTGCATGACATTCGCTACTACCTGAATGGCATCTTGTTTGTGGCTGAAGGCAAGCAGTTGAGCCTGGTGGCCACCGATGGACATCGCTTGGCATTTTCATCGGCCACGCTGGATGTCGAGGTGCCGCGCCAAGAAGTTATCTTGCCGCGCAAGACTGTGCTGGAAATGCAACGTCTCTTGAGCGACAAAGAAGGCGCAATTGAAATGCAATTTGCGGGTAACCAAGCCAAATTCAGCTTTGAAGGCATGGAATTCGTAACCAAGTTGGTAGAAGGTAAGTTCCCCGACTACAACCGGGTCATTCCGAAGAACCACAAAAACATCATCACTTTGGGTCGTGCACCGTTGCTGGCCAGCTTGCAACGCACAGCCATTTTGACCAGCGAAAAGTTCAAAGGGGTTCGTTTGAACATTGAGCCAGGTACGCTGCGCGTGGCTTCTAACAATGCCGAGCAAGAAGAGGCGGTGGATGAGCTTGACATCGACTACGGTGGCGACGCGATTGAGATCGGTTTTAACGTCACCTACCTGATCGACGCATTGACCAACATGAACCAAGACATGGTCAAGATCGAACTGTCGGATTCCAACAGTTCAGCTTTGCTGACCATTCCAGACGATGCTGCCTTCAAGTACGTTGTGATGCCGATGCGGATTTAAACCACTTGGCGTGGGTCATTCTTGACCCTGTCGACCAACTCGCGTCAGTCATTGACGTGGGCATCGGTTTTTAAAGAGATAAGCGAAAGTTAGTTATGACCGACCAAATCAAGCCCAACGAAGACTCCAACAACGTCCCTGACAACTCTACTGACGTGCATTCGGGTGCCGGTGTAGAAGGCAGCTCTAATTTTCAGCCGGTTATTGACGCCAATCAAGAAGGTGCCTCCGAAGCTTACGGCGAGGGATCGATTCAAATTTTGGAAGGTTTGGAAGCTGTTCGCAAGCGGCCCGGCATGTACATCGGCGACACCTCTGACGGCACTGGTTTGCACCATTTGGTGTTCGAGGTGGTTGACAATTCGATTGACGAATCCTTGGCCGGTCATTGCGACGACATCATGGTCACCATTCACTCTGACAACTCCGTCAGTGTGGTTGACAACGGCCGCGGAATCCCGACCGGCGTCAAAATGGATGACAAGCATGAGCCAAAACGCTCTGCCGCTGAAATCGCCTTGACCGAGCTCCATGCGGGTGGCAAATTCAACCAGAACAGCTACAAAGTGTCAGGTGGTTTGCACGGGGTCGGCGTGAGTTGTGTCAATGCGCTCTCTAAAACACTGCGCATGACGATCCGTCGCGACGGCAAAGTCCACTTCATGGAGTTTGCCAGGGGTTTTGTGCAAAACCGCATCATCGAAGTTGTGAACGGTGTTGAGGTGTCTCCGATGAAAGTTATCGGAGACACTGACAAGCGCGGCACTGAAGTGCACTTTTGGCCTGACACTGAAATCTTCAAAGAAAACAGTGATTTCCACTACGAAATTCTGAGCAAGCGTTTGCGCGAACTGAGCTTCTTGAACAATGGTGTGAAGATTCGCTTGAAAGACGAGCGCACCGGCAAGGAAGATGACTTTGCAGGTGCCGGTGGCGTCAAGGGCTTCGTTAATTTTGCCAACAAGGGCAAGACGGTCTTGCACCCCAACATCTTTCACGCCATGGGCGACCGTCAAAGCGACCAAGCCACCAATATCGGTGTTGAAGTGGCGATGCAATGGAACAGCGGTTACAGCGAACAGGTGCTGTGCTTCACCAACAACATCCCGCAGCGTGACGGTGGCACGCACCTGACCGGTTTACGCGCGGCCATGACACGTGTCATCAACAAATACATTGACGACAGCGAACTGGCTAAAAAAGCCAAGGTGGAAGTGACGGGCGATGACATGCGCGAGGGCTTGTGCTGCGTCTTGTCGGTCAAAGTGCCGGAACCTAAGTTCTCAAGTCAGACCAAAGATAAATTGGTTTCAAGCGAAGTTCGCGGTCCGGTGGAAGACATCGTCAGCAAGCTGTTATTTGACTATTTGCAAGAGCGGCCAAACGACGCCAAGATCATCGTTGGCAAGATCATTGAAGCCGCCCGCGCCCGTGAAGCAGCGCGCAAAGCCCGCGATATGACGCGCCGCAAAGGTGTGCTGGACGGCATGGGCTTGCCCGGTAAGCTGGCTGACTGCCAAGAAAAAGACCCGGCAATGTGTGAAATCTACATCGTCGAGGGAGACTCTGCCGGTGGCTCTGCCAAGCAAGGTCGTGACCGTAAGTTCCAAGCGATTTTGCCGCTGCGCGGCAAGATTCTCAACGTTGAAAAAGCCCGCTACGAAAAGCTGCTGACCAGCAACGAGATCTTGACCTTGATCACGGCGTTGGGAACCGGCATTGGCAAAGCTGGCGGCACCACTGGCAATGACGACTTCAACGTTGCCAAACTGCGCTACCACCGCATCATCATCATGACCGACGCCGACGTTGACGGTGCCCACATCCGTACCCTGCTGTTGACCTTTTTCTATCGTCAGATGCCTGAGCTGGTTGAGCGTGGCCACATTTACATCGCCCAGCCGCCGCTGTACAAAGTCAAAGCGGGCAAGGAAGAGCTGTATTTGAAAGACGCCAGTGCGCTGGACGGGTTTTTGTTGCGCATCGCCATGCGCGACGCCAGTGTTTTCACAGGCGGCCCGAACGGCAGCGTGATTGACGGTGACACTTTGGCCGAGTTGGCGCGCAAGCACCAGGTGGCTGAGGCCGTCATAGCGCGCTTAGGCGCTTTCATGGACGCTGAGGCTTTGCGTTCACTCGCCGACGGCGTAGCACTCGATTTAGACACTCTGGCAACAGCCGAAATCTCTGCTGCTGCTTTGCAAGCGCATTTACCGGATGCTGTCGTGGTGGGTGAGATGGATCTGCGCACAGACAAACCGCTGTTGCGCATCAGCCGTCGCCACCACGGCAACACCAAAAGCAGCGTGATCTCGCAAGACTTCGTTCATGGCACCGATTACGCCACCTTGGCTGAAGCGGCTCAAACTTTCAAAGCCTTGCTGAGCGACGGCGCCCGCGTCATGCGCGGCGAAGGCGAGCGCAAAAAAGAAGAAAAAATCAGCGACTTCCGCCAAGCCATGCGCTGGCTCATTGTGCAAGCCGAGAACGGTACCTCGCGGCAGCGCTACAAAGGGTTGGGCGAAATGAACCCGTCACAGCTGTGGGAAACCACCATGGACCCCACCGTTCGCCGTTTGCTGCGCGTGCAAATTGATGACGCGATTGAGGCCGATCACGTTTTCACTATGCTGATGGGTGACGACGTCGAACCGCGCCGTGAGTTCATTGAGGCGAATGCGCTGCGAGCCGGCAATATCGACGCTTAAAGTGGGTATCGCAGGGGGCGAAAAAATGCCGCGATCTCGTGCGCCAACGCCTCGGGCTGCTCCATCGCTGCGAAATGGCCACCTTTCGCCATCGGCGTCCAGCGGCGGATGTCGGTGTACATCGTCGCCGCCACCGATGGTGGCGGGCGGATGATTTCGTGCGGAAAGGCGCAATAGCCCATTGGCACATCCACCGTCTCGCCGGTCGGAATCGGCCAGGGGCCGTGCATGCGCGCGTAGTACGGCCAGAACGACGAGCCGATCGCGCCGGTGAACCAATACAAAGAGATATTCGCCAGCAACCGATCGCGGCTGTGCACGCTTTCCACGTCACCGTTGCAGTCCGACCAAGTGCGGAACTTCTCGACGATCCAGGCCGCCAGCCCGGCCGGTGAATCCGACAGCCCAAAAGCCAGCGTCTGCGGCTTGGTTCCCTGGATCCATTGGTAGCCCGTTTCTTCCTTCAGCCAACCCGCTAGCTCGCTGTAATAGCGTGCCTCTTCTGGTGTTGGGTTTTCGGGCGCAAGACGATCGCGCGGTACGGTCAGCAGGTTGATGTGGATACCGATCAGCTGCTCGGGAAACGCATACCCCAGCCGCGACGCGGTGAACGCACCAAAATCGCCGCCTTGCGCGGCATAGCGTGAGAAGCCCAGCACCTTGGTCATCAGGTCGGCGAAGCAAGCCGCGATCTGCTCAATCTTGAAGCGAGGTTGGTTCGGCGCGAACGACAAGCCGAAGCCGGGCAAAGAGGGCGCGATCACCGTGAAAGAATCCGCCGGATCGCCGCCGAACCGCGCTGGGTCGGTGAGCCGGGGAATGATGTCGACAAACTCGAACACCGATCCAGGCCAGCCGTGCATCAGCAGCAGCGGCGTCGGATTCGGTCCCTTGCCCTCGATACGAAGGTAATGCACGTCGATCCCGTGCAGCCGCACCTTGAACTGTGGCCAAGCGTTCAGCACCGCTTCCTGTGCGCGCCAGTCGAAGCCATCACGCCAATAGGCAACCAGTTCGCGCATGTAGCCGACATCTGTGCCATAGGCCCAGGGCGCGTCAGGCGCCTGATCGGGAAAGCGCGTCAGCGCCAGGCGTGTGCGCAAATCGGCCAGTGCCGAGTCTGGAACAGCCAGCGTGAAGGGCAGCGGCGTGCCAATCTCAGTTGTGCTCATGGGGCATATCTCCGTATAGGCGTTCGATCATACGCAGCTCAGCCGGCACGGGCGCTTTCAATCAGGCCGCTCGCAAGCAATCGACGATTTTCAGGCGCGCCGCCCCCCAGGCGGGGATGAATCCGCCGACCAAGCCCATGAACAACGCAAAGGCAATCGTTTGCCAAGCGATGGTCGGCGTCAGTTTGAACTGGAAGGCCAGCTCAGAGAAAGTCTGGAAGTTGGTGGTCGAGATGTTGACCGTCTGCATCAGCGAGGCCGCGGCCAACCCGAGCAGGCCGCCGATCAGCGACAGCAGCAACGATTCACTCAGGAAGGCCAGCAAGACCGCGCCGCGCCTAAAACCCAGCGCGCGCAACGTGCCGATCTCACCGACGCGCGAAGCGACCGCCGCGAACATGGTGATCATGGCGCCGACGATGGCGCCGATCGAAAAGATCACCGACAGCGCCGTACCGAGAATGCTGATGAACTTGGCCAGTGCCTCGGACTGCTCGGCGTAGAACTGCGTCTCGGGTTTGAGCTCCACCGTCATGCGCGGGTCAGCCTCCAGCGCGGCTTTGATGGCTCCGAACTGGCTGGCGTCGGCCAAGCGGAACACCACGCTGGAGAAGGCATTGCGTCGAAAGGCCTGCAGCATCTGCTCCGCATCACCCCAGATTTCGGAATCAAAGCCGGTGCGTCCGGCATCGAAGACGCCGACCACCGTCCAGTCCCGGCCGGCAAAGCGCAGCGTTTCGCCCAGACCCGCGCCCTGAAAACCGCGTGCGATGGCGCGGCCTGTGATGATCTCCGAGGTGCCGGGCCGAAACATCCGGCCCTCGACCATCTGCACTTGCGGGCGCAGTTGCAAGCCGCGCTCGGTGGTGCCGCGCACCGTCACATTGCTGGGTTTGCCGCTGCCGCGCTTGGGCAGGTTGTTCAAGACGACCGGCTCCTTGCTGATCAACGCTCGACCGGCGGCGTCAGTGGCGATGCCGGGCAGACTCTCCAAAATGGCCGCCTGCGCGCGATCGACCGCACTGTTGATCTCGGCCCCCGCGCCCTTGCGCAAGGCGATCACGTTGTCCGGCTGACCGGTGGCCACCAGCGTCGCGCGGATGCCCTCGCTCATCATCAGCACGGTGGCAAAGACATAGACCACCAGCGCCATGCCGCCGGCCGTCAGCAAGGTGGTGACGCGGCGCACCCACAGATTTCGGGCGATGTAGGAGGCGGGAATCAGCTTCATGCGCCGCTCAGTCCATCAAGCCACATGCCGCAGCCCCTGCACGATGTCGATTCGGCTCATCTTCCAGGCCGGCCAGGCAGCGGCAGCAAGGCCAACGATCAGGGCGGCCAGCAGTTGCAGCGCCATCGTCAGCGGGGTGACCTGAAAGGCCGGGAACAGCGTGCCGGCAACCGAGCCAAAGGCGGCGGCTAGCGGAATCGTCAGCGCCAAGCCGCCTAAGCCGCCTAGCAGCGCGATCAGCAGGCTTTCGCCGAACAGCAGTTTGATGACAAAGCTCGGCGCAAAGCCCAGCGCCTTCAAGGTGGCGTATTCGGCCAGGCGCTCGCGCGCGGTCATCGTCATGGTGTTGGCCATCACCGCCATGATGATGACGACGATGATGTAACTGACGGCCTCGATCGCCACCAGAATCGCCTCGCTCATCGAGACAAAACTGAGCTGAAAGGCCGATTCGGTTTCGGTCAGCGTCTCAGCCTGTGAATTTTTAAATTCCGCGTCCAAGCGCTGCGAAATCAACGCCGCGTTCTGCGGCTCGTTGATGCCGACGATGTAGACGCCCACATAGTCGGCGCGGCTGCCAAAGCGCTTGCGGATCGCCTCGTTCAAGTACTCCCAGTGGAACAAGAGCTGGCTTTCATCGGTTTTGGCCTCGGCGCCGTCCCAGATGCCGCGTAAGTTAAAGGTCCAGGTGCCGGGGTAAATGGTGCCGCGCAGCGGGATCTGGTCGCCCACCTTCCAGCCGAACTTGTCGGCCAATTTGCGCCCGACGACAGCCCCCTGGCGGTCCCGCATGAAGGCCAAGCGCTCGTCGGCCGACAGCCGGTACTCGGGGTACAGCGCCAGATAGCTGGCCGGCTCGATGGCGAATTGAGGGAAGAAATTGCGCTCGGTGACGTAAACCCCGCCAAACCAGTTCGACCACGAAATGCCCGTCACTCCGTCCACGGCCTTGATGCGCTGGGCATAGTTCAGCGGCAGCGGGAAGGTCAGAGAAATGGCGCTGCGCGTCACCAGCCGCGTGCTGCTGCTGCCCTCCACCCCGGCATACCAAGCCCCGACGATGGTGCGCAGCAAACCAAAGGCCGCCAACGCCACCACCAGCCCGAACAGCGTCAGCGCCGTGCGCAGCTTGTGGCGAAAGACGTTTTTGAGCAGCAGTTTGAAAATGAACATCTCAAGCGCCCGTGGCCGTGCTCACGCTTCGTCCACCAGCACGCCCTTGTCCAGATGCACCATGCGGTGCGCCCGTTCGGCGGCTTTCGGGTCGTGGGTGACCATCACGATGGTCTTGCCCAAGTCGCGATTCAGCTCATCGAGCAGGCTCAGCACCTCTTGCCCGGTGTGGCGGTCTAGGTCGCCGGTCGGCTCGTCGGCGACGATCAGCGTCGGGTCGCTGACCAGCGCACGGGCAATCGCTACCCGCTGCTGCTGGCCGCCGGACAGCTCGTTCGGGTAGTGGTCCATGCGGTCGTCTAGCTTGACCATTTCCAACGCTGCTTGGGCGTGGGCGCGGCGCTGGCGGGCCGACAGGTCGGTCAGCAGCAGCGGCAGTTCGACGTTTTCGAACGCCGTCAGCACTGGCAGCAGGTTGTAGAACTGAAAAATGAAGCCGACATTTCGGGCCCGCCAATCGGCCAACTGCCCTTCGCTGAGGCTGGCGATGTCGACGCCGCCGATCTCGATGCGGCCACTGCTCGGCTGGTCGATGCCGGCGATCAAGTTCAGCAAGGTGCTTTTGCCGGAGCCACTCGGCCCCATCAGCGCGATGAAGTCGCCGGCCATCACATCGAGCTGAATGTCCAGCAGCACCGGGATGTGTTGGCCGCCGCGCTGGTAAGACTTGGACAGCTCGCGAATGCGGATCAACGGCAGGTCAAGCGCGCCCATGCTCATTTGCCACCCAGTTTGACGTGCATGCCGGACTGCAGCTTGGCTGCGGGCGACAGCACCAGCCGCTCGCCCGATTGCAGCGTGCCGCTCAGGGCCGTCACCTCGACCACATCGCCCAGCTTGCGGCCGACCTTGACTTGCACCGCTTCCAGCCGCTCTTTGTCGCCGTCGCGCTGAATACGCAGCAAAAACTGTTTGTCGCCCTGGCTCTGCAAGGCCTTGGGGTTGACGGCCAGCACCGGTTGTTGGTCGTCGGCGCTAGGCGCTTGCGACAAGAAACTGACCTTGGCGCTCATCTCCGGCAAGATGCGCGGGTCGAGTTTTTCGAACTGGATCTTGGTCACCACCGTGGCCTTGGCGCGGTCCACCGTCGGTACGATGCCGGCCACTTGGCCGCGAAAACGCATGGCCGGCAGGGCGTCCAACGTGATCTCGACCGGCTGGCCGAGGCTGGCTTTGGACAGGCTGCCTTCCGACACATCGGCCTCCACCTCCAGCGTGCTCAGGTCGGCCATCGTCACCACCGCCCCCTGCGAGCCAGCCGCGTTGGAAAACGGCGTGATGATGTCGCCCACGTTGGCGTTCTTGTTCAGCACCACGCCGTCGAATGGCGCACGGATCTCGGTGTAGTCGCGGTTCACGTGCTGCACCGCCACCAGCGCTTGCGCTTGGGCCACGCCGGCCTGTGCCTGCGCCACCCCGGCTTGGGCGGCAGCTTGTCCGGCGCGTGCTGCGTCGACCCGGCGTTGGTTGGCGTCCAACGCTTGCGGCGACACAAAACCCTGCGCTTGCAGCCCTTTGCTGCGTTGCAATTCGGCATCGGCATTGGCCAACTCGACCTCGGCTTGGCGCACTTGCGCTTGCGCTTGGCGCACGCCGGCTTCAGCCTGACGCACCCCCGCCTGTGCGGTGCCGATGGCGGCTTGCACATCGCTGGCGTCCAGCCGCGCGATCAAGTCGCCCTTTTGGAGCCGGCTGCCTTCCCGCACCCGCAGCTCGATCAGCCGGCCGGTCGCCTTGGAGGCCACCGCCGCCCGGCGCTGCGCCACCACATAGCCGGAGGCCGTCAATTGCAAGTATTGCTGAGACGGGTAGGTTTGCAGCACCGAGGTGGTTTGCACCTCGGGCTTGGCCGCCAGCAGCAGCCCCGCCGCCACCCCGCCCAACAGCACAACGCCAAGCGCCCAAGGCCAGAGCTGGCGGCGGCGCTGCGAGGCCGGCGGTTTTGAGCGGTCGATCTTGAGCTGGGCGATAGCGGCAGAGGTTGATGCCAAAGTTGATGCCAAAGAAGAGTCCGCCATGGTGTGTAAGCTGCCGAAGTTGGGTGAGATGAATCGAAATTCAACACTGTCACATCTAATTGTGCCGGGTCAGCCAAAACTGAGCTTTGCGTGCTTGACGGTTCATTTGTCGGTGTGTGTGTTTGTGCTGGTTTTTTGGGCATGTTAGGGCCCTCAGGTCCCTGCCCTTGTAGACTGGCCAAGGCGCATACTTCAACCATGCGCACGAATGCTTGGTTCTTCAAACTCATGTTGATCAATCGTCGCGCTTCGTTTTCTCAGCTTGGTGGGCTATCTTTGTGAGCGAACCAAAGCCCGTGACGGGCTTGCTTTTGACTGGCGGTGGTGCGCGTGCGGCCTACCAAGTCGGTGTGCTCAAAGCGATTGCACAACTTCGGCGTGATTGCGGTGTGACGACTGGCAGTCCGTTTCCGGTGATCGCGGGCACGTCGGCGGGCGCCATCAACGCGGCTGCGCTGGCCTGTCGTGCCGACGACTTCGACGGCGGTGTGCGCAGCTTGGTGCAGGTTTGGGAAAATTTTTCGGCCGACCAGGTTTATCGAGCTGACGCTTTTGGCGTGCTGCGAACCGGTGCCCGCTGGCTGACGATGTTGTCCTTGGGCTGGGCGATTGCCCGCTGGCGCAAGGCGAACCCCAAGTCGCTGCTCGACAACGCGCCGTTGGCCAAGCTGTTGGAGGGCATGCTGCCGGCAGGTCGCCTGTCCGAGATGCTTCAACAAGGCCATCTGAAGGCGCTGTCGATTTCGGCGTCGAGTTACAGCTCGGGCCTGCATGTGACGTTTTACGAAGCGTTGGCGGACATTCAGCCGTGGCGCCGGACTCAGCGGACGGCGGTGAAGGAATGCATCACACCCGCGCATCTGTTGGCCTCGGCGGCTATTCCGCTGGTGTTTCCGGCAGTGCCGCTGATGCTGGGCGAGGCGCTGGAGTATTTCGGTGACGGCTCGATGCGCCAGGTCGCGCCGATCTCGCCTTTGATCCATTTGGGGGCCGAGAAAATCTTGGTGGTTGGCGCTGGCCGGATGCTCGAACCGACAGGCCGCCACGCAACGCCTCTGGAGTCGCCGAACCTGGCGCAAATTGCCGGCCATGCGCTGTCGACCATTTTCTTGGATGCGCTGGCCGTGGATGTGGAGCGCTTGGAGCGGGTCAACCAGACCGTCGCCTTGCTCAGCCCTGAAGCCAGAGCGGCTGCCAATTTGCGAGCCATAGAGGTGCTGGTGATCGCGCCCAGCCAGCGGCTAGACGACATGGCGGCTCGCCATCTCGGCAGCTTGCCAATGGCCGTTCGGGCGCTGTTGCGTGGTGTCGGTGTGTCGGGCCGAGGGGCCGAGGCGCGCGGCGCCGTTCTGGCCAGTTACTTGTTGTTTGAGGCGCCCTACACCCGTGAGCTGATCGCGCTCGGTGTGGCCGACACCCTGGCCCGGCGTGCGGAAGTCATCAGGTTTTTTGGCTGGCCGCAGCGCCAGCCAAGCGTCGCCCCGCCGACAGGGTGCTGACCCTGGCGATCACTTGCCGTCTGGCAACTCGATTTTGACTTCCAGCACATCCAGATTGTCTTGACGCTCCAAGTTGACCTTGATGTCGTTTGGATTGATGTTGATGTACTTGGAGATGACGGCAATCAGGTCGCGCTGCAGCGCCGGCAAATAGTCGGGCTTGTGGTTGCCGCCTGAACGCTCGTGCGCCAGAATAATTTGCAAACGCTCTTTGGCAACGTTAGCCGTTTTCTTTTTCTCGCCGAGCAGGAAGGAAAGGAAAGACGTCATGGCTTACTTCCCCCCGAAGAGGCGCTTGAGAAAGCTGGGCTTTTGCGCGTCGATGAAGCGCATCGGCTTGTCTTCGCCAAGGAAGCGGTCGATCACGTCCTTGTAGGCTTCAGAGACGTCGGTTCCAGTCATGTGCACGGCGGGTACGCCTTGGTTGGAGGCTTGCAACACGGACTCCGACTCCGGGATGACGCCGATCAGCTTGATGCGCAGGATGTCGGTGATGTCTTCGAGCGACAGCATCTGGCCTTGGTCGACCCGGCTGGGGTTGTAGCGGGTGATCAGCAGGTGCTCTTTGATCGGCTCGCTGCCTTCGATGCCGCGCTTGGTTTTGCTCGACAACATGCCCAAAATGCGGTCTGAGTCGCGCACCGACGAGACTTCAGGGTTGGTGACGATCAGGGCTTCGTCGGCAAAGTGCATGGCCATCAGCGCACCGGTTTCGATGCCGGCTGGGGAGTCGCAAATGATGTATTCGAAGTCCATCGCGGACAGGTCTTTGAGGACTTTCTCAACGCCTTCTTTGCTCAATGCTTCTTTGTCGCGCGTCTGCGAGGCCGCCAGCACATACAAGTTGTCGCATTGCTTGTCTTTGATGAGCGCTTGGTTCAGGTTGGCTTCGCCTTGAATGACGTTGATCAGGTCATACACCACGCGGCGTTCGCAGCCCATGATGAGGTCTAAGTTGCGCAGGCCAACGTCGAAGTCGATGACGGCGGTCTTGTGACCGCGCAAGGCCAAGCCGGTTGCAAAGCTGGCGCTGGTGGTGGTTTTACCCACGCCGCCCTTGCCGGAGGTCACCACAATGATTTTGGCCATGACTGAAAGTCCTTTGATTGAAAACGGGGGGGTCTGAAGGTTGCGGTTGCGAACAACACGCTAAGGCGTCATTTTCACATCGCATCCATGACTAATTTGTCGCCATCGGGGCCGGCCACCAGCCGCACTTGGGCCGGCTTGCCTTGGATGTTAGCGGGCAGCGGGTTTTCGCTGGTGCGGTAGATGCCGGCAATCGAGATGAGTTCGGCTTCTAGGCTGAGTGCAAAAATGCGGGCTTCGGTGTTGCCGCGGGCGCCGGCCATGGCCTTGCCGCGCAGCGGGGCGTAGACATGGATGTGGCCGTCGGCAATGATTTCGGCGCCGGCGTTGACCATCGCCAACACCACGAGGTCACGGCCGCGGGCGTAAATTTGTTGGCCTGAGCGCAGCGGCTTGTTGATGACCAGCGCACCCAGGGGCGCTTCAGGCACGGGCTGCGTTGGCGCCGGAGTGGCTACTGGCGAAGGCGCCTTGACGTTGGCCGCGGCTTGGGGCGCTGGAGCGACTTGGCGTTCGGGTTCCGGCGTGGGCGGGCTGCTGGCCACCACACGGGCATCCGGCGCCGGCAGCAAACCCGCCGCCAGGCCGTCGGCCATCTGGGCGGCGCTGCCACCTTTGATGGCAATCGGCACCACGCTGTATTGCCGCAGCAGCGTCAACAGTGCGGGGAAATCAATCGGCTCAACTTCAGCACTGGTGCGGCGCGCAGCTGCATTCAGCGGTGTCAGGTCGATGACCAGCGGGTCGTTCTCAAAAAAGTCGGGAATGTCGCCGAAGCGGGTCTTCAAGTCGCGCGCCAAAGCGCCTAAGTCGGTGGACTTGAGCAACAAAGCAACCAAGGGCAGGTTGGCACTCTTGATCTCAAATGAGGCAGGAGGCGTTGATGCGGTAGCCGAAGATGCAACGGTCATGGGTGATGGGCGGCGGGTGGCCAAGGGTGAGCAAAAGCACGGTGATGAAAGCGAAGAACAAGCACAGGCTCCGACGCGCGGGCTTGAATCGCCAGGAATTTTAACAGCGGCGGTGGGCTGCTCAAAAGCCGATCTCAGCGGCCAGCGGCGCATGGTCAGACAAGTGCGACCACGGCTTGCGTGGCAACACCACGGGCGCGTGGGCTGCCGCATGGCGAACATAAATTCGGTCAAGTCGGAGCACTGGAAAGCGCGCTGGAAATGTACGAGCGGCACGACCGTGTGCCTTTTCAAACACTTCATGCAAGCCGGCCCCTTTTTCCAGATGGCGGTGCGCATGCACGCGCCAGTCATTGAAGTCGCCGGCGACCACGACCGGTGCGTCAGACGGTATGTCGTTGCGCACCAGCTCACAGAGACGATCCAGTTGCTGTTTGCGGTGAGATTCCAGCAAGCCCAGATGGACGCACACCGCGTGCACATTGCGTCTGTCGCCGGGCATTTGCAGGACGCAGTGCAGCAGGCCGCGGCGTTCGGGGCCGCTGATCGAGATGTCGCGGTTTTCGTGATGAATGATCGGGAACTTAGACATCACGGCATTGCCGTGGTCGCCTTTGTTGTAGACGGCGTTTCGTCCATAGGCGAACTCCGGCCAGATGCTGTCCGCTAGGAACTCGTAATGCGGGGTGTCCGGGTAGTTGTCGAACTTGTCGGCATGCGTGGTGTGCGTGCCGGTCACCTCTTGCAGGAAAACCACGTCGGCGCCGACCAGCCGCACAGCATCACGCAGCTCATGCAGGATGAACTTGCGGTTGAAAAACGTGAAGCCCTTGTGGATGTTCACGGTCATGACCTTGATGGAAAAAGCCGGAGGAATATTGGCTTGAGACGGGTCGGTTTCGGGAGCTTGCAGAACGGGTCGCGGTACGAGCATGGGTTAAGCCAAGGAACGAATGGTCAAGAGTGTCAAAACGCTATGGTGTCACAGTTGACGTCCATGTCATGCACCAAGATGTTTCTAGACTTGCGCTTGACGGGTCTGCTGTTGGGGCTGCATGGGCACGGGCGTTATTCGTGCTGGCTACCCGTTGGTCCGGTCCGACGGCCGTCGCGTCCCCCACTGAGGCGGCTGAACTGGTCGTCAAAAACTCAACCGCAGATGCTGAATGCATGCCACAATGATTTCAGCTTGTCGGGGTGCCAAAGATGAAATATCTGAGGCTGAGATCGCTTTGATGCGAGACCCGCTGAACCTGATCGGGATCATCCCCGCGTAGGAAACAAGGCACTTTGGCTCCGGTATTCCATGATGGCATTGCTGTAAAAGCTGGCGCTTCATGGGCATCATCTCCGGCTCCCCAGGCAGGCACACCACGACCTTCTGGAGACAAGCATGGCCAAAACCTCACTTTCTGTTGACGCAGCCGACCTGACCCGCCGCATCACCCGCACGCCTTTTCCGGGCTCGCGGAAAATTTACATCGAGGGCTCAAAGCCCGACATCCGCGTGCCGTTTCGCGAAGTGACCTTGACCGACACACTGATCGCAGAGGGCGCCGAAAGCCGCCGTGAGGCGAATCCACCGTTGCGTTTGTTTGACTCGTCCGGCGTCTACACCGATCCGCTGGCCAGCATCGACATCACGCGCGGCTTGGTCCCTTTGCGCGGTGCCTGGATCACCGAACGTGCGGACACCGAAGCGTTACCGGGCATCAGCAGTGCTTACGGCCGCGAGCGGCTGAACGACCCGAGCTTGAGCGCGCTGCGCATGACCCATTCGCCGGTGCCGCGCCGCGCCAAAGCCGGCGCCAACGTGTCGCAAATGCACTACGCGCGCAAGGGCATCATCACGCCTGAGATGGAGTACATCGCGATTCGCGAAAACCTGGTGCGCGCGCAGTTGGCCGAACGGCTGGCCACCGAACGTGTGCCCAAGACCGGCCACTCTTTTGGCGCGTCGATCCCGCAGGACATCACCGCCGAGTTTGTGCGCGATGAAGTGGCGCGCGGCCGGGCGGTGATTCCGAACAACATCAACCACCCCGAGAGCGAGCCGATGATCATCGGCCGCAACTTTCTGATCAAGGTCAACGCGAACATCGGCAACTCCGCTGTCACGTCGAGCATTGAGGAAGAAGTCGACAAGCTGGTCTGGTCGATTCGCTGGGGCGCTGACACGGTGATGGATTTGTCGACCGGTGAGAACATCCATGAAACGCGCGAATGGATTCTGCGCAACTCGCCAGTTCCCATCGGCACGGTGCCACTTTACCAAGCGCTTGAAAAGGTCAACGGCAAGGCTGAAGACCTGACTTGGGAAATTTTCCGCGACACCTTGATCGAACAAGCCGAGCAGGGCGTGGACTACTTCACCATCCATGCCGGCGTGCGCTTGGCCTATGTGCCGCTGACGGCCAACCGCTTGACCGGCATCGTGTCGCGCGGCGGCTCCATCATGGCCAAGTGGTGTTTGTCACACCACAAAGAAAGCTTTTTGTACGAGCATTTTGAAGACATTTGCGAAATCATGAAAGCCTACGACGTCTGCTTTTCGCTCGGCGACGGCTTGCGCCCAGGCTCGATAGCAGACGCCAACGACGAAGCTCAATTTGCTGAACTGCACACGCTCGGCGAGCTGACCCAGATCGCCTGGAAGCACGACGTGCAGGTGATGATTGAAGGGCCTGGCCATGTGCCGCTGCAACTGGTGAAAGAAAACGTCGAGAAACAGCTCGAAGCTTGTTTCGAAGCTCCGTTTTACACGCTGGGGCCGCTGATCACCGACATCTCGCCCGGCTACGACCACATTTCATCGGCGATGGGTGCCGCCAACATCGGCTGGTACGGCACGGCCATGCTGTGCTATGTGACCCCCAAGGAACACCTGGGTTTGCCGAACCGAGACGATGTCAAGCAAGGTCTGATCGCCTACAAAATTGCCGCCCATGCGGGAGACTTGGCCAAGGGTTATCCGGGGGCGCAGATGTGGGACAACGCGGTGTCGAAAGCGCGCTTCGAGTTTCGTTGGGAAGACCAGTTCCGCCTGGCCATCGACCCCGACACGGCAATGGCGTATCACGATGAAACCTTGCCGAAAGAAAACGCCAAGGTGGCGCATTTTTGTTCCATGTGCGGGCCGAAGTTTTGCTCGATGAAGATCTCGCAAGAGGTGCGTGAGTTTGCGCGGCTGAACCCGACCACCACCACGCTGGCCACGACGGCTTTGGCCGGCGTGATTCCGATCAAGCAAGTGCAGCAGAGCTTGCAAGACAAGGCGCAGGAGTTTCGCGAAGGCGGCAGCGAGATTTACCAGTGAACTGAGGGACCTTCAGCCGGGGTCGCTTGAGCGGTGGTGGTCATGCGTGGGCTCGCATCAGGCGCTCACGCCATAACCTTCTTCGGCGATGGCCTTGGCCAAGTCTTCTCGGGTTTGCGTGCTGTCGATGTCAACGCGATTGGCGGCGCGGTCGATGTTGACTTGGGCTTGCGGGTCGAGCTGCTGCACAGCGTTTTTGACGGCGCGTTCGCAGTGACCGCAGGTCATGCCTGTGACGGTGAATGTTTGGTTCATGGCGGTGTTCCTTGGTTTGGATGAGAGCATAGTCTGAAGTTTCCCATGCCAGGGTTTAAGCTGTGTTCATGAACACCTCTCTTGCCGCTGACACCACTGCCGTGACCTCAACCTTAGACCTTGGCATCGAGGGCATGACCTGTGCCTCTTGTGTTTCGCGGGTCGAGAAAGCTTTGAAGAAAGTTGCGGGCGTGCAAGACGCGACGGTGAACCTCGCAACGGAATCAGCGCGCATTACTTTTGGGGCGTCGGACCAAGCTGAAGCGATGCTGCGGCGAGCCGTTCGAGAAGCTGGTTACGGCGTGCGCGAAACCAACTTGATGAACGAGGCACAAGACGTTTCCAGCTGGGCCGGCTTTGCGCCGGTTGCAGTGGCGCTCGCGTTGTCAACGCCCTTGGTGCTGCCAATGTTGGCCGATCTGTTAGGTCGTCACTGGATGCTGCCGGCGTGGCAACAGTTTTTGCTGGCGACGCCGGTGCAGTTTATCTTGGGTGCGCGTTTTTACCGGGCCGGTTGGCATGCGTTAAAGGCGCTCACCGGCAACATGGATTTACTCGTCGCCATTGGCACCAGCGCGGGTTGGGGTTTGTCGGTGTGGTTGTGGTTGAGCGCTGAGTCAGGCAGCACGCCGCACCTGTACTTTGAAGCTTCAGCGGTGGTGATTTCGTTGGTGATGTTGGGCAAGTGGTTGGAGACGCGGGCGAAGCGGCAGACCACCGTGGCTATTCGCGCCTTGCATGCCTTGCGGCCCGCGCTGGCGCACGTGATCTTGCGCTCCGGCGAGCAGACCGATGTGCCGGTGGCCGAGCTGTTGGTGAATGACCGCGTGGTGGTCTTGCCCGGCGAACGCATTCCAGTTGACGGCGTGCTGACAGAGGGCCGCACGCAGGTCGATGAGTCGATGCTCACGGGCGAGCCGCTGCCCGTCACCAAGGAGGCAGAGGCGGCGCTCACCGGCGGCAGCATCAACGGCGATGGCCGTGTTGTCATGCTCGTCAGCGCAGTCGGGCGGGACACCGTGCTGTCCAAAATCATCCATCTGGTGGAAGACGCGCAAGTTGCCAAGGCGCCGATTCAGCGCTTGGTGGACAAGGTCTCGGCCGTCTTTGTGCCGGTGGTGTTGTTGATTGGCTTGGCCACCTTGCTCGGTTGGTTGGCCATGGGCGAGCCGCTGGAGGTGGCGCTGATCCGCGCGGTGGCGGTGCTGGTGATTGCATGTCCTTGCGCGCTGGGCTTGGCGACGCCGGTGGCCATCATGGCTGGCACGGGTGTGGCGGCGCGTGCCGGCATTTTGATCAAGGACGCGCAGGCGCTGGAGTTGGCGCACTATGCCGACACCGTGGTTTTTGACAAAACCGGTACCTTGACGCTGGGTCAGCCGCGCTTGGTGGCGTTTGTGGCCGCCGGCGATGCGCAAGAGTCTGCCCAGTTACGCGCAGCGGCCAGTTTGCAAAGTGGCAGTGAACATCCGCTCGCGCGTGCCGTCGTGAACGCCGCCAAAGAGCGCGGCTTGGAGGTGCTGGCGCCTGACGATGTGCGTGCTGTCGCCGGCCGCGGCACTGAAGGCCAGGTTGCGGGTGCGGCATATTTGATTGGCAGCCTGCGCTGGGTTGAAGAGCTCGGTGTGAGCTTGGGTGCTTTGGCGCCGCAAGCCGAGCGTTTGCAAAAAGAAGGCGCGACTTTGTCGGCCTTGCTTGAGCGTACGCCGCAAGGGCTGGCGTTGCGCGTGTTGATGGGTTTTGCCGATGAACCCAAGCCGGGTGCTCGCGAAGCCTTGGCGTCCCTGCGCGCTCGCGGTCTGCGCATCATGATGATTTCCGGCGACAACCGCGGCGCGGCACTGGCCATGGGCGCACGGCTCGGCCTCAGCGCTGACGAAGTGATGGCGGGTGTCTTGCCTGGCGACAAAGCGGCCAAAGTTTCAGAGCTCAAGCACGGCGGCAAAACAGTTGTGATGGTCGGCGACGGCGTCAACGACGCACCTGCTTTGGCTGCAGCCGATATCGGCATGGCCATGGGCACTGGCACGGACGTGGCGATGTACGCGGCCGGCGTGACGCTGATGCGCGGCGATGTCTCGTTGGTCGAAGGGGCGTTGGATATCTCACACCGCACGGTGATGAAAATCCGGCAGAACTTGTTCTGGGCTTTTGCCTATAACGTGGCCGGCATTCCGCTGGCGGCCTTGGGCTACCTGAACCCGGTGTTGGCGGGCGCGGCCATGGCGCTGTCAAGTCTCAGCGTCATGGCCAATGCCTTGCTGCTCAAGCGTTGGCGGCTCAAGCAGGTGCTGCGCCGTTAAGGCGGGTCAGGCCAACGCTGGGTAGTCGGTGTAGCCTTTGACGCCGCCACCGTAAAAGGAGGATTGGTCTGGCGTGTTCATCGGTGCGTCTTCACGCAGGCGGCGCACGAGGTCAGGATTGGCGATGAACGGACGGCCAAAAGCAATCAGATCGGCGCCTTCGGCAATCGTTTTTTCGGCCAACGCCTTGTCGTAACCGTTGTTGACCATCCAGGCGCCTTGGCCACCGGCGATGCGGTAAGCGTGCTTGAGTGCGGCGTAGTCAAACGGTCGATCTGCCATCTCACGTGGGCCGCCGGTAGAGCCCTCAATGATGTGCACAAAGGCCAAATTGAGCGGTGCCAGTTGGCGCATCACGTACTCGAACAGCGGCTGCGGATCGGTGTCGTGCACATCGCCAGCCGGTGTCACCGGTGACAGGCGAATGCCGGTACGGCCGCCACCAATCGCGTCGGTCACTGCGCGCACGACTTCGAGCAGCAGGCGGGCACGGTTCTCGATGCTGCCGCCGTGATCGTCGGTGCGCTGGTTGCTGCCATTTTTCAAAAATTGGTCCAGCAAGTAGCCGTTGGCGGCGTGGATTTCGACGCCGTCAAAGCCGGCTGTTTCAACTGCATTGCGGGCGGCAGCCTGATGGGTGTGCACGATGCCTGGCAACTCTTCTGCGTCGAGCGCGCGTGGTGTTGACGTGTCGACAAACATCGGCGTACCGTCTTTGATGAGCACGGTTTTAGCTTTGGCGGCGATGGCCGATGGCGCGACGGGCGCGCCGTTGTCAGGCTGCAGGTCGGTGTGTGACATGCGGCCAACGTGCCAGAGCTGGACAATCATTTTGCCGCCGGCTTGGTGCACGCTGTCGGTGATTTTTTTCCATCCATTGAGTTGCTCGGTGCCATACAGGCCGGGCACATCTGAATAGCCTTGGCCTTGCTGGCTGATGGCGGTGGCTTCTGAGATGATCAGACCTGCAGTGGCGCGCTGTGTGTAGTACTCAACCATCAGCGGCGTGGGTGTCGCGTTAGGCGCACGGTTGCGCGTCAACGGCGCCATCACGATGCGGTTCGCGAGGCTCATGTCGCCGACTTGGAGGGGCTTGAAAAGAGAGGTCATAGGCGTGCCTTGTTATTCTTGGAAAAGGGATGAAGAAGGGTTGAAAAAATAAAAAGGCTGCTGCATGGCGCAAACACAAGCAGCAAAAAAGACAGCGTTGTAACCACAACACATTCCGAAAAGTCTGGCTTTTTGAAGACTTAGATGCTAGCGGTATCTGGATAGACCTGCTCGGCAGAGGACGTCTTTGCGCGGCTATCGGACTGGTCCTACACGGCTTGGCGTACGCCTCTGCTTCGCCGGGGTCGGTGCGGCCTTTAAAGTTGTGCATTGACTGGTTTTCAACTCATGCCCCTCGCTCCGCCTTCCCGTTTTAGTCTTCCCCATCGCCAACCTGACCGTATGCAAGTGACTCATCAGCGTCGACGCGTCAGCTTACAAGCCAGTTTGGCCGAGATGACGCTGGTCAACAGACTGCGTGCCCGCACGCGAACGGATCTTGTGTTGGACACCTTGCAGCGCGGCGCGGCGATCATTGAGTTGACTGCCAAGCACTGGTTTGCTGATGCGGCGGACAGTCAAGCAGGTCGCCTGACGGTCCGCAAGTCAGACGACTCGGTGTGATCTAACGGGAAGTTGACGTCACATGCGCTCAAAAATCGCCGCGATGCCTTGGCCTCCGCCAATGCACATGGTCACCAGCGCGTAACGACCTTGGATGCGTTGCAGCTCGTGCAAAGCCTTGACCGTGATCAGCGCACCAGTGGCACCGATCGGGTGGCCTAGCGAGATGCCAGAGCCGTTTGGGTTCACCTTGGCCGGGTCTAAACCGAGGTCACGGGTGACGGCGCAGGCTTGGGCTGCAAAGGCTTCGTTGGCCTCGATGACGTCGAGGTCGTTGACCGTCAGCCCAGCTTTTTTGAGGGCCAATTGTGTGGCTGGCACCGGGCCTATGCCCATGTATTGAGGGTCGACACCGGCGTGCGCGTAGGCCACCAAGCGGGCCAGTGGTTGGATGCCGCGAGCTTTGGCGGTGCCGGCTTCCATCAACACCAGTGCGGCGGCGGCGTCGTTGATGCCTGAGGCGTTGCCAGCCGTCACCGTGCCATTTTCTTTGATGAAGACAGGTTTCAGTTTGGCCATGTCGGCCAGCGTGCAATTGGGACGGAAATGTTCGTCGGTGTCGAAGGCGACCTCGCCTTTGCGGCTTTTCAGCATGACCGGGACGATTTGTTCCTTGAAGCGCCCGCCTTCGATGGCGCGCTGGGCCCGGTTATGGCTTTCAACGGCCAGAGCGTCTTGGTCTTCGCGTGTGATGCCCCATTTGGCAGCGATGTTTTCGGCTGTCACACCCATGTGAATGCTGTGGAACGGGTCGTGCAGCGCACCTGTCATCATGTCGATCATCTTGCTGTCGCCCATGCGTGCACCGAAGCGCGTGGCCAGGCTGACGTAGGGCGCACGGCTCATGTTTTCGGCGCCGCCCCCAATAGCGATGTCGGCGTCGCCCAGCAAGATGCTCTGACTGGCCGAGAGAATGGCTTGCAAGCCCGAGCCGCACAAGCGGTTGACGTTGAAGGCGGGTGTGCCTTCTGCGCAACCGCCGTGGATGGCGGCAACACGCGATAAGTACATGTCTTTGGCTTCGGTGTTGACGACATGGCCGAAGACCACATGGCCGACGTCCTTACCTTCGACGCCAGCCCGCGTCAGTGACTCGCGGACAACGAGTGCAGCAAGCTCGGTGGGGGGAATGTCTTTCAAGCTGCCGCCAAAAGTTCCAATGGCAGTGCGCACACCGCTGGTAATCACGACTTCACGACTCATCTCTGTCTCCAGTAGTTTAAATATCAAAGCTGCAAATGTTACGCCCCTTGGAGACAAGCGTCGGAGGTTAAAATGTACAAATTAAATATTTTGTACAAAGAAGCCGATTGAGCCATGCAAACCATCCCTTTGAGTGAATTCCGCGCGAACGCCTCGGCCATGATTGATCTGGTTGAGCGCGGTCAGACTGTGCGCATTTTGCGGCACGGCAAACCCGTTGCCGAACTGGTGCCCGTGACCAGCGATGCAGCGCCTCGCGTGCCCAGCTGGAAGCGGGCGATTGAGCCACTGCACATCGTCAGACCCGACGGCAAGACGGGCGCTCAACTGATCGTTGAAGAGCGTGGGGCGGGTTGGTGATGCGCATCTTGATGGACTCCTCGGCGCTTTACAAGCGCTACAACGCCGAGCCTGGACGGGCGCAGGTGATGGCCGCCGGCGAGCGGGCCAGCGAGTTGGTGGTTGCCGCTCATTGCAAGACTGAGATTGCTTCCGCTCTGAACCGCCAGCGGCATGACGGGCTGGTGAGTGCCGACGACTACGCCCGCATCATGACCATTGTGCAAGACGACTTTGCCGACTTCACGCTGGTGGCGCTGGACGGCCGGGTCGAGGCACACGCCGCTCTAGCCATGGAAAAAACGCGGCTGCGCGCCACCGATGCGTTGCACATTGGCGCTGCTCGCGCCGCCCGCGTGGACCTGTTTGTGACGGCGGACCGCCGGCAGGCGCAAGCCGCCGAGGCGCTGGGCCTGAAAACTGAATTGATAGAGGTTTGATGTATGTTTTACCCTGAAGAATTTGACGTGATTGTGGTCGGTGGTGGCCATGCCGGCACCGAAGCTGCGCTGGCCTCGGCCCGCATGGGCTGCAAGACTTTGCTGCTCAGCCACAACATCGAAACCCTGGGCCAGATGAGCTGCAATCCCTCGATTGGCGGTATTGGCAAGGGCCACTTGGTGAAGGAAGTCGATGCCATGGGCGGCGCCATGGCACTCGCGACGGACGAAGGCGGGATTCAGTTCCGCATCCTCAACGCCAGCAAGGGCCCGGCGGTGCGCGCTACGCGGGCCCAGGCCGACCGCATTTTGTACAAGGCGGCGATCCGCCGGATGCTGGAGAACCAGCCCAACTTGTGGCTGTTTCAGCAAGCCGTTGACGACCTGCTGGTCGAAGGCGAGCGGGTGGTGGGCGCCGTGACGCAAGTGGGCATCAAGTTCCGCAGCCGCACGGTGGTGCTGACGGCCGGGACCTTTCTGAACGGCAAAATTCATGTGGGCATGCAAAATTACGCGGCAGGCAGGGCCGGTGATCCGCCGGCGGTGTCGCTCAGTGCGCGCTTGAAAGAACTCAAGTTGCCGCAAGGCCGACTCAAAACCGGCACGCCGCCGCGTCTGGATGGTCGCAGCATCGACTTCAGCAAGTGCACTGTTCAGCCGGGCGACGGCATGCCGGGTGGCGAGGGCAGCAGCGTGCCGGTGTTCAGCTTCATGGGTGCGGGCATACAGCATCCGCAGCAAATGCCTTGCTGGATCACGCACACCAATGAGCGCACGCACGACATCATCCGCTCTGGCTTTGACCGCAGCCCCATGTTCACTGGCAAGATTGACGGCGTTGGCCCGCGCTATTGCCCGAGCGTAGAAGACAAAATCAATCGCTTTGCGGACAAGACCAGCCACCAAATTTTCCTGGAGCCGGAAGGTTTGACGACGCACGAAATTTACCCCAACGGCATCTCGACCAGCTTGCCGTTTGACATCCAGTACGCCTTGGTTCGCTCGATGGCCGGCATGGAGAACGCCCACATCTTGCGGCCCGGTTACGCCATTGAGTACGACTACTTTGACCCGCGCTCATTGAAAAGCAACTTTGAAACCCGTGCCATTGGCGGCTTGTTCTTTGCAGGCCAAATCAATGGCACGACGGGTTACGAGGAAGCTGCGGCCCAAGGCATGTTCGCCGGCATCAATGCCGCTTTGCAGTGTCAAGGCAAAGAGGCTTGGTTGCCGCGTCGCGACGAGGCTTATCTGGGCGTGCTGGTTGATGACTTGATCACCAAAGGTGTGACCGAGCCCTACCGCATGTTCACCAGTCGCGCTGAGTTCCGCTTGATGTTGCGTGAAGACAATGCCGACATGCGATTGACCGAAAAGGGCCGGGATCTGGGCTTGGTCGACGACGCGCGTTGGGATGCTTTCAACCGCAAGCGCGATGCTGTTTCACGTGAAACACAGCGACTTCGGGCACTGTGGGTTCACCCGAATAATTTGCCTGCAGCGGAGGCTGAGCGCGTCTTGGGCAAGGCGATTGAGCGTGAGCACAACTTGTTGGACTTGCTGCGTCGACCTGATGTGGATTACGCCGGCCTGATGTCTTTGGATGGCGGGCGCTTTGCAAATCCAGAATTGCCCGCTTTGGGTATGAGCGCGGCGGGGGCTAGCCCAGTTGTTTCACGTGAAACGCAAATGCCCGCCGACATGCTCAAGGTCGTGATTGAGCAAATTGAGATTGCCGCCAAATACGCGGGCTACATCGATTTGCAAAAGTCGGAGGTTGAGCGGTCGGCTCATTATGAGCATTTGAAGTTGCCGCCGGAATTGGATTACCTTCAGGTCACCGCACTGAGTTTTGAGGCTCGACAAAAATTGACGAAGCACCGGCCCGAGACGCTTGGCTTGGCATCGCGCATTTCTGGCGTCACGCCGGCGACCATTTCACTCTTGCTGGTCCACTTGAAAAAGAACTTGTGGAAGGGTTTGGCAAAGCCTGATGGTGGTGAAGTGGCTGAGCCCGTCAAGGCGTCAACATGATGGTTGAGGGTGAGGCGGCACTGCGTGCTGGGCTGAAGTCCCTGGCCCTAGACTTGTCGGACTCACAAATCCGTCAACTGTTGGATTATCAGGATTTGATTGGCAAGTGGACCAAGGTCTACAACCTGACCGCTGTGCGTGATCCGGCTGAAATGCTCACGCACCATCTGTTGGACAGTTTGGCTGCAGTCCCGCCGCTGCAAAAACACTTGTTGAGTGGCGGCCTGCTGAGTAGAGAAGGTGATGGCGCCAAGTTGCTGGACGTGGGTTCCGGTGCAGGTCTGCCTGGCGTTGTGCTCGCTATTTGTTGCCCGGCCTTGTCTGTGACCTGCGTTGATACCGTTGGTAAGAAGGCGGCTTTTATCACGCAAGCCGCCTTGTCTTTGGGCTTGCGCAACTTGAAGGGTTTGCATGCGCGTGTTGAAACCATTGCCGAGTCCTTTGATGTGATTTGTTCTCGCGCCTTCGCCTCCTTGGCTGACTTCACTGCGTGGTCGGGCAAGGCCTTGGCGTCTGATGGTGTTTGGATGGCGCTGAAGGGTAGGCATCCTGCGGATGAAATTGCTGTGTTGCCGGTTGGGGTGACAGTGTTTCACGTGGAACAGTTGGTGGTTCCTGGCTTGGATGCGGAGCGTTGCGTGATCTGGTTGAGGTCGTCGTCAGCCGCTGTATAAAAGTAAGTCCAGCAGCTGTCGTAAACTCACCCCTCAATTCAAGGACACTCCATGCTGGGCTCTTTCGCCGGTGTAGCCGATTACGGCGCTTTCGTCATCGCTGTTGTCGTTTTTCTGGCTATTCCAGGCCCGGGCAACCTGGCCTTGATCACCTCGACAGGCAAGGGCGGTTTGGCTGGTGGCATGGCTGCCACCTTCGGTGTGATGGCCGGCGATCAAGTGTTGTTGTGGGCGGCGGTGGCTGGCGTTGCGGCTTTGTTGGCCACGTACCCTGCGGCTTTTCATCTGGTGCAGTGGGTTGGGGCGGCTTACCTGGCTTGGCTGGGTGCCAAGATGTTGCTGGCGAAGCCTGGTGGCGCCCCGATCATCAAAATGAAAACTGGGCATTACTTTCGGCAAAGCATGCTTATCACTGTGTTGAACCCCAAGGCGATCGTCTTTTACATGGCTTTTTTCCCGTTGTTTGTCGACCCGGTTCTGCACCAAGGTCTCGCCACCTTCGGCGTGATGGCTGCGACCATTGCCGCGCTGACCTTTGCGTACGGATTGAGTGCTGTTTTGCTGACCCATTTTTTGGCTGCGCGTCTGCGCGACAACCCATGGGTCTCATCGGCGCTCGTAAAAGTAGCGGGTGTTTTTCTGATTGGTTTTGGCCTCAAGCTGGCCTTGTCCCGCTGAGTGTTGACAGGCGGCACTCGCCTGGGTTTTTAAGCGTCTCTTTTTTCAAACGTGATCACCTCTATGGCCAAAATATTTTGCGTCGCCAACCAAAAGGGCGGAGTTGGCAAGACCACCACCACGGTCAATCTGGCCGCCGGGCTGGCGCAGGCCGGGCAGCGGGTGCTGATGATCGACCTCGACCCCCAAGGCAATGCCACCATGGGTTCGGGCGTCGACAAGCGGCAACTCGAACTCACGGTTTACGACGTGTTGTTGGAGTCGGCGACGATTGAAGAGGCGCGCGTCACCAGCCAAAAACTGGTTGATGCGGGTTGCAGTTACGACGTGCTGGGGGCCAACCGGGAACTCGCCGGCGCCGAGGTCGAGCTGGTCGACGTCGAGCGCCGTGAAAAGCGTTTGCGACAGGCGATTGCCGAGGTCGCCTGCCAATATGACTTCGTGCTGATCGACTGCCCGCCGTCACTGTCTATGTTGACGCTGAATGGCTTGTGCTGCGCGCACGGCGTGATCGTGCCCATGCAATGTGAGTATTTCGCGCTGGAAGGCTTGACCGATCTGGTCAATACCATCAAGCAGGTACATGCTAACCTGAACAAAGAACTCGCCATCATCGGCTTGCTGCGCGTCATGTTTGACCCGCGCATCACGCTGCAATTGCAGGTCAGCGAGCAGCTCAAGCAGCACTTTGGCGACAAGGTGTTCAACACCGTCATCCCGCGCAACGTGCGCTTGGCCGAAGCCCCCAGCTACGGCGTGCCGGGGGTGGTATTTGACCCGGCCTCCAAGGGTGCGCAAGCCTTCGTGGCTTTTTCGGCCGAGATGGTCGAACGCATCAAGGTCATGTGAGCGGTGACGCTGTCGTGAATTCAAATTCCGTACTCTTGCTGCCAGGTTGGCACAACAGCGGCCCTGCGCATTGGCAAAGCCGCTGGCAAGCCGCCCACGGCTACCAACGCGTCGAGCAACACGACTGGCTGCGGCCTTTGCGCGGCGACTGGATAGCGCGGCTTGAAGACGTGCTTTTAACCGGCGCGCAAGATGAGCCGGTGGTGCTGGTGGCACACAGCCTCGGCTGCCAATTGGTGGCCGCTTGGGCTGCGCATTCCAAAAACACGCACCGCGTCAAAGCTGCGCTGCTGGTGGCGCCGGGCGATCCCGAGCGCGAAGCCCTGCGGCCGGTGCTGAGCAGCTGGTCACCGGTGGCGATGCAGCGCTTGCCCTTTGCCAGCATGTTGATAAGCTGCGAGAAAAACCCGTACTGCGGCGCAGCGCGCGCACGCCACTTCGCTGAGGCCTGGGGTGCAGACTGGGTGAGCGCGGGCTTGCAAGGGCATCTGAACGCTGACAGCCAGCTCGGCGACTGGCCAGAAGGTTTCGCCCAATTACAAAAGTTACGCGCGCTCGATCCAGCGTCGACCCAACAGCCGTTGCCAAGCGGCATGGCGTCAACGCGGTATTGAGCCGACTTCCACGCACAGACATATTTCGAAACCTGAAAGACAAGCACATGGCTACCAAAAAACCCAAAGGCTTAGGCCGCGGATTGCAAGCCTTGCTCGGCCCCACCATCGGCGAGTCGGCGAACGTCTTTGACAACGGCAGCGAAGCCAACAGCGCTGGCTTGCCGGCGTCGTTGCGCCTCAGCGACATGGTCGCAGGCCAGTACCAGCCGCGCACGCGCATGGACGAGGGTGCGCTCTACGAGCTGGCTGAGTCGATCAAGGCGCAGGGCATCATGCAGCCGATTCTGGTGCGGCGTTTGAGCAGCGGCGTCAACGACGGCAAGTACGAAATCATCGCCGGTGAGCGGCGCTTCAGAGCGGCCAAAATTGCCGGCTTGGACAGCGTGCCAGTGCTGGTGCGAGACGTGCCGGACGAGTCGGCGGCGGCCATGGCGTTGATCGAGAATATTCAGCGCGAAGACCTGAATCCGCTGGAAGAAGCCCAAGGTTTGCAACGCTTGGTGAAAGAGTTTGGACTCACTCACGAACTCGCCGCCCAAGCCGTGGGACGCTCCCGCAGTGCTGCCAGTAACTTGCTGCGCTTGCTGAACTTGGCCGATCCAGTGCAAGTCATGCTGATGGCCGGCGACATCGACATGGGCCACGCGCGGGCGCTTTTAGCGTTAGACCGGGCCACGCAAATCACCGCAGGCAACCAGATCGCCGCCAAAAAAATGTCAGTCCGTGAAGCTGAAAGCCTGGTCAAAAAACTCAGTGCTGAGTTCTCCCTGAAGCCGCAAAAAGCCACCAAAGAGAAGTCGCGTGACACGCGCCGGGTTGAAGAAGAGCTGGCGGATCTGCTCATGGCCGAGGTCGAGGTGCGGGTCAAAAAGCAAGTCAAACGCAACGGCCGCCGTGAAGACATGGGCGAAGTGGCAATCCAGTTTGCATCACTGGACGAACTGAATGGGCTGATTGAACGCTTGCGCGGCGCTAAGTAAAACAAGGCTGCAGTCGAAACCAAATAACTGAAACTAGATGACTCAAACATCCCCAAGCAAACGCTCATCTCAGAAGAGGCGTTGCTGGCGCTGCGGTTTTTGGCGATTTTCTGCCTGCTCATGAACGTCATGAACGCCCGCCAAGCGCCACCGATGCCGCGCCGCTTGTGGTCTTGAAGGCGCCAAGCAAGCGGCGGTCTAAAGCGAAAAAATCTTCCCCGGATTCATGATGTTTTTCGGGTCGAGTGCGAGTTTGATGGTGCGCATCATGTCCACGGCGCCATCGCCAGTTTCGGTCACCAAGAAATCCATTTTGTGCAGCCCCACGCCGTGCTCGCCGGTGCAGGTGCCCTCGAGCCGGAGCGCACGCGCCACCAACTGATGGTTCAGCGCCTCGGCGACTTCGCGTTCTTCGGGTTGGGTTGGGTCAATCAGGTAGCCAAAGTGAAAGTTGCCGTCGCCCACATGGCCAACCAGAAAATACGGAATACCACTGGCGTCAGCCTCAGTGATCGAGTCGAGCAAACAGTCGGCCAGACGCGAGATCGGCACGCAAGTGTCGGTTGAAATCACCCGACAACCGGGCCGCGACTGCACCGCCGCAAAGTAGGCGTTGTGCCGCGCTGCCCACAAGCGTGTGCGCTCTTCGGGTGTGTTGGCCCACTCAAAAGCATGGCCGCCGTGACCATTGGCCAACTCTTGTACCAGCTCCGATTGTTCTTTGACGCCAGTCGGTGAGCCGTGAAACTCCATCAACAGCATCGGTTCTTCGCGCAGTGACAACTTCGAATGCGCATTGACCATGCGCACCGAGTTGACGTCAATCAGTTCAACCCGCGCAATCGGCACGCCCATTTGAATCACTTCGATGGTGGTGCGCACCGCGGCTTCGATACTCGGAAACGAGCAGATCGCCGCCGCAATGGCTTCGGGCAGCGGGTACAGCTTGACGGTCACTTCGGTGATGACGCCCAGCGTGCCTTCGCTGCCGACCATCAGGCGTGTCAAGTCGTAGCCCGCTGACGATTTTTTGGCCCGTGTGCCGGTCCGAATGACCTCGCCGCTGGCGGTCACCACTTCGAGCGCCAACACGTTCTCGCGCATGGTGCCGTAACGCACGGCGTTGGTGCCGCTGGCGCGGGTCGCGCTCATGCCGCCCAGCGTGGCGTCAGCACCGGGGTCGATCGGGAAAAACAAACCGGTGCTTTTGACGGCTTCGTTGAGCTGCTTGCGTGTCACGCCCGGTTGCACCGTCACCGTCAGGTCCTCGGCGTTGATCGACAGCACGCGGTTCATGCGGCCCATGTCGATGCTGATGCCGCCTTGCACCGCCAGCAAATGGCCTTCCAGCGAGGTGCCAACACCAAACGGAATGACCGGCACGTTGTGCTGACTGGCCAGCTTGACGACGTCGGCCACGTCCGCGGTGCACTCCGCAAAGATCACGGCGGCCGGTGGCGGCGAGGCAAACGACGACTCGTCGCGGCCATGCTGTTCACGCACCACCAGCGCCGTTGAACAGCGCTCCGCAAAGCGCGCTTTGAGCGCCTCGATCAAGGCAGCAGGTGTCTCGCGTTGTTGAATCTCCGGCAGCAAATGGACCGGCAGCGGTGCGTTCATAAAGTCTCCTGCATTTTTTTGGCAGTTTACGCTGACCCGGTCGAAGTCGGGAATAATCATTGTTAATGCGCGCACCGGCCCTCAAAATGTCAGCAGCAACGCCGAGACTTGCAATCTTTCTAACAGGAATTCCATGGCCAATCGACTCACTCAAATCGCCACGCGCACCGGCGACAACGGCACCACCGGCTTGGGCGACAACACCCGCGTCTCCAAAGACCACTTGCGAGTGCATGCCATGGGCGATGTCGACGAGCTCAACTCCCACATCGGCGTGTTGTTGTGTGAGGACATGGTCGACGACGTGCGTGCGCTGCTGGTTGAAGTGCAGCACCAGCTTTTCAATCTGGGCGGCGAACTCTCGATTCCCGGCTTCGAGTTGCTCAAACCAGAGGCCGTGATCGCGCTCGACACGGCACTCGCAAAATACAACGCCAATTTGCCGCGGCTGCAAGAATTCATCTTGCCGGCGGGTACGCGCGCCGCCGCTTTGGCGCACGTCTGCCGCACCGTGGCCAGGCGCGCTGAACGTGCGGTGGTGGGGTTGGACTTGGCTGAGACACTCAATAAATCGCCTCGCCAATACCTCAACCGCTTGAGTGATTTGTTGTTCGTGTTGTCACGCGTGTTGAACCGCATGAACGGCGGTGACGATGTTTATTGGAAGAGCGAGCGGCTAGCGAAGCAGAACGAAGACGCTGCCTGAAAACAGGCAAGGCTACTTTGTGAGGCCGTTCAGGCCGGTCCGACCAGCGCGTTGTAAGCCCGCCGGGTTTCAGGTGACACCGACTGCAACACCATCTCGTAAGGGGTTTTGTGCCGCACCAGCATGCGCGCGGAGGCAACAGTTTTTGATTTGCAAAACCAGTGGCAGGTGTGTTGCATCAAAAACAGCTCAGCACTGAACTTGAAAGCGCGCGATGGCGCTGAAACAGCCTCGTCGTGGTGGGCTGCGCGGGCCAGGCCATCAGCATGAATTTCCAAGGCCTTGCGCAAGTCAAAGCGGGCATTCGGGACCCATGGGGCTGCTTCGCTCAGTGGCCAAGGCCAGAGGTTGACACCGGTCTCCAAGGTGTCTACTTTGGCCAGGCTGTCGGCCAATTGTTTGAATTGCGTGGCCAGCTTGTCTTCGGTGGCGTTCATCAGTTGCCAAATGGAGACGCGCCGTGCGGCATCGTTTTCACCCAAGGCTCTGGCGTAGCCCTCGGTCAGGGTTTCCATGAGTTTCTCGATTTGGTAGTTGCCCAAATGCAGCCCCAGCAAGGCGATGCGCCGGCCTTCGGCACGAGACTTGAGTGTGTAGCCGGCGAAGGCGAACATCATCGAAAGAACAAATATTTCCATGTCGAAGGGGTGCTTGTGTGTGGCATAAAAGAACAAGTGTAGTCAGACGCCTTACGCCTGTCTGCAAAATACCCTCTGCTTGCCACCGGCATCAGGCGATCGTGGAAGACCTTAAAGCGGGTGTTCGGTGTAGAACTTGCCGCCGTGAAACAGCAAAGGCGAAACACCTGAGCGGTGTTCACAGTGCTCGACTTCGCCAACGAAGATGACGTGATCGCCTTCTTCATAGCGGCTGCGGTTAAAGCATTCAAAGGTGGCCGCTGCGCCGGCCAGCAGGGGGGCGCCGCAGAGCCCCTCCGAGAACTCAACGGCTTCCCAACGGTCTTCGCGCTTGCCGGCAAAACGTTCGGCGAGCTCTTTTTGGTCGGCCGCCAGAATGTTGATGGCGTAGTGTGAACCTGTGCTCAAAGCCACCATCGAAGCGGCGCTGCGGCTCAGGCTCCACAACACCAGTGGCGGGTCAAGTGAAACCGAGTTGAAGGAGTTGGCGGTCAGGCCGACCAAATCGCCGTCGGCGGTGCGAGCAGTGATGATGGTCACGCCGGTAGCGAACATGCCGAGCGCACTGCGAAACTCTTGCCGCGAAAAATTTGGGCGGTTGGCAGCGAGGATCTTGGCGGTGGACAGCAAGGGAGTCATAGTTCCTATTGTCTGCGAAGAAGCGGCTTTTCCGAACGCAAGCATCACAAGGTCGGCCTCAGGCCAGGACTTCTTCAGCGCTGATGCTGCAGGAAAAATGCCAACATGGCGGCCGACGCGTCAGGGCCAAGCGGGTCTGTGTACGAGCCGGCAGCGCTGCCGCCCGACCAAGCGTGCGGCCCCGCTTCGACTGACCAGTGTTCGACGAAGGGGCGCTCGTCCTCGGTGCTGTAAACCGTGCGCAGCGCCTGGCGCAATTCGCTCCCGGACAACTCTTCGGGGATGACGCTGCGTTTAAGCGCTACACCGGCGGCCTTGAGTGAGGCGATGGCGGCGAGCACGATCTGGTCGCCGTTGTCGGGGTGCACGGTGCGGTCGGCATCGCCATGAAAAACGATGGTCGGCATGACGTCCTCGAGTGCGGCAGGATCACCCGGCGCGCTTGCGTTAGCACCGTTGCGCATGGCGCTGAACGCTGACATCGCGTCGTACGCTGCGCCTGGCGGCAGGCCGGAGTGGACGCCGACCGCGGCGAACAGATCCGAGTTGTGGGCGGCGACGATGGCCGCCATGGCGCCACCCGCAGACAGGCCGGCGATGTAAACCCGTGCCGGGTCGACCGGGTAATGCGCGATGATTTCTCTGGTGAGTGCCGCCAACATGGCCGGTTCGCCAGCCTGTCGGCCTTGGTGCGCACTGTCAAACCAGTTCCAGCAACGCATCAGGTTGGCCTTGGGTCGTTGCTCTGGGTACAGCACCAGGCAAGGCGTCTTGGCCGCCAACGCGTTCATGCTGGTGCCGCGGGCGAAGTCGGGTGCGTCTTGTTTGCAGCCATGCAGCATCACGACCAGTGGCATGCGGACGCTGCTGTCAGGAGTGGCCGGCCCTGACGATAAAGGTGGTGAAGACGGTAAGGGCGGAACATACAGATTGAAGTCGTAGCGCTCACCGTCGAACTCAAAAATCTGCCGCGTGAAGGCCGCGTGGTGCGGCTCAGGCGCTACGAAGTCAGCTGTTACCAAGGCCGTCGGGAAGGTGGAACTGCCGAGCGCTGGGCGCCAGCTGCTGCGCAGCCAGCGCTCAGCAGCAGCAAAATGCCCGCCAAGACGAAATTGGCGAGTGGCACGGGCTAATTTGTTGATCCAAAAAGACACTGATGGCGCTCCAAGATGCAAGGCTGCAGTACAACAAAGAATACGCTTTTGAGCTGAGGGGCGCATCCGGCTAACATTGCAGTATGTCTTTTGACGATGGTGGCGCTGCGCATGTCCATCCTTAACGGGCTGCCGCCGCGGGCTGTCGCGGCGCAAGCTGTCACCTTGGACTGAGCCATGAAAATCTCCGCTGAAGCGCAAGAACGCCGCAATGCCCACATCACGCGGCTGTCCAAAGAGTTGCGCTTCCTTGAGCTGGCCGATAACACCGAGGATGTTTACTACAGTCTCGACGGCGCCACCGGCGAGATTCTCTACATCAGCCCGGCGTATGAGCGGCTGTGGGGCTTCAGCGTTGAAAGTCTCTACGCCGAGCCGGACTCTTACATTGCTGCGGTTCACCCAGCAGACCGCGATATGGTGGCCGATATGTTGGCGACAAATCACCGCGGCTTGGCCACTGAAATCGAGTACCGGCTCGTTCTCCTGAGCGGAGAACACCGCTGGGTTCGTGCCCACTCCCACCCTGTCCTGGGTGAAAAAGGTCAGATCGAGCGCGTGGTGGGCGTGGTGCGCGACATCACTTTCCAGAAACGGGCTGCCGCAGAGCTCGCCAGCACCGCGCGGTCGTTGGAAATGCTCAGCTTGTGCAACCGCGCGCTGACGCGGATGACCGACGAGCGGCAGTTACTGGCAGAAATCTGTCGTTTGGCGGTTGAGGTGGGCGGCTACCGCATGGCGTGGGTCGGCTACGCCCGGGAAGACGAAGAGAGCAGCATTGAGCTGATGGCGCATGCCGGTCATGAGGCAGGTTATCTTTCATCGGTTCAGTTGACTTGGGCTGAGGATCCGTTGGGCCCGTTTGGGCCCGTTGGCTATGCGATCCGGCAGCGCGAGGTGTCCGATTTCCATGACATTGAGTCGCTTGCTGAGCATGCGGACTGGGCTCAGCAGGCTTTGCTGCGCGGTTACCGCAGCGTGCTCACGGTGCCCTTGTCTTATGCCGACCAGACCTTTGGCATGTTGGCTCTTTACTCGGCAGATGGACTGCCTGCCAGGGTGGAAGAAGTATTGCTCTTGCAAGAGCTGACCAACAACTTGGCTTTTGGCATTGACAGCATCCGTTCGCGTCAGTGGCGTGACCAGTTAGAGGCGGCTATTTCCAAAGTCGCTGCGGGCGTCTCGGTGCAGGGCGGCAGCAACTTCTTTGAGCATCTGGTGCGTAACATGGCCGACGCGCTGGGGGCGCAAGGCGCTTTTGTGACGCGGGTGCTGCCCGGTGAGCCGCTGATGGCGCGCCGCGTGGCCGGCGTTGTGGACGGCAAGTTGGTTGAGAGTTTTGACTACCCGGTGCTGCAGGCGCCGTGCCGGGAGCTGGTCGATGCTGTCAGTGTGACCTTGCCCAAAAATGTGCTCAGCCGCTACCCGCAAGTCAAATCGCTGTTCGGTTTCAGCCCTGAAGCTTACGTTGGACACCGGCTGGAAAATGCCTCCGGGGAATTGGCCGGCATGCTGTTCGTGATGTTTCGCGAGCCACTCAAACACACGGTTTTGATGGTCTCCACGCTGCAAATATTCGCGGCACGTACCTCGGCTGAGTTGATGCGTTTGCAGGCCGATCTGGAAATCCGCGACCTCAATGCGACCTTGGAGGAGCGTGTGCAGCAGCGCACGGCGCAGCTCAAGTCGGCCAACGAAGAGCTGGAGTCCTTTTGCTACTCGGTCTCGCACGATCTGCGCTCGCCGCTGAGCGCTGTCGATGGTTTTGCCAGTCTGCTGGAGCAGTCGGTCGAGGCTTTGCCGGAGCCAATGGCCCAAAAAGGGCAGCATTACCTCAGGCGCGTGCGCGCGGGTGTGGTGCAAATGGGCGAATTGATTGACGCTTTGCTGTCCTTGGCGCGCTTGGCCCGGGCGCCCTTGCGCCATGATCATGTTGACCTGAGTGCGCTGGCCAACGAGGTGCTGACCAATTGCCGCGAGCGCGACCCAAGCCGCGTGCTGGAGGCGCAAGTTGAGCCTGGACTTGTCGCCACTGGCGACAACCGTTTGCTGCGTCAAGTGCTGGACAACTTGCTCGGCAATGCCTGGAAATTCAGCGCCGGCGAGCCCGTCACGCGCATTGAGTTTGGCACGCAGACCGATGCCAACGGTGATTTGGTCTACGCCGTGCGCGACAACGGCGCTGGTTTCAACATGGCCTATGCGCAAAAACTCTTTGGCCCGTTCCAGCGGTTGCACTCGCCTTCAGAGTTCGAGGGCACCGGGATTGGGCTGGCTTTTGTGCAGCGCATCATCGCTCGCCACGGCGGACGGATTTGGGGCGAATCAGCACCGGGCAAAGGCGCGACGTTTCGCTTCACACTGGGCTATCTTGACCCGAACGGGAGCGGGGCCGAAACCGTCACGCCAAACCGCGCGTAACTCAACAGTTATAAAATGTGCGGCGGGGCTATTTGTTAGGCGCAGCCCTCACCAAACAGGCAGTCAGAAATACCGGAGGTTAAAATCTCGGCATGTCAACTGCTTTACCCTCTCAACATGGTGCCAACCTTGCCGTGCGCCCCGCCAAGGCGTCTTTCAAGGCGCAGATGCTGCTGGCCCGGGAGGACGCAATTGTGGAAGCTGTGAACCGGTTGTTGGCTGAAAAAGGCTTCGACTTGATGACGGTTGACGAGGTCGCTGCGGAGGTCGGCATCGCCAAGGCCAGCCTCTACAAGCACTTTCCCAGCAAGGAAGACTTGGCGGCCGCCGCCATGGTGCGGGTGTTGGCGCGAGCCAAAACCCTGCTGGCCAGCTTGCCCACAGATGCCGCGCCGATTGACCAATTGAAAGCCGTGGTGCGCTGGATGATGCGTTTGCAATTGGCCGGCGAAATGCCGTCTCTGCCGAGCCAGAACTCCAGCTTGCGGGCGAACTTGATGGCCAATCGAGCCTATTTGGACGGCTTGCTGCAAGTCAGTGACCAGATTGGCGGCTGGATTGAAGCGGCTCAAAGCGACGGCAGTTTGAACCCGGCTTTGCCGCCGATCTTGGTGCTTTACAGCGTGTACTCACGGGCCTGCGACCCGGTGCTTGAGTTCATGCAATCAAGCGGCCTGCACAGCGACGAAGAGATCGTCGAATTCGTCGTGACCACCTGCTTCGACGGTTTGCGCAAGTAGCGTTTTAAACGCACATGTGCAAGCGGGGCCCGCAGGCCCCGCCGATACGAACTCACCAGCCGGAGAATTACTTCGGCATGATGACGGTGTCAATTGCGTGGATCACGCCGTTGCTGGTCGCCACGTCTGCCGCCACGACCTTGGCGCCGTTGACTGTCACACCGCCCATGGTGGCCAGCGTCACGCTGCCGCCTTGAACAGTCTTGACGCTGCCGGCCTTGATGTCTTTGGCCATCACTTTGCCAGGGACCACATGGTATGTCAGCACTTTGGTCAGGGCGGCTTTGTCTTTCAGCAGCGCATCCAAGTCGGCTTTGGGGATCTTGGCGAAGGCGGCATCTGTCGGGGCAAATACCGTGAACGGGCCCGGCCCTTTGAGGGTCTCGACCAAACCGGCGGCCTTCACGGCGGTGACCAGTGTTTTGAAGTTGCCGGCGCTGACCGCGGTGTCCACAATGTCGGCCGCTTGGGCCGAAAAGACGGCGCTAGCGCTCAATGCCAAGGCGATAAGGGATTTTTTCATGGGTGACTCCATTGGGTTGAAAGTAAGCACCAAACAATTAGTGCCCTCCCAATGTAAGACAAATAAGTATCAACATGAACTCAAAGGTCTTTTTTGTGACTGATTGGTAATTATTGGCTTGGTTGCACTTCAAGGTGCGGTCAAACGTGGATCAGCAACGCTGGGCGGTGGCTGTTTTGCTCACCCTTGTGTGCATAACCGAGGGGGTTGGCGACCACGTGGCAGCCTTGGCTCCGATAGTCTTGCGGGCAGTGCAGGTGGCCGTGCAGCCACAATTGCGCGGCAGGTAGAAGGTCGTCAAGCGCATTGCAAAAGCCGGCAGTACCAGGCGTCAAGCCGTAACGCGGATCTGCGCTGAGTAGGCTTGGAGCAAAGTGAGTGACCACTACAGTCGATCCGTCAAAGGGTTGCGATAGCGCCGTCCGCAGCCAAGCTTGGCTCTGCAGGCCGAGTTCGCGGACTTCGGGTGCAAGCATCGGTACGCCATGGCGCAGCGAATGATTTTTTCGCAAGTAGTAGTTGGCCGCCCGAAAAGCCTTCTCGCGGCTGGCCAGCGAGGCGCTCAGAGAGGCGCCATTCAGCGCATCAAAATCGGTCCACAGCGTGCTGCCTAAAAAGCGCACGCCTTGCAGTAAGACGCTTTGCTGCTCCAGCCAAATCAATCCCCAACGCGCACAGGCGGCCCGCAGACGACACGTGGCGTCGTCAAATTCTTGGCCGTCGTACTCATGGTTGCCGGGGATGAACAGCACCGGGCAGGGCCAGCCGGCACCCCCCTCGCTGACCGGGCGCGGTGAAAAGCGGGCCAAGCCAAAGTCTTCAACACCCAAACGGGACAGCGCGGAGCCTGGTTGGTAAGAACCGATGTCGCCGGCCAGCACCAGCACATCAGCCCCCGGCGTTGGCTGAGCCACAAAGTGGGGGTTGCTTTCGAGGTGGAGATCGGACAGCAGCTGAATGTTCACGAATTGATTGTCGCTGTCAGGACGAAACACTTTGCTTCGCCGCTCGCATCACCGCTTGCCGCAACCACAGGTGGCTGCTGCGTTGTTGGCTGCGTCGGTGCCACACGGCATCAACGTGCACCGGCGCGACGTCAAAGGGCAGGGGCTGCAAAATCAGTTGCTCAGAGATACCAGTGATGCGCACAAAATGCTGCGGCAAGACAGTCAACAAATTAGAGTTGGCGACAACTAACCCTGCCGTGAAGAATTGATTCACCGTCAGCACCACTTGACGTTCGCGCCCCAATGAGGCCAGCGATTCGTCAATGAAACCATAAGGCCGGCCAGAAAAACTCACCAGCATGTGGCGCGCAGCGCAGTACTGGTCCAGCGTCAATGGGCTGTGCGCCAGCGGATGGTCTTTGCGCATGACGCAAACGTACTCGCCGTCGTAGAGACGCAAGTGTGAAAACGGCTGCGGCTCGCCGCTCTGCGCACCAGCCGTCAAATCCGCCAGCACCGACGGAAAATAGCCGACGGCCAAGTCGCAGCTTTCGTCGTCGAGCAGGCGACGCGGGTCGCGGGTCGTCAGCGGCACCACCCGCAGCGAGACGCGCGGGGCTTCTTGTTCGAGAATGTCGTTGAGGCCGGGAATCAGCTCGGCAGCCGTGGCGTCAGCCATGGCCAGCACAAAGCTGGTGTTGGCCTCTGCTGGGATAAATTCACTCGGCATGAGTGAGGACTGCAACTGCTGCAGCGCCTCGCGTACCGCCGGCCAGATGGCCCGTGCCCGCGGCGTGGGCGCCATGCCCTGACCACTGCGCTGGACCAATTCATCGCCCAGGGTTTCACGCAGACGGCGCAGCGCATTGCTGACGGCGGGCTGCGTCAAAGAAAGATTGCGGGCAGCGCGGGTCAGGCTGCGCTCGGCCATGACCTCGTCAAAGACGCGCAGCAAGTTGAGGTCGAGGGTCCGAAAGTTAGGCGGGCTCATGGGCAAAGTCCTTAAGTGAGGCCTCTACTATAACCATGATGAATGAATCGAATCATGAAGATAAAGTGGAGCAATATAAGTATTAACCCTATAGTCAAGGCCTTGCTCAACGTGGCCGTCGCGAGCAAGCAGACCCCTGAAGGTTGACGGCCCAAATCAAGGGAATCATCATGAGCACTTTTATCAACACACCTTACGCCACCGAACATCCTGGCGTCCAACGCGCCGAGTCCGCCATTCAAGGCGCCTTGCTGTTGCGTCAACGCTGGTCTGCCTTCAGCGGCCTGGTGGCTTTGCTGCTGACCGCCGTCGCCGCCGCCGTGCTAGTCGTCGCTTACCAAGTCATGGACAGCGTGGTTGAAGGCCACTTGCTGGTGCTGTGGATGGCGCTGTGGGCGCTGGCCTTCGCCGCCATGGCTTTGTATTCGGGCACCGCTCGCAATCTGGCGAAGCGTGGCAAGGCTTCGCTCGACCGCTGGGCCGATGGTCAAGCCAGGGCCCGCGCAGACGAACGCCTGTGGGTGATCGCCAAGTCTGACAGCCGCGTCATGGCTGACTTGCATTCCGCCATCACCCGCCAACAGTCCTTCGCCGGGGCTGATGACTTGGTCTCTGTCAGCCCTGCTGCGGTGGCACCCAGCGGCTTGTCTGCCCGTGCCATCCGTCTGGGCGGCGCAGATCTGCGAGCGTACAAGCGTCAAAACAGCTGATCAGTAGCGAAGCCAAACACGTTTGGCTTGGACAACAAAAAAGCCACCTTTCGGGGTGGCTTTTTCGTGGGCTGCATCTAAAGATCAGGCGGCCAGTCGCTTCTCAAGCGCGGCTTTGGTCTCGACCAAGGCGGTCGGCAGGTGATGCGCCAATTGCGTGAACAGCTCGGTGTGCAGCTCAAGCTCTTTGAGCAAAGCGGCTTTGTCTGTGCTGATGACCGAGTTGAACTGCTCAGCGCTGAAGTCCAAGCCGTCCCAGGTCAAATCCGCATAGCCTGGGCTGACGCCGGTGGTGTGGTCTTGGCCATGGGCCGTGCCTTCAACGCGCTCGATCATCCACTTCAAGACGCGCATGTTTTCGCCGTAGCCAGGCCAAACAAACTTGCCGTCTGCGCCTTTGCGAAACCAGTTGGCGGTGAAGATTTTCGGCAGCTTGGCACCCTTGGCGGCAAGCTGCTCGCCCAGGTTCAGCCAGTGCTGAAAGTAGTCGCTCATGTTGTAGCCGATGAACGGCAACATGGCGAACGGGTCGCGGCGGACCACACCGACTTGGCCAACGATGGCGGCGGTGGTTTCAGAGCCCATGGTGGCAGCCATGTAAACACCTTCGACCCAGCTGCGCGCTTCGCTGACCAGCGGCACGGTGGTTGAGCGGCGGCCGCCGAAGATGAAGGCGTCAATCGCCACCCCTTTGGGGTCGTCCCATGCGCTGTCGAGCGCCGGATTCTGGGTGGCGGCCACCGTGAAACGCGAGTTCGGATGCGCAGCTTTGGCGCCGGTTTCGCGGGCGATCTCTGGCGTCCAGTCCTTGCCTTGCCAGTCGATCAGGTGCTTGGGCAGCGCTTTGCCGGGCGCGTCTTGCTCCATGCCTTCCCACCAAACATCGCCGTCGTCGGTCAGGGCGACATTGGTGAAGATGGTGTCGCTGCGCACGCTCAACATGCAGTTCGGGTTGGTCAGCATGTTGGTGCCTGGGGCAACGCCAAAGTAGCCGGCTTCCGGGTTGATGGCACGCAGTTGGCCATCGGCCGAGGGCTTGATCCAAGCGATGTCGTCGCCAATCGTGGTGACCTTCCAGCCGTCAAAACCGGCGGGCGGCACCAGCATCGAAAAGTTGGTTTTGCCACAAGCGCTTGGGAACGCCGCTGCGACGTGGTATTTTTGGCCCTTGGGTGTGGTCACGCCCAAAATCAGCATGTGCTCGGCCAACCAGCCTTCGTCGCGGCCCATGTTGGAGGCGATGCGCAGCGCAAAGCATTTTTTGCCGAGCAGTGCATTGCCGCCGTAGCCTGAACCGTAAGACCAGATTTCCCGAGTTTCTGGGTAATGCACGATGTACTTGGTCTGGTTGCAAGGCCACTTCACATCTTTTTGACCAGCGGTGAGCGGCGCGCCGACGGTGTGCACGCAAGGCACAAACTCGCCGTCGACACCCAGCACGTCGTACACGGCCCGGCCCATGCGGGTCATGATTTTCATGTTCACCGCCACATAGGCGCTGTCCGAGAGTTCGATGCCAATATGGGCAATCGGTGAGCCCAGTGGGCCCATCGAAAAAGGCACGACATACATGGTGCGGCCGGTCATGCAGCCGTCAAACAAGGGTTGCAGCGTGGCGCGCATCTCGGCCGGTGCCATCCAGTTGTTGGTCGGGCCGGCCTCTTCTTTTTGGGTTGAGCAGATGAAGGTGCGGTCTTCGACGCGGGCGACGTCGCTGGGGTCGCTCAGCGCCAGAAAGCTGTTCGGCCGGGTGACGGGGTTGAGCTTTTTGAAAGTGCCGGCGTCGACCAGTTGTTGGCATTGCTGCTGGTATTGAGCGTCGCTGCCGTCGCACCAATAAATCGAATCAGGCTTGCAAAGGGCGGCCATGTCGGCGACCCAAGCGATCAGTTTGGCATTCTTGACAAAAGCGGGGACATTCAGGGCAAGCCCTTGCATCGCGGGATGGTTCATCGAAAAGCTCCAAGGTTGTAAAACAGGATGTCGGCAGCCTGCGCAAGTCACCGGGGGCCGACCCGAGTGCTGCAATGGCTAGCGACATCACGCTGCAAAAAAGGGTGCAAAAAAACCGCAGTCAGGTCGCAGCGAGCGATCCTTCTGCCTGTTTCAAGACGGAATTGAATCCATTCTAAGAACTTCTGGCGCCGGTTACCTGACGGTTACGGCTTAAAGATATGCCTAACTAGCATGAGGTTATGCAGAAGTTGGCGTATTTTGGGCGTGAAAAAGGCCAGCACAAGGGCTGGCCTGGTTCTTTTGGCAAGCGCGCTGAGGCGTTTCAGGCCATCGAGACGGCAATGAAGGCCAGCAAAAACATCAGCACCGCGCCCGCCAGAGGCAAGACGATCGGCATCATGGGCACGATGGAGTCAACCGGATCTTCCTCGACAGCAGGCACATCATGGGCATGTGCGTTATGGGCATCGTGGCTGGAATGGTCAACTGACTTGGACATGAAGGCTCCTGGATAAGTGGGAAAACTGCTGTAATTTTACCTTTGTGAGGCTGCCGCAGGGCGGACGAGGTCAAAATGGCGCTTGTGAACGCACCGACCACCCGTGCCCAAGCTTACGGACTCGTTTTTTAGGCGGTTACCGAGTGGCGGCCGGCCGAACAGCGGTTACCGCAGTGTTGTGCAGCGCTGCTTGAGCGAAAAAGGCTTTGGTGTGATTGGCTGGAACTGAGGTTAGCGCGGCTCAGTGACCCAAAATTTTTGATAAAAAATCCTGCGCCCTATCCGTCTGCGGGTGGCTGAAGAACTCATCCGGGGTGTTCTGCTCGACGATCTGGCCTTGGTCCATGAAGATCACGCGGTCAGCCACTGCCTTGGCAAAGCCCATCTCATGTGTCACGCAGAGCAAAGTGATGCCCTGCTCGGCCAACTCCACAATCACGTCCAGCACTTCCTTGACCATTTCCGGGTCCAGCGCGGAGGTGGGTTCGTCAAACAGCATGATCTTGGGCTTCAGGCAGAGCGCGCGGGCAATCGCGACGCGTTGCTGTTGGCCGCCCGACAACTGCAGCGGAAACTTGTGCGCTTGCTCGGCGATCTGCACGCGTTCGAGTTGTTGCATGGCCTTGGCTTCAGCTTCTTTCTTCGGCATCTTGCCGACCCAAATCGGCGACAGCGTCAGGTTCTCCAACACCGTTAAATGCGGAAACAAATTGAACTGCTGAAAGACCATGCCGACTTGTTGGCGTACGGCGTCGATGGCTTTCATGTCATCCGACAGCTCAATGCCAGCGACGATGAGCCGACCCTGCTGGTGTTCTTCTAGCCGGTTGATGCAGCGGATCAGCGTCGATTTGCCCGAGCCGGAGGGTCCGCAAATGACGATGCGTTCGCCCTGACGGACTTGCAAGTCAATGTCGCGCAGCACATGAAAATCGCTGCCGTACCACTTGTTGACTTGGTCGAAGGTGATGATGGCTTCGCTCATCGCGGCTTTCCTTGGTTGACTTGCTTTTCCACCCACAGGCTGTAACGCGACATGGCAAAGCAAAAAGTGAAATAAATCAGGGCGATGAACAGATAGCCCTCGACCTTGAACGGGCGCCAGTCGGCGTCCGAGTTGAGGGCCAGGCCGAGCGCGCCGGTGAGCTCATACAGGCTGACGATGGTCACCAAGGAGGTGTCCTTGAAGATGCCAATGAAGTTGTTCATGATGCCCGGCACGACGATCGCCAGCGCTTGCGGCAGCACGATCTTGCGCTGGGTCTGCCAATAAGACAGGCCGAGCGTGGCGGCCGCTTCGACTTGCCCTTTGGGAATGGCTTGCAGACCACCGCGAATCACCTCGGCCATATAGGCAGCGGCAAACAGCGCGATGCCGATCAGCACCCGGATCAGCACGTCAATCCGGGTGCCCTGTGGCATGAACAGCGGGAACAAAAAGGACGCCATGAACAACACTGAAATCAGCGGTACACCACGCACCAACTCAATGTAAATCGTGCACGCACTGCGTATCGCCGGCAAGTCTGAGCGGCGGCCAAGGGCGACCAGCAGTGCCAGCGGAAAAGCCATGGCGATCGACAGCGAGGCCAGCAGCAACGTCAGCGGAAAGCCGCCCCAACGGTCGGTTTCAACCCGCGTCAGCCCTAAGCTGTCGCCATACATCAGCACAAAAAACACCGCCAGCACAGCCACCCAGAGCAGCGCCAGCCAAGGCTTCCAGAAAAAACGCACACAACTGGCGACCAGCACGCTGAGCATCAGGGCGGTGGCCAGCAGCGGCCGCCATTGTTCGTCGAACGGGTAACGGCCAAAGAGGATGAACCGGTATTTCTCGGCCACCACGCCCCAGCAGGCACCCACAGTTGCCGCCCGACAAGCCTCTGCATCGGGTCGCCAGGTGGCCGACAACACGGCCCATTGGATGAACTGCGGCGCACACCACAACAGCAAGCCGCCCAGCAACAGCGTGCCCAGCGTGGTGCGCAAGTCAGCAAACAAGTTGCGTTTGAGCCAGCCTTGCCAACCGCCGCGGCGCACAGGTGCCGGTCGGGCCGCAATCGCGTGGAAAGTTTCAGCGGTCATAAGCCAAGGGTTGACGTCACTCAACGTTCCTTGATGGCCGCTTGGGCGTTGTAGCGGCTCATCCACCACGCTGTCAGCAGCGAGGTGCTGAGGTAAATCAGCATGACGATGCTGATGCATTCGACGGCCCGGCCGGTTTGATTCAGGGCGGTGTTGGCAACTGACACCACATCAGGGTAGCCAATGGCGACCGCCAGCGAGGAATTTTTGGTCAGGTTCAGGTACTGGTTGGTGAGCGGCGGAATGATGACGCGCAGCGCTTGCGGCAGCATCACCAGCTTCATTTCTTGGCGGCGACTCAGGCCCAGTGCCGCCGCCGCTTCGCTCTGCCCGAGGGCGACCGACTGAATGCCGGCGCGCACCACTTCCGCAATGAAGGCGGCGGTGTAAGCGGTCAGGCCGAGCAGCACGGCGATGAACTCAGGCGTCAGCGAGCCGCCTTTTTCAATCGCAAACAGACCACGCATCGGTGAATTCATGGCGGTCGGTGCGCCACCCGTGAGCCAGCCCAACAACCCACCCATGAAGACCAAGGCGAGTGGCAGCCAGAGCCTGCTGCGCAACTGTCCAGTCGCCTCAAAATGGGCGACGGCCCGGCGTCGATACAGCCACGCCAAGATAGCGCCCGCCAGCAAGCCGACCGCAGCCCAGGCATGGCCGCTGGACCAAATGGGAACGGGGAAACTAATGCCGCCTTTGCTCAGGAAAATCGAGCCCAGTTGCCAAGCCTCCGACGCAGCCGGCAGCACTTCTGTGAAGAGCAAATACCACATGAGTAATTGCAGCAAGATCGGGATGTTGCGGAAAATCTCGACATAAGTAGCGCACACACCGCGCACCAGTGCGTTGCGCGAAAAGCGACCCACCCCCACCAAGGTACCGATCAGCGTGGCCAAGACAATGCCGATCAGCGCCACCCGCAAAGTGTTGCTCAAGCCGATCAAAAAAGCCTGCCAATAAGGTTGGCGGGCGTCAAACGGAAACAGGCTTTCGCCAATGTCAAAGCCGGCGGTTTGCGTCAAAAAATCAAAGCCGCTCTGAATGCCACGCTCGCGCATGTTGATCAGCGTGTTGTGCCCCAAGTACCAGAGCGCCATGGCGATCAAGACCAGCGCCAGCGCTTGGTAAACCAGACCGCGAAAAGCCCGGCTGCGCCAAGACCATTTGTTCTGCGGCGGGACAGCCGGCTTGGCTTGGCGCGTGGGCGTCATGCCGCTTCAGCGCAGCGGATAGGCGTAGATCAGTCCGCCTTGGTTCCACTGCTTGTTCAGACCACGCGGCAAACCGATGGCTGATTTAGGGCCGACATTGCGCTCAAAAATGTCGCCGTAGTTGCCGGTGGCTTTGAGGGCGCGCAGCATCCATTCTTTGTCCAGGCCGAGCAGTCGGCCGGTGTCTTCGGTGCTGCCCAACAGGCGTTGGATCACTGGGTCGTTGGCGCTGGTTTTCAGCTGCTCGACATTGGCTTGGGTGACGCCGTATTCTTCGGCTTCAATCAGGCCGTAAATCACCCACTTGACGATGGCGAACCATTCGTCGTCACCGCGCCGCACCAGCGGACCGAGCGGTTCTTTGGAAATCAAATCGGCCAAGATCACGTGCTCTGCCGGGGTGCGGGCTTCCTTGTTGCGAATCGAGGCCAGCGCTGACGCATCGGTGGTGTAGGCCACGCAACGGCCCGCAAAATAGGCGGCGTTGGCAGCTTCGAATTTTTCAAACACCACCGGCTTGAGGTTCAGCTTGTGGGTCCGCGAATAATCGCTCAGGTTCTTCTCCGTCGTGGTGCCGGACTGCACGCAAACAGTTTGGCCCTTCAACTGCTTGGCGCTTTTGATGTTGAACTTGGCCGGCACCATGAAACCTTGCCCGTCGTAATAGGTCACGGCGGTTTGGTGCAAGCCGAGCGAGGCGTCACGTGACAGGCTGAAGGTGGTGTTGCGCGACAACACATCGATTTCACCAGACTGCAGCGCCGTGAAGCGTTGCTGCGACGTCAGCGGCACGTACTTGACCTTGTTGGCATCGCCCAGCGTGGCGGCGGCCACGGCTTTGCAAACATCAACATCCAGTCCTGACCAATTGCCGCTGGAGTCGGCCGCCGAGAAGCCGGCCACACCGGTGCTGACACCGCACACCACTTGCCCGCGCGATTTGATGGCGTCCAGTGTCTTGCCAGCGAAAGCCGGCAGGGCCGCGCTCAAGCAGAGTCCGGCTAGCAATGCCCGCAGATGATAGTGGCTTGCAAAGGTGGGCATGGCAATCTCCTTGAAACGAAATAGGGGGGATGCATCCGCATCATGCAGCGTGCAAATCGGGAATGCTAGCGCAAGCGTAAAGCACAAGCCGGAAACCCGAGCTGTGATGGGTTATTCAAGCGCGATTCAAGCGCTAGCGGCGCAGACGCGCAGCACTTCTGCACCGTAGGCTTGCAACTTTTTCGCGCCCATGCCGCTGATGCCTTCCAAGTCGCCCAAGCTCTGCGGGTCTTGCTCGGCCAAGGCCCGCAGTGTGGCGTCATGAAAGATCACAAACGCCGGCAGGTTGTGCTCGCGGGCGACTTCGGCGCGCCACGCCTTGAGCTTGCCCAAGCGTTCCATCGCGCCGGCGTTGAGGTTGGCTTCGGCCATCCCTTTGGCGGATGTTTTGACGCCGCGTTTTTTGCGTTCGGCGCCACCGCCCACGGCTTGCTCGCGCAGCATCACGGTCACTTCGCCGCGCAGCACGGCGCGGGCGTCGGGCAGCAACTGCAAGGTGCTGAAGGCTTCGCTGTCGACGCGCACCATGTTGTTGGCAATCAGTTGGCGCAGCACGCCGCGCCACTGCGTCTCGGCCAGCTCCGCACCAATGCCGAAGGTGCTGAGCTTGTCGTGCGCGTATTGATTGACTTTGTCGGTGACTTTGCCGCGCAAAATGTCCATGATGTGACCAGCGCCAAAGCTGATGCCGCTGGCTTGCTGGACGCGGTAAATGCAGCTCAGCATCTTGCGTGCGGCGATGGTGGCGTCCCACACCGCCGGTGGGTTCAGGCAGTTGTCGCAATTGCCACACGGCTGGCTGTTTTCGCCGAAGTAGCTCAGCAAGCTGACCCGGCGGCAGCGGGTGTCTTCGGCCAGCGTCAGCAGCGCGTCGAGTTTGCCGCGCATGACTTGCTTGAACTCTTCGCTGGCGACTTCGCTGGTGTCGATCATGCGGCGCTGGTTGACCACGTCTTGCAGGCCGTAGGCCATCCAGGCGTTGGCCGGCAAACCATCGCGTCCTGCGCGGCCAGTTTCTTGGTAATAGCCTTCGATGTTTTTCGGCATGTCAAGATGCGCTACAAATCGTACGTCCGGCTTGTCGATGCCCATGCCAAAGGCGATGGTGGCGACCATGACCATGGCGTCTTCGCGCAGAAAGCGGTCTTGCCGTTGCTGGCGCACCGATGCTTCCAGGCCGGCGTGATAGGCCATGGCTTTGAGGCCGGCGTCTTGCAGCATGTCAGCGATTTCCTCAACCCGTTTGCGCGACTGGCAATAGACGATACCGGCCTCGCCAGCGTGCTCGGTTTCAATGAATCGCAGCAGCTGTCGGGTTGGGTCGGTTTTTTCAACAATCGTGTAGCGGATGTTCGGCCGGTCAAAACTGCTGACAAATTCGCGGGCCTCTTCGAGCTTCAAGCGCTCGATCATGTCTTGCCGGGTCAGGGCGTCGGCGGTGGCGGTCAGCGCCACCCGCGGCACGTCGGGGAAGGTTTCGTGCAGCAGGCTCAGCGAGCGGTATTCAGGTCGAAAGTCGTGGCCCCACTGGCTCACGCAATGCGCTTCATCGATCGCAAACAGGCTGAGCAGACCGCGCTCATGCAGCGAGCCCAGCAGGCCCTTCATGCGCGGCGTGTTGATGCGCTCAGGCGCGGCGTAGAGCAGCGTGAGTTCGTTGCGTAGCAGCTGTTTTTCGAGCGCGCTGCTTTCTTCTTGGGTCTGGGTCGAATTGAGAAAAGCCGCCGACACGCCGGCTTCGTGCAGCGCACCCACTTGGTCGTGCATCAGCGCAATCAGCGGCGAGATGACGATCGTCACGCCGTGGCCGGCTTGCTGCCGGGCGATCGCCGGAATTTGATAGCAGAGCGATTTGCCGCCGCCCGTCGGCATCAGCACCAAGGCGTCACCGCCATGCACCACATGGTTGACGATGTCTTCTTGCGGGCCGCGAAAGCTGCTGTAGCCAAACACCTCACTCAAGATGCGCAGCGGCGATGGGTCGGTAGAAAGTGCGGTGGAAGGCAAAAAAGGTCCAAGGTTTGGGCAATCCGCTATTGTCGGGGAAAGACCCGGTCGCCCGGTTTTTGCGCCGCCTTTCTACAATAGCCGCTATGAAAGCCTTTAACTACACACGCGGCCAGGCGCTGCCCGCCATTCTGGCCAAGCGCATCGCCATTCTTGACGGCGCGATGGGCACCATGATTCAGCGCTTTAAGCTGAATGAAGCGCAGTACCGGGGCGAGCGTTTCAAGGATTTCCACAAAGACGTCAAGGGCAACAACGAGCTCTTGAGCTTGACCCGGCCCGACGTGATTCAGGACATCCACGAAGGCTATCTGGCCGCCGGTGCCGACCTGATCGAGACCAACACCTTTGGCGCCACCACCGTGGCCCAGGCCGACTACGACATGGCCGAGCTGGCGATTGAGATGAACCACGAGTCGGCGCGCATTGCCCGGGCTGCGTGTGACAAATTTTCAACCCCCGACAAACCGCGTTTTGTCGTTGGTACCCTCGGCCCGACGCCCAAAACCGCCAGCATCAGTCCTGACGTGAACGACCCCGGCGCCCGCAACACCAGCTTTGAAGAGCTGCGCAAAGCCTATTACGAGCAGACCGAAGCGCTGGTCAAAGGCGGCAGCGATGTGCTGCTGGTCGAAACCATCTTTGACACACTCAATGCCAAGGCCGCGTTGTTCGCGATTGACGAGTACTTTGACAATTCTGGCGAGCGCTTGCCGTTGATCATCAGCGGCACTGTGACCGATGCCTCGGGCCGTATTTTGAGCGGCCAGACCGTGACGGCTTTTTGGCACAGCGTGCGCCATGCCCAGCCGTTGGCCATCGGCCTGAACTGCGCTTTGGGCGCCACGCTGATGCGGCCCTACATTCAAGAGCTGGCCCGTGTCGCTGGCGACACCTTCATCAGCTGCTACCCGAACGCCGGCCTGCCCAACCCGATGAGCGACACCGGCTTCGACGAAACCCCCGACGTCACCAGCCGCCTGCTGCGCGAGTTCGCCGAAGAAGGCTTGGTCAACATCGTCGGCGGCTGCTGTGGCACCACGCCCGAGCACATTGGGGCGATTCACTTGGCGGTGGCGCCGCTTGGCCCGCGTGGTTTGACGTCAGGCGGGTTCTACCAAGAGGCGGCTTGACGCGCTGGCGCTGCCTGCTGCTTGCCGCCGCCGCATTGCTGGCGGCTTGCGGTCAAAAGCCCCCCTCTTGGGATGCTTTGCTGTCCGGAAAAATCACCGGTCAGTACCCGAACTACAAAGTGACTGTGAGCGCACCAGGGCAATTGCGCGTTGAGCGGCCCGGCATGCCGGGCCAAACGGTCCTCGTCGAACCGATCGCGCAACACTGTTTGCGTGGTCCCCGAGATTGCGGTGATGCGGTTGAACAAATGCTGTTGCTGCTGCGCGATCCTTGAGACGGGTAAGATAAGTGCCTTCCCAAGGAGCGTTGCAGCGAAATCTAAAGTTTCGTCAGGCTTGGGAGTAGATTCCCGCAACCACGCTCACCTTTGTCCCAAGGTGAGTCCATGTCTTCGAAATCTGTCCCCCCCTCAGCAACTGCCACCACAGCGGCCAACGCCAGCACCCTGCTCAACGTGCCGCCGATGAAGCTGTCCGGCTTGGAGCCGGTCGCCATCGGCACCGACTCCTTGTTTGTGAACATCGGTGAGCGTACCAACGTCACCGGCTCCAAAGCTTTCGCCCGCATGATCCTGAATGGCGACTTCGAAGCCGCCTTGGTGGTGGCCCGGCAGCAGGTTGAAAACGGCGCGCAAATCATCGACATCAACATGGACGAAGCGATGCTGGACAGCCAAGCGGCCATGGTGCGCTTTCTGAACCTGATCGCCAGCGAACCCGATATTTCGCGCGTGCCAATCATGATTGACAGTTCCAAGTGGAGTGTCATTGAGGCCGGTTTGCGCTGTATTCAGGGCAAGGGCATCGTCAATTCTATTTCCATGAAAGAGGGGCTGGAGCTGTTCAAATACCAGGCCAAATTGCTCAAACGTTATGGCGCGGCGGCGGTGGTCATGGCCTTTGACGAACAAGGTCAGGCTGACACGTACCAGCGAAAAATAGAAATTTGCGAACGGGCTTATCGGGTGCTGGTCGACGAGCTCGACTTCCCGCCGGAAGACATCATTTTCGACCCGAACATCTTCGCCATCGCTACCGGGATTGAAGAACACAACAACTACGCGGTGGACTTCATCAACGCGACGCGCTGGATCAAGACCAATTTGCCTGGCGCCAAAGTCTCTGGCGGCGTCTCCAACGTGTCCTTCAGCTTTCGCGGCAACGACCCGGTGCGTGAAGCCATTCATACCGTCTTTTTGTACCACGCGATTCAGGCTGGCATGGACATGGGTATCGTCAACGCCGGCATGGTCGGCGTCTATGACGACTTAGAGCCGGTGTTGCGCGAGCGGGTCGAAGACGTGGTGCTGAACCGCACGCCGGTTTACAAGCCGGGTGAGGCCGAATTGACGCCGGGCGAGCGCTTGATTGAAGTCGCCGAAACCGCTCAGAGCGGCGCCAAAGACGACAGCAAGCGCAACGAATGGCGCGCCCTGCCGGTGCGGGCGCGGCTCAGCCATGCACTGGTGCACGGCATGAACGAGTTCATCACCGAAGACACCGAAGAAGTTTGGCAAGCGATTCAGGCCGACGGCGGCAGGCCGCTGCATGTCATCGAAGGCCCCTTGATGGACGGCATGAACGTGGTCGGCGATTTGTTCGGTCAAGGCAAGATGTTTTTGCCGCAGGTGGTGAAAAGCGCCCGCGTCATGAAGCAAGCGGTGGCGCATTTGCTGCCCTACATTGAAGCTGAAAAACTGCTGCTAGAAGCGGCCGGTGCCGACGTCAAAACCAAGGGCAAGATCGTCATCGCCACCGTCAAAGGGGATGTGCACGACATTGGCAAAAACATCGTCACGGTGGTTTTGCAGTGCAACAACTTTGAAGTCGTCAATATGGGCGTGATGGTGCCTTGCCATGAAATTCTGGCGCGCGCCAAGGCCGAAGGCGCCGACATCGTCGGCCTCTCCGGTTTGATCACGCCTAGCTTGGAAGAGATGCAGTATGTGGCGGCCGAGATGCAAAAAGACGACCACTTCCGACTGAAGAAAATCCCGTTGCTGATTGGCGGCGCGACCACCAGCCGGGTCCACACGGCGGTCAAAATTTCGCCGCATTACGAAGGCCCGGTGGTCTATGTGCCCGATGCGTCCCGTAGCGTCAGCGTGGCGCAAAGTCTCCTGTCTGACAACGCGGCCAAGTACATCGACGACCTCAACGCCGACTACGTCAAAGTGCGCGAACAACACGCCAACAAAAAGCAGATCCCGATGTGGCCGCTGGCCAAAGCCCGCGCCAACGCCACGCCAATCGACTGGACGCATTACACGCCGCCGGTGCCGAAATTCATCGGTCGCCGCGTCTTTAAAAATTTCGACTTGGCCGAGCTGGCCAAGTACATCGACTGGGCCCCGTTCTTCCAGACCTGGGACTTGGCAGGCCCGTTTCCGGCGATCTTGAAAGATGAGGTGGTCGGTACCGAAGCCGTGCGCGTCTATGCCGATGCGCTGCGCATGCTCAAGCGCCTGATCGACGGCCGCTGGCTCACCGCCAACGGTGTCATGGCACTGCTGCCGGCCAACAGTGTCGGCGACGATATCGAGATCTACACCGATGAGAGCCGCAGCGAAGTCGCCATGACCTGGCACGGTCTGCGCCAGCAAACCGAGAAAACCGCCATCGAGGGCGCCGACGGCAAGATGCACATGCGGCCAAGTCGCTGTCTGTCGGACTTCATTGCCCCCAAAGCGCTGCCCGACTACATCGGTGTGTTCGCTGTGACCACCGGCATTGGCGCTGAGAAAAAAGAGAAGTACTTTCAGGACGACCACGACGACTACTCATCGATCATGCTCAAAGCCTTGGCCGACCGTCTGGCCGAAGCCTTTGCCGAAGCCATGCACAAGCGCGTGCGGCAAGACCTGTGGGGCTACGCGGCCGACGAAGCGCTGAGCACCGACGACATGATCAGCGAAAAATACCAGGGTATTCGCCCGGCGCCCGGCTACCCGGCCTGTCCGGACCACAGCGTCAAAGAGGCTATGTTTGACCTGCTCAAGGCCGACGACATCGGCATGGCTTTGACCGAAAGTTTGGCCATGACACCGGCCGCCAGCGTCAGTGGTTTTTACCTGAGCCACCCCGACAGCGCCTACTTCAACGTCGGCAAAATCGGCGACGACCAGCTGCACGACCTGGCCAAACGGCGCGGCCTCAAAGCCGCTGACCTAGAGCGTTTGCTGGCCCCGAACTTGTGAGTCTTCGATGAGCCGACTCGGCCTGACTCGCGACAAGATCTACAAGACCATCGCCCGTCAGATGCACGGCGTGGTGCCGTGCTGGGTTTGCGGCGAGCATGTGCTGCAAGCGGCAGCCACGCTGGAACACATCCAGCCTTTGAGCGAAGGCGGCAACTCACACCAAGCCAACCTGGCCATCAGCCATGAAGTTTGCAACGGTCAGCGCCATGCTTTGGGCGCCGTGCCGGTGGCTGACGATGCGCCGGGGCAGGTGGCTCGGCGCGTTGCCCAGCGCGTCAGTCCAACAGCCTGATCAAAGCCCTTTCAAGGCGCGTCGGTACTGCACGGCCTCGGCCACATGGCCGACGTCGACTTGTGCAGCGCCGGCCAGATCGGCGATGGTGCGGGCCACTTTCAAACAGCGGTGAATGCTGCGGCCTGACCAGCCGAGCCGGCTGGCGGCGGTGTTGAGACAGGTCGCTGCCGCCGCATTTAGCTGGCATTGGGCGTCGATGGCTTGGCCTTCCAGTGCTTGGTTGGCGCGGCCCTGGCGGCTGACGGCGCGATCTCGGGCGGCGACCACGCGTTGGCGGATGCTGGCCGTGCCTTCGCCGGGCGCTGCGTTGATCAGTTCGTGGGCCGCCAGCGCACCGACCTCCACATGCAGGTCAATCCGGTCGATCAAGGGGCCACTGAGCTTGCCTTGGTAACGTGCTACTTGTTCGGGCGAGCAGCGGCAGGCGCGCAGGCTGGAGCCGAGGTAGCCGCAGGGGCAAGGGTTCATCGCGGCAATGAGTTGAAAGTGCGCCGGAAACTCAGCCCGCTGCGCCGCCCGGGCAATCGTGATGCAGCCGGTCTCTAGCGGTTCTCGCAGGGCTTCGAGTGCGGCTCTGGGGAACTCGGGCAACTCGTCTAAAAACAGCACGCCGCAATGCGCCAGCGATATTTCACCGGGCCGGGGCGGTGAGCCGCCGCCGACCAAGGCCACCGCGCTGGCCGTGTG